>NZ_NOXT01000126.1:0-36005 GCF_002251755.1 Sandarakinorhabdus cyanobacteriorum
AATTCCAGCTCAAAACGGCCCAGGAAACGGGAAGCAGGTCATTGATGGCTGATGGTTGATGTGATGGCAACGGGGTTGGGGGCATGCCCCCAACCCCGTTGGCCGGCGATCTCGGCAGGGGTGCATCCGCCCAGTTTCGAGTGCGGCCTGACGGTGTTGTAGTCGTGCTTCCAGGCCGCGAGGATCGATCTGGCGTGCGCCAGCGATGTGAACAGGGTCTCGTTCAGGCATTCGTCGCGCAGCCGGCCATTGAAGCTCTCCACGAAGGCGTTCTGCGTCGGCTTGCCCGGCATGATGTAGTGCCATTCCACCTGCCGCTCCTGTGACCAGCGCAGGATGGAGGTCGAGGTCAGTTCGGTGCCATTGTCGCTGACCACCGTCAGGGGCTTGCCGCGGACGGCCGCCAAGCTGTCCAACTCCCGCGCCACCCTTGCACCGGACAGCGACGTGTCGGCCACCAGCGCCAGGCACTCACGCGTGAAGTCGTCGACCACGCACAGGATGCGGAAGCGCCGGCCGCAGGCGAACGCATCACTGACGAAGTCGAGTGACCAGCGCTGGTTCGGCCCCTGCGGCATCGTCATAGGTGCCCTGGTGCCCAACGCCCGCTTGCGGCCGCCACGGCGGCGCACCTTCAACCCTTCTTCCCGGTAGATCCGCAGGAGCTTCTTGTGGTTCGGCGCATGCCCTTCGCGCGCCAGCAGATACCCCAGGCGCCGATAGCCGAACCGCCGCCGTTCGCCAGCCAGCTCACGCAACCTGGTGCGCAAGCCAGCATCATCGGGACGGGTCGGTTCATATCGAACCACCCGCCTCGCGACACCGATCAGACGACACGCCCGCCGCTCGCTCAGCCCGAACGTCTCCCGGGCATGGACG
Organism: Sandarakinorhabdus cyanobacteriorum; assembly: GCF_002251755.1. Taxonomy (GTDB): domain Bacteria; phylum Pseudomonadota; class Alphaproteobacteria; order Sphingomonadales; family Sphingomonadaceae; genus Sandarakinorhabdus; species Sandarakinorhabdus cyanobacteriorum. The sequence goes on from NZ_NOXT01000126.1 coordinate 880, forward strand.
ACCGCATTCCGCTTCGCGTCGGGCGTCACCATTTTTTTGAGCTGATGTCTTTCAACACGGCGATATCCAGCATCGCCTCCGCCAGCAGCTTCTTCAGCTTGGCGTTCTCATCCTCCAGCGACCGAAGCCGCTTGGCCTCGGACACCTCCAGGCCACCGTACTTGGCCTTCCATTTGTAGAACGTCGCCGAACTGATCCCGTGCCGCCGGCAGACCTCGGCAGTCGCCATGCCCGCCTCCTGCTCCTTCACGATCCCAATGATCTGCTCGTCCGAAAACCTGCTCCGCTTCATTCGTCCGTCTCCTCGAGAAACGGACTCTACCCAAAAATGGGACCAATTCAGGGGTGCACGTCACCAGGGACAGCGAGTGTCTGCGCATCTGGGCCGAAACCCGCGACCGTTTCCTTGGGCTGGGCACCGCGCCGCGACGCGCCGACGAAGGGCGTTGAACCATGGGCGGCAGCGGCGTCATCGACAATTTCCTCGGGGTCTTCACCTCCTACATCGACAGCGGGTTCGGTCTGCTCGGCGGCGAGGTAGCGTTCATCGCGACGACGCTGATCGTCATCGACGTCACGCTGGCTGCCCTGTTCTGGAGCTGGGGCGCGGACGACGACATCATCGCGCGTCTGGTGAAGAAGACGCTGTTTGTGGGCGTCTTCGCCTACATCATCGGCAACTGGAACAACCTCGCGCGGATCGTCTTCGAAAGCTTCGCCGGCCTCGGACTTCAGGCGTCTGGCACCGGGTTTTCCATCCAGGACCTGATGCGCCCGGGCCGGGTTGCGCAGACGGGTCTCGATGCAGCGAGGCCGCTGCTCGAAGCCATCTCAAACCTGATGGGCTGGATCGCCTTTTTCGAGAACTTCATCCAGATCGCCTGCTTGCTCTTCGCCTGGGCGCTGGTGCTGCTCGCCTTCTTCATCCTCGCCATCCAGCTCTTCATCACGCTGATCGAATTCAAGCTGACCACGTTGGCCGGCTTCGTCCTGATCCCGTTCGGCCTGTTCGGAAAGACCGCCTTCATGGCCGAGCGCGTGCTCGGCAACGTCATCTCGTCTGGGATCAAGGTGCTGGTGCTCGCCGTCATCATCGGCATCGGCTCGACTCTGTTCAGCCAGTTCACGGCAGGCTTCGGCGGCCAGCCACCGACGATCGACGACGCAATGGCCGTCGTATTGGCGGCGCTGTCGCTTCTCGGTCTCGGCATCTTCGGTCCGGGTATCGCCAACGGCATCGTTTCCGGCGGCCCGCAACTCGGCGCAGGCTCCGCCATCGGCACCGGCCTCGTCGCGGGCGGCGCAGCCATGGCTGCCGGCGGCGCGGCCGGGCTCGCCCTGCGCGGTGGCGCCAGCGCCATTTCCGGCGCCGCCGCCGCCGTGCGCGGTGGAGCCAGCGCGGCGGGAGCCGCCTCCGCAGCCTACAGTCTCGGTTCCCTCGGCCAGTCGGGCGCCGCTGGCGTCGCGTCAGGCCTCGGCGGTGTCGCACGAGCGGCCAGCGGCGCGGCAGCCTCTCCGCTGCGCCGGGCGGCGCAAAGCGTTCGCTCGAGCTTCGCCGATGGCGTCAAAAGCGGCTTCGGCGCCACCGGCGGCTCCTCGAGCATGGGAACGGTCGCGAATGATGCCGGTTCGGCCGCACCGGCAGCCGCAGGCTCGGCCGCCAACCCGCCGGCGTGGGCGCAACGCATGCGGCGTGGGCAGACCATGAGCCACGGCATCACGCTCGCGGCACACGCGATCCGATCGGGCGACAGCCATGGCGGCGGCTCTTCCATCAATCTCTCCGGAGGCGACCGCACATGAGCTTCTTCAAGCGACCCGCAACCCACTATGGCAAGACGCCTGAGCCCGAGACGCCGTATCAGCGCGCAGCGCAGATCTGGGACGATCGGATCGGCTCAGCGCGTGTCCAGGCCCGAAACTGGCGGCTCATGGCCTTCGGTTGCCTGATCCTCTCCGCCGGCTTCGCTGCCGCGCTGGTCTGGCAGACGGCGCGCGGGACCATCGTCCCGTGGGTGGTCCAGGTCGACAATCTCGGCCAGGCGCAGGCGGTCGCGCCAGCGCAGGCCGACTACCGCCCGACCGACCCGCAGGTGGCCTGGCATCTGGCGCGGTTCATCGAGCAGGTCCGCTCGATCCCCGCGGACGCCATCGTTGTGCGGCAGAATTGGCTGCGCGCCTACGAGTTCACGACCGATCGCGGCGCGGCGGCCCTCAACGACTTCGCCCGCGCCAACGATCCGTTCACCCGCGTCGGGAAGCAGCAAGTATCGATCGAGGTGTCGAGCGTTATCCGCGCGTCGCTTGATAGCTTCCGCGTCGCCTGGACCGAACGCCAGTACGAGAACGGCCAGCTCTCCACGACACAGCGCTGGACGGCCATCCTGACCATCGTGATCCAACCCCCGCGCGATGCAGAGCGGCTGCGGGCCAATCCGCTCGGGATCTACGTCAACGCCATCAACTGGTCGCGGGAGATGGGGCAATGAGAGATCATCGCCGCCGACCCGCGAGCCGTGGCATCCGCCTATCAGGCTCTGCGCTTTTACTGATTTCCGGATTGACGCTGGCCGGCTGCGCGACCAACCGACCGCCGCAGATCAGCTATGACGCCGATGTACCGCCGCTTCCCCCGGTGCCGGCTGCCGTCACGGAGGCGCCACCTAGGCCGCTTCACACACCGCCCGCCTGGACACCCGCGCGCGGTGGTGCTGCCGCAGGGACCCCAGCGGGCCGCGTTGAGAATGCCAATGCCGCCGCGCGCGTCGAGCCACGTCGCGAGGGCTACTTCAACTCGATCCAGATCTATCCCTGGAGCGAGGGCGCGCTCTATCAAGTCTATGCCGCTCCCGGGCAGATCACCAACATCGCGCTGGAACCCAGCGAAAGCCTGACTGGCGCCGGCCCGATTGCTGCGGGCGACACGGCGCGCTGGATCATCGGTGACACCGAGAGCGGCTCGGGCATCACGCGCCGCGTCCATGTTCTCGTAAAGCCGGCAGCGGCCAGACATCACGACCAATCTGGTCATCACCACTGACCGGCGCATCTACATGATCGAGCTGCGCTCGGGCGAACGCCCCTATATGCCGGCCGTCGCCTGGGCCTATCCGCCGCCGCCCGCCGGGCCGGGCCAGGCGGTGCCCGCAACGCCAGTGATCCCGGCCGTTGCGGCACGGAACTATCGCTACGGCCTCACGGGAGACACGCCGCCGTGGCGGCCAATCTCGGTCTACGACGACGGGCGTCGCGTCTATGTCGAGTTTCCGCGCGGGATCGTTCAGGGCGAGATGCCGCCGCTCTTCGTGATCGGCGCCGATGGCGAACCGCAGATTGCCAACAGCAGGATTCACCAGAACATCCTGATCGTCGACCGCTTGTTCGGCGCCGCCGAGCTCCGTCTCGGCAGTGGCGAGCGCCAGCAGAGGTCCGGATCGTGCGCACCGATGGGAGGCCCGCGTCATGAGCGAGCGCGACCCGCAGAGCGGTGCCGACGCACCGCTGGTTGGCACACAGCCCGGCGACGCCGCTGCGCCCATGCGGCTGCGCGGCGAACCGCCCCGGGTCACACGCTTGTCGCGCAAGGTGCTGGGCGGTCTCAGCCTCGTCGCCGCCCTCGGGGTCGGCGGCGCGCTCATCTATGCGCTTCAGACGCGCAACATCGGTCCTGGCAGTGAGGAGCTCTACTCCACGCAGAACCGGCGAACCGCGGACGGGCTCGCCGGCCTGCCACGCGACTACACCGGCCCGGTGCTCGGGCCTCCGCTGCCCGGGGATCTGGGGCGCCCCATCCTCGATGCGCAGAATCGTGGCCAGCCCGTCACACCGCCGATGGCGGCAGCGCCCACCGTCGATCCGGTCGAGCAGCGCAGGCGCGCGGAAGAAGAAGCTGCCCGAACGAGCCGCGTCTTCTTCCAGACGGAGGCGCGCGTCGCAGCTCCGATTGCGACAGTTGGCGGACCGGGCAGCCCGAGCCTCGCCGGTCTGGGCCTTCCGGGCCAGCAAGGCGCACCGACGGCGCAGGATCGCCAGCTCGCATTCCTGAATGCGGGCGTGGACCGCCGCACCGTCTCGCCCGATCGCGTGATGGCTCCGGCATCGCCCTATGTGCTTCAGACCGGCGCCGTCATCGCCGCGGCCCTCATCACGGGCATCCGATCCGACCTGCCGGGCCAGATCACCGCGCAGGTCACGGAGCATGTCTACGACAGCCCCACCGGGCGCATCCTGCTCGTCCCGCAGGGCACGCGGCTGATCGGCGAGTACAGCAACGACGTCGGCTTCGGTCAGCGCCGGGTGCTGCTGGTCTGGAAGCGGCTCATTCTGCCGAACGGCCGTTCGATTGTCCTGGAACGTCAACCCGGAGCCGACGCGCAAGGCTATGCGGGTCTGCAGGATGGCGTCGATTATCACTGGTGGGATCTCGCCAAGGCTGCCGGCCTGTCGACCCTGCTGTCGGTCGGCGCCGAACTCGCCGTTGACGATCAGGATCGGCTGCTCCGAGCGATCCGCAACGGTGCACAAGACACGATCAACGACGCCGGCCAGCAGATCATCCGTCGGCAGCTCAATGTCGCGCCGACCCTGACGATCAGACCGGGGTTCCCCGTGCGTGTCATCGTCACCCGCGACCTCGTGCTCGAACCTTATGGAGGGTTGTGATGACCAAGCTGAAGCTCGGCCCGATCATTGACGACAAGCCGGTGAAAGTGACGATTGAACTCCCTGCGCAGTTGCATCGCGACCTCGTCGCCTACGCCGCAGCACTCGGCCGCGAACAAGGCCAGACCATCGGCGACCCGACAAAGCTGATCGTGCCCATGCTCGAGCGCTTCATTGCAACCGATCGGGGGTCCGCCCGCGCGCACCGCGATAGCGGTCAGCACGCACCTCGCGCCGCAGCTCATGGCGGATGAGGCGCTGGCGGACGAACCTCGCCTGGTCCTTCTCTGAGACGGACTTCGACAATGTCAGCAGATGTTCGAGATCCCTGTGGAGAGTCCCACGCGAATGGACCGCGCCATAGCGAAGCATGGCGTCCTCGATCGGACGGAAGGTGACGCCGGAAAGACCAACACGGACATGAGCGCTGCCCGCGATGGTGACGCCGCCGCCGTGGGCGACGATCTGCATCAACGACTCTCGCGTCACAGACAACTGCTCGACGCGCAGTGCATTACGCGGAGCCTGGAGTTGCCGCTCGAGATACGCCTTCGCGAAATCGCCCGTCACCAGGTCAGTCACCACGAAGTGGCGATCGCGCAGCTCGCACCATCGAATTGCCTTCTGGTCGGCGATCGGGTCACCTTCCGGCATGGCCAGGTAGACGGGTTCTTCCCAAAGATGGGTGATGGCATAGCCCTGCCCAGGCGAAGCCTCGGCTACAACACCGATATCCAACTGCCCGCGCCGCACGGCCGCGATGAGGTCAGGCGTGCTCGCTTCGCTGAAGCGCAGGCGGGTGCCCCGATGCGGCGCTGTTCCGTCACGTCGCCCTCAGCTTGCGCGCCGCCAGCCCATAACCGTCGCGGCCGTGCCGCCAATCAAGCCCATCCCCGCAACTCCGCAAACACCCGAAAGCGCGCCGTTCCCCGCGCCACCAAAAACTGCGTTCCGTGTCCGTCGCCAAACCGCAATGCCGGATCGGCAACGCCCTGACAGGAAGGCTCATGAATAAGGCGGGCTAGATTGCCGCACGCCACTCGGGAGGGACTTCCGGCATCGGCACCTATCGGTCTCAATCGCCAGCGACAGCCGCGAAGGAGATTAGTTATGGGTCAGAGCGAGCCTTTGGAGATCAGGAGGACCATCCGGCGGCACCAACTGCGCGAGATGGTGCCCCTGGCCGACAGCACAATCTACGAGATGGAGCAGCGCGGCGAATTTCCACGCCGCTTCGCGCTGTCGCCGCGCTGCATCGTCTGGGATCTCGCAGAGGTCCACGCCTGGTTGCTGGCGCGGCGCGCGAAGCCGATCCAGCGCGCACAGCACCCCGACGTGACCAAGCGCAAGTCCCGCCCGGTCAAAGGGCAGGATCGAGCGCGATAGAGGGCATAACGGCCCAGCTTTGTCTCGCAGCACCCCTTAAAGGGTCAGCGCGCGCTCCGTCTGATCATTCACGAAGGCCGCCTCATACTCGCGCGCTTGCGCTCCCGCGAGGCCAACCTTGCGAAGTGCCTCACGCCATTCACCCGAGATGCGCTGCGCCGTTTCTCTTATGATCTGCCGGGCTTCCGCCTCATCGACTTCGAAGAAGGGAGCGGCTTCAAGCGCGAGCTCGATGGAGCGATCATGCTTGCCGCCCTCTACGATCGCCGTTTCGAGGTGCGGGTTTCGATCCGGCGCGGGGTTCACGTCGAACACCGGCGACAGACGCCAGCGTCTGGCCCCCACATACAGGAAGCCGTGATTTTTGAGGTGATCATCCTTGTTGGACACCAGGATGGTGAAAATCAGCCGCAGATAGAGTTCGCGGAAATCAGCGGCAGCATCGGCCGAATGAACACGCATGAAGTCGACGATCTCGGTGTAGGCGCCAAGCTCCGTCCCTTTTTTCCCGAGAGCCGTGCGCGCCGAGATGTAAGGGATGCGCGCTGTCCTGCGCCTGTCGAACCGCTGGATCAGAGCAACCGGGAACGGCGTATCAGTCAGCTCCAGCCGAGCCTCCGGCGTGCGAATGCCGCATGCGCGTGCGAGCTGTAGTGTCGCCACCTCGACGCGCTCGATCGGCTGCTGGTCGTGGACCGAGGTGAACTTGGCAAGCCAAAGCGTGTCCCCGTCTCGGACATTTGCCTTCGGGCGCGCCCCGCCCGAACCGCCCGCACCGGCGAGCGCTTCCAGATCCTCGGCGGAAATGTCCTTGCCCTGCTCATAGGCTCGGGCGATCGCGGTGATGGCTTGGAGATCGACAAGCCGCGGAACCGCGTCCGCCGCCCGGCCGCGAATGACCTTGCCAGCATCGTCGAGAAATCGAAGCGCCCCCTGCCTGCATGTGTCGTCGGAGAGCGTCAGATACTCGAATTCGGAAAGGCCGTTGCCATAGGCGCGTTCCAGCAGCCGGCGCCCCCAGCTTTCCGGCGCAGCGTCAGCGAACGCGCCGGGCAAGGCGTCGCGACTGTTTCCTGGCTGGCCCGACGTGTGAAAGGTGCCGGCCTCCAACGGAAAGTCTGGCTGCACGGCAAACGCGCGCGAGTTATCGAGCCAGGCCGCGTCATAGGAAAAGGCAGAGAACTGGCGAGGCCCGGCCTGCGTGAACCGGAGCTGGCCGACGGGCACGAGGCTTTCGCCGAGAGCGACCTGGGCGCGAAAATCCGGCATCAGAATGTCGCGCCGTCTGGATCGACGCTGTCTGGATCAACGCTGGCCTTCGCGCCCTGTTCGCCACGTTTGCGCGGCTTTGCCGTGAACGATCGACCTCGACGCGGCTGCCGTTCAGCAGTCAAAGCGAGCCCCAGATCGTCCTTGCGGATATCGATCAGATCGGTGAGGCGCTCGACCATGCCGAGCGCCACCAGGACGTCAGCAAGCGTGCCGATTCCGACGCCTGGATCCCCGCGTTCCAAGCGGGTGACGCTGCTTGCGGAAGTGCCCGCCCGGATCGCCAGATCGGCCACGGCGATGCCGCGCCTGAGGCGAGCACCGCGGACGTCGCGTCCCAAGGCTTCGAGCGCCAACTTCGCTCTTGGCGATCCCATCGTAAACTTCCATATTTGATCATTTGAGGTTCTTTGTGCGTCAAATATGACCAATTGTCAATGACGCAGTGTTCGCGGAACCGTCTTATAGGCAGCACAGAAGCACGCCAACGGCTCACCCTTGCGAACGGGAGATTTCCCGGTCACTTGGGAGCGGAGACGAGCGGCTAGCGACAATTCGGGGCGGGCGTGGAAGGTTAACCCGTATTGGCCGCTTCCCGGTCGGTCAAAGAGCCGGATCGAGCGCGATGGGCGGCATGACTGGTGGCAGCAGCGTCGGAACATATTTCCGGCCCTCGACCCAGGCATCAACGGTGTCGGCCCATTCCTGCATCATGTGGCGACGCTGAACCTCGTATTCCGCCTTGTTGTAGACGCCGCGAGATGAACGCCCGTCCTCGTGCGCCAGGCACTTTTCGATCCAGTCGCGGTTGAAGCCCAGCTCATTGAGCAGCGTCGAGCCCGTGCGTCGCAGGTCATGCACGGTGAACGGCTCCAGCGGCAGCCCCTCCTTCTTGGCCTGTTCGACGACCGCGTAGGTGACCCGGTTGAAGGTCGCCCGCGACATCGGCGCGTCCGCGTCGTAGCGGGACTGCAGCAGATACCTTGAATTGCCGGCGCAGGTCTTGAGCGCGATCATGATGTCGAGGGTCTGCCGGCACAGGTAGACATTGTGCGGCTTCGACCGCTTCATGCGCTCCTTCGGAATCGTCCAGACGGCGTTCTCGAAGTCGACCTCATCCCAGACCGCGTCCTGCAGCTCGCTCTTCCGGACCATGGTGAGGAGGTAGAGCTTCATGCCAAGACGGATCGTCGGCAGCGTCGCGATATGCTCGAGCTGCTTGAGCATGATGCGGATCTCGGTCGGCGACAGCGCCCTGTCCTTGGGCGTGAAGGTGGCGATCGAGGCAGGACCGACGTCATCGGCCGGGTTCGCGACCTTCTCGCCGTGAAGAATGGCGAAGGCGTAGATCTGCTTCAGGATGTCCCGCACATGGATGGCCGTCGCCGGCGCACCCCGTTCCACGATCTTGGCGCAATGAGCGCGCAGATCATCAGGGGTGATCTCGGTCAGCAAACGGTTTCGCCAGACGGGCTTGAGTTCACGCTCGAAGATGGCGCGGCGCATGGCGCGCGTGCTGTCGGCCATGGGCGCGCCCGTCAGCCACTTCTCGCCGAACTCGCCGAAGCTCTTGGCCTCCTTGATCCGGCGCTTATCCCGCTGCTTCTCGATGGCGGGGGATCGCCCCTCAGCGATCATCCGTTTCGCATCCAGGCACAGTTCGCGCGCCCGGGCGAGTGAGATCCCATCTCGGGCGTACTTGCCGAGATGGACGGTCTCCCGCCTCCCGTTCAGCCGGTAGTCGAGCCGGAACGAGATGCCGCCTGTCGGCGCGACGCGCACATACATGCCGTCACGATCGGTCACCTTGTACATTTTCGCTTTTGGTTTCAGGCACTTGAGTGCTGCGTCCGTCAACATTTGGGCCTCCTCGCGGAAAAAGGACCGTCACGCGGTTTTTGGAGGCGTCAGGCGGAGAACTATGTTTAATTTCAGCCAGTTAGGCTGAACAAAGTACCGTCATTGGCCTCGGTCGCTTTGACGGTACTTTCGATTTTCCGGATGATCAACGGGGGGCGGGTCCGTCACCAGACCCGACAGACGCGTTCTATGCCCACCGATAGACTTCGATAGGCTTTGGATAAATTATTTTTGCGTTTCAGTGTGTTAGAGCGTATTCTGGCGTAGTTTCGGATACTCTCGGATGGGCAAAAATTATTCCCACTCGATGGTGCCGGGCGGCTTTGACGTATAGTCATAGACCACGCGGTTGATGCCCTTCACCTCGTTGACGATGCGGGTGGCGGTGCGGGTGAGGAAGCTGGCCTCGAACGGATAGACATCGGCGGTCATGCCATCCACCGAGGTCACGGCGCGCAGGCCGCAGACCCGGTCATAGGTGCGGCCGTCGCCCATCACGCCCACCGTGCGCACCGGCAGCAGCACGGCAAAGGCCTGCCAGATCTCGTCATACAGGCCGGCCTTGCGGATCTCGTCCAGATAGATGGCATCGGCCTTGCGCAGCGTGTCGCACGCCTCCTTCGTCACCTCGCCTGGGATGCGGATGGCGAGGCCCGGGCCGGGGAACGGGTGGCGGCCAACGAACGCCGGCGGCAAGCCCAATTCCACGCCCAGCCGGCGCACCTCGTCCTTGAACAGTTCGCGTAAGGGCTCGACCAGCTTCATGTTCATGCGCTCGGGCAGGCCGCCGACATTGTGGTGGCTCTTGATCGTCACGCTGGGGCCGCCGGTGAACGACACGCTTTCGATCACATCGGGATAAAGCGTGCCCTGGGCGAGGAAATCAGCCCCGCCGAGCTTTTTCGCCTCGGCCTCGAACACCTCGATGAAGGTCTTGCCGACGAACTTGCGCTTGGCTTCCGGGTCGGTGACGCCGGCCAGGCCGCCGAGGAACAAGGCTTCGGCTTCCACATGCACCAGCGGGATGTGATAATGCTCGCGGAACAGGCTCACCACCTGTTCGGCCTCGCCCAGCCGCATCAGGCCGTGATCGACGAACACGCAGGTCAGCTGGTCGCCAATGGCTTCGTGGATCAGCACGGCGGCAACGGCCGAATCGACCCCGCCCGACAGGCCGCAGATCACCTTGCCGTCACCCACCTGCTCGCGGATCTCGGCAATCTTGGCAGCGCGGAAGCCAGCCATCGACCAGTTGGGCGTGACACCGCAGACATTGACGACGAAGTTCTTCAACAGGGCCGCGCCATCGGGGGTGTGCACCACCTCCGGATGGAACTGCACGCCATAACGGCGGGCCTCATCATTGGCGATGGCGGCAAAGGGGGCGCCGGGGCTGACGGCAACGGCGCGGAAACCCGGCGGGATGACATCGATGCGGTCACCATGGCTCATCCACACCGTCGGCCGGTCGCCTTTGGCCCAGACGCCGGCAAAGAAGGCGCAATCATCGACAATCTCGATCTCGGCCCGGCCGAATTCGCGATGATCAGACGCGACCACGGCGCCGCCGAGCTGGTAGCACAGCGACTGTTCGCCATAACAGATGCCGAGCAGCGGCACATCGGCGGCCAGCACGGCATCGGGGATGCGCGGGCCATTCGCGTCGCTGATGTTGGCCGGGCTGCCCGACAGGATCACGCCCTTGGGCTGCATGCGGGCAAAGGCCTCGGCGCCTTTGGCGAAGGGCACAATCTCGCAATAGACGCCGGCTTCGCGGATGCGCCGGGCGATCAGCTGCGTCACCTGGCTGCCGAAATCGAGGATGAGGATCGAATCGTCTGGCGTGTGCATCGCGGGCGCTTAAGGCGTGGCGTCGCCTTGCGCAACCACCAGCGGCAACAAGACCTGCCGCCAGCTGTCTGGCAGCGGGCTGGGCCGGCGCGTCACCCGGTCGACATAGACATGGACGAAATGGCCCTCGGCGGCCGGACCATCATGGCCGGCGGTGAACAGCCCCACCTCCCAGCGCACGCTGCTGTTGCCCAGCCTGACGATGCGCAGATGTGCCTCCACGCTTTCGGGAAAGGCGACGCTGCGGTGATATTTGCACCCCGTCTCCACCACCAGGCCGATGGGATTGCCGTGATGAATGTCGAGCAGGCCGGCTTCGATCAGCCAGGCGTTCACCGCGGTATCGAACCAGCTGTAGTAGACCACGTTGTTGACGTGGCCATAGGCATCATTGTCCAGCCAGCGGGTGGGGATGATGCGGTGGGCGCGATAATCGGAACGGCTGCTCATGGGCGCCGGCTCTGCCAGCGATTCGGCCCAAAAGCAAAAACCCCGGCATCGCTGCCGGGGTTTTTTGGGCGGGATGGTGGAGCCTAGCGGGATCGAACCGCTGACCTCTACAATGCCATTGTAGCGCTCTCCCAGCTGAGCTAAGGCCCCGCACCCTTTGGCGGTCGCTGCTCTGCAGCAGCGCCGGGAGCGGCCGGTTAGGCGAAACTTTCCGGCCGTGCAAGCCGAAAATTTCACCGCCCCGGCATAATCGTCAATTCTCGTCGTCGCCGCCTTCGGAAACGACGCCCAGATCATCGTCGCCGCCCAGGTCAACGTCGCCATCGGCTTCGCCGGCCTCGACATCGGTGTCGAGATCCAGATCCTCATCCACCGCCACATCATTGTCGGCGCCTTCGGCGGCCTGCGGCTTGATGGCTTCAAACGGAGTCGTCTGCTTGGACTTCAGAATCGGTTCCGGCACCCAGGCAAAGCCGCAGGAAATGCAGGTCACCGGGTCTTCCTTGCCCAGATCGTAAAAGCGGGTGTTGCACTTCGGGCAGGCACGCTTGGTGCCCCATTCAGCCTTGACCATATCAACTCCGTGCCAATGACGCCCGCCACATGCCAGACGGCAATGGCGGTTGCCGGGCAGGCAGGGCCTGTCCGGGAAAGGCGAGCGCATTGCCACAGGCCGCAAGCCCTGTCAAAGCGGCGCATCATGTCTGCTGCACCCGGCCAACCCCAACCGCTTTGCCTCACCACAACCCGGCCCTTGTCTGGCGATGTCACCGTGCCGGGGGACAAGTCGATCAGCCACCGATCGCTGATGCTGGGCGCGCTGGCGGTGGGCGAAACCCGCGTCACCGGCCTGTTGGAAGGGGAGGATGTGCTGGCCACCGCCGCCGCCATGCGGGCGATGGGGGCGGATATCAGCCGCAATGATGCCGGCGAATGGCGCATCCATGGCGTCGGCGTCGGCGGCCTGCTGCAACCGCAGACCGCGCTCGACATGGGCAACAGCGGCACCTCCACCCGGCTGCTGATGGGCCTCGTCGCCTCGCACCCGATCACCGCCACCTTCGTGGGCGATGCAAGCCTTTCGAGCCGCCCGATGGGCCGGGTGATCACGCCGCTTGCTCAAATGGGCGCGACGATCAGCGCGACGCCGGGACCAGATATCAAGGGATTGGGCCGCCAGACCCTGCCGCTCACCCTCACCGGCGCCTGTCCGGCCATCCCGCTGCGCTACACCCTGCCCGTCGCCTCGGCACAGGTGAAATCGGCGATCCTGCTGGCCGGGCTCAACACGCCGGGTGACACGACGGTGATCGAGCCCATTCCCACCCGCGACCATTCGGAACGCATGCTGGCCGGCTTTGGCGCGCGGCTGACGGTGGAAACGGCCCCTGAAGGCCGCATCATCACCATCCATGGCGAGGCCGAGCTGAAGCCGCAGACGATCGTGGTGCCGGGCGATCCCTCGTCGGCGGCCTTCCCGATGGTTGCCGCGCTGATCGTGCCGGGCAGCGACATCATCATCCGCAATGTCGGCATCAACCCCACCCGCGCCGGCCTGATCGCCGTGCTGCAGGCGATGGGCGGGGACATCACCCTGTTGAACCAGCGCGATGTCGGCGGCGAACCGGTGGCCGATCTGCACGTCCGCCATTCCGCCTTGATGGGCATCGAGGTACCGCCCGATGGTGCGCCATCGATGATTGATGAATATCCCATCCTGTTCGTCGCCGCCGCCTGTGCCCAGGGCCGCACCGTTTGCCACGGGCTGGAGGAACTGCGGGTGAAGGAATCGGATCGCATCGCCGTGATGGCCGAAGGGCTGATGGCCTGCGGCATCGCCTGCGAAGAATTGGCCGATGGCCTGATCGTTGCTGGCCAGGGCGGCGATGCGGTGCCCGGTGGCGCCACCATCAACGCCCGGCTGGATCACCGCATCGCCATGTGCTTTGCCGTCCTGGGCCTCAACGCCCGCCGCCCCGTGCGGATCGACGATGCCCGCCCGATCCAGACCAGCTTCCCGACCTTTGTGCCGATGATGCAGCAGTTGGGCGCAACAGCAGATCATTGATCGCCGCCGCCGCGCGCCCGTCGCCATAGGGCAGCGCCGGCACGGCCATGGCGGCATGCAGCCGGGCATCCCCAAGCAGCCCGCGCACCGCCGCAACGATGGCCGCCCGCTCTGTCCCCACCAGCCGGGCATTGCCGCTGGCCAGCCCCTCCGGCCGCTCCGTGCCGTCGCGCAGCACCAGGCAGGGCAGGCCCAGCGCCGGCGCCTCTTCCTGCACCCCGCCCGAATCGGTGAGCACCAGGGCACAGCGCAGCATCAGCGCCACGAAACCGGCATAGGGCAGCGGCGGCAGCAGATGGACATGGGCGCGCCCGCCCAGCATCGCCCGCACCGGGCCCGCCACCGCCGGGCTGGGGTGCACCGGGATCAGGATTTCGGCATCCGCCGAAAGCTCGGCCAGCGCCGCCAGCACGCCGGCCAGCCGGCGGCCGCGATTTTCCCGACGATGGATGGTGGCCAGCACCCACGGCCGGCCGCGTGGCACATGGCCAAACGGCGTCACCGCCGCATCGGCCAGCGCCGCATCACGACGCAGCCGCGCCGCCATCAGCAGCAGGGCATCGATGCCGCTGTTGCCCGTCACATGCACGCCGCCGCGCACGCCCTCTGCCAGCAAAGCGCTGGCCGCCGCGGCCGTGGGCGCAAGATGCAGCGTGGCCATTTGCGCCACCAACCGGCGGTGCATTTCCTCGGGATGGGGATCATCGCAGCCGGTGCGCAAGCCGGCTTCCACATGCGCCAGGGCCGCACCGGCATAACGCGCCGCCAATGCGCCCGCCAGGGTGGAGCTGGTATCGCCCTGCACCACCACCCAGGCCGGCAGCGCGCGCCGGATCACATCGGCCAGCGCCGGCACCAGCCTGCCGACGAGGGCATCCGGCGTGGGGGCGGTCAGGCCAAGATCGATATCGGCCTTGAGCCCAAAGCCAGCGAGCGCCGCGCCAAACATGTCGGGATGCTGCCCCGTCGCCACCAGCCGGGTGGCCACCCCGCGCGCCTGCAGGTCCAGCACCAGCGGTGCCAGCTTCACGGCCTCGGGCCGGGTGCCGGCAATGAACAGGATGGGCCTTGATTCGGGATGGGGCACGGGCACGACTCACCGGCTGGTGATGACTGACCCATAGCCGCATGATGCCGGCCGCCCTCAGTGCTGGCAAGCGTGATGCGCCGTCAGAACAGGCCGTCCTTGATGCGGAACAGGGCCTCCAGCGCCGGATCGGTGGGTTTGCCCAGCACCCGTTCGGCAATATATTCGCCCACCACCGGCCCGTGCTTGAAGCCATGGCCCGAACCGCCGCCGGCGATCCAGACATTGTCCCACCCCGGATGACGCTGGATGATGAAATGCTCGTCCACGCTGTTTTCCAGCTGGCACACCCGGGCTTCCACCACCGGCTGATCCTTCAGCCCCGGAAAGCGCCGGGCCAGATAATCGCGCGACCGGCGCAGCTCCCATGGCGTGATGATGCGGTCATCATTGTCCGGATCGGCCTGATTGTCGCCGCCCACCGGGCAGATCTTCACGCCCTTCCCGTCCACGCTGGGAAAGCCGTAATGGCTGGCTTCCGAAAACACCGGCAGATTGGGCGCCGTGAAGCGGTCGTCGCCGGCCGGCGTGCCAAAGAAATAAACCTCGCGGCGCGGGGTGGAAAGCTTGCGGGCCAGAAGATCGGGGAACAGCCGGCCCAGCCACGGCCCGCAGGCAAAGACATAGGCTGCCCCGCTCAACGAGCCGCCAGCCTGCAGCGGCAGCGCCGCCATTGCACCGCCCGTCGCCGGCCCCGGCTGGGCACGGCCGGCCACCAGCTGCACGCCCTTGCGCGCCGCGGCCTCTGCCACGGCCAGGCAAGCGCGATGGGCCCGCACGATCAGCGCGCCGGGCTCATAAAGGCCTACCTGGTTCTCGCCCGGTTCCAGCTGCGGCCAGCGCTTGCGGATGTCGGCCGCCGTCATCTGCTCGTGATCGACCTTCAGCCGGCTGAACACGTCGCGAGTGGCGCGCAGGCCGGCGTTCAGTTCGGGTGCCAGCTGCAGGCGGCCGGCCCGGGTCAGCAGCGGCCGCCCAAACTCGCGCTCGCGCTCGCGCCACAGCTCCATGCCGCGCAGCACCCAGCGCGAATAGACCTCGCGATCGCCATAGCCCACCCGGATCTGCCTTGTTTCACCGCCCGAGGTGGCGCGGGCATTGCCCGGCCCATAGGCATCCACCAGCGTGACCGTGTGGCCCATTTCGCGCAGGCGCAGGGCCGTCCAGCCGCCAAAGGCGCCGGCGCCGATCACCACCACATCGGCCGGTGCCGCGCCCTGCTGCCAATCCAGCGTTTGTGCCGCCACCGGGGCCGCGGCCGCCGCCAGCCCCGCCGCCTTCAGGAATGTCCGCCGTTCCATGCCAATCTCCCCTGTTGGCGCCCAGCCTAGGTCTGGCGGGCCGGCACCGTCAACCGCGCCCCTTGCCGGCGCCCCGACCGCCCGCTAACGCCGCTGCCGTGACCAGCAATTTCCCCCTCGTGATCGCCGTTGACGGCCCCGCAGCCTCGGGCAAGGGCACCATCGCCAAGGCGCTGGCCCGCCATTATGGCCTGCCGTTCATGGACACCGGCAAATTGTATCGCGCCTGCGGGCTGGCGGTGCGGCTGGCCGGGCATGATCCCTATGATGCCGATGCGGCCGCCGATGCGGCACGGCGGCTGGACCCGGCGCTGCTGGATGATCCCGACCTGATGAGCAGCCTCAACAGCGATTATGCCTCGATCGTCTCCAGCCACCCTGCGGTGCGCGCGGCGCTGTTTGAAACCCAGCGCGCCTTCGCCGCGCAACCTGGCGGCGCGGTGCTGGACGGGCGCGACATCGGCACGGTGATTGCACCCGATGCCCCGGCCAAGCTGTTTGTCACGGCCGCGCCGCACGTGCGCGCCGCCCGCCGCCATGCCGAACTGGCCGGAAAGGGCGGCAGCCAGACGCTGGAAGATGTGCTGGCCGATATCCACGCCCGCGACGCCCGCGATTCCGGCCGCTCCGCCGCGCCGCTGGTGCAGGCCGCCGATGCCGCCTTGCTTGATACCAGCGATCTGGGTATAGCCGCGGCCGTCGCAGCCGCGATCGACCTTGTGGAAAAGGCGATTTCAGCGCGACGCCGGTAACTGGCAAAGGTTGCCCGGCAGGCATGGTCCTGCCCGGGCGTTTTGTTTTTTGCCGGTTCTGCTTGAGAGCGGCTGGCATGGTGCCACCGCGACGGCGATGAACGGCGGGCAATGGTGCCTTGCCGAGGGGTTTCGCGGGAACAGTCCCGTGCCGGCCCCAGTTGAAGGTTTGATTGAAGATATGGCCACGTCTGCCCAGCCGACGCGCGATGATTTCGCCGCGCTGCTTGATGCCACCATTGGCAAGGATCAGGGTTTTGAAGGCCGCGTTGTGCGCGGTGTCGTCACCCGTCTCGAGAATGAATTTGCCGTCATCGATGTCGGCCTGAAGAGCGAAGGCCGCGTGCCGCTGCGCGAGTTCGCCGATCTCACCGGCAAGGTGGATCTGGTGGTCGGCTCCGAAGTCGAAGTGTTCGTGGATCGCGTTGAAAACGCCCAGGGCGAAGCGATGCTGAGCCGCGACCGCGCCCGCCGCGAAGCCAGCTGGGATGCGCTGGAGCACAAGTTTGCCGCTGGTGAGCGCGTGGACGGCGTGATCTTCGGCCGCGTCAAGGGCGGCTTCACTGTTGATCTGGGCGGCGCTGTCGCCTTCCTGCCCGGCAGCCAGGTCGATATCCGCCCGGTGCGCGATGTCACCCCGCTGATGAACCTGCCGCAGCCCTTCCAGATCCTGAAGATGGACCGCAAGCGCGGCAACATCGTGGTCTCGCGCCGCTCGATCCTCGAAGAATCGCGCGCCGAAGCCCGCTCGGGCCTGATCTCCAGCCTCGCCGAAGGCCAGATCGTCGATGGCACCGTCAAGAACATCACCGATTATGGCGCCTTCGTGGATCTGGGCGGCATCGACGGCCTGCTGCATGTCACCGACATGAGCTACAAGCGCGTCAACCACCCGTCGGAAGTGCTGAACATCGGCGACGTGCTGCGCGTGCAGATCGTGCGCATCAACCGCGACACCCAGCGCATCAGCCTGGGCATGAAGCAGCTGGAAGCCGATCCCTGGACCACGGCTGCCGCCAATTATGCCGTGGGCACCAAGCATTCGGGCCGCGTCACCAACATCACCGAATATGGCGCCTTCGTCGAACTGCAGCCGGGCATCGAAGGCCTGGTGCATGTTTCGGAAATGTCGTGGGTCAAGAAGAACGTCCACCCGGGCAAGATCGTTTCGACCAGCCAGGAAGTGGAAGTCATGGTCCTCGAGGTGGACGAGGACAAGCGCCGCATCAGCCTTGGCCTCAAGCAGGCCCAGCGGAATCCCTGGGAGGTTTTCGCGGAAAACCACCCGGTCGGGTCGGTCGTCGAAGGCGAAGTCAAGAACGCCACCGAATTCGGCCTGTTCATCGGCCTGGATGGCGAAGTCGACGGCATGGTGCACATGAGCGACATCGCCTGGGGCATGACCGGCGAAACCGCCTTGTCGCGCCACCACAAGGGCGAGCGCGTCTCGGCCCGCGTGCTGGAAGTGGACATCGAGAAGGAGCGCATCAGCCTGGGCATCAAGCAGCTGGATGAAGCTGGCGGCCCGGCCGTGGGCACCCGCAACACCAGCGGCGGTGACTGGAAGAAGAACGACATCGTGACGGCCACCGTTGTGGCGGCCCGCGATGGCGGCCTCGACGTGCAGATCGGTGAAGACGGCCCGGTCGTCTACATCAAGCGCGGCGATCTCTCGCGCGACCGTGACGAACAGAAGGCCGAACGCTTCCAGCCCGGCCAGAAGGTCGACGCCATGGTGGTCGGCTTTGAAAAGGGCCGCAAGCCGATGCTGTCGATCAAGGCGCTGCAGATCAGCGAGGAAAAGGAAGCCGTGGCGCAATATGGCACCTCGGATTCGGGCGCCACGCTCGGCAACATCCTGGGCGCCGCCTTCAACAAGGCGCGCGAGGAAGCCGACAAGAACTGATCCCGCCCGATCGGTTGAAATCACGCCCCGGCAGCCAGGCTGCCGGGGCGTTTTTCGTTGTGCGGCGGCCAAAAACGCCGAGTTACGCACATTGTGACACACCGGTTGCAGTTTTTTTCCCGGCCACGCCTTGACCGCCTGCCCCGACTCAATGGAATATCCACATAGATCAGAGGGCTTGAGCCTCGATCCAAAATGTCCTGCCCAGCGGGGGGTGTGTACGAAATGATCAGGTCTGAACTGGTTGCCATTGTCGCCGAACAGAATCCGCACCTCACCGTGCGCGACGTCGAAGCCATCGTCACCACTATCTTTGACGAGATCGCCGACGCCTTGGCCGAAGGCCGCCGCGTCGAGCTGCGCGGCTTTGGCGCCTTTTCCACCCGCGCCCGCGAAGCGCGCACCGGCCGCAACCCGCGCACCGGCACCGCGGTGGAGGTGGATGCCAAGCGCGTGCCCTATTTCAAGCCGGGCAAGGAATTACGCGAGAAGCTGAACGCCTGATCGGGCGCCGGAGCCACGCCGGAGCCCAGGGGGCACCATCGGCGGGCGTGGCGGAACCGGTAGACGCAGCGGACTTAAAATCCGCTTTCCCACGGAAGTGCGGGTTCGAGTCCCGCCGCCCGCACCAGATCTGTCGGCCGCCAGCGCACGGCCGGACTTTGGCCCCCGTGCTCTGGCAGCGGCTCGGCACTTGAAGCAAAACATTCGCATGATCCCAACCATCTCCATGATCGGCATCCCCACCGATCAGCACAGCAGCTTCCTGCGCGGCCCGGCGCGGGCGCCCGCCGCCATCCGCGCCGCCCTTGCCAGCCCGCACGGCAATGCCGCCACCGAACGGGGCAGCGAAATCGGGCTGGATTTCCACCTGGTTGATCGCGGCGACATCGCCATTGCCGAAGATGCCGGCGATGATGACCGCATCCGCGCTGTCATCGCTGCCTGCCCCGGGCCGCTGGTCGCGCTGGGCGGCGATCATGCCATCAGCTTTCCGGTCGTCGAAACCCTGGCCCGCCGCCACGGTGCCTTCGACATACTGCATTTCGATGCTCACCCCGATCTTTACGACGAACTGGATGGCAACCGCCGCTCCCACGCCTCGCCCTTCGCGCGCATCATGGAGGGCGGGCATGCCCGGCGGCTGGTGCAGGTGGGCATCCGCACCCTCAATCGCCATTGCCGCGCCCAGGCGGAACGCTTTGGCGTGGAGATCATCGAAGCGCGGCATCTGCGCGACGATTGGCGGCCGCGCCTTGACCGGCCGCTCTATGTTTCCATCGATATCGACGCGCTTGATCCGGCCTTTGCCCCCGGCGTCTCCCACCATGAGCCAGGCGGGCTGAGCGTGCGCCAGATCGTCAATATCCTGCTTGATCTCGACGTGCCGATCGTTGGTGGCGACGTGGTTGAACTCAATCCCGATCGCGATCCCACGGGCATCACCGCCACCGTGGCCGCCAAACTGGTGCGGGAACTGGCCGCCGCAATTGCCGCCAATCCCGCCTGAATTGCCGCACAGCCTTGCAAAGCCGGCGGCAAAGGCCGATTGTGTTCATGTGGCAGTGCCATGGCCGGGTGATTCCCGGCTTGTCTTGTCACAGCGGTATGGTGCAAGGGCGTCTTGTCTTCGGGCGATTTGCTTATGGTGCCGCCCGCCGGTGTTTGTCATTTTCCATCAGCTTCGCTTCGGGCGGGCCGGATGGGCAAGGATCTGCAATGTCTGACGGAAGCGCCTGGGTGGAGATTGTGCTGCTGGCGATGCTGGCCGCCTTCATCGGCCTGCGGCTGGTCTCCGTGCTGGGCAAGCGCACCGGGGAAGAGCGCCCGCAGCAGATTGGCGACAGCTTCCGCCCCTCGGCCGAGGTCACCGCGCCGCCGCGCCGCACCGAAAACCGCGGCCCGCGCCGCCAGCTGGTGCTGCCGCCCGGCACGGACATCAACCTATTGCCGGCGCTGGAAGCCATTGCCGATGCCGATCCGGGCTTTGCCCCCGATCGCTTCCTCAGCGGCGCCAACGCTGCCTATGGCATGATCCTGTCGGCCTTCTGGTCCGGCGATCTTTCGGGCGTGCACGGTCTGGTATCGGATGAGGTGCACGACAATCTGGCCGCCGCCGTTACCGCCCGTGATGGTGCCAGCCTGCCCAACCGCATCCTCGGCACGCCATCGGCGATGATCGAGGGCGCCGAACAGGTCGGCCAGATGGTGGAATTGACCGTGCGTTTTGCCGCCCGCATCGCGACGGCCGATGGCGAGATCGAAAGCCGGGATGTGTGGACATTCAGCCGCCATGTCACCAGCAGTGATCCGGCGTGGGTGCTGATCGCCACCGACAATGAGGATGACAGCGCCGATCTGCCGCCCGATCACGGCGTCTGAACCCCGCTGAACATGCGCAACCGCCTCGCGCTGGCCAGCCTGCTGCTGCTTGCCGCCTGCGCCGGCCGGCAGGACCGGCCGGTCACTGCTCCGCCCGCTGCCACCCCGGCAACCCCGGCACCCCTGCCAACCACGCCAAAGCCCGAACCACTGCCGGTCACCCGCGCTGCCCAGGCCAGCCTCGCTGCCCTGCCTTTGCCGCCGGTCGGGCCGTTGCCCGGCGCGGCGGCTGCGCTGGCCGCCTTCCGCAAATCCTGCCCCGGCCTGTTGCGGCGGGAGGATCTGTCGGGCCTCACCCAGCCGGGCGACTGGCAAGCGGCCTGCACGGCCGCCGCCAGTGCTGCACCCGGCCAGGAGTATGCGTTCTTCCACAGCCAGTTCGTCGGCGTCGCGGTGGCCGAGGGCAAGGGCTTTGCCACCGGCTATTACGAGCCGGAAATCGCCGCCAGCCTGACGCAGCAGCCCGGCTATCAAGTGCCGCTCTATCGCCGGCCGGCCGATCTGATCGACGTGCCGCTGGGCGATTTCGCCCCCAGCCTGAAGGGCCGAACGGTGCGCGGCCGGGTGGAGGGAAACCGGCTGGTGCCCTATGCCAGCCGCGCCCAGATCGCCGCCGGCGCGCTGGTCGGCCGCGGCCTTGAACTCGCCTGGGCGGCTGATGCCTATGAAGCTTTCTTCCTCGAAATCCAGGGCAGCGGCCGGCTGCGCCTGCCCGATGGCCGCATCATCCGCATCGGCTATGATGGCCAGAACGGGCGCGATTATGTCGCCATCGGCCGGCTGCTGATCGAACAGGGCAAGCTGGAAAAGGGCAAGGCCGGCATGGCCGAAATCCTCGCCTGGCTGCGCGCCCACCCGGACGAGGCACCGGCCATCCTCAACGCCAACCCGTCCAAGATCTTCTTCCGGGAACTGAAAGGCGAAGGCCCGGTTGGCGCCATGGGTGTCGCCGTCACCCCGCGCGTCTCGGTCGCCGCCGATCCGGCCTATATCCCGCTCGGCGCGCCCTTGCTGGTGGAAACCACCCTGTCGCGCAGCGGCCAGCCGCTGGTGCAGTTGATGGTGGCGCAGGATACCGGCGGCGCCATCAAGGGCGCCAACCGCCTCGATCTGTTCCTCGGCCCCGGCGCCGAGGCGGCCGCCGATGCCGGCGCGCAATCCGCACCGGCCACCCTCGCCCTGCTCATCCCCCGCGCCGCAGCCCAGCGCCTGAAGCTGATCCAAGATGCGCCGCCTCAGCGCCCATGAACGGGCCTTATGGGCGCGCGTTGCTGCCAGCGTGAAGCCGCTGCCCGGTAAGGCAAAACCCGAAGCACCACCGGCCACCCCGGCCGCCATCAGCCCGCCGCCGGTCAAGATTGTGCCCGCGCCGCCGCCGCGTCCGGCCCCGGCCCGGCCCGGCCCGCACCCGCTGGGCGCGCCGCTGGATGGCAGCTGGGATCGCCAGATCAGCCGCGGCCGCCTCACACCCGATCGCATCATCGATCTGCACGGCCACACGCTGGCCGATGCCCATGCAAGGCTGGCCGCCGCCATCCATGCCGGCGACGGCGCCCGGGTCATCCTGGTCATCACCGGCAAGGGCCGGCCTGACCGGCCGGCGCGCATCCGCGCCGAACTGATGCACTGGCTCGACCGGCCCGACATGCGCGCCGCCGTAGCCAGCGTGCGCGCCGCCCACCCGCGCCATGGCGGCAGCGG
This sequence comes from Sandarakinorhabdus cyanobacteriorum, assembly GCF_002251755.1. Classification (GTDB taxonomy): domain Bacteria; phylum Pseudomonadota; class Alphaproteobacteria; order Sphingomonadales; family Sphingomonadaceae; genus Sandarakinorhabdus; species Sandarakinorhabdus cyanobacteriorum. The sequence continues at coordinate 23,555 of NZ_NOXT01000126.1, forward strand.
TGCCTTCTACCTCATCCTGCGCAGAGCCAAGTAATCTCCCCTATCGCCAATTGCAGTCGGCAGCGGCATGCCGGGCCGCTAAACAGGGCCGCCAAAGGGGGAGGACGAGCCGATGAGCGATGATGTCGTGCAGGTGACGCGCGATGGCCCGGTGGCCATCGTCACGCTGAACCGGCCGCAGGCGATGAACGCGCTGAACCAGGCCCTGCGCCGCGCGCTCGCCGCCGTGTTCCGCGATCTGGAGGCCGACGACGATGTGCGCGCCATCGTGTTGACCGGCGCCGGCACCCGCGCCTTCACCGCCGGCCTGGACCTCAAGGAACTGGGCCAACAGGGTCTCGGCGCCGCCAATGCCGAGGGGCCGGATGACAATCCGGTCAAAGCCATCGAACAGACCGGCAAGCCGGTGATCGGCGCCATCAGCGGCGTCGCCATCACCGGCGGCTTTGAAGTGGCGCTGGCCTGCGACGTGCTGATCGGCAGCGAGAATGCCCGCTTTGCCGACACCCATGCGCGCGTGGGCATCATGCCGGGCTGGGGCCTCAGCCAGAAACTCTCCCGCCTGATCGGGCCCTATCGCGCCCGCGAACTCTCGCTGTCGGGCAATTTCCTCGATGCCGCCACGGCAGAACGCTGGGGCCTGTTGAACCGTGTCGTGCCGGCCGATCAACTGGTCGCTGCCGCCGTGGCGCTGGCGCACGACATGGCCGGCATCGCCCCCGGCTTTGCCCGGGCCTACAAGCGGCTGATCAACGATGGCTATGATCTGCCCTTCGGCCAGGCGATGGCGCTTGAGGCGACCCGCTCCACCGCCGCCAATGCCCAGGTCTCCGCCGCCGAAGTCGAAGCCGCGCGCGGCGCCGTGCAAGCCAGAGGACGCCAACAATGACCGCTATGCCCTTCCCCGGCTTCAACAGCGACACGCTGGACAACAGCCTGGTCAACCCGGCCGCCTATGCCGATGAAAGCATCCACGACGCCTACACACGGCTGCGCCGGGAAGACCCGGTGCACTGGACCGAGCCTACGGGCTTTCGCCCGTTCTGGTCGATCACCCGCCATGCCGACATCGTGGCGATTTCCAAGGCCAATGATCGCTTCATCAACCGCGAGCGCACCTATATCTCCCCGATCGAGGCCGAGGAGTGGGTGAAGCAGACCACCGGCGACAGCCATTTGTTCCGCACGCTGGTTGATCTGGATGATCCCATCCACATGAAGCTGCGGCGCATCACCCACACCTGGTTCATGCCGCAGAATTTGAAGAAGCTGGAGCCGCAGATCGCCGCCATCGCCAAAGCCCATGTCGACCGGATGGCGGCGCTGGGCGGCCAATGCGATTTCGTCAACGAAGTCGCGCTCTGGTACCCCTTGCGGGTCATCATGATGATCCTGGGCCTGCCGGCGGCGGATGAAAACCGCATGCTGCAGATGACTCAGGAAATCTTTGGCCCGCAGGATCCCGACGTGGTGGCGCGCAGCCGCATCATCACGCAGGGATTGAGCGGCGCCACCGAAGGCACCGGCAACCCGCAGGTGGATATCTTCGCCCTCGTTCAGCAATTCTTCCAATATTTCGGCGAGGTGCTGGCCGACCGCCGGGCCAGTCCGCGCGACGATCTCGCCACCGTGATCGCGCAAGGGACCGTGGATGGCGAGCCCATCGGCCTCCTGGAAGCCATCAGCTATTACGCCATCGCCGTCACCGCCGGGCACGACACCACCAGCAGCACGGCCTCTGGCGGCCTGCTGGCGCTGATCCAGAATCCGGCCGAACTGGCCAAGCTGAAGGCCGATCCGTCGCTGATCCCGGGCGCGGTCGAAGAAATGATCCGCTGGGCCACCCCGGTGAAGCATTTCATGCGCACCTGCACCGAAGACACTGTTGTTGGCGGCAAGACCATCCGCAAGGGCGACGGCGTGGCGCTCTTCTACTGGTCGGGCAACCGCGACGAGGCGGTGTTCGAAGAGCCGTTCCGCTTCCGGGTGGACCGCCCCAACAACCCGCAGACCGCCTTTGGCAACGGCGTCCACCAGTGCCTCGGCCTGCATCTGGCCCGCATGGAAATCCGCGCCCTGTTCGCCGAGCTGCTGCCAAGGCTGGACGAAATCGAACTGGCCGGCGAACCCAAATTGTCGGTGGCCAACTTCGTTTCGGGACTGAAGGCCATGCCGATCCGGTACCGGATGCGATGAAGGCCGATCCACGGCGGCGTGTGTCTGAGGCCTATCCCGCCAGCCTCACCCTCGAAACCCGCTTTGCCGATATGGATGTGAACGGCCATCTCAACAACGTGGCCTTCGCCCGCCTGTTCGAGGAAACCCGCGTGCGCTTCAACCGGGCCGGCCCGGTGAACCCGGCACCCGGCGAGCGGCGTTCCAGCTTCGTCGTCGCCCATGTCGCCATCGATTATCTGGCCGAGGGCAATTATCCCGCCCCGTCACCATCGGCTATGCCATCGCCCGCATCGGCAGCAGCAGCTTCACCGTCGCCATGGCGGCCTTTCAGGAGGGCAGCTGCATCGCCCTGTGCGACAGCGTGCTCGTCCACCGCGACCCTGCCACCGGGGCGGCGCCGATCCCGCCGCCCCTGCGGGAACGGCTTGAGGGCTTCGCGCTTCGCGGCTAGGGCAGTGCCACACCCCCCAACGGAGACCGTTCATGGCCGAAACCCTCACCCTCACCCTCAGCAGCGGCGGCGATGTCGTCATCAAGCTGCGCCCCGATGTTGCCCCCGGCCATGTCGAGCGGATCACCACGCTCGCCGCCCAGGGTTTCTATGACGGCATCAAGTTCCACCGCGTCATCCCCGGCTTCATGGCCCAGGGCGGCTGCCCCAAGGGCACCGGCACCGGCGGCAGCGACCTGCCCGACCTGCGCGCCGAATTCAACGACGTGCCGCACGTGCGCGGCGTCTGCTCAATGGCCCGCACCTCCTATCCGCACAGCGCCAACAGCCAGTTCTTCATCTGCTTTGATGATGCCCGCTTACTTGATCGCCAGTACACGGTGTGGGGCGAAGTGATCTCGGGCATGGAGCATGTCGACGCGCTGCCCGAGGGCGAGCCGCCGCGCGAGCCGGGCCATATCGTCAAGGCCACCGTGGCCTGAACGAATTGATCTGAACATGAAAACCCCCGCCGGAGCGATCCGGCGGGGGTTTTCATTTCAAGACACATGTCATGCTGAACTTGTTTCAGCATCCATGGCGCGAATGACTTCACAAGCGCATCTTGCGGGGCGCTGTTCCCATGGATGCTGAAACAAGTTCAGCATGACGCGGGTACGACGGTTCCGAAGGGCCCTCACCGCCCCGCAGGGGAGCGCCGCTGGCCTTCGCGCCGGCCGGCAAAGCCGCCGCCGGGCCGCCCCTGCGGCCAGCCACCGGCCGGGCGTGGCTGCCCGCCATCACGACGCGGCTGGCCGTCGCGGCGCGGCTGCCCGTCGCGGCTGAATTCGCGCCGCTCTTCGCGCGGGCCTTCGCGGCGGGGGGCACCGTCACGCCGGCCTTCGGCATGCACCACGGCGCGCGGATCGCGGCCCGGCCGGCCACCATTGCGGCTGCGGGCGAAATCCCGCTCTTCGCGCGGCGGCTCGGCCGCAACCGGGTTGGACTTGATCAGCTTGGCCGTCTTGCCCACCAGATCGCGGAAATTGGCCGGCAGCGGCGCCTGGGTCAGCGCCATGCGGATGGTCTTTTCAATATCCTTCAGATAAGGCCGCTCATCCGGCGCACACAGCGCGATCGCCACGCCGGCCCGGCCGGCGCGCGCGGTGCGGCCGATGCGGTGCACATATTGTTCCGGCACGTTGGGCAGCTCGAAATTGAAGACATGGCTCACCGCCGGAATGTCGAGGCCGCGGGCCGCAATGTCGGTCGCCACCAGGATCTTCAACGTGCCGGCGCGGAAGCCATCGAGCGCGCGGGTGCGCTGCGGCTGGCTGCGGTTGCCATGGATGGCTTCGGCCACCAGGCCATGCGCGGCGAGCTGGCGCACCACCCGGTCGGCACCATGCTTGGTGCGGGTGAAGACGATGCTGCTCGCCACCTCGGGCTGGTCAAGCAGATGCGCCAGCAGCGCCAGTTTTTCCGGCTGGCTCACATGCACCACCGATTGCACCACCTTTTCCACCGTGGTCGCCGCTGGCTGCACCGCCACCTTCACCGGCGATTTCAGATAGCGTTCGGCCAGCTGTTCGATGGCCGGCGCCAGGGTGGCGGAAAACAGCATCGACTGGCGCTGCTTGGGCAGCAGGCCGGTGATGCGCTTCAGATCATGGATGAAGCCCAGATCAAGCATCTGGTCGCATTCATCGAGCACCAGCATCTCCACGCGACCCAGGTCGCAGGCGCCCTTCATGACGAGATCGAGCAGCCGGCCCGGCGTTGCCACCAGCACGTCCACTCCCGGCGCCAGCGCGCGTTCCTGCCGGCCGATCGGCACGCCGCCGAACACCACCGCCACGGAAAGCCGCATATATTTGCCATAGGCCTGGAAACTGGCGGCAATCTGGCTGGCCAGCTCCCGCGTCGGCGCCAGCACCAGGGCGCGGGTGTTCATCTTGATGCGATGCTTGGGATCGGCCGCCAGCCGGTGCAGCATCGGCAGGGCAAAGGCCGCCGTCTTGCCGGTGCCGGTCTGCGCCAGGCCCAGCACATCATGCCCGGCCAGCGCCGGCGGAATGGCCGCCGCCTGGATCGGGCTGGGGGCGGCATAGCCCTTTTCATTGAGGGCGCGCGCGATCGGTTCGGCCAGCGCCAGATCAGAGAAGTTCATTTATGTTCCAATATCAGTTCGGCCCCGCCGGCAGGATTGCCAACGGAGCATGGGGGGTTGACCAGCAACCCGCGTGATATGGGAAGCAAGATTGGGGGGTGGGGCCTGGAGCCATCTGCTCCGATCACGCGCCCAGCGATGTGCGCCGCCAATGGACGCATCCGGCCGGAAAGTCAAATTTGCACCCGCCCGGCAGGCCGGCTAGCCTTGGCCATCACCGGGGGGACACAGCGTGAAACATCTGATTCTGGCAGCGCTTTTCCTCGCAAGCAGCGCCACCGCCGCCCCGCGCGCCCGCGATCTGGGCGTGCCGTTCGATGGCACGCCGGGGCCGCTCAACGCCATCACCGATGTCGCCGGCGTCGAGGTCGGCTACAAGACGCTGATTGCCGGCGAAGGCGCGGTTGTTCGCGGGAAGGGCCCGGTGCGCACCGGTGTCACCGCCATCTTCCCGCGTGGGCGTGGTGATGCGCGCGGCGTGTTCGCCGGCTATTTCGCCGGCAACGGCAATGGCGACATGACCGGCACGCATTGGGTGGATGAAGGCGGCGTGCTGGAAACACCGATCCTGATCACCGGCACCGGCAGCGTGGGCGTGGTGCGCGATGCCGCCTTCAAATGGTTGTCCGATCATCGCCCCGGCGGCTTCTGGTATCCGCTGGTCGCCGAAACCGCCGATCTGCCGCTGAACGACATGGCCGGCCAGCATGTGACCGTGCAGGACACGCTGGACGCGCTGGACAGCGCCCACGGCGGCGCCATCGCCGAAGGCAATGTTGGCGGCGGCACCGGCATGGTGTGCAACGGCTTCAAGGGCGGCACCGGCACCGCGTCGCGGCGACTGTCGGCAGCCGAAGGCGGCTATACCGTCGGTGTGCTGGTGCAATGCAATTATGGCTCGGCGCTGGGCCTGCGCATTGCCGGCGTGCCGGTGGCGCGCGAAATGCAGCTGCAGGGCCCCTGTGTTGCCCGGCTGTTGCCGCAGCAACAAAGCCTGTGGGGCGACAAGGCCAGCCTGTGCGATCCGGCCAGGCTGGCGCTGGCCGATCCGCCGGCCGCCGAACATCGCGGTTCGATCATCATCGTCATCGCCACCGATGCCCCGTTGACCGCCGAACAGCTGAAGCGCCTGGCCCGGCGCGGCAGCGTGGGCCTGGGCCGGCTGGGCGCGATCGAGGCGGATGGTTCGGGGGACATTTTCATCGCCTTTTCCACGGCCAATCCCGGCGCCGATGATGGCAATTGGCAGGCCGGCAGCGCCCCGGCCACGCTGCGCCGCCTGCCCGGGGGCGGGCTGAACCCGCTGTTTGCCGCCACGGTGCAGGGGGTGGAGGAAGCCGTGGTCAACGCCATGGTGGCCGCCCGCACCATGACCGGCGCCGACTGGTGGACGATATCAGCCCTGCCGCACGATCAGCTGCAGGCCATCCTGCGCCGCCACAACCTGCTGAACCCGCCGCGCTGAACCGGTGCCGTGATCATCGCACTGTAATCCAACCGTCACATGCCCCCGATAGGGGCTGTAACAATTGCCGAATCCGATTAGGCTTGCTGCCGACGGAACTGCATTGTCGGGGGGACCAGCCGCTGATCCGCAACAGCAATTCGCCGCCGCAACGGCCGGCCCGCCTGATGCGGGCGGGCGAGGCGCTTGGCTGGGCGCTGGCTGGCCTGCTGCTGGCGCGCGCCATCTGGCTGGCCATCAACCCGGCCGGGCCGTTGGGCGCGGTGCAGGCACCGGCCGCCGCCGCGTTGGCCGGCGTCGCGGTTGATCCCTTCTTCCCGCAAGCCGCGACGCCGGCCGATGCCGTGTCCAGCCTTGATCTCACCCTGGTCGGTACCCGCGTCGATGCCGCATCGGGGCGCGGTTCGGCGATCATCGCCACCCCCGATGGCCAACAGCAGAGCTTTGGCAGCGGCGATGAAATCATGCCCGGCGTGCGGCTGGTGGCCGTGGCGTTTGACAGCGTGACGCTGGATCGCGGCGGCGCGCGCGAGACACTTTACATCGATCAATCCGGGCCGGCGCCCGGCGGGGACGGCAAATGAAGCGGCGGTGGCAGACCCTGGTGATGGCAGCAGCCCTGCTGGCTGGGCCTCTGCTGGCCCAGACCACGGTCAATCTGCGCGATGCCGATGTGCGCGCCTTCATCCAGGATGTGGCGCGGGCCACCGGGCGCAGCTTCATCATCGATCCGCGCGTTCAGGGCAAGGTGACCGTGGTGTCTGACCGGCCGCTGGATCAGGCGGGCTATTTCGAGCTGTTCCTGTCCACCCTGCGCGCCAATGGCCTGGTCGTCACCCCGGCCGCCGGCGGGGCTTTCCGTGTCGCCCCGTTGGATGGTGCCGCCACCCAGCCATCGGCCGGCCAGGGTCGCGACCGCTTCGAAACCCGGGTGGTGCCGCTCAATTACATTGATGCCGCCTCGGCACTCGAATCGCTGCGCCCGCTGGTGTCCCGCGAAGGCCAGGTGACGGCCAACCGCAGCGGCAACGCCGTGATCGTGGCGGATTTTGCCGACAATGTCGCCCGCGTCACCCAACTCGCCCGCCAGCTCGATCAGGACCGGGCCGCCGTGCGCGTCGTCGCGCTGAAACATGCCGGCGCCCGCGAGATTGCCACCAGCCTCTCGCAGGTGGCGCAGGGTGCCGCCGAAGGGCGTGGCTGGCAGTTGGCGCCGGTCGATGCCAGCAATTCCCTGGTCTTGCGCGGCGATCCCGCCACGCTCACCAAGCTCGCCCGCACCATCGCCGATCTCGATCAGGCCGCCGCCGCCGGCAGCGATGTGCGGGTGATTTTCCTGAACCATGCTGACGCCGAGAAGCTGGTGCCGGTGCTGCAGCAGCTCGTCGGCCAGCCGGTCAGCCCCGCATCCCAGGCCGCGCCGCTCACCCAGCCCACCCAAAGCGCCTTCGGCAACGCCAATGCCGGCCAGCCGGCCCAGGGCCAGGCCACCGCGGCCCAGCCGCTGCCCGCCGCGCCGCAGGGCGCGCTCGGCACCTCCGGCTTCGTGCCCGGTGCCAGCATCGGCCGCGGCCAGGCGGTGATCGCCCGCTATGAAGGCGCCAATGCCATCGTCATCGCCGCGCCTGCCGATGTGCAGCGCCGGCTGGGCGAGGTCGTCCGGCAACTCGATGTGCGGCGCGAGCAGGTGCTGGTCGAAGCGGTGATCGTGGAGATCAGCGACGTCGCCGCCCAGCGGCTGGGCGTGCAGTTCCTGCTCAGCGGCACCGGCAACAGCAACATCCCCTTCTCTGTCACCAACTACAGCAATGCCGCGCCCAATCTGCTCGCCGTCGCCGGCGCCATCGTCGCCGAAAACCGCTATGGGCAAGACAATGCGACCACGGTGCAGCTGCGCAACGCCGCGGTGAACAGCCTGTTGAATGCCAATGGCGGCCAGTTCGGCTTTGGCGGCAATCTGGGTTCCAACGCGGTGTTCGGCTTTGTCGTCAACGCGGTGAAGGCCGACACCGCGTCGAACGTGCTCTCCACACCCTCGGTCGTCACGCTCGACAATGCCCAGGCCCGCATCCTGGTCGGCCAGAATGTGCCCATCGCCACTGGCCAGGCCCTGAGCAACAATTTCGACAATGCCTTCCGCACCGTGCAGCGGCAGGACATCGGCATCCAGCTGGATGTGCGCCCGCAGATCAACGCCGGCGGCACCATCAAGCTGTCGCTGCGGCAAGAGGTGAGCAGCATCGCCCAGGCGGTCGTCACCCAAAATGTCCCCGATCTCATCTTCAACAAGCGCGAGATTTCCACCACTGTCACCGTGGACGATGGCCAGATCATCGCATTGGGCGGCCTGATTGATGAAAATGAACGCCGCGCGATCGAGAAGGTGCCGCTGCTCGGCGACATTCCCCTGCTCGGCAACCTGTTCCGGTCGAAATCGCGCAACCGCACCAAGACCAACCTGATGGTGTTCATCCGCCCCACCATCATCAAGGGCGCCGATGATGCCGCCAGGCTGACCGGCGAACGCTATCAATATGTCCGCGCCGAACAGGCGATCCGCGAAGGCACGGCCGACACCAGCCTTGATGCGCTGGTGCGCGATTATCTGAAGGCCCCCATCCCCGGCGCGCCGCCGCCCGCCGAGGCCCCACCGCCAGCCGAACCGCCGAAATGAGCCTCACCCTGCCCTATGGCTTTGCCCGCGCCACCGGCCTGATCCTCACCGCCATCGGGGAAACGGCCGAGGTGGCCCGCCGGCCCGGCAGCCGCACCGAAGCGCTGGCCGAAGTGCGCCGCATCGCTGGCCGGCCGCTGCGCCTCACCGATGTCAGCGCCGCCGATTTCGACCGGCTGCTGCAGAACCATTATGCCAGCGGTGCGGTTGCCGCCGACGGCCTGATGGACCTTGCCGATGATCTGCCATCGGCAGAAGATCTGCTGGCCAGCGATGACGAGGCGCCCGCCATCCGCCTGATCAACGGCCTGATTGCCGAAGCCGCGCGCCTGAAGGCATCCGACATTCACATCGAGCCGTTCGAAGCCGCGCTGGTGGTGCGCATGCGCATCGATGGCGAGCTGAAGGAGATGCACCGCCTGCCCGCCGGCGTCGCCAGCCTGCTGGTCAGCCGCATCAAAGTCATGGCCCGGCTCGACATTGCCGAACGCCGCCTGCCCCAGGATGGCCGCATGGAACTGGCGCTGGCGGCCAAGCGGCTCGATGTGCGCGTCTCCACCCTGCCGGCGCGCGGCGGGGAGCGCGTCGTGCTGCGCCTGCTGGACAAGGACAATGCCGGGATTGACCTTGCCGGGCTGGGCATGCCGCCGGCCATCGATGCGGCCTTCCGCGCCGCGCTGGCCAGCCCCAACGGCCTGGTGCTGGTCACCGGCCCGACCGGCAGCGGCAAGACCACCACGCTTTATGCCGGCCTGAAATTGCTCAACGATGGCAGCCGCAACATCCTGACCGTGGAAGACCCGGTGGAATATGCCGTCGATGGCATCGGCCAGACCCAGGTCAACGCCAAGGTGGGCCTCAGCTTCGCCGCCGGCCTGCGCGCCATCCTGCGCCAGGATCCGGATGTGGTGATGGTCGGCGAAATCCGCGACGCCGAAACCGCCCAGATCGCCGTGCAGGCCGCGCTCACCGGCCATCTCGTGCTGTCCTCGCTGCACACCAACGATGCCGCCAGCGCCATCACCCGGCTGCGCGATTTCGGCATCGAGCCGTTCCTGCTCGCCGCCACGCTGCGCGCCGTCGTCGCCCAGCGGCTGGTGCGCCGGCTCTGCCCCGATTGCCGCGTGGCCGGCCCCGGCGATGCCGCCACCCTCGCCGCCCTGGGCCTGCCCGCCGGCACCCCGTTGTGGCACGCACCCGGCTGCCCCGCCTGCAACCACACGGGCTGGCAGGGCCGCGTCGGCCTCTATGACCTTATCCGCATGACCGACACGCTGGCGCTGCGCATCAACGCCGGCGCCACCGCCGCCGAACTGGCCGCTGAAAGCCCCGGCCTCACCGCCATTGCCGCGGCCGCCGTCGCGCAAGGCCTCACCACCCCGGCCGAGGCGCTGCGGGTGATCGGGGGCGGCGATGCCTGATTGGGCGTGGGAAGCGCTGGACGCCGCTGGTCAGCCGCGCAGCGGCACCGCGCGCGCCGCCAGCCGGGAAGCCGCCCGCGCCGATCTCCTCGCCCGCAAGCTGTTCCCCACCCGCCTCGAACCCGCTGCCGCCAGCCCCGCCCCCGCCGGCCGCCGCCGCCTGAAACCGGCCGCGCTTGCCGTCTTCACCCGGCAACTGGCGACCCTGGCCGCCGTCACCCCGCTCGAAGAGGCGCTGCGCACCATCCGCACCCAGGCGCAGAGCGAAGGCGGCGGCGGCACGGCCGCCATAATCGCCAATGTCCACGCCGCCGTGGTCGAAGGCCGCCGCCTGTCTGACGCGCTGGCGCTGGAACCGGCCAGCTTCCCGCCCCTCTATCGCGCCATGGTCGCGGCCGGCGAAGGCGCCGGCACCCTGCCGCAACTGCTCGAACGCGTCGCCGAAAGCCTTGAGCGTGAGGCCGAGCTCAGGGGCAAGCTGCAGGCGGCGCTGGCCTATCCGGCTGCCCTCAGTGTCGTCGCCACGCTGGCCGTCACCGCGCTGATGGCCTTTGTGGTGCCGCGCATCGCCGAACAATTTGCCGACATCGGCCAGACCCTCCCCTTGCTCACCCGCATCGTTGTCGGCTTGTCGCACGTCATTGCCAACTGGTGGTGGCTGATGGCGCTTCTGCTTGCCGGCATGGCAGCGCTTGCAGCCCGCGCGCTGGCCGATCCCGCCACCCGTCGCCGCTTTGATGCCTGGGCGCTCACCCTGCCCGTTGCCGGCCGCCTCATCCGCAACTGGCAATCCGCCCGCCTCGCCCGCACGCTGGCCATGATGATCGCCAGCCGCCTGCCCATCGTCGATGGCCTCGCCCTCACCCTGCCCACCATCGGCAACCATGAAATCCGCGCCCGCGTCAGCCAGATGGCCGCCGACATCAGCGAGGGCGCCAGCCTCACCGCCGCGATGAAGCGCGCCGCCATCCTGCCGCCGCTGCTCGTCGCCATGGCCGCTGGCGGCGAAAGCGCCGGCCGGCTCGACGTGATGCTCGACAGCGGCGCCGCCGCCTTGGAGCGGGAGCATGAGGCCGCCACCCGCGCCGCGCTGGCGCTGCTGGAACCGGCGATCATCCTCGTCATGGGCGGCGCGGTGGCGGTGATCGTGCTCTCCATCCTCCTTCCCATCCTGCAACTCGAAAGCCTGGCCAGCCAATGAAGAGCCCTCACCGCCAGCCCCCTCCGCCCTGCGGGCACCTCCCCCAGAGGGGGAGGATGAACGGCTTCACGCTCATCGAACTGATGGTGGTGATCGTCATCATCGGCATCCTCACCACCGTTGTCGTCATCAACGTGCTGCCCGATGTGGACAAGGCCGCCGTCACCCGCGCCCGCGCCGATGTGGCGGCACTGGAAACCGCGCTCACCGCCTATCGTGCCGATCAGATGGCGGTGCCCAGCACGGCGCAGGGCCTCGCCGCGCTGCAAAGCCCACCGGCCGATCTCGCCCAGCCCGAACGCTATCGCCCCGGCGGCTATCTCACCCGCCTGCCGAAAGACCCCTGGGGCCATCCCTATCAATATGCCGCCCCTGGCCGCAGCGGACCGTTCGACATCTGGTCGATGGGCCCGGATGGCAAGACCGGCCCCGGCGCCGACGCAGATGACATCGGCACCTGGAACCTCTGAACAGGGCTTCACCCTGGTGGAACTGGTGGTGGCCATCACCATCATCGGCATCGCCGCGGCCGCCATCGTGCTCAGCCTGCCCGGTGCCGGGGAGGACGCGCGCCGCTCCGCCCTGCGCCTCGCCGCCCACGCCAGCGCCGCCCGCGATGCCGCGATCCTGACCGGCCGGACCGTGCTGCTCACCCCCGGCCCCACCGGCTGGCAGGCCGGCGACCTGCCCACGGTGCGCCTGCCCGCCGGCCAGAGCCTGATCAGCGAGCCGGCCGGGCCGATCCTGTTCGATCCCACCGGCCTCGCCAGCCCGGCCCGCCTCGCCATCCGGTCGGGCGAAGCCAGCGCCACCGTCACCATCACCGCCGCCGGAGCCATAAATGCGCGGTGAGTGCCTGCCTCAATCCTCCCCCTCTGGGGGAGGTGGCAGCCGCAGGCTGACGGAGGGGGC
>NZ_NOXT01000126.1:36013-66834 GCF_002251755.1 Sandarakinorhabdus cyanobacteriorum
CGCCCGCACCACCCGCGCCCTCCTGCCGCCACAACTGCGCCCCCTCCGCCCTGCGGGCACCTCCCCCAAGGGGGGAGGATCATCAAACCCGTCCCCACCAGATCCTCCCCCCCTGGGGGAGGTGGCAGCCGCAGGCTGACGGAGGGGGCACGCCCGTGCCACCTGCACCCAAACGGCTTCTCCCTCATCGAAGTCATGGTCGCCCTTGCCATCTTCGGACTCGCCGCCGTCGCGCTGATCCGTCTGCAGGGCGTCAGCCTCGCCAGCGCCACCACCGTCTCCGAACGCGGCCTTGCCGCCATCGTCGCCCGCAACCAGGCGCTGGAGGCCTGGGCATCGCCCACCCCGCCCGCCCCGGCCCAGGGCCGCGAGCGCGCCGGCCCGCGCGACTGGGCCTGGGTGCGCCAGACCAGCCCCGGCCCCGATCCCGGCACCATCCGCATCGCCGTGCGCGTCGAAGGCGACAGCGGCCAGACCATCGCCAGCGACCAACTGCTGTGGAGCCCGCGATGAGGACCAGCCACAGCAATGCGCCGCAAGCACAACCCGTCTCAAACGGCTTCACCCTCATTGAACTGCTCGTCGGCCTCGCCATCTTCGGCCTGATGGCCAGCGCCGGCACCGCGCTGCTGGCCGGCAGTGTCGATGCCAGCGCCCAGGCGACCCGGCTCGCTGATGCCGCCGGCGCGCTCGCCCGCACCCACAGCCTGCTCACCGCCGATGCCGCCCAGGCCGCGCCCCGGCCCTGGCGCGACGAACAGGGGCAGCCGCACCCCGCCTTCAGCGCCAATGATTGCGCGCTGTTCACACTGGTGCGGCGCGGCTGGGCCAATCCGGCGCAGTCCCCGCGCGCCTCGCTGCAGCGTGTCAGCTGGGCCGTGGAAAACGGCGCCCTCGTCCGCCGCGCCGCGCCAATGCTCGATGGCACAGCGCCCGGCGACGCTGCCATCCTGCTGAACGGTGTGACCAACGCGACCATCCGCATCCACGATGGCACCGGCTGGCAATCCGGCTGGGCGCGCCCGGAACCCTCCGCCCTGCCGCGCGCCATCGAAATCACCGCCAGCGGTCCGGCGATCGGCCAGATCCGCTTCCTGCTGCCGGTCGGGCCGGGCGGGGCGCGATGAAACAAGATGAAAAGGGCGCCGCCCTCATCAACGTCCTCGTGCTGGTCGGGATCATGGCCGCGCTGTCGACCAGCCTGTTCGACCGGCTGCGCCTCGCCCGCCATCTCGATGCCAGCCGCGCCGCCATCGATGCCGCGCGCAGCGCCGCGCTGGCGGCGGAGCCGATGATCGCCGCCCGCCTGCCCCTCCCCCGCCTGCCCGCCGGCCCGTTCCGGCTCGACACGCCGGCCGGCAGCGCACGGGTGCAGCTGGCACCCGGCGGCAATTGCCTCAACCTCAACAGCACCGCCAGCGGTCCGCCCGGCCGCACCGCCACACGGCCGCTGGGTGTCGAACAATTGGCCCGCCTGCTCACCCTGCTCGAGGTTCCGGCCGATGAGGCCGCCCGCATCGCCAGCGCCACCGCCGACTGGATCGACATGGATCAACAGCCCGGCAACGGCGGCGCCGAGGATGCCGCCTATGCCCGCGCCGCCACCCCCTATCGCACGGCCTCGACACTGCTGGCCGAGGTGAGCGAGTGGCGTGCCATCGCCGGGGTCACCCCCGAAATCCACGCCCGCGCCGCCCCCCATCTGTGCGCCCTGCCCGAAACCGAGCTGTCGCGGCTCAACATCAACAGCCTGACGCCCGGCGATGCCCCGGTGCTGGCCGCCATCGCCAATCTGCCCATCGCCACCGCCCGCGATGCCATCGCCGCCCGCCCGGCCACAGGCTGGACCAGCCCCGATCAGTTCTGGACCCAGCCGCTGCTGGCCGGCCGCCAACTGCCCGCCGATGTGCTGCGCCAGATCGACGTGAAAGACCGTTTTGTGCGCTTCTCGCTTGCAACCGCCACCCCCGGCCTGCCACTGGAGGCCAGCGGGCTGTTCGATGCCGGCACCAGGCCAGCCCGGCTGCTGGTGCGCCGCTGGGGGCCAGACACATGATCCTCCTCTTCCTTGCCCCGTCGCCGCACTGGCAGCGGCTCGACAATGGCCGGCTGATCGCCAGCGGTGATGGCCTGCCGCCGGCCGATGCCGCCGCGCCGCTGGTCGTTGCCGTGCCGGGCGAAGCGGTGGCGCTGCACTGGCTCGATCTGCCCGAACTCGCCCCGGCACAAGCTGCTGCCGCCGCCCGGCTGATGCTGGGCGAGGCGCTGGCCGAAGCCGATCCCCATATCGTCGTCGCCCCCGGCAGCGGGCCGCGCGCCGTCGCCGTCACCGCCCGCAGCGCCATGGCCGGCTGGCTGGCCGAGCTGGCCGGTACCGGCCTGTCGCCCGCCGCCCTGGTGCCCGAACCGCTGCTGCTGCCCGCGCCCGCCGCCGGATTTGCCGTGCGGCAGGCGGGCGGCCGGGTGGTCGCACGCAGTGCCAGCATGGGCTTTGCCGTCGAAGCCGATCTGGCCGCCATGCTGATCGGCGATGCGGGCACCAGCCCGGCCAGCTTCACCCTGCCCGACCCGCTGCCGCTCAATCTTCTGGCCGGCGATTATGCCCCCATCTCGCGCTGGCAGCCGCCGCCCGGCCTTGCCCGCCGTCTCGGCCTGCTCGCCGCCGCGCTGGCCGGTCTGTGGCTGGCCGGCGATGTCGCCGCGCTGGTGCAGGCCAAACGCGCCGCCAGCGCCGCCACGGCCGACGCGCAGGCCATCGCCACCAGCCTGGTGCCGGCCGGCAGCGATGATCCGGTGGCGGCGCTCACTGCCCTTGCCCGCCAGCGCGGTGCCGATGGCGGGCTTGGCGCCATCGCCGGTCCGGTGGTGGATGCCATCGCCGCCCGCCCAGGCGCGGCGCTGGCGTCCTTGCGCTACACGCCATCAGCCGGCCTCGTCGCCGGCGTGGCCGGCGGCGCCGGGGAAGCGCAGGCCCTGGCGCAGGCCCTGACCAGCGCCGGCCTGGCCGCCAGCGCCGGCGCCACCCGCGCCACCGCCGATGGCAGCGACACGCCGGTGACGGTGACGCGATGATGGCCGCCCTCTCCCCCTGGTGGAGCCAGCGCTCGCGCCGCGAACAATGGCTGCTCGCCCTCACCGCCGCTCTGCTGGCCGCGCTGCTGTTCTGGCTCGCCCTGCTGCGCCCGCTTGCCCTGGCCCGCGAAGCCGCGCTGGCGGAGGCGCGCAGCGCGCAGCAACAGCTGGCCCATGCCCGCATGCTGGCCGCCGCCATCCAGGCCCGCCCCGCTCCGCCCGCCGGGCCGGTGCTTGATCTGATCGGCCGCCGCCTGGCCGAAGCCGGCCTCACGCCGGCCCGGCTGGAGGCGCAGGGGCCGGGCCAGGCCATCGTCGAAATCGCCGCCATCAACGGCCGCCTCGCCATCGGCTGGGCCGCCGCGCTGGAACAACGCGACGGGCTAGTGGTGGAAGAGCTTGAGGCCAGCCGCAACAGCGACCAGTCGGTGCGCCTGCGGCTCAACGTGCGCAAGGCCAGCTGATGCGCGTCATGCCGCTTCTCGCCGGGCTTGCCATCGGCCTTGTCGCTTTCCTGCCGGCCCGCCTCGCCCTGCCGGCGCCGCCGCTCGCCGCCAGCGCCGTTGCCGGCAGCCTGTGGCGCGCCGAACTGGTTGATGCCCAGGCCGGCGCGGTGACGCTGGGCAATCTTGGCCTTTCGGCCCAGCCGCTGGCCCTGTTGAAAGGCCGGCTGCAATGGGCGGTCGCCGGCAGCCTGTCGGGCCAGGTCTGGCGCAGCGCCGGGGCGCAAGGGGCCGATGGCCTGTCCGGCCGGATCAGCGGGGCCGCCCTGCCCGGCCTGCCCATCCGCAGCATCGATCTGGCCGGGCTCAGCCTGGCGCTGGATGGCGCTGGCCGCTGCCAATCCGCCAGCGGCCAGGTCACGGCCGCCCTTGCCACCCCGGTGGCCGGCCAGGCCACAATGTCGGGCAGCCCCGCCTGCGCTGGCGAGGCGCTCAATCTGCCGCTGGCCAGTGCCGATGGCCGGCTGCGGCTCGACATCGCCATCCGCCCTGGTCGCTGGCAGGTGGTGGCCCGCATCAACGGCGCCGCGCCGGCCGAACTGCTGGCGCTCACCGCCGCCGGGTTCCGCGCCGATGGCGGCAGCCTCACCCGCATGCAGGAGGGATCATGGTGATCGCCGCGCTCATCGCCCTGCAGGTCGCCGCCGCCGCGCCGGCTGCCGGCCCGCTCACCGAACTGCCGCCGCAACAGCTGGAGCCCGGCCGCTGCGCCCTGTTCCTGTGGGACAAGGCCAGCCGCCAGCGCATCGCCATGCTCAGCGCCAGCCCCACCGCATCGTTGCGCGCCCGCATCGATGGCCAGCTCATCGATCTGCCCCAGGCCAGTGCCAGCGGCAGCGCCGTGATGGGCTTTGCCCCCAACGCCCGCTACCGCTCGGCCGCGCGCCAATTGGATGTGGCGGTGACGATCCTGCCCACCGGCAGCGGCGGCGCCGTGGTGCGCGATGGCAGCCTGACCGTCACCGAAGCCGATGGCAGCGCGCTGGTCATCCCGGTGGCCGGCATCCTGGGCTGCCGCTGATGGTCACGGCCACCCCGCGGGAATGGGCGATGGCCGTTGGCGGCGGGCTGGCATTGTCGGTGGCCCTGGTGGCGATCCTGCGGCCATCCGCCGAAGCCCCGGCCGAACCGCCCATTGCTGCATTGCCGGCGCCGGTGTCCGCGCCACTGCCGCCACCCGCGCCGGCCACAGCGCCCGGCGATCTCGCCCTCAGCGGCCTCAGAACCGGGCCCGATGGCGGCATGGCCATCATCACGGCGGGCGGGCGGCAATATCGCCTCACGCCGGGCCGCAGCCTGCCGGGCGGGCTGAAGCTGCTGCGCACCGAGCCCGGCCGCGCCATCCTGGCCGGCCCGGCCGGGGAACAGACGCTGGCCTTTCCCGATGCGCCAAGGGCCGCCCCCGGCCCCAGCCGGCCACCGGGCGACGACCCTACCCCGTGGCGGTTGGCCCTGTCACAAATCCGGTCCGGCAATCAGTTGGTTGGCTGGCAACTGGGCAGCCTGGCGGCCCTGCCCATGCTGGCCCGCGCCGGCCTGCAACCCGGTGACATCCTGCTCAGCGCCAACGGCCAGCAATTGCTGTCCGAGGAAAAGATTATCGAACTTCCTCAGGAACTTGCTGCCAATGGCCAGTTGATCCTGCGCTATCGCCGTGGCGGCCGCGAGGCCGAAGCGCGGGTCGCCCCCTGACAGCCATCGCTGTCACATTATCGCAACCAGATTGCCCAAAAACCGCAACGCGGCCGTAATCCGGCCGCCACGAATCGCGCCTAATGGCCTGCCCATGCGGGGGCGTATCCAAAGGCCGACGGGCGTTCCCTGCCGCTGTTTTTCCGGGCCGCAAGGAACCAATGCGATGAACACCCGCCTCCGCGCTCTGCTGCTGATCACGTCCGCCGTGGCGCTCGCCGCCTGCGATGGCGCCTCCAACATCGCCTCGCCGGGCGAAGGCACGCTGGTCACCCCGCCGCCGGCCCCGGCCCCGGCGCCCACCCCCACGCCGACGCCCACCCCCACCGGCCCGGCCGACAGCTGCCCCACCGGCACGACCAACGTGGGCGTGATCAACAATCTCAGGAACTGCCAGATTTCCGGCACCATCACTGGCGGCCTCACCCTCGCCAACCTGCGCGGTGTCGTCTATTCGCTGTCGGGCCGCGTCAATGTGGGCATCGATCTGGGCGCTGATCCGGCTGCCCCGGCCGCCGGTGGCCAGCAGGGCATCCTCACCATCGAACCCGGCGTGGTGATCTTCGGCTCCTCGGGCGCCGATGCGCTGGTGGTCAACCGCGGCTCGCAGATCTTCGCCGAAGGCACCGCCACCCGCCCGATCGTCTTCACCAGCCGCTCCAACATGGAAGGCAATGTCAACGCGTCGTCGATCGGCCAGTGGGGCGGCATCGTCATCCTCGGCCGTGCACCGATCCACACCTGCGTTGGCGCCGGCGCCACGCCGGGCACGGTCAGCTGCCAATCGGCGGTCGAAGGCCTCACCGGCGCCTTCTATGGCGGCGGCAGCCCAACCGACAATTCGGGCCGCCTCGCCTACATCCAGGTGCGCTATCCGGGCTTTGAAGTCAGCTCCGGCAACGAATTGAACGGCATCACCTTTGGCGGCGTCGGCTCCGGCACCTTCGCCAGCTTCATCCAGGTCCACAACAGCTCGGATGATGGCATCGAATGGTTCGGCGGCCGCGTGAACCACAAGAATATCGTCATCACCGGCGCCGACGATGACAGCATCGACACCGATCTGGGCTACAAGGGCCTGATCCAATATGCCCTGGTGGTGCAGCGAACCGACGGCGGTGACCGCGTGATCGAAGCCGATACCGCCGGCGGCGAAGCCCGCACCCCGCGCTCCAACCCGCGCATCGCCAACTTCACCTTCATCGGCCGCCGCACCCCCGACACGGTGCTGCTGCGCGGCGGCACCGATTATGGTCTGGTCAACGGCATCATCCAGAACAGCACCGCCACCGGCCTGTGCCTCGATATCGATGGCGCCCAGACCGCGGCCGCGGCCGATGCCGCCGCCGACGAGGCCGGCGCGCCGGTGATCCGTTCGGTGATCTTCGGCTGCTCGGGCGCTGCCCGCGACGAAAGCGATGTGCCGCTGGCCACCATCACCCCGATCATCACCGGCAACAACAATCTGCTGCCGCCGGTGACGCTCACCCTCACCAGCCTGTTCCTGCCCGGCACGTTCGAAACCGGCGCCACCGCCACCAATCCGCGCACCGCGCTGACCGGCACCGGCACCTTCTTCGACGAAACCACCTTCGTCGGCGCGTTCCGCAACGCCACCGACACCTGGTACACCGGCTGGACCTGCGGCGTGGGCGCTGGCGCCACCGCCTGCGAAGCCGCGCCGTCGCCGATCCGCTGATCCCCCAACCAAGGCCCGGCTGCCAGTCCGGCGGCCGGGCCTTTGCCCATCATTGCCGGGGTTTTGCCATGACGACCATGATCCGCCTGCTCCTGTCCACCACCATGCTGGCCGGCCTTGCCGCGCCGGCGTTGGCGCAGGCCGCGCCGCCCGCCCCAGCGGCGACCCCCGCCGCCGAACCGCCGGCCGAGGAGGAGGTTGACGTGTCGGCCCCCGGCGGCGGCAATGATGAAATCGTCGTCGTCGGCACCCGCATCCCCAACACCATCCGCGCCAGCCGCGAAGTGGTCTCCGTGCTGTCCGCCGCCGACATCGCCCGCACCGGCGAAGGCGACATTGCCGGTGCCCTCAAGCGCGTCACCGGCCTGTCCGTCGTGGGCGGCCGCTTCGTCTATGTCCGCGGCCTTGGCGAACGCTATTCGCTGGCGCTGCTGAACGGCTTGCCGATCCCCTCGCCCGATCCGCTGCGCCGCGTCGTGCCGCTGGATCTCTTCCCCACCTCGGTCCTCGCCTCCAGCGTGGTGCAGAAAAGCTATTCGGTGAACTTCCCCGGCGAATTCGGCGGCGGCGTCATCAACCTCACCACCCGCGCCGTGCCCAAGGATCCCTTCTTCAACGTGGGCGGCAGCATCGGCGCCAATTCGGCCACCACCGGCCAGCTGGGCTATGTCTATGCCGGCGGCACCAAGGATTGGACCGGCTTTGACGATGGCACCCGCAACCTGCCGCAGGGCCTGCGCGCCAGCCAGGACAGTGGCCGCGCGCTCGCCGTGGGTGGCAATTTCAACCTGCGCCAGCTGCAGGACATCACCGCCGATCTGGCCAACGCCGCCACCAACGTGATCTTCCGCAACGAGAATATCCCGGTGAACTGGAGCGTGAACATGTCGGGCGGCCGCGCCTTTGACGTGGGCGATGCGCGCCTGGGCTTCGTGTTTGCCGCCGGCTTCTCCAACGATTGGCAGACCAAGGCCGGCAAGCAGCAATTGTCGGGTGGCGCCACCGGCACCGGCGCCAATGCCGCGCTGCTGGCCGATCAGGATTTCAACTTCGCCGCCACCGAATTCCGCAGCGTGCTGAACGGGCTGTTCTCGGTCGGGGCCGAGTTCGGCGATCACAAGCTGCGCTTCGTCAATGTCTATGTGAACGACACCATCAAGGAAGCCCGCATCCAGTCCGGCTTTGACGACATCAATGTCGGCCGCGACGTGCTGCTGCAAAGGAACGCCACCGCGCAGTTCCGCCGCCAGCTGATCGACACGCAGCTGGTCGGCGAATTCAAGTGGGACAATCTCACCCTCGATGTGCGCGGCACCTATGCCAACTCCAAGCGCCTCGCCCCCTACGAGCGCTTCAACAACTATGCCTTCTCGGCCCAGTTCAATGATTTCGTCAATGATCTGCGCTCGCCGGGCCAATCCAGCCTGGTGTCGTTCAGCCGCCTGAACGAGGATGTGTACGGCGCCGGGCTCGATCTCGGCTACAAGATCCGCGGCGGCCCCTTCCCGATCCGCCTCGCCGCCGGCTATGCCTTTTCGAAGGCGGAGCGCCTGTCGGAACGCTTCGACTATCGCTACCAGTCCAACGCCGCCCTGCCCGGTGCCGTCACGCAGCAGCGCCCGGATTTCCTGCTGTCGGATTTCAACGTCTACACCTACGGCATCATCCTCAACACCATCTCCACCGTCGCCCCGCGCTATGAGGCGGATCTGACGGTGAATGCCGGCTATGGCCAGGTGGAGCTGGAGCCGGCGGACGGCGTGCAGGTCGTGCTTGGCGTGCGCTATGAAAGCGGCAAGCAGCGCGTGGTCCCGCAGGATGTGTTCAACGCCAACCCCGGTTCGGCCTTCAACACGCCCACCAACATCAACCAGGATTATTGGCTGCCGGCCGCCACCCTCACCTGGAACTTCGCCGAAGACATGCAGTTCCGCTTCTCGGCGTCGAAAACCGTGGCCCGCCCGCAGTTCCGCGAACTGGCGCCGCAGCCCTATTTCGACACCGACAGCGACCGCCTGAGCTTTGGCAACCAGTTCCTTGAAAATTCGGAGCTGATCAACATCGAAGGCCGTTACGAATGGTATTTCGGCCGGGATGAGCGGCTGGCCGTCGGCGCCTTCTACAAGGATATCGACAAGCCGATCGATGCCATCGCCTTCGTGCAGGGCGGCACCTTCCAGAACACCTTTGCCAATGCCCCCAACGCCCGGCTCTATGGCGCCGAAATCGAAGCGCAGAAATATTTCGACCTGTCGTCGTGGGGCGGCCTGTTCGAAACCCGCCGCTTCTTCGTCTCGGCCAACTATACCTACACCGACAGCCAGATCCGCGTGAAGGCCGGGGACACCACCCGATTCCCGCTGTCCGGCCAGGTGGTGCCGGCGACCGACATCTTCCGCACCGGCTCGCTGCCTTTGACCGGCCAGTCCGACCATGTCGCCAACCTGCAGTTCGGCTTCCAGGATGATGCCGGCCTGTCGGAACAGACCATCCTGTTCAACTATGCCAGCAACCGCGTCGCCTTCCGCGGCCCGTCGGGCCAGCCCGATCTGGTCGAAAAGCCGGGCATCCGCCTCGATGTGGTGATCCGCCAGGGCTTCAAGATCTTCGGCAAGGAAATCGAAGCCAAGCTGGAAGGCCGCAACCTCACCAACACCCGCTACCAGGAATTCCAGCGCCTGAACGCCAGCCGGGTCGACACCAACACCTATGTGCTGGGCCGCAGCTTCCAGGCCAGCCTCAGCGCCAAATTCTGACCCTTTTCATCATCCCCTGAACTGCCGCCGGTGAGCCCCCTCACCGGCGGCCTTTTCTTCCCAGCGCGACATGAACCATCCTCCCCCTCTGGGGGAGGTGGCGCCGCAGGCGACGGAGGGGGCGCCCACTTGAAGCCAAGGCCCCCTCCGCCCTGCGGGCACCTCCCCCAAAGGGGGAGGATCAAGGCCCCTCACCAAACCGGCGGACGCGCCCTTGGCCCGTCGCGGAACCAGGCGGTGATGACATATTTCGTGCCCGCCCTGACCGGCATGCCGGCGTGCAGCGTGTTGGCGTTCACCCCGCCATCGGCGGTGCGGTTGTGCCAGGCGACCAGCTTGCCGGTTTCGGGCTGGATCAGCTTGTTCAGATGCACGAAGCGCGTCGCCCCGCCGGCCCTCGGCTCGTTCAGATAGACCATCATGGTCCAGCTGCGCTGGCCGCCATCTTCGGTGTGCGGGAAATAATCGAGGCCGGTCGGCTCGAAATAATCGGTGTGGGCCTTGAACTGCTGGCCGGGGGCATAGCGCTGGCCCTGCAACAGCTCAGCATGGGCGATGGGCAGGCCGGCATAATCGGCGAGCCGGGCATAGACGTCGCGCACCAGCGGGTCATCGCCGGGCAGATCGGCGGTCTCGCTGGTGCGGAAATCGGCATCGGCGCCATAGGCATCGGTGATGGTGGACGGCCGGCGCAGGCCATCGATCAGGGCGATCAGGCCGCTGCACTCGTCCGCGCTCAGGAATTTCTTGCGGATGAACATCTCGACGCGGCTGTCGGGCACGCGCTGGGCACCGGAAAATCTCATCGCAGCAGCTCCCACCAGCCTCGACCGATCATTAGCAATATCAGCGTCATGCCGGCAAGCAACGCTCCGAACGGCAGCGCCGTGGTGCCGCTCACGGCCCGCCCGCGCGCCGCGTCCAGCAGCGCCAGGCCCAGCCCCAGCAGCGCCGCGCCGGTGAGGATGATCGGCAGCGGCAACACGCCCACCAACCCGCCGATGCCGGCCATCAGCTTGGGATCGCCGCCGCCCATGCCCTCGCGCCCGGTGCGCAGCCGCCAACCCAGCCGCAGCGCCGCCAGCACGGCAAAGCCCAACAGCGCCGCGAACAGGCGATCCCACAGGCTCGCAAAGCCCAGCCACTGGCCCAGCACCAGCCCGGCCGGAATCAGCGGCAGCGTCAGCCGGTCAGGCAGCCAATGATGCTCGGCATCCAGCACGATCAGCGCCAGCAGCCACCAGCCCAGCACCGCCGCCGCCAACCCGGCCAGCAACGGCCAGCGCGCCAGCATCACCGCACCCACCACGGCGCCGGCCAGTTCGATGGCCAGATGCCGCCGGTGAATGGCCATGCCACAATGGCGGCACCGCCCGCGCAGCCACAGGAAACTCAGAACCGGCACCAGTTCGGCCACGCCCAGCTGCACCCCGCAGCCATCACAGCGCGACCGCCCGGTGATCGCCTCCCCCCGTGGCCAGCGGGCGGTGAGCACGGCCAGAAAACTGCCGATGACGAGGCCCAAGATGGCCCCAAGCGCCACCATCTCAATCCTCCCCCTCTGGGGGAGGATGTTGGCCTCCCCTCACGGGATCAGGATCTGCCGCACCGCCTGGCCGCCGGCCAGCGCGTCCAGCGCGCTGTTGATCTCGGCCAGCGGCATCACGCCGGTCAGCAGCCGTTCCACCGGCAGCCGGCCGGCCCGCCACAGCGCGATATAACGCGGAATGTCGCGCGCCGGCACCGCCGATCCCATGTAACTGCCGATCACCGTCTTGGCTTCCGCCACCAGGCTCACCGCCGGGATGGTGAACGGGTCAGCCGGGTTGGGCAGGCCGACGGTGACGATGCGGCCGCCGCGCGCTGCCGTGCGATAGGCTTGCGCCAACACACTGCCCCTGCCCACGCTTTCGATGGCCACACGCGGGCTGCCATATTGGGCAAAGGCCGCCGCCGCGTCTTCGGGGGCAACGGCGGCGCGCGCGCCCAGCTCCAGCGCCAGTGCCCGCTTTTCCGCCACCGGATCAATGGCAATCAACGGCTCCGCCCCGGCCGCGACCGCGCCCAGCAGGGCGGCCAGCCCCACGCCGCCCAGGCCCCAGATCGCCACGCTCTCGCCGGGCCGCACCACGGCCGAATTGAACACCGCGCCCACCCCGGTCAGCACCGCGCAGCCGAACAGCGCGGCAATCTCGGCCGGAATATCATCATCGATCACCACGCAGCTGCGTTCATCGATCACGGCATGGCTGGCAAAGGCCGACAGCCCCAGATGATGGTGCACCGGATGGCCGCAATCGCTGAGCCGGAAACCGCCGCCCAGCAATTCGCCCTTGCCATTGGCCGCCGCGCCATTGCTGCACAGCCAAGGTTCGCCGGCATGGCAGGCACCGCAATGGCCACAGGCCGGCAGAAACGCCATCACAACCCGCGCGCCGGGCTGCAACCGTGCGCCCGGCCCGGCGGCGATCACCCGCGCCACCGCCTCATGCCCCAGCGCCATCGGCATCGGCCGCGGCCGGTCGGCGTTCACCACCGACAAATCGCTGTGACACAGGCCAGCCGCCTCGATGGCCACCAGGAGCTCGCCCGGACCCGGTGGCGCCAGGTCCAGAATCTTCAGCGCCAGCGGCCGACTCCCGGCATAAGGCTGGGCAGCGCCCATCGCAGAAAGGACGGCGGCGGTGGTGGTGCTGATCATGGCGCCACCCTATCGGGCAAACGGGCCGCCGCCAATGTCGCGCGGGCCAGCGCGGCGGTGGAATTGATCAGCGGCAGCGGCACATCGCCGGCACGCAGCACCAGTGGCACCTCGGTGCAGGCGGCAATGATCACCTCGGCCCCGGCATCGCGCAGCCGCGCCGCCTCGCCGGCCAGCGCCAGCCGCACCGCAGCGCCGGTGTCCCCGGCCTTGATGGCATTGACCGCCGGCTGCACCACGGCCAGATCGCCGGCCAGCACCGGCACCGGGCTGGCCCTGCCATAAAGGTCCAGCGCCAGCGTCGCCCCCACGCCCAGCACGCCGATCGCCTGTGGGCAATACGCCATGGCCTCGGCGACGGCGGCATCGATCATCGAGATGAAGGGCGCAGCGGTGATGGCATCGGCCCAGCCATGGGCGGCGTTGCACGGCATCGCCAGCACCTCCGCCCCCTGCGCCACCAGCCCGTGCGCCATCGCCGCCAGCGCCGGACCGGGGGAGGCTGCGCCGTGCAGGGCCGCCGCGTTGCGATCAGGCACATGCGGGTTGGAATCGATCAGCACGCGCGGGTGATCGGTATCGCGCGCCGCCGCCACCCCGGCCACCAGCAGGCCCAGGAAATCGGCCGTGGCCGCCGGCCCCATGCCGCCGATCACGCCGATGGTGCGAAAGGATGGCATCAGTTGAAGGCGGGATCGCGCAACACGTCGGCAAAGGCGGCCAGGCTGGGCGAACCGCCGGTGTGCAGGAACAGCACCCGCTCGCCCGTGAACGCCCCGGCCCGCGCCAGCGCGATCAGACCGGCCATCGCCTTGCCGCTGTACACCGGGTCGAGCAAGATGCCCTCACTCCGCGCCACCAGCCGTACCGCCTCCACCATCTCGCGCGTGGGCAGCGAGTAACCGGGCCCCACCCAATCGGCGAGCGCCACGATGTCCGCCGCCTGCGGGCGCGGCGTGCCAAGCAGATCGGCCGTGGCCTCGGCCAGCTTCAGAACATTGGCTTCCTGCTCGGCGCGGGGCCGGCGCACATTGATGCCGGTCACCGGGATCCCGGCGTTCAACGCGACCAGCCCGGCGATCAGCCCGCTGTGGGTGCCGGCGCTGCCCGATGCTACCACGATCCGGTCAAACGCCACCCCGGCATCAAAGGCCTGGGCCATGATTTCCTGCGCGCAGGCCGCATAACCGAGCGCGCCCAGCGGGTTGGAGCCACCGCCGACGATCACATAGGGCTTGCGCCCAGCCGCCGTCACCGCCGCGGCCTCCTCGGCCAGTTCGGCGGCAAGATCGCTGCCGGCCTTGACCATGCGGATGCTCTCCGCGCCCATCAGGTCAAACAGCAGATTGTTGCCCAGCGCCACCGGGCTGTAGCTGCCGGGCACCCGCTCCTCGATCACCAGCCGGCAGGCGAGGCCCTCCTTGGCTGCCGCCGCCAGCGTCAGCCGGCAATGGTTGGATTGCGGCGCCCCCACGGTGATCAGCGTGTCGGCCCCTCCCGCCAGCGCATCGGCCACCAGGAATTCCAGCTTGCGGGTCTTGTTGCCGCCGCCGGCCAGGCCCAGAAGATCGTCGCGCTTGATCCACAGATCAGCGCCCAGCAGGGCCGAAAGCCGGGGCATCGCCTCCAGCGGGGTGAACCCAGGCGTGTAACGGCGGCGGGCAAAACGCGTGAGATTCATCGGCTCAACCTTCTGATATCACATGGCAAAGCGCAGAGAGGCCATCAGCGATTGCGAGGTGAACCCGCTCGCCTGCCGCCGGTCATAGCCCACCACCGCCACAAAGCCGCCGCCGGCATAGGCAAATTGCCCGCCCACCTGCAGCTCGCTCGGCCGGATCGCATCGGCGTTCAGCACGAAATCGGTGCCGCCGCCGGCAAAGCGCCCGGTCAGCCCCAGCGCCGACGCGCCCAACTGGCTGACATAGCCGCCGCGCAGGCCAATCCGCCAGGCGCCATCGCCCGACGGCACGACATAATCCGCCGTCACCGCCGCCGTGTTGGTGGTCAGCGTCTGGTTCGAACGGTCCATCGTCACCGCCGCGCCGCCAGCGCCGGTTTCGGTGAAGCCATTCTGCTGCAGCTTCAGGAAGGCAATGCTGTTCGTCGGCATGATCGCCAGCCGCCCGGTCTTGAAACTATATCCCAGCGTGCCGGTCGCGCCATAGCTGGTGCCCCGCCATGCCGCCGTGATCGCCCCCGTCTGCGTGCCAAAGCTGAATTCCCGGCGCGAGCTGTAATTGCTGAAGCCATAATTGCCGCTGGCCGCCACGAAGAACCCGCCAAAGCGCTTGGCCAGATACACATCAACCTGGTTGGTGGTGATCAGCAGCGGCTTGCCGGCCACCCCGCCATAGCGCACGTCAGACCAGCCGATATTGTAGGCAACGCCCACCGCATCCAGCCCGATCACCGGCAGATCAACGCCCAGCGCCAGGCCCAGCATGTTGCCGCTGAACCCCGGCGTGTTGGCACCATCCGATTGGCGGATGAAATTGCCATTTTCCTGCGCCCACAAGGTCAGGCCATTCAGATTGCCCAGCTCGTCACGGCTGCCGCCCAGCCGCAGCGCGGTCAGGCGCTGCGCCACCGCGCCCTGCCCGGCATCGGCCAGGCTGGCGGCCATGCGCAGCGGCGCGGCGCTGAACGTCGCCGGCGTCAGCACGCGATAGGCGGCCAGCAGTTCGGCCTGGCTGCCCAGATTGGCGATCGCCGGGCCAAAGCTGGCATCATTGGCCAGCGCCGCCAGCGACTGGTCGAAGAAGCTGGCCACACCGCTGGCCAGGCCCACCTGCGCCGCCGATTTGCGGTTCAGCGTCACCGTCACGGCATTGGCGCCCACCTGGGCGCTGCCCAGCGAGTAGAGGAACGGCACGCTGGCCGTGTCCACCAGATTGGCGCTGCTGGCCGCCGTGATGCCGCCCGCAGCGGTCAACAGGGTCAAGGTCTGGCTGTTGGCCACCCCCGAAACCGCCACCTTCAGCCTGGCCGTGTCGGCAAAGCTGGCCGCGCCCGTCACCACCAGCCCGGGTTGGCCGCCCCGCACGGCGATGGTCAGGCTGCTTGCCCCGCTCATCGTCAGGCTGGAAAGCGTCGGCGTGGTGCCGGCCGACAGATCAAGCCCGGTCGCCCCGGCAATCGACAGCGCCAGCGTGCCGCCGCTGGTCACCGGGCCGGTGATCACCGCCCCGCCCGACAATGCCAGGCTGTTGGCACCGCTGCCCAGCGCCAGCCGGCCGGTGATGCGCCCGCCCGTCAGGGTCACGGCGGTGGCGCCGTTGCCGCCCACGATGTCGCCGGTGATGCTGCCGCTGTTGCTGATCGCCACGGCGGCCGTGCTGGCGGAAAGATCGATGGCGCGCGCCGCCTGGCCGCTGGCCGCCGTCACCTGGATGGTGCCCGTGTTGCTGATGCTGGTCAGGCTGCCGCCCAGATCGACAATGCCAAAGCCGGCATTGTTGCCGCTGGCCTGCACGCCGATGCTGCCGCTGTTGACCACGCTGGCCAGGCTGCTGCCGGCCTGTGCCACGATCGCCGAAGCCACGCCGCCGCTGCCCGCCGGGGTGCTGCCCGATGCCGGGGTCAGCACGGTCGCCGCCGTGATGGTGCCGGCATTGCTGATGCGCGGCACGCTGGCCCCGGCGCGCACGTCGATGGCAATGGCGGTGCCATCCACCGCCCCCACCGAAAGATCGGCATTGGCCTGGTTGCTGATGCCGCCATCCAGCGTGACGCGGCCCGGCGCCAGCCCGGCGGCCCCCACAACGATGCCACTCTGCGCCGTGCCACGGGTGCGCCCCTGGGCCGAAAGCCGGCCACGGTTGATCAGGGCAAAGCCATCGCCATCGCTCCCCACCGCGCCCAGCGCCACATTGCCATCACCGGCCGGCGCGACCATGATCGTCGGGGTGCCGGCATAGGTGGTGATGCTGCCCACCACCAGCGTGTTGGTGGTGGTGCTGCCGCTGGCCGGCGGCGGCTGCACCACGCCCGTCGCATCCACGAAATAGCGATCGTTGACAAAGCCGCCGCTGATCGATGCGCCGATGCGCACGCCGGCCACGCCGGCCACGGCATCGATCAGCGAACCATTGGCGGCAAAGCCCTGATCAGCCCCCACCACAATGCCCGATCCGCTGGTCACCCGGCCGGTCACCGGGGCCAGGATGGCAAGGCCGGTGTTGCCAGCGCCCGTGGCGCCCAGCGTGCCATAGGTCTGGATATTGCCCACCACCGGCGCTGCCACCACGATGCCGCGGCTGCCGGTGCCGGCCACCGAAACGCCGCCCAGGGTGATGTTGCCCACCACCGGTGCCGCGATCAGCACGCCGGTGGCATTGTCGCCGGTCACGGCAAAGCGCGACAGGGTGCTGCCGCCGATCGTGCCGGTCAACGTGCCGGCCCCGGCCACCCACAGGCCGATGTTGCCGGTGCCGCCGGTGGCAGTGCCGGTGATCGAAACCGTGCCGTTGTTGGTGAAATTGCCGGCCGTTGTCGCATCGGTGTTGATGCGCACACCCACCACGCCGGTGGAGCCGCTGTTGCTGATGGTGCCGTTGTTGGTGATGCTGTTGGCGCTGTTGATGGTGGCGGCGGTGCCGTCGGCCACGGTCACGCTGATGCCGGTGTTCACCGTCACATCGGCCGGCTGGCCATTGCTGGCCGTGGCGGTGCTGATCGGCGTGGTCTGGTTGGCGCTGATCGTCACGCTTTGTGCCTGGGCGGCACCAGCGCCGGCCCCGCCGGCCAGCAGGACAAGACGGAACAGGGCAAGCGGCGAACGGGTCATGGCAGCATCCGGCGGTTCAATAGGGGCGAATTGCCGCCTGCATAACGGATGAACCGGCAAAATCCACCGCAAAGCGGCAGCCGGTTCAGCCAAACCAGATCGGCGGCCGCCGCTGCGCCCAGGGCGCCGCCTGTTCCAGCTGGAAGGCCAGATCGAGCAGCCGGGCATCATCGCCGCGCCGCCCGGCAAAATGCATGCCCAGCGGCAGGCCCGATGTGGTGGTCATGATCGGCACGCTCATCGCAGGCGCGCCGGTCAGATTCTGCACCGGGGTATAGGCGACGATGCGCATCATGTCGGCCATCACGTCGGCCGGCGGGCGGTGATGGCCCAACAGGCCCACCGGAATGGCATGGCGGGCCAGCACCGGGGTCAACAGCAGGTCATGCTCGCGGAAACTGGCGTTGTAGGCATCGCGATAGCCGGCCAGGCGGCCCATCAGCGCCCCGGCATCGGCGGGCGACACGCCGGCGCCCATGCCAGCCAGATAGCGGGTGAGTGGCTCCAGCCTGGCCACGCCATCGGCACCGAACGCCTTGTTCACACCGGCCACCGCGCCGGCCGCGCCCATCGCCCACAACAGGGTGAAATCGCGGGCAAAGGCCTGCGGATCAAACGGCCAGGCGACATCGAACACAGTGTGGCCCATGGACTTCAGCAGCTCGCGGGTGCGTATCAGGCCGCCCAGAACCTCGGCATCGGGCTGGGCATTGTCGGCCCCGGCGGTGATCACCCCGATGCGGAAGCGTGCCCCCACCGGGCCGCTCAGGCGCGGGATCGCCACCATGCCGGGCACATCGGCGCCCTGCAGGCTGGCCATGGTCAGCGCGGCATCACGCACGCTGCGGGTCAGCACATGGTCCACGGCCACCTCGGCGGGATTGTCCTCCTTCTTCTGGCCGGCCAGCCGGTTGCGGCTGGGCTTGAACCCGAACAGGCCGCACAGATTGGCCGGGATGCGGATCGAACCGCCGCCATCATTGGCATGGGCCAGCGGCACCACCCCGGCCGCCACGGCCGCCGCGCTGCCGCCCGACGATCCGCCGGTGGAAAAATCCGGGTTCCACGGGTTGCGGGTGGGCCCGTGGGACAGGGGCTCCGTCACGCACATCAGGCCGAATTCCGGAGTCGCCGTCTTGCCGATGGGGTTCACGTTCATCTGGCAAAAGGCATCGACAAACCGCTCGTTGGCGGTGGCCGGCGGCACATTCTCGAACGCCCGGCTGCCGTTGCGGGTTGGCCAGCCCTTGTAGTCATTCAGATCCTTGATGAAAGTCGGGATCGCCGGCGTGCGCTCGCCGGCCGGCAGGCGCGACACGGCACCGGGCCTGTCAATCAGGATGGCGAAATTGAGCTTGGCCTGCGCCGCCTCGGCCCGGTCCAGCGCCGCCAGCACGGCCTCGCGCGCCGTCGTCTCCCCGCTGCGGATGCGGGCGGCAAGCGCGGTGGCATCATCGGCCGCCGCCGGTGTCTGTGCCAGGGCCGGTGCTGCTGCCAGCGCAGCACCACTGGCCAGCAGTTGCCGGCGGTTCATGCTGAAATCGGCCATGTCCAACCTCCCCATATTTTTGTGGAGACTGGCATGCCATGATCCGTCACGCCAGCAAGAAGCGCGGTCACCGCCGCACGGGTTGCGGTCACCGGCGCGCAACCTGCGGTCACCGCGCACGCAATGGCGGGCACAAGATTGGCCACTTCTGCCACACAAAATGGCCTGCGAATCCCAACATTCCACCCAATCCGGCCGCCGCCGACATTTTTTCCGCTGCATTTTCAAGGGCCTGAACCATGACCTGTCCTACACGCCCCATTTCAGGCGATAATCACCCCGCTCCCTGAAAATTCAGCAAAAATCCTCCTCCCCAGCCGCAGGATGGGGAGGTGGCACGCGAAGCGTGACGGAGGGGCCGGCAAGCGCGGTCCTATCCGCCCCCTCCGCCCTGCGGGCACCTCCCCCAAAAGGGGGAGGATCAAAGCCTCACTTGCGCTGGAACACCTGCTTGCCTGCCAGCCAGGTGCCGGTCACCTTGATCGACCACAATTCGCCTTCCGGCGCGGCGAACGGGTCGCGCTCCAGCGTGATGAAATCAGCCCACTTGCCCGGCTCGAGCGTGCCCACCTTGTCTTCGGCATGGCCGGCCCGCGCGGCCCAGATGGTGAAGCCGGCCAGCGCATCCTTCAGGCTCAATTTCTCCCACGGGCGCCAGCCGCCGGCCGGCAGGCCGTCGCGCGATTGCCGGGTCACGGCGGCGTGGACGCCGAACATCGGATCGGGCGGTTCCACCGGGAAATCGCTGCCCAGCGCCAGCTGCGCGCCGCTCTTCTTCAGCGCGGTCCAGGCATAGGCGCCGCCCAGCCGGTCCTCGCCCAGCCGGGCTTCGGCCATGCCCTTGTCCGACGTGGCATGGGTGGGCTGCATCGAAGCGATGACGTTCAGGTCAACAAAGGTGTGCAGATCGCCCATGTCGAGGATCTGGGCATGTTCGTTGCGGTGGCGCAAGGCAGCGCGCTCGGCCGCCGGCACCGCGGCAAAGGCCGCCATGGTCGACCGGTTGGCCTGGTCGCCAATGGCGTGGACATTGACCTGGAAGCCATCGCGGCTGGCTTCGGTGATCAGCGTCTTCAACTGATCCGGGTTCAGGATCTGCAGCCCGCGGGTGTTCGGCATGTCGGCATAAGGCTTGATCAGATAGGCGCCACGGCTGCCCAGCGCCCCGTCCGACACCAGCTTCATCGATTGCATCGACAGCGTGTCATTCCAGCCCCACTTGATGGGGCCCTTTGGGGCGATCGCCTTGCGGTTGTCTGGGCCATAGGCCATCACATACAGCCGCGCCGTCAGCCGGCCGCTTTCGGCAAAGCGCACGAACCGCTTCCACTCGGCCACCGACGCGCCAGCATCATGCGCACCGGTCAGGCCGACTTCGGCCATGGTCTCCAGCGACTTCTGCAGCACCAGCTCCATGCGCGCCTCGTCATCGGCGGGCACCACCGCGTCGATCAGCGCCATCGCCTTGTCCACGAACACGCCGGTCGGGTTGCCGGCGGCATCGCGGATGATCTGGCCGCCGGGCGGGTCCTTGGTGTCCCGGGTGATGCCAGCGGCCTTCATGGCGGCGGTGTTGGCCCAGCCGGCATGGCCGTCCACCCGGTCAAACCAGGCCGGGCGGTCGCCGGTCACGCTGTCCAGCTCTGCCGCGGTTGGAAAGCGCCCGATCAACTTGCCATCGGCATACCAGCGCTCCTGGTTCCAGCCGCGCCCGATGATCCAGCCGGCCGCGGGCATGCCGGCCTTGATGCGGCCCAGCGCCTCGGGGATGGAGGCGGTGTCGCGCAGATCGACCACCAGTTTCAATTCGCCCAGCCGGGTGACATGGCCATGCGCATCGATCAGGCCGGGCCACAGGGTGGCACCCTTCATGCCCACCCTTGTGCCGGCCGGCAGCGCGGCATTGGCCGGCAGCGTCGCCTTCACCTTGCCGTCATCGCCCACCACCAGCGCGGCAAAGCGGTGCAGGTCGCCCTTGCCATCCAGCGTATAGCCATTGGCATTGTGGTACACCGTATCGGCCAGCGCCGGCAGCGACACCCCAAGCGCCAGCGCAAACAACAGTTTCTTCATGATATTCCCCGTTTATTTCAATGCTTTGGACATGAAAATCCAATGCGGGTGCATGATCGCCGGCACCTCCACCTCAGGATAGGCCGGGATGCGGGCAAAGCCCAGTGTTTCGTAAAGTGCAATTGCCGCCGTCAGTGTCGGCGCCGTGTCCAGGAACATCTGTTGATAGCCAAAGGACCGGGCATCGGCGATCAACCTGTCCACCAGCTGCCGGCCCAACCCGCGCCCGCGCGCCGCTTCGCGCACATAGACGCGCTTCATCTCGCAAATGCCCGGCCGCACCGGCCGCACCCCGCCCATGCCGATCGGCACGCCAGCATCCTCCACGATGTGGAACAGGCTTTCCGGCGGCCCGTTGCCGACAATTTTCGGAAGCGATTGAGGAAGATAGGCTCGAATATCGCCGCCGGGGAAAATATCGGCCAGCGTCACCGGAAAGCGGGCGGCCACGCCGTCGAACACGAATTGCAGATATTCGGCATTCAGATCGATCAGCAGCGCAGCATCATCG
This sequence comes from Sandarakinorhabdus cyanobacteriorum, assembly GCF_002251755.1. Lineage (GTDB taxonomy): Bacteria > Pseudomonadota > Alphaproteobacteria > Sphingomonadales > Sphingomonadaceae > Sandarakinorhabdus > Sandarakinorhabdus cyanobacteriorum. The sequence continues at coordinate 57,359 of NZ_NOXT01000126.1, forward strand.
GGCAGCCGCGCCTGGCGCCAGTTCAGGCTCATCTCACCAACCGGCGGATCAGGCTGGAGGTGTCGTTGCGGTTGCCGCCCATGGCCTGCACATCGGCATAGAATTGATCGACCAGCGCCGTCAGCGGCAACGGCACGCCCAGGCGCCGCGCCTCGTCCAGCGCCAGGCCGAGATCCTTGCGCATCCAGTCCACCGCAAAGCCGAAACCAAATTCGCCCCTCACCATGGTGTGCGCCCGATTGTCCATCTGCCAGCTTTGCGCCGCACCCTTGGAAATCACCGCCACCACCGCATCCATGTCCAGCCCGGCCTTCAGGCCCAGCGCCAGCCCTTCCGACAGGCCCTGCAGGATCCCGGCGATGCACAACTGGTTGACCATCTTGGTCAATTGCCCGCTGCCGGCCGGGCCCATATGGCCAATGCGGGTGGCATAGGCGGCCATCACCGGTTCGGCCGCGGCAAAGGCGGCGTCACTGCCGCCCACCATGATGGTCAGCTTGCCATTCTCGGCCCCGGCCTGCCCGCCCGACACCGGTGCATCCACCACCAGCAACCCGCGCGTTTCGCCCTCGCCGGCCAGCCGGCGGGCAATGGCAGCCGAAACGGTTGTGTGATCGATGAACAGCGCACCGGGCGTCATGGCGGCAAAGGCGCCATCCGGGCCCAGCGTCACCGCCTCCAGATCGGCATCGGCGCCGACGCAGGCAATCACCACATCGGCCCCCGCCGCCGCCTGGGCCGGGGTGGCGGCGCTGCGCCCGCCATGGGCGGCAACCCAGGCCTCGGCCTTGGCCAGGGTGCGGTTGTAGACGGTGAGGGTGTGGCCGGCGGCAGCCAGATGCCGGGCCATCGGCGCCCCCATCACGCCCAGGCCCAGATATGCGATGTTCATGCCCATGGCCGGGGGCTTAGACCCCGCTGGGCGCGGTTTCAATCAGGCAGAAACAAGGAAACGACGTCGCGGGCCAGGCGCGCCGGGCGCATGGTCGCCACATCGATGCAGCACCATGTGCTCTTCACCTCGGCAATCACCTGCTCGCCGCGCTGGAACAGGGTGGTGAAAAACGCTCGCGCGCCCTGCACGCCATCGGCCACCACATTGGCAACGACATCATCGTCCAGAAAGGCCGGCCGCCGGTAACTGATATTGTGATTCAGCGCGACCCACAGATGGTTGGCCACGGCGTCCGCCGGCGCAGTGTTCTGCCAATAGGCGACCACGGCATCCTGCACCCAGCGCAGGTAAACCGCGTTGTTGACATGGCCCATGTGATCGATGTCGGCCGCTGCCACTGCCACGTCATGCCGATACATCACACCGCCTCCTGCCAGAAACATGATAAATTGCTCATGTTTTTCGGGGCCGGTCAAGTCTTGACCAGCCGCGCTCACCGCCGCCATGGAACCATATGACCAGCAGCCCAACCCTGCGCCGCCGGCCGGTGCAGGCGCGTGCCCAGGCCCGGTTCGATCTGATCCTTGGCACCGCCGCCGCCATGGTGGCCGAGGCCGGGGCAGAGGCGCTGAACACCAACCATCTCGCCCGCCGCGCCGGCATCCCGGTGGGATCGGTCTATCAATATTTCCCCGACAAGGCCGCCCTGCTCACCGCGCTGGCCCAGGCCCAGGTAAGCGCCTTCGAGGCCCGGCTGACCATGCCGGCCGATCCCGATCCGGCCCGCTGGAATCTCGTGGCCGAAGTGGAAAAGGGCGTGGGCGCGCTTGCCGATTTCGTGGCCGAAAACCCGGCCTTTCCACAGCTTTATCTCGCGGCCCGCGCTGGCGGCGGCGGGGCGGCGGCCATGCTGGATGGCGGCGCGGCGCATTTTGCCGCCATCTTTGCCGCCCGCGCGCCGCAGATCCCGGCCGAAACCCGCGCCCTCCATGCCCGGGTGGTGGTGGAAAGCGCCCAGGCCCTGCTCACCCTTGCTGCCACCGGCCCGGATGCGGCCGGCGAGCTGCCCCGGGTGCGCGCCGAGGTGGTGGCGCTGATCACCCGCTATCTTGCCCCCTTCTACGGGTAGCGCGGCCGGCCCTGCGGCGTTATGGAGCAGGGCATGAACGTGCACACACCCGAAACCCAGGCGGCCAGGCTGCCCATCACCGTCGCCGATGTGGAGGCTGCGGCCGCCAATATTGCCGGCGCGGTGATTCGCACGCCCTGCCTGAAATCGGAAACGCTGAGCCAGCTGACCGGGGCGCAGGTGTGGCTGAAGTTTGAAAACCTGCAGTTCACCGCCGCCTACAAGGAACGTGGTGCCCTGAACCGCCTGTTGAGCCTGACGGCGGAGGAGCGGGCCCGCGGGGTGATCGCCGCATCGGCCGGCAACCATGCCCAGGGGCTGGCCTACCACGCCCGCCGGCTGGGCATCCCGGCCACCATCGTGATGCCGCGCTTCACCCCGATCGTGAAGGTGCAGCAGACCGAAAGCCATGATGCCAACGTGGTGCTGTTCGGCGAGAGATATGACGATGCCAGCGCCCATGCCCTTGAACTGGCCCAGAAAAAGGGGCTGGTCTATGTGCACCCCTTTGATGACCCCAAGGTCATGGCCGGCCAGGGCACGGTGGGCCTGGAAATGCTGGAGGATGTGCCGGAGCTCGACACGCTGGTGGTGCCCATCGGCGGCGGCGGCCTGATTTCCGGCATCTCCACCCTGGCCAAGGCGCGCAACCCCGATATCGCGGTGATCGGCGTGCAGGCCGAGCTCTATCCATCCATGTATGCCGCCATGAAGGGCCAATCGGCGCTGTGCGATGGCGACACGCTGGCCGAAGGCATCGCGGTCAAGACACCAGGGCGGCTGACGCAGGAGGTGGTGCGCGCCCTTGTGGACGATATCGTGCTGGTGGGCGAACGCGATCTGGAACGCGCCGTTTCCCTGCTGCTCGGCATCGAAAAGACCGTGGTGGAAGGCGCTGGCGCTGCTGGCCTCGCTGCCCTGCTCGCCCATCCCCGCCGGTTCAAGGGCGCCAAGGTGGGCCTGGTGCTGTGCGGCGGCAACATCGATACCCGCCTGCTGGCCAACGTGCTGCTGCGCGATCTGGCCCGCGCCGGCCGGCTGGCCCGCCTGCGCATCCGCCTGAAAGACCGGCCGGGTCAGTTGTTTGAAGTCGCCCGGATTTTCGATCAGCAACAGGTCAACATCCTCGAAGTCTATCACCAGCGGGTCTTCACCAATCTGCCGGCCAAGGGCCTGATCACCGACGTGGAATGCGAAACCCGCGACCGCGATCACCTGGAACGGCTGATCGAGGCGCTGCGTGCGGCGGGCTATGATGTCCGCATGGTGGAGGCGGACTGATTGCCCCCTTGCGCTGCCGCAAGCCTGCGCTAGCATCGCCGTTAACAGGGTTGGGGACTGGCTGCGGTGCGCGGCCGGCCCGTTGCAGTGTGAGGGCTGAGGGCTTCCGGGTGTGACCGACCAATCCTATCGATTCCCACGGTTTTTTGTCACGGCCCCGTCGCCGTGCCCCTATCTGCCCGGCCGCACCGAACGCAAGGTTTTCGCCGAACTGAAGGGCGATGATGCCCAATCCATGTCCGAAGCGCTGGGCCGAATCGGGTTCCGGCGCAGCCAGAATGTCGTCTATCGCCCCAGCTGCGAAGGCTGCCAGTCGTGCGTGTCCGTCCGCGTGCCCACCGCCCGCTTCCAACCCGGCCGCAGCCAGCGCAAACTGTTGGCCCAACACGCCGATCTGGACGTGCATGCCTGCGAACCCTGGGCCACCGAAGAACAATGGGCCCTGCTGCGCCGCTATCTCGCCGCCCGCCACCCCGGCGGCGGCATGGCCGCGATGGACGCCCATGATTTCGCCGACATGATCGAACAATCCCCGGTCGATACGGTCATCGTCGAATATCGCGAACCCACCAGCGATGGCCGGCTGGGTCGCCTTGTCGGCTGCTGCCTCACCGACAAGCAATCCGATGGCCTGTCGATGATCTACAGCTTCTATGAACCCGATCTGGTCCACCGCCCCGGCCTGGGCAATTTCATCATCATGGACCATATCACCCGCGCCGCCCGCGCCGGCCTGTCCTATGTCTACCTCGGTTACTGGATCGAAGGCTGCAACCGCATGGCCTACAAAACCAGATTCCGGCCCGTCGAAGCCCTGATCGGTGGCCAATGGCGGGAACAAGCCTGATCCCCATTTGACACAATTGACGAAAATCCCGGGATTCCAGAAAATAATCCCGCCTTTTCAACAAGGCCTGCCACCGGCCCACGCGACACATCTCGCGCCGTGTCACACCGCCAGGCCCACTGGGCGCATCCCAGCGGGCAGCGCCATGATGACAGGATTGGGCCGTGTAGGACAGCGGGCGGACCACAAACGGGCCTAGGCTCCGGATCAGGTCCGGGGTGCCGTGGCAGCAGGCAGGCATCGGCCCAAGGGAGAACGTCGTCATGCTGGCGAAGGCCTGCATCCATATTGAAACAAGCCCCGGCTGACCCGGTGATGGGTGCAGGCTGCACGATGGATGCTGGCCTTCGTCAGCATGACTGGGGCCGGTGTCCCTCGACAGGCTCGGGATGAGCGGGGGCTTTGGTGCGGATGCCGCGACGGCGGGCGGCTCCCCCGGCCCCTCCGTCACGCGTGCCGCGGGCCACCTCTCCATCCTGCGGCTGGGGAGGACCGATGGCGGGCGGGTGCGTGTGAAAGGGAATGGGTCAAGGGTCTGTGACCCTTGCCGCCGGAGGCATGACGTTCCCCTCAGGCTTCCGCGATCAGGTCGTTAAGGACGCCGGAGGCGACGGCGGCCTTCACATGGTCGATGAAGGCGCGCAGTTTGGGGAGGACCTGTGCGTGGCCGGGGTAGTGGAGGAAGAGGCCGGGGCTGGAGGGGGAGAGGCCGGGGAGCACGGTTTCGAGGGCGCCGCTGTGGAGTTCGTGGAGGACCAGGGGCTCGCTGACCTGGGCGAGGCCGAGGCCGCGGCGGGCGAAGGCGACGACGGAGGCCATTTGGTTGACGATGACGCGGCCCTTGACGGCCACTTCGATGCTGCGGTTGCCGTCGATCAGGCGCCACGGCATCATGGCGCCGCTGGCGAGGCGTTGGCGGATGCAGTTGTGGGCCTTGAGATCGGCGGCGCTGGTGGGGCGGCCGTGGGCATCGAGGAAGGCGGGTGCGCCAACGATGACGAAGCGGAAGGGCGGTGCGAGGCGGACGCTGATCATGTCGGCCTCCAGCAGTTCGCCGATGCGGATGCCGGCATCGTGGCCGCTGGCGGCGAGATCGACGAGGCCATCTTCGCCGGTGATTTCGACGTCGACATCGGGGTAGCGGGCGCAGAAATCGGCGATGATCGGTTCGATCAGCAGCGGCACGACCGAGCGCGGCATGTTGAGGCGGAGCAGCCCGGCCGGGCGGCCGCCGATGCTGCGGGCGCTTTCCCAGGCGCCGTGGAGCATGGCCCAGGCCGGCGCGGCCTGGGCGTGGAACAGGCTGCCGGCTTCGGTGAGGCCGACGGAGCGGGTGGTGCGGATGAACAGCGGGGCGCCGACCCGGTCTTCCAATTGGCGGATGGTCTGGCTGATGGCGGAGGGGGAGACGCCGAGATCGTCGGCGGCTTCGCGGAAGGACTTGCGGTCGGCAACGCGGAGGAAGGCTTCGACGCCGTCGAGCAGGTTTTTCGGGATTGTGTAGTTCTGCTTCATGGGGCGGGAAGGATTGTCCGGATTAACTTGGGTCTGAGTGTGACTTAAAAGCTGGTCATCGGCAAGCCACTCCCTGCCGCCGGATGAAAGGACACCAGACCATGATCAACCGCCGCACCATCGACCGCCTGACCATTGCCACCCTGGCCATTGCCGCTTCGCTGCCGTTCATGGCGGTGAGCCCGGCGCAGGCCGCCCCCGTGGATTGCGCCGCGCAGGTGCAGAGCATCGAGGCGAGCGCCGCCGGCGTGGATGCCAAGGCGGCGGCAAAGGCGCTGCGCACCGCCCGCATAGCCGCCAAGATCTGTGAAGAGGGCAATGCCCACGAAGCGGCGAAGAAGTTCAAGCTGGCCCAGAGCCAGCTGGGCGCCCCGGTGCAGCTGGCCGAGCGCCGCTGAACCCGCCCGCTGACCCGCCCGCCGGGCACCCCAAAGCCCGCGGGTTTCGCGGCGGCCACCCTGCCCCCGGGTGGCCGCCGTTTTTTTGCGTTACAGCCCAGCCAGCGCCACCAGGCGGGCGGTGGAGGGATCGAAGCCGAGATCCTCGCCGGCGATGAGGGCGTTGGCCATTTCCTTGCCCAGTTCCACCCCCCATTGATCGAAGGGGTTGAGGCCGAGCAGCACGGCGGCGGCGAAGGTGCGATGTTCGTAGAAGGCGATGAGGGCGCCCAGCGTTTCGGCGTCGAGCCGATCGAGCAGCAGCGTGGCCGACGGGCGGTTGCCGGGGAAGGTCTTGGCGCGGGCCAGGGCCGGATCGCCGCCAGACAGAGCGAGCGCGGCATCGAAGCTGCGGCCCTTCAGCAGCGCGGCGCCTTGCGCCAGCATATTGGCGAGCAGCTGGCGGTGGTGGGTGGCGGGCAGGCCGTGGCCCGGCTGTTTCACGCCGATGAATTCGATGGGGCCGATAGCGGTGCCTTGGTGCAGCAGCTGAAACACCGCGTGCTGGGCATCGGTGCCGGTGCCACCCCAGGTGATGGCGGCGCTGGCGCCGGGCAGCGGATCGCCATCGCGGCTGACGCGCTTGCCGTTTGATTCCATCTCCAGCTGCTGCAGATAGGATGGCAGCAGGCGCAGCCGTTCATCATAGGCGAAGACGGCGCGGGTCTGCTGGCCCTGGGCGTGCGCGGCCCAGACATCGGCCAGCGCGGCGAGCACCGGCAGGTTGCTGGCCAGCGGCGCGTCGCGGAAATGCGCATCCATGGCCGCCGCGCCGGCGCGCAGGGCGGCAAGCGTGGCCGGGCCGCAGCGCAGGGCGAGCGGCAGGCCGACGGCAGACCAGAGTGAATAGCGGCCGCCGACGCTTGTCGCGAAATCGAGCACGGTGCCGGCACCCCAGGCGCGGGCGCGATCAGGGCGGGCGGTGATGGCGATGCACCCGGCGCGGGGATCGGCGACGCCGTGGGCGGCCAGCCAATCGAGCGCGCTTTGCGCGTTCGTCATGGTTTCGGCGGTGGTGAAGGTTTTGGAGACGATGACCAGCCGGGTGCGGTGCGGATCGCAGGCGGCCATGGCGCGGGCCAGCGCCTCGCCATCGATGTTGGCGACGACGTGGATGTTGGGGCCATCACCGTCACGGCCGAGGGCGTCGATCAGCAGGGCGGGGCCGAGGGCGGAGCCGCCGATGCCGATGTGGATGACATCGCGCACGCCCGCCGAGCGCAGGGCCTCTGCGCAAGCGGCGACGGCGGTTGCGGAGGCGGCAGCGGTGGCGACATGATCGGCGCGGCCCTGCCCGCGTTCGGCCATGTGGGTGGCGGCGCGGCCTTCGGAGGGGTTGACGATTTCGCCGGCGAACAGGCGGGCGCGCCAGCCGGGCAGATCGGCAGCGGTGGCGGCGGCGAGCAGTTGATCGAGGATCGGCAGTGGCAGCGCCAGGCGGGACAGATCGGCGTGGAGGCCGGCGACGGTGAGGGACAGGCGGTCAAGCCGGTCAGGCTCGCCCACGAACAGGGACGGGATGTCGACCGGCTGGGCGCCGGCCGCGCGGAGGGCGGCAAGATGGTCCATGAGGGTGGTTTTCCGCGCCCGGGGCCGGCTTGTCCAGCGGCTTTCGGCTTGACCAGGGCGGACGATGCGCTCAACGGGGGCGCGATGGCACGCAAGACGAAGCCTCCGCCTGATGGCGGCATTGGCCGGGCCGAACGGCTTGAGCGGCTGGCCGGCTGGGCGCGCGACGTGCTGGGCCATGATTTTGCCGATGCCGCCCTGATCGACCGGGCGTTGACCCATGGCAGCGCGACGCGGGTGCCAGGGCAGAGTTACCAGCGGCTGGAGTTTCTGGGCGACCGGGTGCTGGGCTGTGTGGTGGCCAGCCTGCTCTATGGCCAGCATGACGAGCCGGAGGGGCGGTTGACCGCGCGGCTGCACGCCATGGTGGAAGGGCCGGCCAACGCGCGGGTGGCGCGTGGCTGGGGGGTGGAGCCGTTGATCGCCATGGAACCGGTGAGCCGCACCAAGGGGCTGGCCGCCAGCGACAATGTGCTGGGCGATGTGGCCGAAGCGCTGGTGGCAGCGGTGTATCTGGATGGCGGCTGGCCGGCGGCGGCACAATTGGTGACGCGCCACTGGGGCCCGATGATGGCCGCCGATCAACCCTATCTGAAGGATCCCAAGAGCAGCCTGCAGAATTGGGCGCTGAAGCGCCGGCTGGGCATGCCGGAATATCTGGTGATCGACCGGCAGGGCCCGGATCACGCCCCGCACTTTACCGTGGCGGTGACGGTGCGCGGCCAGGCGCCGGCCCATGGCCAGGGCCGATCGCGGCAGGAGGCGGAAAAGGCTGCCGCCACCGCCCTGTTGAACAATCTGGAGGCATGATGGACGAAACCACCATTGAGATCACGCGTTGCGGGGCTGTGGCAGTGGTGGGCGCGCCCAACGCCGGCAAATCCACGCTGGTGAATGCCCTGGTGGGGCAGAAGGTGGCGATTGTTTCGGCCAAGGTGCAGACGACGCGGCAACGGCTGGTGGGCATTGCCGTGGCGGGCCAGGCGCAATTGCTGCTGGTCGACACGCCGGGGATTTTCCGGCCACGCCGCCGGCTGGACCGGGCGATGGTGAAGGCGGCTTGGGACGGCACCGATGATGCCGATCTGATCGCGCTGGTGATCGATGCCAAGGCCGGGTTGAAAGGCGAAGTGCCGGCCATCGTGGAGGCGCTGGCCAACCGGCGGGAGCGCAAATATCTGATCCTGAACAAGGTGGATATCTGTGTGAAGGAAAAGCTGCTGGTGCTGGCGCAGGAGCTGAATGCCCGCGTGGCGTTTGAAGAGACCTTCTTCGTTTCAGCCAGCACGGGCGACGGGGTGGCGGGTTTGAAGGCGGCGCTGGCCGCCGCCATGCCGGCCGGGCCCTGGCATTATCCCGAAGACCAGTTGAGCGATGCCACCACCCGCCTGATGGCCAGCGAGCTGACGCGCGAGCAATTGTATCTGCAGCTGCATGCCGAACTGCCCTACAGCGCCACCATCGAGACCGAGAAATGGGAGGAGCGGCGTGACGGCAGCACCGCCATCCACCAGCAGATCATCGTGGAGCGGGACAGCCAGAAGGCTATCGTGCTGGGCAAGGGGGGACTGCGCATCCGCGAGATTGGCGCGGCGGCGCGGGCGGCGATCAGCGAGCTGACCGGGCGGCCGGTGCACCTGTTCCTGCACGTGAAGGTGAAGCCCGATTGGGGGGATGACCGCAGCCTCTACAGCGCGGTGGGCCTGGATTTCGTCGATTAGGCCGCAGCCAGGGCACGCTTGCGGCGCAGGCTGGCGCCAACCAAGCAACCGTGGAGGCTTTGAGTGTTGCGTTGAGGATTGT
>NZ_NOXT01000057.1 GCF_002251755.1 Sandarakinorhabdus cyanobacteriorum
ATGGCAGCCTCGTGCGCGCCGATGTGAACCGCCAGCATGCCGTGGATCAGGCAGATGGCCTTCCGGATCCGGCCACCAGCCATGCCGTTCGCGAGTATCTGGCCGTGCTCGATGATGCCGCCTTCGGGGGCGCAACCCCGGTGCCGCCCAAGCAGTTGGCGGTGGCTGATCCGGCTGCGCGGTGGACAGCGGCAAGCCGCGAGCGGGCCTTCTTTGCCTATGCCACCAACTATCTGATCGATCTTCAGCATGCGGTTATCGTCGATGTCGAAGCGACTACCGCCATCCGCCAGGCCGAAGTTACTGCCCAGCGCCGCATGATCGACCGGACGCAGGAGCGCTTTGGTCTGTGGCCTGAGCGGCTTGTGGGGGACACCGGATATGGCGATGCAAAGAACCTGTCATGGCTGGTCGAGGAGCGCGGCATCGAGCCGCACATCCCGGTGTTCGACAAGTCTGCCCGCCGCGATGATACCTTCGAGCGTTCGGCCTTCACCTTCGACCATGACGATGACAGCTATACCTGCCCTGCTGGCAAGCGACTGCGCCAGAGCCAGAGGGCCTACAGCAATGCCCGTCAGTCGGTCGATGCCGACGGCATGCTGCGCTACCGCGCCAGCAAGCTCGACTGTGACGCCTGCGCTCTCAAGCCGCGCTGTTGCCCGACCCAGCCAGCACGCAAAATCCTGCGCTCAGTCCACGAGGGCGCCCGTGATCTCGCCCGCGATATCGCCACAACCGATGCTTATCTGGTCTCGCGCCGCCAGCGCAAGAAGGTCGAGATGCTGTTCGCACACCTTAAGCGCATCCTCAGAATGGATCGCCTGCGCCTGCGAGGTCCCAACGGCGCAAGAGACGAGTTCCTGCTCGCCGCCACCGCCCAAAACCTTCGCAAGATGGCCAAGCTGATCCCGATGCCAGCCACCCCAGCCCCCGCTTAAGCGGGGGCAAAGCCTCAGCGCGGCCTCATGCTCGCGCCAGCGCCTGTCTCAGCGCCGGGTTTTTCAACACAATCGGCTGCACAACAGCCATTACGCCCAATCAACTGGTGCAGTCGTCTTCTGAAAATGACATTTGGTATCTCTCATAAACGGATGTTTTTGAGAGAACTATCTTCGGCCTTCACACGCACGAAAGGCGGCGAAGCTCCGCCGTTAATCCGTCCGCCGGAGATCTCGCCCAGGCAGGCTGAAGGCCGAGCAAGCCTGACAGGCCCGAAAAGCCCGGCACGGGCGTCGGCGGCGATGACGGCGGCGGCATTATCCAGGGTTGATGATGGAAGTGGAGGATATCGACAACCTCTCGCGCAACCAAGACATCGCGGTCGGACTGCAAGTGATCTTGAAGCCACGGGCCCGTCCCACCCCGACATGGACCTCGATGCCCGAACGGACGTTAGATTTCGAGTTCTAGGCGTTCTGCGATGAAGGTTGGATCCCAGCCGGGATTGAAAGTGTCGACGTGGGTGAATCCGAGCCGCTCGTATAGGCCACGCAGGTTCGGGTGGCAGTCGAGCCGCAGCTTGGCGCACCCCTGCGTTCGCGCGGCATGGCGGCAAGCCTCGATCAGCGCGGAGCTGACACCCCGGCCCGCATGTGTCCGTCGCACCGCGAGCTTGTGCAGATATGCGGCCTCCCCCTTGAGGGCGTCGGGCCAGAACTCGGGATCCTCGGCCGACAAGGTGCAACAGCCGACGATGCCGTCGCTGCAACTCGCGACTAGGAGCTCGGATCTCAGGACGAAGGTCTCCGCGAATGTCCGGTCGATCCGCGCGACGTCCCAGGCGGGCGTTCCCTTGGCGGACATCCACGCCGCAGCGTCGTGCATCAGCCGCACAACCTCGTCGATATCACCCGAGCAGGCGACCCGAACGTTCGGAGGCTCCTCGCTGTCCATTCGCTCCCCTGGCGCGGTATGAACCGCCGCCTCATAGTGCAGTTTGATCCTGACGAGCCCAGCATGTCTGCGCCCACCTTCGCGGAACCTGACCAGGGTCCGCTAGCGGGCGGCCGGAAGGTGAATGCTAGGCATGATCTAACCCTCGGTCTCTGGCGTCGCGACTGCGAAATTTCGCGAGGGTTTCCGAGAAGGTGATTGCGCTTCGCAGATCTCCAGGCGCGTGGGTGCGGACGTAGTCAGCGCCATTGCCGATCGCGTGAAGTTCCGCCGCAAGGCTCGCTGGACCCAGATCCTTTACAGGAAGGCCAACGGTGGCGCCCAAGAAGGATTTCCGCGACACCGAGACCAATAGCGGAAGCCCCAACGCCGACTTCAGCTTTTGAAGGTTCGACAGCACGTGCAGCGATGTTTCCGGTGCGGGGCTCAAGAAAAATCCCATCCCCGGATCGAGGATGAGCCGGTCGGCAGCGACCCCGCTCCGTCGCAAGGCGGAAACCCGCGCCTCGAAGAACCGCACAATCTCGTCGAGCGCGTCTTCGGGTCGAAGGTGACCGGTGCGGGTGGCGATGCCATCCCGCTGCGCTGAGTGCATAACCACCAGCCTGCAGTCCGCCTCAGCAATATCGGGATAGAGCGCAGGGTCAGGAAATCCTTGGATATCGTTCAGGTAGCCCACGCCGCGCTTGAGCGCATAGCGCTGGGTTTCCGGTTGGAAGCTGTCGATTGAAACACGGTGCATCTGATCGGACAGGGCGTCTAAGAGCGGCGCAATACGTCTGATCTCATCGGCCGGCGATACAGGCCTCGCGTCCGGATGGCTGGCGGCCGGTCCGACATCCACGACGTCTGATCCGACTCGCAGCATTTCGATCGCCGCGGTGACAGCGCCGGCGGGGTCTAGCCGCCGGCTCTCATCGAAGAAGGAGTCCTCGGTGAGATTCAGAATGCCGAACACCGTCACCCTGCTGCGTAACATCGTTGCTGCTCCATAACATCAAACATCGACCCACGGCGTAACGCGCTTGCTGCTTGGATGCCCGAGGCATAGACTGTACAAAAAAACAGTCATAACAAGCCATGAAAACCGCCACTGCGCCGTTACCACCGCTGCGTTCGGTCAAGGTTCTGGACCAGTTGCGTGAGCGCATACGCTACTTGCATTACAGCTTACGAACCGAACAGGCTTATGTCCACTGGGTTCGTGCCTTCATCCGTTTCCACGGTGTGCGTCACCCGGCAACCTTGGGCAGCAGCGAAGTCGAGGCATTTCTGTCCTGGCTGGCGAACGAGCGCAAGGTTTCGGTCTCCACGCATCGTCAGGCATTGGCGGCCTTGCTGTTCTTCTACGGCAAGGTGCTGTGCACGGATCTGCCCTGGCTTCAGGAGATCGGAAGACCTCGGCCGTCGCGGCGCTTGCCGGTGGTGCTGACCCCGGATGAAGTGGTTCGCATCCTCGGTTTTCTGGAAGGCGAGCATCGTTTGTTCGCCCAGCTTCTGTATGGAACGGGCATGCGGATCAGTGAGGGTTTGCAACTGCGGGTCAAGGATCTGGATTTCGATCACGGCACGATCATCGTGCGGGAGGGCAAGGGCTCCAAGGATCGGGCCTTGATGTTACCCGAGAGCTTGGCACCCAGCCTGCGCGAGCAGCTGTCGCGTGCACGGGCATGGTGGCTGAAGGACCAGGCCGAGGGCCGCAGCGGCGTTGCGCTTCCCGACGCCCTTGAGCGGAAGTATCCGCGCGCCGGGCATTCCTGGCCGTGGTTCTGGGTTTTTGCGCAGCACACGCATTCGACCGATCCACGGAGCGGTGTCGTGCGTCGCCATCACATGTATGACCAGACCTTTCAGCGCGCCTTCAAACGTGCCGTAGAACAAGCGGCTCTGTTGCAAAGATTGGCGGCAGTCAGAGGTAGGCTGT
>NZ_NOXT01000085.1 GCF_002251755.1 Sandarakinorhabdus cyanobacteriorum
GCCCCTGAAGTTTCGCTGCTGCTGTGAGGGGTGTTCAGGCTTTGAGGGCGTCCTCGAGGTCGCGCAGGCGATAACTGCGCCCCTTGATGTTGAGGACGTGGGCGCGGTGGAGCAGCCGGTCGAGGATGGCGGTGGCGAGGACCTCGTCACCGGCGAGCAGCTCGGTCCAGTCGCGGATGCTCTTGTTGGTGGTGATCATCATCGCGCCGCGGCCGTAGCGGTAGCTGACGAGGCGGAAGAACAGGCTGGCTTCCTCGCGGTTCAGCGGATCGTAGCCCATCTCGTCAATCAGCAGCAGCGCGCTCGACATGTACTTGCGCCCCTTGATCCTGGGCGGCGGCAACTGGGCGTCGTGGCGAAGCGCGGCCATGAGCTCGTCGAAGCGGTAGTACTGGACCGAGAACCCGAGCTGGACCGCGCGGATGCCGAGCGCGGCGAGGAGGTGCGATTTGCCCACGCCCGGCGGGCCTTGCAGCAAGACCACCTCGGCGTTGCGGATCCAGGTGCCGGTGGCGAGCGTGTCGATGCGCGAGCGCTCGATCGCTGGCTGGAAGGCAAAGTCGAAGTTCTCCAGCGTCTGGCCTGTAGGCAGCTTCGAGTTCTTGAGCATGACCCGCACCCGCCGCTCTTCGCGGCCAGCCAGCTCAGTCGTGAGCAGCCGGTCGAGAAAGACGTGCGCGCTGATCTCGTCGCGCACGGCCTCGCTCAGCAGATCCTCCAGCGCATCGGCGGCATGGCCGCAGGCCAGTTGCCCCAGCTTCTCGCGGGTGGCGTCGATATCGAGCCTGATCCGGGGGGCATTCATCGGGCCACCTCCGCCAGGCGGGCATAAAGCTCGAGGGAGCGATGCTGGACGCCACTGGCGGCGATCTCCTGCAGCTTGCGGCCCATCCGGCCAAGCGGCAACGGCGGCATCACCCGGGACGTGCCTTCGCCCTCGAAGTGGGCCGGATCGATGTTGATCAGCGCCTTTGTCCCGCGCGGGTGGGTGGCGATAGCTTCACAGTTCTTGAGGCACATGACCTGGCCGGACAGGCCGCGCACCTCGACATCCTGACGGATGAAGCGGAAAGGGACACTGTACTGACGCCCTTCGAAACTGACCATGCAGTCGTCGCCGACCCGGCGGCGTACAGCGACATCGAATGGCTCGGGCAGCGTCTCGGGAAGACGGGTCAGCAGACACCGCTCCTGTTCCCAGGCCTGCGCCACGCTGGTACCGGTCGCCGGGCAGCGCAGTTGGTCTGCGCGCTCGCTCATCCGCG
>NZ_NOXT01000102.1 GCF_002251755.1 Sandarakinorhabdus cyanobacteriorum
AACCCGAAATCACCCGGCCGGTGAATAATCCGGGCTAAACGGCGCGGGCGGCCGCGGCCACGCTGGCAAAGCCGTCGCGGCGCAGACATGCAGCCAGATCGGCTTTGATGCGGGTGACAAGGCCGGGCCCTTCATAGACCAGCGCCGAATAAAGCTGCACGGCCGATGCCCCGGCGCGGATGCGATCATAGGCATCCTCGCCACTTGCGATGCCGCCCACGGCGATCAGTGGCAACTGGCCGCCGGTTTCGGCGCGGAAGCGCTTGAGCGCGGCCAGCGCCAGCGGCTTCAGCGGTGCGCCCGACAGGCCGCCGGTTTCGCCGGCATGGCGGCTGGCCAGCGCTGGCCGCGAAACCGTGGTGTTGGACACGATCAGGCCATCCACCCCGCCGTCGATGCAGGCCCGCGCGATGGTGGCCCAATCATCCGCCCCCTGATCGGGGGCGACCTTGACGAACAGCGGCACCCCAAGCCGGCCGCGCGCCTCCATCACCCTGGCGATCAGATCAGCCAACGCCGCACCATCCTGCAGGGCGCGCAGGCCCGGCGTGTTGGGGGAGGAGATGTTGACCGTCACATAGGACGCATGGGGGCCAAGCGCCCGCAGGCCGCTGACATAATCGGCGGTGCGGTCTTCACTGTCCTTGTTGGCGCCCAGGTTGATGCCAACCACACCCGGCCGGCCGGCACGGGCGGTCAGGCGGGCGTAGGCAAATTCCACCCCCTTCGAATTGAAGCCGAAGCGGTTGATGACCGCCTTGTCCTCCACCAGGCGGAACAGCCGCGGCTGCGGATTGCCCGGTTGCGGGCGCGGGCAGACGCTGCCGCATTCGACAAAGCCGAAGCCCAGACGCAGCATGGCATCGGGCACCTCGGCATCCTTGTCGAACCCGGCGGCAAGGCCAATCGGGTTGGGCAGGGCAAGGCCGGCGAGGCTGGTCGCAAGGATGGGATCATCGGCCGGCGCACGGGGGACGAGCCCGGTCTTCAGCGCCGCCAAAGTGAGATTGTGCGCCACCTCGGGATCGAGCGCGAACAGCCAGGGCTTGATGAGGGCAAACATGGCCATCGGCCATGGCAGGCACGGGCGGCCGGTTCAATCCCCCTCGTCATCGCGGCCGACGAGGGCGAGCGCGCGGGCGCGGCGCTGGTTCAGCGCGCACCAGTGCATCAGCGCCTCCTCGCGGCCGTGGGTGACCCAGACTTCGCCGGGGTTGAGATCGGCGATGGTGGTGGTCAACTCGTCCCAGTCGGCATGGTCGGAAATGATCAATGGCAGCTCGATGCCGCTCTGCACGGCGCGCTGGCGCACCCGCATCCAGCCGGAGGCCATGGCGGTGACGGGATCGGGCAGGCGGCGGCTCCACACATCGCGCAGGGCCGACGGCGGTGCGATGATGATGCTGCCCTTCAGCGCATCGCCCTTCAATGTGCCCACGGGCCTGAGATCGCCCAGCGCCACGCCATGGGCCTGGTAGAGCGCGCACAACGCCGTCATCGCGCCGTGCAGATAGATGGGCGCATCATGGCCGGCGCGGCGCAGCTCGGCGATCACCCGCTGCGCCTTTCCGAGGGCATAGGCACCCACCGCAACACAGCGATCAGGATTGGCGGCGAGCACGCCGAGCAGCTTGGCGATTTCGCTGGCCGTGTCGGGATGGCGGAGCACCGGCAGGCCGAAGGTGGCTTCGGTGATGAAGATATCGCATGGCAAGGGCTCGAACGGGGGGCAGGTGGGATCGGCCCGGCGCTTGTAATCACCCGAGACAATCAGGCGGGTGCCGGCCTTTTCCAGCACGATCTGTGCCGATCCCAGCACATGGCCGGCCGGCAGCAGATGCACGGTGATGCCATCGCCCAGCGCCAGGCGCTGCCCATAGGCCAGCGCCTGCCCGCCAGCCTGCGGGCCAAAGCGCTGCGCCATGATGGCCAGGGTCTCGGCCGTGGCCAGCACATGGGTGTGACCGGCGCGGGCGTGATCGGCATGGCCATGGGTGATGATGGCCCGATCGACGGCGCGGCCGGGATCGATCCAGGTGTCGATGCCTGGCAGATACAGGCCATGGCCGTGCGGGATGATCCAGTCAGGATTGGGCATCGAACGGGTTCACCAGCGGCACATCCAGCCCGTGGAAATCGCCGATGTTGCGGGTGACGATGCCCATGCCGTTGGCCAGGGCGATACCGGCGATCATGGTGTCGTGAATGCCGGCAGGCTTGCCGATGGCCGCACGCGCGGCCAGCAGCAATCCCGCCTGCTCGCCCGCTGCCTGGTCAAACGCCAGCACCCGCGCCGTGAACCGTTCGGCCAGCAGCCGGCCAAAGCCCCATTCCAAACCAGCCCGGCGCTGGCTATCGGGCAGGCGGGCCAGCCCATGGCGGATTTCCATGACGGTGATCGCAGTGGTGAACAGGCTCTGCCTCGGCTGCGCATCGATCCAATGCAGCACATTGGCGTCGCAGGGGACCCGCATCAGTTCGGACAGGATGTTGGTATCGAGCAGCCAGCCGGCAGCCGCGCGCAAACGAAAGTCAGTCAAAGCTGACCGGCCGCGCCGCCTGTCCCTTGAGTTCGGCAATCGGCTCATCAAGGCTGCAATCGGCAAACAGGCTCTGCATGTAACTGCCCAACCCCTGCTCGGGCGGCGCCACCGCTTCCGCCAAGATGGCGCGGGCTTCCGCTTCCAGGCTGCGGCCATGGCGGGCGGCGCGGCGGGCGAGGCCGGCCTTCACATGCTCATCCAGGTTGCGGACCAATATTTGTGCCATGTGGCTGTGATATCATGACAGCATTGCTGCAGCAAGGCTGGCCGCCGCGCGCCGCTGGGCTATAGGCTGGGCCGGTGAGCCTGCCGCCCATCACCGCCAACTGGTTCGCGCTGCGCGGCTGGCGGCCCCGCGCGCACCAGATGGCCATGCTGGATGTGGCCACGAAGGGCCGCCATGCATTGCTGACAGCGCCCACCGGCGCCGGCAAGACGCTGGCCGGATTCCTGCCCAGCCTCGCCGATCTGGCGACCACGCCGCACGACGGGCTGCACACGCTCTATATCTCGCCGCTGAAGGCGCTGGCGGTGGATGTGCAGCGCAATCTTCTCACCCCTATTGCCGAAATGGGGCTGGACATCACGGTTGAAACCCGCACCGGGGACACGCCGTCGGATCGCAAGGCCCGGCAGAAGGCGCGGCCGCCGCAGATCCTGCTGACCACGCCGGAAAGCCTGGCCATCCTGCTCTCCGCGCCCGAGTCCCTCTCCATGATGGCGGGCGTGCGGCGGGTGATCATCGATGAAATCCACGCCTTTGGCACCACCAAGCGTGGCGACCAGCTGAGCCTGTGTCTGGCCCGGCTGCAGAAACTGGCACCGGCCCTGCAGCGGGTTGGCCTGTCGGCCACCATTGCCGATCCGGAAAGCTGGGCCGGCTGGCTGGCGCCCGATGCCGATGCGGCGGCGGTGGAGATCGTCCGCGCCGAAGCCGGGGTGGACCCGGAGATCGATATTCTCGCCATTGATGACCGCATCCCCTGGGGCGGCCACAACGGCCGCTATGCCGCGCGCGCCGTGATGCAGCAGATTGCGCGCAGCCGGCTGGCGATCGTGTTCGTCAACACCCGCGCGGTGGCCGAACTGGTGTTCCGCGATCTGTGGGCCGAAAATGATGAGGCCCTGCCCATCGGCATTCACCACGGCAGCCTGGCGCCCGAAGCCCGGCGCAAGGTGGAGGCCGCCATGGCTGCCGGGCGGCTGCGGGCGATCGTGGCCACGGCCAGCCTCGATCTCGGTCTGGATTGGGGCGATGTCGATCTGGTCATCCAGATGGGCGCGCCCAAGGGGGCATCGCGCCTGTTGCAGCGCACCGGCCGCGCCAACCACCGCATGGACGAGGCGAGCCGCTGCCTGATCGTGCCGGGCAACCGCTTTGAATTTCTGGAGGCGCTGGCCGCCCGCGATGCGGTGGCGGCAGGCGAGCTTGATCCCGACGGCTTTCGCCCCGGCGGGCTGGATGTGCTGGCGCAGCATGTCGTCGGGCTGGTGGCAGCTGCACCCATTCATCCCGATGAACTTTATGCCGAAGTGCGCAGCGCTGCGCCCTTTGCCGGGCTGACCCGCGACGCCTTTGACCGGGTGCTCGATTATGCCGCCACAGGCGGATACGCCCTGAAAGCCTATGAGCGGTATCAGCGCATCGTGGCCGGGCGCGATGGCCTGCTGCGGCTGCGCAGCGCCGCGCTGGCCCGGCAATGGCGGATGAACAGCGGCACCATCGTGGAGGCCGTGGCCATGAACGTGGTGTTCGGGACCGGCAAGCCGGGGCGGCACGGGCGCAAACTGGGCCAGGTCGAGGAATATTTCGCCGGGCAGCTTCGGGTGGGGGACAGTTTCATGTTCGCCGGCCAGACGCTGGAGGTGACCGGCTTTGACGGCGCCGATATCCATGTGCGGCTGGGGCGCGGCAGCCCCAAGGTGCCGGTCTATGCTGGCGGGCGCATGCCGATGACGACGCGGCTGGCCGCCCGGGTGCGCGGCCTGATGAACGCCCGCGATCGCTGGGCCGCAATGCCCGATGATGTGCGCGAATGGCTGGAGCTGCAGGCGCGCGTCTCCCGCCTGCCCGGCCATGATGATGTGCTGGTCGAAACCTTCGCGCGCGATGGCCGCTGGTACATGGCGGTCTATGGCTTTGCCGGCCACCCGGCGCACCAGACGCTGGGCATGCTGGTGACCCAGCGGATGGAGCGCGCCGGGCTGATGCCGCTGGGCTTTGTCGCGTCGGATTATGCCATGGTGTGCTGGAGCCTGGAGCCGGTGGATGATCCACGGCCGCTGTTCGATCCCACCGTGCTGGAGGATGAGCTGGCCGACTGGCTCGCCGCCTCGCCCTTCCTGCGCCGGGCGTTCCGCGAAGTCGCCATCATCGGCGGGCTGATCGAGCGGGTGCAGCCCGGCGTGCAGAAATCAGGCAAGGCGATGAGCGTCTCGGCCGATCTCATCTATGACGTGCTCAGGAAGCATCAGCCCGACCATCTGCTCTTGACCGCCGCCTGGACGGATGCGCGCGGCAAGCTGACGGATGTGGCGCGCCTCGCCGATCTGCTGGAACAGGCGCACGGCCGCCTGACCCATGTTCGCGCCGCGCATGTGACGCCCTTGGCGGTGCCATCGATGCTGACCATCGGCCGCGAACGGGTGGGGGCGGAGGCGGATTCGGCGCTGCTGGCCGAGGCGGAAGCGCTGATTGCCGAAGCGCTGCGGCTGGATTGACCGCAGGCGGCCGAGCGGGCATCAGCCGGCCATGGATGTTGCCTTTTCGTTCGCCGGCGAAACGCTGGTGCCGCTGGCCAGCGGCGCGCTGTTCTGGCCGGCCGAGGCGACCTTGCTGGTCGCCGATCTGCATCTGGAAAAGGCCAGCCATTTCGCGAAGAAGGGCTGGCTGCTGCCGCCCCACGCCACGGCCGACACGCTGGCCGCCCTGATCGACGCGGTGGAGGCCAGCGGCGCCACGCGCCTGATCTGTCTGGGCGACAGTTTTCATGACCAGGGCGGGCCCGACCGGCTGCTGCCCGAAGCCCGCAGCGCCCTGCAGTTGATGACCCGCAATCTCGACTGGTGGTGGATCACCGGCAACCATGACGAGGACGCGGCGGCGGCATTGGGCGGGCGGGTGATGACGGAAACGCGGCTGGGCCCGTTCGTGCTGCGGCATGAGGCCGATGCCGCCGACCGTGCGCCGGAATTGTCGGGCCATTTCCACCCCAAGCTGGTGATCCGTGTGCGATCCCGCCACATCGCCCGCCGCTGCTTTGCGTTGAGCGCGACCAAGCTGATCCTGCCGGCCTTTGGTGCCTTCACCGGCGGGCTGGATGTCGCCGATCCGGCGCTCAAGTCTGCGCTGGCAGGCCCGGCCGAGGCGCTGGTGCTCGATGGCGGGCGCCTGCTGCGCTTTCCGGTAGTTTGACGGCGCGGGCGGAGCGCGAGACGCTTCGCGCCATGGACCATGATCTTGTCATCCGCGGCGGCACCATCATCGATGGCAGCGGCGGCGCGCCGTTTCAGGGCGATGTGGCTGTAAAGGCGGGCCGCATCACCGCCGTGGGCCAGGTGGCGGGGCGCGGCGCAGAGGAACTGGACGCCGGCGGCCTGGCGGTGACGCCGGGCTTTGTGGACATCCACACCCATTATGATGGCCAGGCGACATGGGAACATCGGCTGCAGCCATCGACCCTGCACGGCGTCACCACGGTGATTTCCGGCAATTGCGGCGTCGGCTTTGCGCCGTGCCGGCCCCAGGATCAGGACCGGCTGATCCGCCTGATGGAGGGGGTGGAGGATCTGCCCTTCCCGGTCTTGAAGGCCGGGCTGCCGTGGAACTGGCAGAGTTTCCCCGATTATCTCGACAGTCTTTCTGGCCGGGCCTTTGATGCCGATATCGGCCTGATGCTGCCGCACGCCGCCTTGCGGGTGTTCGTGATGGGCGAGCGCGGGGCCAATAGCGAGCCGGCGACGGCCGAGGATATTGCTGCCATGGCGGCGATTGCCGAAGCCGCCGTCCGCGCCGGGGCAATGGGCTTTTCCACGTCGCGCACGCTCAACCACCGCACCAGCGATGGCCAGCCGACGCCAACCCTGACCGCGGCCGAGGATGAACTGGCCGGCATTGCGGCAGCATTGGGCCGCGCCGGGGCCGGGGTGTTGCAGTTCGTGTCCGATTTTGGCGACCCGGTGGCCGAATTCGCCATGCTGCGCCGGCTGTGCGAAACCTCCGGCCGGCCGTTGAGCTTCAGCCTGGCGCAATCGCCGCGCGCGCCCGACGGCTGGCGGGTGCTGCTCGATCTGCTCAGCGAAGCCACCGCCGCCGGCCTGCCGATGAAGGCGCAGGTGGGCGCCCGGCCGGTCGTCGTGCTGCTGGGGCTGGATCTGACACTGAACCCGTTCAGCCTGCACCCCGACTGGCAACCGCTCAAAGGCGCAAGCCCGGCCGATCAGGCCCGGGCGCTCGCCGATCCGGCCTTTGTCGCCCGGCTGGTCGCCAATCCGCCGGAACCCGGCAATGCGCTGGGCACCGCCCTGTTGCACCGCTGGGGCGACATGTACCGGCTGGGCGATCCGCCCTGTTACGAACCGCTGCCCGAAACCAGCCTGGCGGCCGAGCCGATGCGGCGCGGCGTGGCATATGAACAGGTGGCGGCCGAATGGCTGTGCGGCGATGGTGGGAACGGGATGATCTATGTGCCCTTCCTCAACTTTGCCGATGGTGACCTGGATGCGGTGCACGCCATGCTGTCCCACCCCGATGCCATTCCCGGCCTGTCGGATGGCGGCGCGCATGTCGGCATGATTTGCGACGGCAGCTTCCCGACCACGCTGATGACGCACTGGGCGCGGGACCGGATGGGCGCGAAGCTGCCGCTGGAACGGCTGGTGAAGGCGCAGGCGCATGACACGGCGCGGGCGGTGGGCCTCCATGATCGCGGTCTGCTGGCGCCGGGCCTGCGCGCCGACATCAACCTGATCGACACGGCCGCCCTGCGCCTGCACGCCCCGCAGGTGGTGCATGATCTGCCGGCTGGCGGACGCCGCCAGATGCAGCGCGCCAGCGGCTATGTCGCCACCCTGGTGGCCGGGCAGGTCAGCTATCGCGATGGGGTCGCCACCGGGGCGCTGCCGGGCCGCCTGCTGCGCAGTTGAACGCATGTGGGGGGCGATCCATCAAAGTTTGACTTGACCGGCCGTATGCAATGGCAATGGATGCACCCCAATAGGACGGGGGTCTGAATGACGATCAAGCCAGTGAAAACCGCGGTGTTTCCCGTGGGCGGCCAGGGCACGCGCTTTCTGCCGGCCACCAAGGCGGTGCCCAAGGAAATGCTGCCGGTGGTGGACAAGCCGCTGCTGCAATATGCCGTCGATGAGGCCCTTTCGGCCGGGATCGAGCGGCTGGTGTTCGTGACGGCGCGCGGCAAGGGCGCGCTGGAGGATTATTTCGACATCGCCTGGGAATTGACGGAAAGCCTGAAGGCCAAGGGCAAGCAGGCCGAGCTGGCGACGCTGGAGAACACCCAGCTGGAGCCCGGCCGCATCACCTATGTGCGCCAGCAGGAACCGGCCGGCCTTGGCCATGCCGTGTGGTGCGCCCGGCATATGGTTGGCCAGGATGCCTTTGCCGTGCTGCTGCCCGACGAGCTGTTGTGGAACCCGGCCTATCCGGCGCTGAAGGAAATGCACGACGCCTATCAGACGCTGGGCGGCAACGTGATTTCGGTGCTGGAGGTGCCGGCCGAGCACACCCACCGCTATGGCATCGTCTCGCCCGGTTCGGCCGACGGCCTGGTGACCGAGGTGAAGGGCCTGGTGGAAAAGCCGCCGCAGGGCAGCGCCCCGTCGCGCCTTGCTGCCATCGGCCGGTATATCCTGCAGCCCGAGGTGATGGACGTGCTGGCCGCCGGCAAGCGCGGCGCCGGCGGCGAAATTCAGCTGACCGATGCCATGGCCGAGATGATCGGCGTGCAGCCGTTCCACGCCGTCACCTTCACCGGCACCCGCTTTGATTGCGGCGACAAGGCCGGCCATATCATGGCCAATGTCGCGCTGGCGCTGGAACGGGATGATATCGGCCCGGCGGTGCGCGACTGGCTGCGGGCGCAGACGTTCTGAGGGTCAACTCTCGATCCGGTCGAGCCGGTAGCCAAAGCCATAGACCGAGCTCAGCCGCCAGCCATCCTCCGGCCGCAATGACAGGCGCTTGCGCACCTGGGCGATGTGCGCATCCAACGTGCGGCTGCCCGGCAGATCGGCGCGGCCCCACACCGCGCCCATGATGGCATCGCGCGACAGCGCCACGCCGATATTGTCCACCAGCAGGCGGGCCAGGGCGAATTCCTTGGCGGTCAACTGCACGGCATGGCCGCGCACCACCACCTCGTGATTGACCCGGTTGAACTGCAGGCCATCAACCCGTTCGTTGTGATCAATCCGGCGGGGCCGGGCGCTGGTGATGGCTGCCACCGCGGCCACCACACCATCATCATCCAGCGGATCCGGCAGCAGCAGATCGGCCTGTTCGGCAATGCCGCCGGGCGCATCGGCCGACATCAGCATGATGATCACCGGCAGGCGATCATGGGCGGCGCGCAGCCGGTGCATCACCGCCACGCCGCACAGATCGGGGCCATCCCAGCGCATCACCAGCGCGTCAAACCGTTCATGCTGCACGGCTTCCACCACGGCATCGCCCGTTACCATCGCCATCGGCTTGTGGCCCAGGCGCGCGAACGCCACCGAAAGTCGTCCGGCTTCCTGGGCTTGGTGATGGAAAATCCCGATCTTCATGACAATTGGCGCAATGACCTCTACAATGTTGGCCACAATTTACGGAAGAGAAATGCTTCTGCAAGCACAACAGACGACATTCGTCCTGCCGATATCGCGCCTGCGCCCGCCGGGCCGGCAAAATCAGCGCAATTGTTCCACCCGCAAGGCCACCAACTGGCGGACCGAGCGCGCCGCGCGGGCTTCGCCGGGCACCACGAGGCGCAGTGGGCCGTCACCGGCGGCCATCGGTTTGCCATCACAGCGATCAGCGATCAGCACCGGCCGGTTGCCCAGCTTGCGGTCAAGCTCGGCGAGGGTGAAGACGACGCGGTAGCCATCGGCAGCCTCTGCCCGGATCAGGATCGACAGCGCCGACCCGCTCACCGCCTGGCCGGCCGGCAGGCCGCTGGCCGCCGCCAGATCCGTCAGCCACACGCCCTCGCAGGCCCTGGTTTCGCCATGAGCGGTCAGCGTGGCGGTGGCGCGCGGCAACGGCGCTAGGCTGGCGGCGTCCAGCGGCAGAGCGGCGGGCAGGGTTGCAAACATCAGGGCAAGGGCAGCGAGCATCAGCAATATCCTTCGCATGGGCGAACCGCCTGTGGCCGGCAGGCCGCAGCCGGCGGGCGATAACAGCGCATGGGGAATGCGCAACATTGACGGCACCGGGAATCACACTAGGGGACGCGGAATGACTGCTGCCACAACTTGTGCTCCCCGTCTTGCCACGGCGCCGTTCGAACCGCGCCTGCTGCGCGATGCCTTCGGCTGTTTTGCAACGGGCGTGACGGTGGTGACGGGGCAGACCGCCGGCGGTCAGCGCGTGGGCCTGACCGCCAACAGCTTCACCTCGGTCAGCCTTGATCCGCCGTTGCTGCTGTTCTGCCCGGCCAATGGTGCCTCCGCCCTGCCGGCGCTCAGGGAAACCGCGCGCTTTGCCATCAACATCCTTGATCTGGATGGCCAGGCCGTCGCCGATCGCTTTACCCGCAAGGATATCGACCGCTTTGCCGATCATGACTGGCAGGATTGGGATGGCGTGCCGGTGCTGGCGGCGGCCAAGGCGGCCTTTGCCTGCGAGTTGCACGCCGATCATGATGGTGGTGATCATCGCATCATCGTGGGCCGGGTGACGCGCCTGGCGCTGGACCAGTCGCGTGAGCCGCTGCTCTATCTGCACGGCCGCTATCGCCGGGTGCATGTTGGCTGATCCGGCGGCCTCGGCCCGGCCATCCGGTGACGCGGCGGAAACCGCGGCCCTGGCCAAGGGCGGGCGCACGAGTTTCTTTGGCTATGTGCTGCGGCTGGCCGCGCGCCTGCCCTTCCTGTTCATCGCCGGCCGGCTCTATGGCGCCGAGGCGCTGGGTCATTTCGCCTATGCCACCATGGTGGTGGAACTGGCGGCGATGCTGGCCACGCTGGGTCTGAAGCGCGGCCTGGCCGAAGACATGGCCCGCCGCCCGGATGACGAGGCCGGCGCCCTGTTCGATGCCCTGCTGCTGGCGCTGCTGGCCTCGCTGGCCGGATCGGCGCTGCTGCTGGCCATGCCCGAACTGATGTTCCCGGCCGCCCCGCTGCAACCGGTGGACCGCTGGTTTGCCTTGATCATCCCGTTCATCGCGCTGGCTGATGTGGCGCTGGCGGGCCTGGCCTATCACCATGATGTCGGCGCGCAGGTGCGGGCGCGGGCGATCATCGAACCCTGGATGCTGTCGATCGCGGCACTGGCGCTGGCCTTCACCGCCCTGAAGGGCAACGGCATGCTGATCGCCTATCTCCTGTCGATGGTGGCGGCCTGCGTGGCGGCGCTGATGCCGGCGTTCCGGCGCTTTGGCTGGCCGCAGGGCTGGCGGCCGCAACCGGCGCGGCTGTGGGCCATCGCCCGGGCCAATGTGCCGCTGGCCGGCGCCGATGTGGCGGAATGGGGCGCGCGCCGGCTCGATATCTTCATCCTGGGCCGCTTTGCCCCGGCCGAGGTGGTTGGCATTTATTATGTGGCCCAGCAGATCGCATCCCTGCCGCAGCGGCTGAAATCCAGTTTCGATCCGATCCTGGGCCCGGTGCTGGCGCGCAACCTGGCCGCCGGGCTGCTGGCCAAGGCCGCCGCCCATGTGCGGCAGATCAGTTTCTGGGTGGCATCGGTGCAGCTGGCCGTGGTGCTGGCGCTGGGCATTCCGGGGGCGGCGTTGATGGGCCTGTTTGGCCCGGCCTTTGCCGCCGGCGTCGTGGTGCTGGCCGTGCTGCTCACCGTGGAGCTGTTTGCCGCGCAGGCGGCGGTGGCCGAAGGCGCGCTGATCTATGTGGCGCGCGGGCCCAATCTCGTGTGGTCGCTCATCGGCCTTGCCGTCCAGCTGGGCTTGAGCCTGTGGCTGGTGCCGCTGGATGGGCCATTTGGCGGCGGCGTTGGCGCGGCTCTGGCGCTGGCGCTGGCCGCGCTGCTGCAATCGGTGGCCAAATCGCGGCTGCTGGCGGCGCGGCTGGGCCATGATGTGGCCGGCTGGCGGTTCAGCCTGGTGCTGGCCGGGGTGCCGGCGCTGGGCACCGGCCTCCTGGTGCTGCGCACGCCCGAACCGATCCAGCTGTCCATCGGGCTGATCGCCATCCTGGGCACCTTCGGCTTCATCATCTGGCGCTTCGGCTTCAAGGGCGCCGATCGCCTGTTGTTCAGCCGCGGCCTCAAGAAGATCGAGGCCGAGGCCGCCGCTATTCCGCTGGCCCCCACCCTGCCCGATCAGGCGAGCTGACGGCGCAGCAGCACCTTGAACAGCCACCAGCTGCCCACGGCATAAAGCACCGCGTTGACCGCCACCACCATCGTCCAGAAGCTGACCGGATCAAACCCGTCGACAATGCCGAAGCGGTGGTTGGTCAGCACCTGGCTGATGCCGGCCATCATCAGGCCCAGCCAGCTATAGGCCATCTGGATCTTGTGGGTTTTCAGCGCACCGGCATCGCGGCTGCGCAGCCATTTGCGCAGGGCCCACATGCCGCTGCCCAGCGACCAGAGACTGACAAAGGCCAGGATGTGAAAGGGCAGGAAGGGCGTGCCCGGCCGAAAGCTGGCCAGCGCGCCGATGTTGCACACCAGCATCGCCGGCACATAGAGCCGGCCAGCCAGCGCATGGCCCGGCGTGCCCTGGCGGGCGAGCAGCTGATACAGGCCCAGGGGCATGGCCAGGCAGGCGGCAGCAAGATGGGCGAGCAGCAGCGGCGAGAGATTGTCGAGCATGGGAAAATGGCTCCGTTGTGGGTGGCGGCCCCGCTGTGGCAAGCCGCCACCGCTTGCCGCAACGCCGCTTTCGCCTATCATGCCGGCCGCTTCGTCAACCCTGCAGCCGCCGGATTCACGCTTCGTGGAATCAACGCTTCGCCTTTCGGCCGATACGGCGCCGCCGCTGCGCCCGCTGCTGGCCGGCACGCTGTTTGCCATTGCCGTGTGCGTGCTGGCCGCGCCCTTCGACACCGGGCGGCTGCCGCTGCCCAGCCGGCTGGTGTTCTGGCTGGTGCTGATCGGCTGGAACAGCGCCAAATGGTGGATGTGGTATGCCTGGGTGGGTCCGCGCGCGGTGGGCCGGCGCGGCGCGCTGCTGCTGGCGCTGGCCGGCACGCTGCTGCTCAACGCGACGCTGCCGCTGGAGATTGACCTGATGTTCCGCGCCATCGGTCAGCCGGTGGCGCTGCGCTGGCTGGGCCTGTATCTGTCGGCGCTGGTCATCGCCGGATCGATTTCCGCCTTCATCGCCATCCTGCGCGGGGGGCGGCCCCTGGCCGCACCAGCCCCGGATGCGCAGCCGGTCGCCCCGCCTGCACCGCCACCCACGACATCGCTGCTGGCCCCCTCACTTCTGGCTCAACGCGCCGGCCTGCCGGATCTGGCCGATGTGCGGCACGTGGTGGCCGAGGATCATTATCTGCAGCTGGCCGATGGCAGCGAACAGGCGGTGAGCGAGACCCATCTGCCGGTGGTGCGCGCCGCCGGCTGGCTGCGGCGTGGGTGAAGGCGGCGTGCTGGCGCGGCCGGTGTGGCAATCGCTGCACGCCGGCTGGGCGGGGCGGGCGGTGCGCCATGGCAGCGCCGTGCGGCTGCACCGGGATTTCGGGCCCTTTGCCGCCGTCGATCCCGGCGGTGACCCGGCCGATCTGGCGGCGCTGGCCAATGCCGGCGAAGAATTGTGGCTGGTGGAGCCGGAGCCATTGCCGCCGCCGCCGGGCTTTGCCCTCACCCGGCAAGGGCAGTTGTTGCAGATGGCCTGTGACGGCCTGGCCGGCAGCGCCCGCAGCGTGACTGCCCGGGTGCTGGGCGATGCCGATGCGCTGGCCATGCAGGCGCTGGCGGCCGTGACCCGGCCCGGCCCGTTCCACGCCCACACCCACCGGCTGAGTGATTTCCTGGGCGTTGAGGACGGCGGCCGGCTGCTGGCGATGGCGGGTGAGCGCATGCAGCCGCCCGGCCATGCCGAGGTGAGCGGCGTGTGCACCCACCCCGATGCGCAAGGGCGCGGGCTGGCGGCGGCGCTGAGCTGGCAGATCGCCGCGCGCATCGTCGCGCGCGGGCAGCGGCCGTTCCTGCATGTCTGGCCCGACAATGCCCACGCCGTCGCGCTCTATCAGCGGTTGGGCTTTGCCGAGAGCGGGCGGCCCTGGCTCAGCCTCTACACAAAGCTGTAGGGATCGACATCCACCACCACGCGCACCGATGAGGGCAGCGCCACGCCGGCCAGCCAGCCGCGCAGGATGGCGGGCAGCGGCAGATCACGCCTCGCCTGCACCAGCAGGCGGTGGCGGTGGCGGCCGCGCAGCATGGCGAGTGGGGCGGGCGCCGGGCCGAGCACCATGAGGCCATCGGCACGCGGCGCGGCGTCGCCCAGCGTGTCGGCGGCGGCCTTGGCGGCGGCGGCATCCTCGGAACTGATCACCAGCGCCGCCAGCCGGCCGAACGGCGGCAGGCCCAGATCGCGGCGGGCGGCGATTTCGGCAGCGAAAAACCCGTCGGCGTCGCCCTTGGCCAGCGCCTGCATCAGCGCGGCGCCCGGCTGGTGCGTCTGGATCAGCACGCGCCCCGGCTTTTCGCCGCGCCCGGCCCGGCCCGATGCCTGCACGATCTGCTGCCAGCAACGCTCCCCGGCGCGCAGATCGCCGCCCGACAGGCCCAGATCGGCGTCGACAATGCCCACCAACGTCAGATCGGGGAAATGATAGCCCTTGGTCACCATCTGGGTGCCGATGATGATGTCCACCGCGCCCGCCGCCACCGCCTGCACCAGGGCGGCGGCGCGGGCCGGGCTGGTGATGGTGTCGCTGGTCACGATGGCGGTGCGCGCCGCCGGAAACAGCCGGCGCACCTCCTCGCCGATGCGCTCCACGCCCGGCCCGCAGGCGGCCAGGCTGTCGGCCGCGCCGCATTCGGGGCAGGCATCGGGCACCGGCATCTGATGGCCGCAATGGTGGCAGGCCAGCCGGCGCGACAGGCGATGTTCCACCATCCAGGCGGTGCAATTGGGGCACTGGATGCGGTGGCCGCAGGTGCGGCACAGGGTGAGCGGGGCGTAGCCGCGCCGGTTGAGAAACAGCAGCGACTGTTCGCCTTTCGCCAGCGTCTGGTCCAGCGCCGCCACCACCAGCGGGCTGAGGAACTGGCCACGCGCCGGGGGATGCCGCGTCATGTCCACCAGTTGCACATCGGGCAGCTCCGCCCCGCCAAAGCGGCCGGGCAGGTGGAGGTGGCGATAGGTGCCGCGGCTGGCCAGCACCTGGGTTTCAATGGCCGGAGTGGCGGTGGCCAGCACCACCGGCAGCGCTTCCATGCGGCCCCGCATCACCGCCACGTCGCGCGCGTGATAATGCACGCCCTCCTCTTGCTTGAAGCTGGCCTCGTGCGCTTCATCGACGATGATGGTTTTCAGGTTGGCATAGGGCAGAAACAGCGCCGATCGCGCCCCCACCACCACGCGCGCCCGGCCATCGGCAATCGCGGCCCAGGCGGCGCGGCGCTCGCTGGTCTTGAGGTCGCTGTGCCAGGCCAGCGGCTGACAGCCAAACCGCGCGGCAAAGCGCGCCAGCCACGGCGCGGTGAGCGCGATTTCCGGCACCATCACCAGCGCCTGGCCTTGCACCCGGATGGCCTCAGCCACCGCTTCGAAATAGACTTCGGTCTTGCCCGAACCGGTCACACCTTCCAGCAGCATCGGCGCAAACTGGCCGGCGCTGACGGCGGCGATCAGTTCATCGGCCACATCCCGCTGCTCGGCCGACAGCGCCGGCGGGGCGAAATCAGGATCGGGCACCGGCGGGCTGGCATCGCCCGAGACTTTTTCCGCAATCAGCGTGCCGGCGCCGACCAGCCCGCGAATCACCGCGTCTGACACGCCGGCCATGCGGGCCAAATCGCGGGCCGTCCCCTGCCGGCCCTCCAGCTTCTCCAGCGCCTGGGCGCGTTCCGGCGTCAGGCGTTTGGGCAGCGGGCCGCCCAGGCGATATTCGGTGAATTCGCGTGGGGACAGGAACGCCACCGACGGCCAGGCCATGCGCACCACCGATTGCAGCGGCGCGACATAATAATCCGCCGTCCAGTCGATCAGCCGGCGCAGGGGCTCGGCCAGCGGCGGCAGATCCAGCCGGGCGATGACGGGGCGCAGCCTTGCCGCCGGCACATCGGGGGCGGCCAGTCGCTCCGCATCCCACACCACCCCGATGATGCGGCGCGGGCCCAGCGGCACCTCCACCGCATCACCGGCCGCCAGCACCATGCCGGCCGGCACGGCATAATCCAGCGCCCCCAGCCCATGCTGGAAGGGGATGATGCGCACGCGTTGAAGGGGGTTACCGGTCACCACGCCACAGATAGGCAAGTCGGCCGCCGCGTGCTAGGCGGCGCGGCCATGATCCCGCGCTATTCCCGCCCCGCCATGGTTGCCATCTGGGAACCGGAAACCCGCTTCCGCATCTGGTTCGAGATCGAGGCGCACGCAACCCAGAAGCTCGCTGACCTTGGCGTCGTCCCGCAAAGCGCCGCGAAAGCGCTGTGGGACTGGTGGGCAACCAAGCCGGCCATTGATGTTGCCGCCATCGACGCGATCGAGGCGGTGACCAAGCATGACGTGATCGCCTTCCTCGATTGGGTGGCGAGCCAAGTTGGCCCCGAAGCCCGCTTCATGCACCAGGGCATGACCAGTTCGGATGTGCTCGACACCTGCCTGGCCGTGCAGCTCGCCCGCGCCGCCGATCTGCTGCTGGCCGACATGGATGCCCTGCTCGACGCCATCAAGCGCCGCGCCCATGAGCACAAATACACGCCCACCATGGGCCGCAGCCACGGCATCCATGCCGAGCCGACCAGCTTTGGCGTCAAGCTGGCCCAGGCCTATGCCGAGTTTGCGAGGCAACGCGACCGGCTGGTGGCGGCGCGCAAGGATATCGCCACCTGCGCCATTTCGGGCGCGGTCGGCACCTTTGCCAATGTCGATCCGCGTGTGGAGGAACATGTCGCCGAGCAGCTGGGCCTCGCGGTCGAGCCGGTGTCCACCCAGGTCATCCCGCGTGATCGCCACGCCATGTTCTTTGCGACGCTGGGCGTGATCGCCAGCAGCATCGAGCGGCTGGCCACCGAAATCCGCCACCTGCAGCGCACCGAAGTGCTGGAGGCGGAGGAATATTTCAGCCCGGGCCAGAAGGGTTCGAGCGCGATGCCGCACAAGCGCAACCCGGTGCTGACCGAGAATCTCACCGGCCTTGCCCGGCTGGTGCGCGGCTATGTCACCCCGGCGCTGGAGAATGTCGCGCTGTGGCACGAGCGGGACATTTCCCACTCCTCGGTGGAGCGGATGATCGGCCCGGATGCCACCGTCACGCTGGATTTCGCCCTCGTCCGCCTGACACAGGTGGTCGACAAGCTGCTGATCTATCCCGACCGGATGGACCGGAATCTCAACAAGATGGGCGGCCTCATCCATTCGCAGCGCGTGCTGCTCGCCCTCACCCAGGCCGGTGTCACCCGCGACGGCGCCTATCGGCTGGTGCAAAGGAACGCCATGAAGGTGTGGGAGGCCGATGGCGCCTTGAACCTGCTCGATCTTCTGAAGGCGGATGACGAGGTGACCGCGCATCTGCCGCCGGCCCAGCTGGAAAGCCTGTTCGATCTTGGCTACCACTTGAAGCATGTCGACACGATCTTTGCCCGCGTGTTCGGCTGAACTGCGAAAGGAATGCCCCCGATGAAGCTGATCCTTGCCCCCGCCCTCGCCTTCGCCCAAGCGGCCCTGCCGGCCGCCGCCTTCGCCCAAACCGCCGCGCCCGCCGCGCCTGCAGCGCCCGCCGCTCCGGCTGCGCCCGCCGCCCCGGCCGCGGTCAATCTCGACACGCCGATCGAGGTGCTGATCGCCAATGAAAAAACCAAGGCAGTCCTCGATGCCCGCATCCCCGGCCTGACCAGCCACCCGATGCTGGACCAGTTCAAGGCGATGAGCCTGAAGCAGCTGCAGCCGATGTCGGGCGGGCAGCTGACCGACGCCCAGATGGAAGCTGTGGCCGCCGATCTCGCCGCCGGCAAGTGATCCCGCCTCTTGCCCGGCCGGTGCCGATGGTGGCACCGTGCCGGGCATGAGCGACATTACCAAGATCTGGCTGACCGCCGACGCCTTGCTGGCCGACAGTTTCCGGCTGGCGCGCGCCGTGCTGGAATCGGGCTTCCGCCCCACCCACCTGGTTGGCATCTGGCGCGGCGGCGCGCCCATCGGCATCGCCGTGCAGGAATTTTTCGATGTGCACGGCGTGGAATGCGATCATATCGCCATCCGCACTGCCAGCTATTCCGGGATCGACCGGCAGGCCAGGAGCGTGAAGGTCTATGCGCTGGGCTATCTGATCGACACGCTGAACGCCGATGACCGGCTGTTGATCATCGATGATGTGTTCGACAGCGGCCGCAGCATCGAGGCGGTGCTGGCTGAGCTGAAGGCCCGTTGCCGCGCCAATCTGCCGGCCGATATCCGCATCGCCACCGTGTGGTACAAGCCGGCGCGCAACCAGACGGCGCTGACGCCGGATTATTTCATCCACGAAAGCAACGACTGGCTGGTGTTCCCGCACGAGATTGACGGACTGACCGCCGATGAGATCCGCGCCCACAAGCCGGCGGCCGACGTGATCCTGGCCCCGATCAAGGGATTGACCGCATGACCGGATTTGCCTCGGCGGCCGACCGCGCCGCCTTCATCGCCGCCCTGCCCAAGGCCGAGTTGCACCTGCACATCGAAGGCAGCCTGGAGCCGGAGATGATGTTCGCGCTGGCCCAGCGCAACGGCGTTCGCCTGGCGTTCGACAGTATCGAGGCCATCCGCGCCGCCTATGAATTTTCCAACCTGCAGGATTTCCTCGACATTTATTATCAGGGCATGGCGGTGCTGCGGTGCGAACAGGATTTCTATGACCTGACCGCCGCCTATCTGGCTCGCGCCGCCGCCGACAATGTGCGCCACGTCGAGATTTTCTTTGATCCCCAGGGCCATACCGAACGTGGGCTGGCCTTTGCCGATGTGGTGGGCGGCATTGCCCGCGCGCTTGCGGATGCCGGCGCCAGGGGCATCAGCAGCCGGCTCATCATGTGTTTCCTGCGCCATCTTTCGGAGGCCGACGCCGAAGCCACTCTCGATCAGGCGCTGCCGCATCTGCACCTCATCCACGGCGTTGGCCTTGATTCGAGCGAGGTCGGCCATCCGCCGGACAAGTTCGCCCGCGTCTTTGCCCGTGCGCGCGGCCTTGGCCTCAAGATCGTCGCCCATGCCGGCGAGGAGGGGCCGCCCGACTATGTCTGGCAGGCGCTGGATGTGCTGGGCGTGGACCGCATCGATCATGGCAACCGCGCGCTGGAGGATGACGCGCTGGTGCAGCGCATCGTGGCGGACGGCCTGACGCTCACCGTCTGCCCGCTGTCCAACCTCAAATTGTGCGTGGTGAAGCAACTTGCCGCCCACCCGCTGCGCCGCATGCTTGCGGCCGGGTTGAAGGCGACGGTGAACAGCGATGATCCGGCCTATTTCGGCGGCTATGTGAGCGCCAACTTCATCGCGGTGGCCGATGCGCTTGATCTGGAGCGCGACGAGATCATCACGCTCGCGCGCAACAGCTTCACCGGCAGCTTCCTTTCGCCCGCAGAACAGGCCCCGCATCTGGCCGCCATCGCCGCGCTTGGTTGACGGCGCGGCCGCGTGCCTCCACACAGGCCCCCTGCTCTGGGGAGGGTGACATCATGGTGAAGGCGGATATCGGGCTGGCCAACTGGTTCATGCGGCGCGTGGCACAGACGCCGCAACGCCCGGCGCTCAGCTTTGACGGCACCACGCGCAGCTATGCCGAGATGGGCGACGCCATCAGCCGGCTGGCCAGTGCGCTCCGGGCCGGCGGTGTCTGCCGGGGCGACCGGGTGGCCTATCTGGGCCTCAACAACCCGGTCTATTTCGAGGTGATGTTCGCGGCGGCGCGGCTGGGCGCCATCTTCGTGCCGCTGAACTTCCGCCTCACGGGTGCGGAGCTGGATTATATCATCAACGATGCCGGCGTGCACACGCTGGTGGTCGATGCCATGCACCGCCCGGTGATCGACAGCGTGCGCGAGCGCCTGTGCTGCCGCCGTTTCCTCAGCGCCGATGCCGCCGCCGATGGCTGGATGGCACTGGCCGATTTCGTCGGCGATGCGCCGCCCCTGGCCCAGGGCGAGGCGACGGACGAGGATGATGTCGCCGTCATCATGTACACATCGGGCACCACCGGCCGGCCCAAGGGCGCCATGCTCACCCACGGCAATTTCTGGTGGGCCAACATCAACGGCGCGCTGGGCGCCGATGTCAGCGAGAATGACATCACGCTGGTGATGGCGCCGCTGTTCCACATTGGCGGGCTGAACGTCACGCCCTTGAGCTGCTGGCAAAAGGGCGGCCATGTCGTGCTGCACCGCGCCTTTGATCCGGCGCGCTTCATCGCCGACGTGAAGTCCTATCGCGTCACCACCAGCTTTGCCGTGCCGGCCATGCTGCTGTTCATCGCCCAGCAGCCGGATTTTGCCGAGGCCGACCTGTCGTCCATCCGGGTGATCATGTGCGGTGGCGCCCCGGTGCCGGAGCCCTTGTTGCGCCTCTATGCGGCGCGCGGCATCCCGCTGAACCAGGGCTATGGCCTCACCGAAACCGCACCGTCGGGCAGCTATCTCGGCCCCGAATTCGCGCTGGCCAAGCTGGGTTCGGCCGGCAAGCCGATGTTCTTTGTCGATCTGAAGATCGTGGGCGATGATGGCCGCACGCCGCTGGGCCCCAATGAGCGCGGCGAAGTGCTGATGCGCGGCCCCAACATCATGCGCGGATATTGGAACAAGCCGGAGGCGACGGCGGCGGCCATCGATGCCGAGGGCTGGTTCCATTCGGGCGACATCGGCTATCTGGATGACGACGGTTTCCTCTACATCTGCGACCGGCTGAAGGACATGATCATCAGCGGCGGCGAGAATATCTACCCGGCCGAGGTGGAGGCCGTGCTCTATGACCACCCCGCCATTGCCGAGGTGGCGATCTTTGGCGAACCGTCGGAAAAATGGGGCGAAAGCGTCACGGCGGTGGCCGCGCTCAAGCCCGGCGCGTCGCTTGATCTTGAAACCCTGCGCGCCTGGGCGACGGAACGGCTGGCCCGTTACAAGTTGCCGACTCGGCTGGAAATCGTCACGGCGCTGCCGCGCAACCCGGCCGGCAAGGTGCTGAAATTCGAACTGCGCGACCGGTTCCGCTGATCCTGCCCAGCCGAAGGATGAGGAGGCGGAGGGGCGATCCTCCCCAAACTTGTTTGGGGAGGTGGCACGCGGCACGCGTGACGGAGGGGCCGGCGTTTGCACGGCCGCCCCGCGCACTGCCTTCAGGCCGCGCGCGATGCCACCACGCCGCTGCCGATGTGCAGCATCTCCTCCGCGCCGTCCCGGATGCGGAACACGGTGCCCTGCGGCGCCCGCGGGGCAACCGGCACGCCGTGCCAATCCTCGCCGCCAACCAGGATGCCGCGCAGCACGCTGGCGGTGATGCCGTGGCTGATCACCAGCGTCGGCCGCGCCGGGTCCAGCCCGGCCAGCCAGTCGTGCAACCGTGCAGCAATCTGGGGAAACCATTCGCCGTTCGGCGGCGGCACGCTGAACAGGCCGCGCTCCGCATCGACAATCGGCTGGCCCAGTTCGGCGATAATATCCTGATACCAGCGGCCTTCCCAATCGCCGACATCGATTTCCAGCAGGCGTGGATCCTGTTGCCAGTGGAAGAACCTGAGGCCGAGATGCTCGCCGATGATCGCCGCCGTCTGCTGGGTGCGGCCCGATGGTGACACCCACAGATCCAGATCGGGCGCTTCGCCCAGCACGCTGCGCAGCGCCGCGCCCATGGCTTCGGCCTGGGCGATGCCGGTGCGGGTGAGGGGGGTGTGCGCCATATGGCCCTGCATGCGGGCGGCGGCGTTGAACACGGTTTCGGCGTGGCGGGCGAGAATCATATCCATGCCCGGCTTTATCGGCGCTTTGGCTGCACTTCGCCACTACCACCCTGCGCCTGAATGGCTATAGTGGCCTTCGTGTAACAAAATTAGCAGGGACCGGAATGAAGGCCACCGTTGAACGCGCCACGCTGGTGAAGTGCCTGGGCCATATCCAGTCGGTGGTTGAACGTCGCAACACCATCCCGATCCTGTCCAACGTGCTGATCGAGGCGCGGGGCGATGGCCTGCGCCTGATGGCGACCGATCTGGATCTGCAGGTGGTGGAAACCATCCCGGCCGGCATCGACGTGCAGGGGGCGACCACGGTTTCGGCCCACACGCTGTTCGACATCGTGCGCAAGATCCCCGATGGTGCCCAGGTCGAACTGGCGGTGTCGGGCGACCGCATGAGCGTGGTGGCCGGCCGCAGCCGGTTCAGCCTGTCGACCCTGAAGCGCGATGATTTCCCGGTGATTGCCGAAACCGATCTGCCGGTGCGCTTCACTCTGTCGGCGGCCGACCTCAAGGAACTGATCGACGCGACGCGCTTTGCGATTTCCACCGAGGAGACGCGCTATTATCTGAATGGCATCTACATGCATGCCACCAGCGGCCCGTCGCCCAAGCTGCGCGGCGTGGCGACCGATGGCCACCGCCTGGCCCGGATCGAGCTGGAGCTGCCGGCCGGTGCCGCCGACATGCCGGGCGTGATCGTGCCCCGGAAGTGCGTGGCCGAAGTGCGCAAGCTGCTGGACGAGATGGCCGCCGATGCGCCGGTGGAAATCAGCCTGTCTGCCGCCAAGATCCGCTTCCGCTTCTCGGCAGACAGCACGCTCACCAGCAAGCTGATCGATGGCACCTTCCCGGATTACAGCCGGGTGATCCCGACCGCGAACGACAAGCTGCTGAAGATCGACGCCAAGACGCTGGCCGAAGGCGTGGACCGCGTGGCGGCGATTGCCACCACCGAAAAGACCCGCGCCGTGAAGCTGGCGCTGGGCCGGGACAAGGTGACCCTGTCGGTCACCAGCCCGGAAAACGGCACCGCTTCGGAAGATCTGGCCGCCGATTATGCCGCCAGCGAGCTGGAGGTGGGCTTCAACTATCGCTACCTGCTCGACATCCTGGGCCAGGTCCGCAGCGACAGCGTGGATGTGCATCTCTCCGATGCCTCGGCCCCCACGCTGATCCGCGAAGGCGACGATGCCCGCGCCCTCTATGTGCTGATGCCGATGCGGGTGTGAAGCCGTGATCCTCCCCAAACTTGTTTGGGGAGGCGGAGAGGCCGTCCGAGGCGGAGGTGCCGCTCGGCCGTTCAGAACACCGGCTGGTTGTGGATGCCGCACTCGGTCTTGTCCCAGTGGCGCCAGCGGCCGGCGCGGGGGTCTTCGCCGGGTTGCACCTGGGATGTGCAGGGCTGGCAGCCGATGCTGGCATAGCCCTGGGCTTCCAGCGGGTGGCGCGGCAGCTCACGCGCCGCGAACTGCGCGTCGATGCGGGCCTTGTCCCAATCGGCGAGCGGGTTGATCTTCAGCCGGCCGGCATCGAGCTCAAAGCGCGGCAGCCCGGCACGGCCAGCCTGAAAGCCCTTGCGGCCGGAAATCCAGGCATCAAACGGCGCCAGCGCCCGCGCCAGCGGCTCCACCTTTCTCAGATCGCAGCAGCCATCGGGATCATAGCCCCAGCGCATGCCCTTGGCATCGCGGGCGGCAAGTTGGTGGGTATCGGGGCGGAACACGCGCAAATCGGTGAAACCGAACTGTTCCACCAGCGCGTCGCCATAGGCCAGGGTTTCGCCAAACATCTTCTGGGTGTTGATGAAGATCAGCGGCACCGATTTGTCGATGCTGGCCACCAGATCGAGCAGCACCGCCGATTCGGTGCCGAACGAGCTGACCAGCGCCACCCGGCCGCGCAATTCGCCCAGCAACAGATCGGCCAGCATCGCCGCCGTGTCCTGCCCGGCCAGCCGCTCGGTCAACGCCGTCACATCGGCGGCGGTGAAAGCCGGCGCGGTCTCGATCCGGTCAGGCTGGCGGGCCGCGCTGCTCATCGGGCCGCCAGCGCCCGCTCCTCGCGCAACAGCCACACCGGCCGCGCGGTATCGGCCGCCTTCATATAGACATGCGGGAAGCGCGCCAGCGTCGCCCGCGCCACATCGGCATCAAAGGGTTTTTCCGGCAGCACCGCATCAAAGCCGGCACGGACCAGAAAGCCCAGCTGATCGACATAGAGCACGCCCACAGCGCGGATTTCGCCGGCAAAACCGGCTTCCCGCAGGATGCGCGCCGCCGAAAAGCCGCGGCCTTCGCGGAATTTCGGGAAGGCGATGTCGATGCGGCGCAGGCTGGCGAGATGCGGGATCAGCGCCCGCGCATCATCGCCGGGCTCCAGCCGCACAGCCGTGCCGCCGGCCTGATACGCATCCAGCGGCACGGCCGGGTCGCCATGCGCCCAAGAGCTATCCTGGGGGTCATCGCGCAGGCGAAACAGGGTGGACTCAGCCATAAACGGCCTCCTTGAAGGGCTCGGCGCCAACGCGGCGATAGGTGTCGAGGAAGCGCTCGCCCGGGCCGCTGCGCAGGCTCTGATAGCGGCCGATCACCTTCTCGACCGCCGTCACGATGCCATTTTCGTCAAAGCCTGGGCCCAGGATCTTGGCCAGGCTGGCATCTTCCGCCCCCGAACCGCCGAGCAGCAGCTGGTAATTTTCCTCGCCCTTGCGATCGACACCCAGGATGCCGATGTGGCCGGC
Source organism: Sandarakinorhabdus cyanobacteriorum (assembly GCF_002251755.1). GTDB lineage: Bacteria > Pseudomonadota > Alphaproteobacteria > Sphingomonadales > Sphingomonadaceae > Sandarakinorhabdus > Sandarakinorhabdus cyanobacteriorum. The sequence continues at coordinate 24,559 of NZ_NOXT01000102.1, forward strand.
ATGATGGTGGCCGCAGCCGTTGATGCAGCCCGATATCTTGATCTTCAACTCGCCCAGATCGGCTTCCTGCGGGGCGAGGCGAACCGCCAGCTTCTGCGCGATCGGGATCGAACGGGCATTGGCCAGCGTGCAATAATCAAGGCCGGGGCAGGAAATGATGTCGCTCGCCCGGTCCAGATTGGCGGTTGCCAGGCCCGCGCCCTTCAGCGCCTGCCAGATGGTGAACAGCGCATCGCGGCGCACATGCGGCAGCACCAGATTCTGCGCATGGGTCACGCGGATCTCGTCCTGTGCATGGGCCTTGGCCAGATCGGCGATCAGGTCCATCTGATCGGCACTGGCATCGCCGGGGATCTCGCCCGGCGCCTTCAGGCTGATCGTCACGATGGCATGGCCCGGCACCTTGTGCGGATGCGTGTTCACTGCCACCCAATTGGCAAATTCCGGGTTGGAAAGATCAATCTCAACCGGCGCATCGGCATCGAGCACGGGCGGCTGGAAATGTGCCGCGATGCGCGCCAGTTCCGATGGCGGCGGATCAAGGCCCAGCGGCTTCAGCGCCGCCCACTCCTCCTCCACCTGCCGCGCAAACTCTGCGGGGCCCAGATCATTGACCAGGATCTTGATACGCGCCTTGTAGATATTGTCGCGCCGGCCGTGGCGGTTGTACACGCGCAGGATGGCTTCCATGTAGCTGAGATAGTCAGCGACCGGCAGAAATTCGCGGATCACATGGGCCAGCAGCGGCGTGCGCCCCATGCCGCCGCCCACCAGCACCTTCAGGCCAATTTCACCCTCGGCGCCGTGCACCAACTCCAACCCGATATCGTGCAGCTGGATGGCAGCGCGGTCGATCGTGCTGCCGGTCACGGCGATCTTGAACTTCCGTGGCAGGAAGGAAAATTCCGGATGCAGCGTCGACCATTGCCGCAGCAACTCGGCATAGGGGCGCGGATCGGCAATCTCGTCGGCCGCCGCCGCTGCAAACTGGTCGGAACTGATGTTGCGGATGCAGTTGCCGCTGGTCTGGAAGGCATGCATCTCCACACTGGCCAGATCGGCGAGCAGGTCGGGCATCTCCTCCAGCTTCATCCAGTTGTACTGGATGTTCTGGCGCGTGGTGAAATGGCCATAGCCGCGGTCATAACGGCGGGCGATATGCGCCAGCATGTGCAGCTGCCGGCTGTCCAGCGTGCCATAGGGAATGGCGACGCGCAGCATATAGGCGTGCAATTGCAGATAGATGCCGTTCATCAGCCGCAGCGGCTTGAAGGCTTCTTCGGAAATCTCGTTGTTCAGGCGGCGGGCAACCTGGTCGCGGAATTCGGCGACGCGGGCATCGACAATGGCCTGATCAAATTCGTCGTAACGATACATCAGATGGACTCGACCGGGATGGAGGGAAGGGCAAAATCGGGCCGCACGCTGGGCCCCACGGCGCGCACCCGTTCACGCGTCGTGCGCGGGCGCCAGCCGGCGTCGCTGGGATCGGCATCGATCAGCGCCAGATCGTTGATGCGCTCCTGGGGTGAGAATTGCGCGATCAGCGCCTCGCCGCTGTCGTCCACGGCGATCGCGTCCTTCAGGTGCAGGGACCAGCCATCGCCGGTCCACCAGATCACATCACCGGTTTCGACCCGGTTGCCAGTCAACAGGCGGGGCATGGGATTTCCTTGAGCGGGGCCAGGGCAGCAAGGCGCCCCGGCAGGGTGGCAACATCGCCCACGATGATGAGGGCGGGGGAAGCGATGGCCTCGCGCGCCACCAGCCCGGCCAGATCGGCGAGCAGCGAGGTGACGAGGCGTTGATCGGGCTGGGTGGCGCGCTCCACCACGGCGACCGGTGTGTCGGGCGCTAGGCCATCGGCCATCAATTTCTCGGCAATCGGCCCGGCACCGGCCAGCCCCATATAGATCACCAGCGTGCGGCCCTTGCCGGCCAGCCCGGCCCAGTTCTGCTGCGCCAGGCCCCGGCATTCGCCGGCCACGAAGCTGACCATGGAGGCATGATCGCGGTGGGTCAGCGGCATCAGCGTCGCCGCCGCCGCGCCATTGGCGGCCGAAATGCCGGGGATCACCTGCACCGGCACGCCGGCCGCAACACAGGCCTCCACCTCTTCACCGCCCCGGCCAAAGATGAACGGGTCACCGCCCTTCAGCCGCACTACCGTGTGGCCGGCGCGGGCTTCGGCCACCAGCAGATCGCCAATCTGCTCCTGCGGCAGCGTGTGGCGGGCGCGGCGCTTGGCCACCGAAATGCGGCGGGCGCGGGCCGGGATGAGATCGAGCACATCGGCACCGACCAGCCCATCCAGCACCACCACATCGGCCGCCGCCAGCGCGCGCACGGCACGCACGGTCAACAGATCGGCAGCGCCGGGGCCGGCGCCCACCAGAATCACCTGTGCGGAGTTGGGCCGAAAATCCATGCTCCACCCATGCGCCAATCGGCGTCACGGGTGGAGCAAGGCTTTCTTGGGTCGGGCCTAGCCCAGCTTTGGAATCAGTTGGCGCCGAAGGTGCGCTGCCACCAGCCCTTGCGCGGCGGCGGTGCCGGCTCGGGCGTCGGCTCGGAAGCGGCCTCGGTAACCGGCGCTTCCGGGGCGGCGGCCACCACCGGCTCCGCTTCCGGCGCGGCCACAGCCTCGGGTTCGGCCACGGCCTCCACCTTCTTCTTGCGGCTGCGCTTCGGCTTGGCAGGCTCGGCTTCCGGCGCGGCGGCCACCGGTGCTTCAGGCTCGGCTTCCACCGGAGCCTCCACCGCAGCTTCCACCGGGGCCTCGGCCTCCACCTTCTTCTTGCGGCTGCGCTTCGGCTTTTCGGCCGGGGCTTCAACCACCGGCTCCGGCGCGGCTTCAACCGGCGTCTCGGCCGCAGCCTCGGCCGCCACCTCAGCATCCGCCTTCTTGCGGCGGCTGCGCTTCGGCTTGGCCGGCGCTTCGGCCTCCGGCGCGGCCGGGGCTTCGGCCTCCATCGGCGCGGCCTCCTCGCTCACGGTCTCGGCAGCGCGGTCAGCGCCACCACGGCGGCTGCGGCGGCCACGGCGACGGCGCTTGCGCTTGCCGCCACCAGCCTCGCCTCCATCGGCTTCGGCGCCATCGCCGGCGCCCTCATCGGCGTCCTCGCCCTCGGCGGCGCCATCGTCACCCTCGGCCACGGCAGCGGCGTCGCTGCCCTGCTCGTCGCCTTCCTCGCGGCGGTCACGGCCCCGGCGGCGGCGGCCCCGGCCACGGCCCCGGCGGCCATCTCGGCCCTCCCCGCGCTCCTCGCCATCGTCCTGGCCCTCGCCATCCTCGGCCGCATCGGCCGCCTCCGGCTCTTCATCCACCACCTTCACCACCGGCGGCAGCGGGCCCATGTCCACCCGCTTCGACGGCGGCGGGCCACCGGCATCAATCTCGAAATTCGGCCCGATCAGGCTGTCATCCGGCCGCGTCACGATCGACACGCCATACAGCTCTTCCAACTCAGCCAGCTCGATGCGCTTGCGGTTCAGCAGATACACCGCCACCTCTTCGCCGGCGCGCAGCACCAGGTCGCTGTGCCGCCCGCGCAGCGCTTCGGCTTCCAGCGCGCGCAGTGCCGCCAGCGCGGCAGAGGCCACCGAACGCACCATGCCGGTGCCCTCGCACATCGGGCAGACATGGGTGGAGGCTTCCAGGATGCCGGTGCGCAGCCGCTGCCGGCTCATCTCCATCAGGCCAAAGCTGGAAATCCGGCCGATCTGCACGCGGGCGCGGTCGTTCTTCAGCGCCTCCTTCATCGCCTTTTCCACCTTGCGGGTGTTGGAGCTGTTCTCCATGTCGATGAAGTCGATCACCACCAGGCCGGCCATGTCGCGCAGCCGCAGCTGGCGGGCAATTTCCTCGGCGGCTTCCAGGTTGGTCTTGGTCGCGGTTTCCTCGATGCCATATTCGCGCGTCGAGCGGCCGGAGTTGATGTCGATCGACACCAGCGCTTCCGTCGGGTTGATCACCAGATAACCACCCGATTTCAGCTGCACCACCGGCTGGTACATATTCTCCAGCTGGCCCTCCACGCCAAAGCGCTGGAACAGCGGCACCGAGCCTTCATATTCCACCACCTTGGGCGCATGAGTGGGCATCAGCATCGACATGAAGCGGTGCGCCGCCTCAAAGCCGTCGCGGCCCTCCACCAGCACCTGCTCGATATCGCGGTTGTAGATGTCGCGGATTGCCCGCTTGATCAGGCTGGAATCCTCGTGGATCAGCGCCGGGGCCTGGCTGGCCAGCGTCTTCTCGCGGATCTCGTCCCACAGCCGGGTCAGATAATCGAAATCGCGGCGGATATCGGCGGCGCTGCGCTTCAGGCCGGCGGTGCGCACGATGGCGCCCATGCCGTTCGGCAGGTGCAGATCGGCCATGATCTGCTTCAGCCGCTTGCGATCGGCCGGGTTGGAAATCTTGCGGCTGATGCCGCCGCCGTGCGCCGTGTTGGGCATCAGCACGCAATAACGGCCGGCAAGGCTGAGATAGGTGGTCAGCGCCGCGCCCTTCGAACCACGCTCTTCCTTCACCACCTGGATCAGCATCACCTGGCGGCGGCGGATGACTTCCTGGATCTTGTAGCGGCGGCGCAGCGCCATGCGCTTGCGGCGCAGCGATTCCGACGGCTCGTCATGATGGCCGCCGGCTTCCTGCACCTCGTCGCCATCATCATGATCATCGTCATGGCCATGCTCTTCGGCGGCCAGCTCGGCCTCCTCGCGCAGCAGGGCGTCGCGATCCTCCTTGGGGATCTGATAATAATCCGGGTGGATTTCGCTGAAGGCCAGGAAGCCATGGCGGTTGCCGCCATATTCCACAAAGGCCGCCTGCAACGAGGGCTCAACCCGCGTCACCTTGGCCAGATAGATATTGCCTTTCAGCTGACGCTTGTCAGCCGATTCGAAATCAAATTCCTCGATGCGTTGGCCATTCACCACGGCCACCCGTGTTTCTTCCGGGTGGCGGGCGTCGATCAGCATGCGGTGTGACATGAATATGCTCCGTGGCGCGGGGCCGCCGGCTCGGTTGAGCACAAGGCGGTCGGCGCGAATAGAAAAGGCCGGCGCAAGGCCAGCCGAAGGGGTTTGAAACGAAAATCACCGGGGCGGCAGCCGCATCGGCCGGATGCCGCAATGCGGGCATCCCTCCGGCCATGGCGTGCAAACTGTTCATCCGCGTCCCATCAAATCGTTGGCCGGCAGCGCGCCGGCCCGGATTGTCGGCGCCATCCTGCCAAACACCGGCCTGCCCGCCATCAACATGGCAATTGGGCGGCGGCAGCGCAGAAATGCCGACAATGGCAACGGTTCTCACCGTTGTTGCCCTTCTGCTAGCAGGCACTTGGCGGAGCGGCAAGGGTGCGGCATTGACGCATTGTCGTAATAATGCAGCCAGAATTTCGAAGGGACACGAGCACATGAAGCGCATCCTGCTGGCAGGGCTGGCCATCACCACCATCATGTCGGCCGGCAGTGTCACGGCCGAACCCCTCAGCCTCGAACGCGTCTTCGCCTCGCCCGCCCTCACCGGCCCGCGCCCGCGCGTGCTCAAACTCTCCCCGGATGGCCGGTTGGCGACGCTGCTGAAAGGCCGGCCGCAGGATCGCGACCGCTTCGATCTGTGGGCCGTCGACACTGCCACCGGGCAAAGCCGCATGCTGGTCGATTCCCAGAAACTCGCCAGCGCCGGCTCCTTGTCGGAGGCCGAGCGCATGAACCGCGAGCGCCAGCGCATCGCCGATGTGAAGGGCATCACCCAATATGGCTGGGCCCCCGATGGCCAGCGCCTGCTGGTGCCGGTGGATGGCGATCTGTGGGTGGCTGGCGTGGATGGCAGCGTGCAGCGGCTGACGCAGACGCCGGAAACCGAAACCGATGCCCGCCTGTCCCCCAGGGGCCAGTTCGCCAGCTTCGTGCGCGATGGCCATCTCTATGTGCAGCCGCTGGCGGGCGGAGCCGCCCGCGACATCGCCGGTGAAGCCACAGCAAAGGTCGCCTGGGGCGTCGCCGAATTCATCGCCCAGGAAGAACTCGCCCGCTTCGACGGCCATTGGTGGTCGCCCGATGATGCCCGCATCGCGGTCGCCCGGGTGGATGAAACCCCGGTCAAGCAGGTCACCCGCGCTGCCATCGGCGCCGATGGCACAAGGCTGTTCACCCAGGCCTATCCGGCCGCCGGCACCGCCAACGCACTGGTCACCCTGTGGCTGGTCAATCCCGATGGCTCGGGGCGCACCGCCATCGATCTGGGCAACCCGGCCGATCATTATATCGCCCGCGTCGCCTGGGCCCAGGATGGCAAGACGCTTTATGTCCAACGGCTGACCCGCGATCAGACCCGGCTCGACATCATGGCCGTCGATGCCATCACCGGCGCCGCCCGCGTGTTGCACAGCGAAACCGCGAAGACCTGGATCAACCTGCACAATAGCTTCGAACCGCTGAAGGATGGCAGCATATTGTGGGCCAGCGAGGCCGATGGCTTTCGCCACCTCTATCGCCTCAATGGCGGCAAATCCGTGCAGCTCACCCGCGGCCGCTGGGCGGTGGATGAACTGGTCGGCGTCAACGAAAAGGATGGAAGGCTGTGGTTCACCGGCTTTGCCGATTCCACACTCGAAAAAAATGTCTATGCCCTTGATTGGCGCAAGCCCGGTGCCACCCCGCAACGGCTGACCGCGCCCGGCGGCTGGCACGAGGCCACCATGGACAAGGCCGGCCGCCGCCTGATCATCACCAGCACCACCCCCACCCAGCCGGCACAGGTGTGGCTGGCCGACGGCCAAGGCAAGCGGCTGACCTGGATCGAGGAAAACCGCCTCGACGCCAATCATCCCTATGCCCCCTATCTGGCCAGCCATGTCGTGCCGGAATTCGGCACGCTCACCGCCGCCGATGGCCAGACGGGGGATTGGCGTCTGCTCAAGCCCAGGGGCCCCGGCCCCTTCCCGGTGCTGGTGCAGGTCTATGGCGGGCCGCACGCCCACAATGTCCACAAGCGTTTCCCGGCGGTGATCGAACAATATCTCGTCCAGCAGGGCTGGGCGGTGTTCCAGCTCGACAACCGCGGCAGCAATGATCGCGGCAAGGCCTTTGAAGACCCGATCCACTTACGGCTGGGCGGCGTGGAGGTGCAGGACCAGCTGCAGGCCCTCGCCTGGATCAAGCAGCAACCCTGGGCCAGGCCCGACAAGATCGCCGTCAACGGCTGGTCCTACGGCGGCTACATGGTGCTGAAACTGCTGGAAGCCGCCCCCGGCCAGTTCGCCGCCGGCATCTCTGGCGCCCCCGTCACCCGCTGGGAGCTCTATGACACCGCTTATACCGAGCGTTATCTGGGCAACCCCAGCGTCGATGCCGGGCCCTACCAACGCTCCGGCGCGCTCGGCGATGCCGGCAAGATCAAGGACCCGCTGCTGCTGATCCACGGCATGGCGGACGACAATGTCGTGTTCGAAAACTCGCTGGCCATGATGACGGCCCTGCAACGCGCGAAAACGCCGTTTGACCTGATGGTCTACCCCGGCGCCACCCACGCCACCCCGGGGCTGGAGGTGCACACGTGGATCACCCGTCTGCAGTTCCTTGGGCGGACCGTGGCGCCAACCGGGTTTTGAGGGGGATCGACCCTCCCCCTCTGGGGGAGGTGCCCGACGGGCGGAGGGGGCCGGCGAAGCCTGGGCTGGTGTTGCGGCCCAAGCCCCCTCACGTGGCCCTCGCGCCCCAGGCCCCGACCCGCTCATGCTGAGCTTGTCGAAGCACCGCACAAGTTTGCCGGCTGGCCCCGGCGGTTGCGGCCGGCGGCAGAGCCGCCGAGTCCGCTTCTGGCGCAAGGACGGAAGAAGAAAGAGCGCGGCAAAGCCGCGCCGTCGGACGACTCACGAAAAAGGGCGACCTGCAAGGTCGCCTTTTTTGGTCGCCGGCCGGAGTGCGGCGAGTCTGGAAATAGCTGCGCTATTTCCAGCCGCCTTACTCGTAATCCCCACCCATGTTCTGGTTCCGGGGCGGCTGGGCGGCGGTGATCCGCAGCGCTTCCGCCGACGCCGACAGCGAGCCGATCACATCCGGCGTGTCGTCATCCTCGGCCTGCACCTTCTGCATGCCCACCACCATCGATTCCGTCAGATCAACCGGACGGATCGTCTGCTCGGCGATCTCACGCAGCGCCACCACCGGGTTTTTGTCGCGGTCGCGGTCGATGGTCAGCTCCGAACCCGACGAGATGTTGCGGGCGCGATGCGCGGCCAGCAGCACCAGGTCAAACCGGTTGGGGACCTTGTCAACGCAGTCTTCAACAGTCACGCGTGCCATGAAGCGGCTCCGAAAAATCCGATGTGGGAATGCCGCTCCCTGACGATTCGCCCCGGCAAAGTCAAGGAAATTGCCCCTCCACGCCGGTGCCACCGCTTGACTCGCGCGGCACCCCCCCCCTAACGCACCCGCTTCGCATCTGGCCCCGCACCCCGGTGAAGCGGTGGCCCACGCACATAACAGGTGTGCGCGGCGAGACCGGGACCAACGTTGATAGCAGAAGCCAAGGATATCACATGTCGAAGCGTTCCAACGCGAAGTACAAGCTTGACCGCCGCATGGGCGAGAATATCTGGGGCCGCCCCAAGAGCCCGGTGAACAAGCGTGAATATGGCCCCGGCCAGCACGGCCAGCGCCGCAAGGGCAAGATGAGCGATTTCGGCCTGCAGCTGCGCGCCAAGCAGAAGCTGAAGGGCTATTATGGTGACGTCACCGAAAAGCAGTTCCGCAAGGTCTATGCCGAAGCGGTGCGCATGAAGGGCGACACCTCGCAGAACCTCATCGGCCTGCTCGAACAGCGCCTGGACATCGTGGTCTATCGCGCCAAGTGGGCGCCGACCGTGTTCGCCGCCCGCCAGATCGTCAACCATGGCCACATCTGGGTGAACGGCGTGCGCTGCAACATCGGTTCGGCCCGCGTGAAGCCGGGCGACGTGGTCGAGCTCGGCCCGAAGGCCCGCGAAATGGCGCTGGTGCTCGAAGCCCAGAGCCTGTCGGAGCGTGACGTGCCGGAATATGTCTCGGTCGACGGCAACAAGGCCACCTATGTCCGCGTGCCGACGCTGGACGAAGTGCCGTACCCGGTGAAGATGGAACCGAACCTGGTCGTCGAATTCTACAGCCGTTAATGCGGCGTGTGGGCAACGCGCAGCGTTGTCCACCGACTCGCATCGGCACGGCCAGCGAACGAAAAGGGCGGCTCTCCAGCCGCCCTTTTTGATTCGTCTGACCCCGGATCAGGTCCGGGGCAGGCTCTGCGGCTTTGCCGCGGCGCTGCATAACCCCCCTTTTGGGTTGCGGCAGGGGCCAATCCCCCCCAAGATAGTCGGCTATGTTGCGCCAGTATGAATTGGTCGAGCGGGTCAAGGCCTATGACCCGGAAGCGGACGAGGATCTGCTCAACCGCGCCTATGTGTTTTCGGTGAAGGCCCACGGCAGCCAGCTGCGCGCCAGCGGTGACCCCTATTTCAGCCACCCGATCGAAGTCGCCGGCATCCTCACCGACCTGCAACTGGACGACAAGACCATCGCCACTGCCATCCTGCACGACACCATCGAGGACACGGTGGCCACGCAGGAGCAGATCGAGAAATTGTTCGGCCCCGACGTTGGCCGGCTGGTCGATGGCGTCACCAAGCTGTCCAAGATCGAAACCCAGACCGAAAGCGAGCGCCAGGCCGAAAATCTCAGGAAATTCCTGCTGGCGATGTCCAACGACATCCGCGTGCTGCTGGTCAAGCTGGCGGACCGGCTGCACAACATGCGCACCCTCCACCATATCGGCAAGGAGGAGAAGCGCCGCCGCATCGCCCGCGAAACCATGGACATCTATGCCCCGCTGGCCGAGCGGATCGGCATGTATGGCTTCATGGAGGAGATGCAGGAGCTGGCTTTCAAGCATCTGGAGCCCGAGGCCAGCGACATGATCGCCCAGCGCATGGCCCGCCTGCGCGACACCACTGGCGCCAATGTCCATCGCATCACCGGCGCGCTGGAATCACTGCTGCGTTCGAAGGGCCTGGCCGCCAAGGTCACGGGGCGCGAAAAGCGCCCCTACAGCATCTGGCGCAAGATGCAGGCGCGCCAGATGAGCTTCGAGCAATTGTCCGACGTGATGGCCTTCCGCGTCACCGTGGAGGATGTGTCCGAATGCTACCGCGCGCTGGGCATCGTCCACGGCCGCTGGCCGATGGTGCCCGGCCGCTTCAAGGATTTCATCTCCACGCCCAAGCCCAACGGCTATCGCTCGCTGCACACCTCGGTGCTGCTCGGCGGCGAACAGGCCCGCATCGAGGTGCAGATCCGCACGAAATTGATGCACGAGGAGGCCGAATATGGCCTCGCCGCCCACTGGGCCTACAAGCAGGGGGCCGAAGGCGCCTCCGCGCGCGAGGCCTATCCCTGGCTCGAGGATCTGCTCGACGTGCTGCAGGATGCCGCCAGCCCTGAGGAGCTGCTGGAAAACGCCCGCCTGGCGATGTTCCAGGATCAGGTTTTCGCCTTCACCCCCAAGGGCGAGCTGTATCAGCTGCCGCGCGACGCGACCCCGGTGGATTTCGCCTATGCCGTCCACTCCGACCTGGGCGATAGCTGCGTCGGTGCCAAGGTCAACGGCCGCGTCGTGCCGTTGCGCACCCGGCTGGTGAACGGCGACCAGGTCGAGATCCTGAAGGGCAAGGTCAAATCCCCCGATCCGGCCTGGGAGGCCTTTGTCGCCAGCGCCAAGGCCCGCGCCGCCATCCGCCGCCATGTCCGACAGAAGCGCCGCGAGGAATTGCAGGCCATGGGCCTGAAGCTGCTCGATGCGCTCGCCGCCCGCCTGCGCGTGACGCTGAACGACGAAATCCTCGGGCCCGCGCTGGGCCGGCTCAAGATCCACGACCGGGCCGCGCTGGAACTGGCCATGGCGGAAAACCGCCTGTCCGATGATCAGGTCGCCGAAGCCCTCGTGCCCGGTGCCAGTGCCGCCCGCCGCCCGCGCTCGGCCAAGGCCAAGGCCGCCGCCGCCATCTCCATCGAAGGTCTCACCCCCGGTGTCGGCTTCCTGCTCTGCGATCATTGCCGCCCGGTGCCGGGCGATCGCATCGTCGGCGTGCGCCACCCCGATGGCCCGATCAGCGTGCATGTCATCGATTGCGACCATCTGGCGGACGAAAGTGGCGAGTGGCTGGACGTTCGCTGGGGCGCCGAAACCGCCGGCGCGGCCGCCCGCATTTCCGTGGTGGTGCACAACCAGCCCGGCGCATTGGCCAGCCTGGCCGCCAGCATCGCCGCCCACAATGCCAACATCGTCGGCCTGGCGCTGAAACACCGCGACCGCGAATTCCACACCGACATCGTTGATATCGAAGTGGAAAGCGTTGCCCACCTCGCCACCATCCTCACCGCGCTGCGCCAGGTGAAGTCCGTGGTCTCGGCTGAACGCGTGCGATTATAGGCTTGCAGCCGCCGGCCCGGCGGTTACGCTCCCTCCTCCATTCCCGGGGGGGGGGGGGGGACCTGCAATGCGCCGCATCTTTGCCACCATCATCGCCGCCACACTGGCCACCAGTGCGCTTGCCGCGCCCGTGGCCAGCGACACACCGGGCAAGACCGCCGCCGGCACCGCCTTCACCCAGCCCACCGGCTTTGACCGGACCGGCACCGGTGCCCTCACCGAACTGATCGCGCCCGAAACCGATGCGCGCGTGGCGCTCGTTGATGTCGGAACTGCGGCCGATGCCACTGCCGCCGTGAAACAGGCCTGGGCGCAATGGGCCGGGCACGACGTGCCACCGCTGCATGTGGTCGCGCCATCCACCCCGCGCTTCGGTTGAGAGGAACGGGTCAATTTCACCTATGACACCCCGCCCAATGCAAAACGCTGGGTCGGGGCCTGGGCTTTCCGCCGTGGCACCGCCTGGACGGTCACCCTGTTCGACATGCCCGAAGCCATCGCCGACAAGCGCGGCGCCGCCATCAACCTTGTCATGCAAAGCCAGCGCCCTGCCGGCTATGCCCCCGAAAGCTTTGCCGGCCGCACGCCTCACAAGCTCACGCCCGAACGCGTCGCCATCCTGCGCCAGTTCATCGCCGACGGCATGAAGGCGCTGAATGTGCCGGGCGTTGGACTGGCCTTCATCCAGGATGGCCAGGTGGTGTGGGAAGGCGGGCTGGGCGTGCGCAAGCTCGGCGATCCCACGCCGGTTGATGCCCACACGCGCTTCATGATCGCATCCAACACCAAATCGATGGCCACCATGCTGCTGGCCGAACTGGTCGATGCCGGCAAGCTCAAGTGGGACCAGAAGGTCACCAGTCTCTATCCGGCATTCCGGCTGGGCAATGATGCCACCACGGCGCAGGTGGAAATCCGCCATCTGGTCTGCGCCTGCACCGGCCTGCCGCGCAAGGATCTGGAATGGCTGTTTTCCACCACCGCCCAAACCCCGGCGGCCGACACGTTCCGCCAGCTCGCTGCGACCCAGCCGACCAGCAAATTTGGTGAGGCGTTCCAATACAGCAATCTGATGGCATCGGCCGCCGGCTATGTTGCCGGCCATGTCTTCAACCCCGGCATGGAATTGGGCGCGGCGTTCGACAAGGCGGTGGCCGACCACATCTGGAAACCGCTGGGCATGGCCGATTCCACCTTCAGCTTTGCCGTCGCCGAAGCCGGCAACCACGCCACCCCGCACGCCACCGCACTGGATGGCCAAACCGTCATCACGTCGGTGGGCAGCGCCATCAACCGCACCGTCGCCCCCTTCCGCCCGGCCGGCGGTGCCTGGTCATCACCGCACGATATGATCCGTTATGTCGGGCTGGAACTGGCCGAAGGCAAATTGCCCAATGGCCAGCAGCTTGTTTCAAAAAATGCGCTGTTCGCCCGCCGGGCGCGCGGCGTGCCCACGGGCGAAAACCAATGGTATGGCATGGGCTTGTGGGACGACAGCCGCACCGGCGTGACGGTCATCGACCATGGCGGCGATCTGGTGGGCTTCCACAGCGACATGATGTGGGTGCCGTCGGCCGGGGCCGGTGCGGTGATCCTCACCAACAGCGACGATGGTGTGTATCTGCGCGGCCCGCTGATGCGCCGGCTGCTGGAACTGCTGTACGATGGCAAGCCAGAGGCCGAAGCGGAGATCAAGGCCGCCGCCGCGCGCAGCAAGGCCGAAACCACCGACATCCGCGGCCGCATAACCTTGCCAGCCGATGCCGCCGCCGTGGCCGCCCTGGCCAGCCGCTATACCAGTGCCGAACTCGGCTCGCTCACCGTGGTCCGCAATGGAGGCCGCCTCAGCTTCCGCTTTGCCGCCTAGGAAAGCGAAATGGGCACCCACCGCAACACCGACGGCAGCCTCAGCTTCGTCACCGCCGCGCCCGGCCTCACCGGCGTTGATCTCGTGGTCGGCAGCACCGCCGGCAAGCGCAGCCTGATCGTGCGCGATTCCCAGCACGAATATGTCTTCACCGAAGTGACACCGTGACACTTGCCGCTGTGGCCAAGCCCCATTAGGCGCTTGGCCAAAGGCAGGAGTGGCAAATGACTGATGATGACGTGCTGGCCGAATTCCGCGCGGCAGAAGCCCTGCTGGAAGGCCATTTCATCCTGTCATCGGGCTTGCGCAGCCCGCGTTATCTGCAATGCGCCCGCGTGCTGATGAACCCGGCCCGGGCGGAACGGCTGGCGCTGGCGCTGGCCGCGAAAATCCCGGCGGCCGTGAAGGCCAGCATCACGGCCGTCATCGCGCCCGCCATGGGCGGCCTCATCTGCGGCTATGAACTCGCCCGCGCGCTGGGCGTCGATTCGATGTTCGTCGAACGGCCCACCGGCACCTTCGAACTGCGCCGTGGCTTCCGCCTCGCGCCCGGCCAACAGGTGCTGCTGATGGAAGATGTTGTCACCACCGGGCTGTCGTCGCGCGAAGCCATCGCCGCCATATCGGCCGCCGGCGGCACGGTCATCCACGCCGCCTCGCTGGTTGATCGTTCCAACGGCACCGCCGATCTTGGCGTGCCCTTCACCCCGCTGATCCGGCTGGATGTGCCCAGCTACAGCGCCGATGCGCTGCCGCCCGAACTCGCTGCCATCCCGGCGGTCAAGCCCGGCAGCCGGGCGGCATGATCCCGCTCATCGCCCTGATCGCCGCCGTCACGCCGCCCGGCGCGCCGGGCCGGGTCGCCACGGTGGCAGAAGGCCAGGGCTTTGCCGGCATGATGCTGCTGTCGGAAGGCGGCAAGGTCACGCTGGAACAGGGTTTTGGCCTCAAAAACCCCAGGGCCCAGCGCCGGGCCCGCGAAAAATCGGATTTCCTGCCCACGGATCGCTGGCGCTGGGCATCGGTCACCAAGCAGATTGTCGCCACCATGGCGATGCAGGATGTCGCCGCCGGCCGGCTGGCGCTGGATGCGCCGATCACCCGCTATCTGCCCGGCTTTCGCGGCCCCACCGGCAACCGTGTCACCGTGCGCATGCTGCTCGGCCATGAATCGGGCCTGCCCGACAGCAATGCAAGCGATGGCGCCGCCTTCCGCCCCGGCTGGCGCGGCAGCCTCGATGCGCTCACCGGCTTGTGCGCCGGGCCGGTGCGGGATCAGCCGGGTGCGAGCTTCTACTATGACAATTGCGATTATATCGTCGCCGGCAAACTGCTGGAGGTGGTGAACCGCCAACCGCTGGCGCAATTGCTCACCACCCGCATCACCCGGCCGCTCGGCATGGCCAGCGTGGCCTGGGCCGGGCCGCATGTGGCCGGCGCCGGCGAAGCCCCGGTCAATCTCGCCGCCTATGGCAGCGCCGCCGCCCTCACCGGCACCGTGCGCGATCTGTGGCGCTTCGATCAGGCGCTGATGGATGGCAAGCTGCTGCCCAAGGCCCAGCGGGACATCATGTGGGCCGGCAAACCCGCCAACGGCTTTGCCGCCCTTGGCCAATGGTCATTCCGCACCGCCTTGCGCGGTTGCAAGGATGATGTGCTGCTCGTCGAGCGGCGCGGTGCCATTGGAAGCATCCAGGTGCGCAACTATATCCTGCCGGAAAGCAACATCGTGCTGATCGCCATGACCAACCGTGACACCACCGATTTCGGCGAACTCTGGCAGGCCAGTGGGCTGGGCTATGAACTGCTCAGCGCGGCGGCGTGCAAGGTGGATGCCTGATGCAGACG
This sequence comes from Sandarakinorhabdus cyanobacteriorum, assembly GCF_002251755.1. GTDB lineage: Bacteria > Pseudomonadota > Alphaproteobacteria > Sphingomonadales > Sphingomonadaceae > Sandarakinorhabdus > Sandarakinorhabdus cyanobacteriorum. The sequence goes on from NZ_NOXT01000102.1 coordinate 39,747, forward strand.
GCCCATCTGCGCCCATCCCACCTGCGGCTCGGCGTCAACATAGATCATGTCGCCACCATCCGCAACGCCCGCGGCGGCCTGCACCCGTGCCCGCTGCGCGCGGCCGAAATGGCGGCGGCGGCCGGGGCCGATGGCATCACCATCCACCTGCGCGAGGATCGCCGCCACATCACCGATGCCGACCTCGCCACATTGTCGGGCGCCATCCAGTTGCCGATTAACCTGGAAATGGCCGCCACCGATGAAATGCTGGCCATCGCATTGAAATTCCGGCCGCACGCGGCCTGCATCGTGCCCGAACGCCGGGCCGAACGCACCACCGAAGGCGGGCTGGATGCCGCCGGCCAGCACAACAGCCTGCAGCCGATCGTGGCCGCCTTGCGCGATGCCGGCATCCGCGTGTCCCTGTTCGTGGCACCCGAGGAACGCCAGCTGGAGGCCGCAGCCCGGCTGGGCGCGCCGGTGGTGGAACTGCACACCGGCCCCTATGCCCACGCCTTTGACGATGGCGATGCCAGCGCCGAACTGGCCCGGCTGGCCCGCGCTTCCGAACATGGCGCGGCGCTCGGCCTTGAACTCCACGCCGGCCATGGTCTCTCTTATGCCAATGTCGGCCCGGTGGCGGCGCTGCCGCAACTGGCCGAGCTCAACATCGGCCATTTCCTTGTGGGCGAAGCGCTGTTCGTCGGCCTTGACGCCGCCATCCGCGAGATGCGCCGCCTGATGGATGCGGCGCGGGCATGAACCTTCCCGCCGGCCTCGGAATCATCGGGCTCGGTTCCGATCTGTGCAACATTGATCGCATCGCGGGCAGCATCGAGCGCTTTGGCGACCGCTTCATCAATCGCATCTTTACCGATGTCGAACAGGCCAAGGCCAACCGCCGCCAGCTCACCCGCGCCGCCACCTATGCCAAGCGCTTCGCCGCCAAGGAGGCCTGCGCCAAGGCGCTGGGCACGGGCTTTCGTCAGGGCGTGTTCTGGCGTGACATGGCCGTGGTCAACCTGCCCAGCGGCCAGCCCACCCTGACGCTGTCTGGCGGGGCCGCGGCGAGGCTGGCGCAAATCACCCCGCCGGGGCATAAGGCCGCCATCCATCTGACGATGACCGACGACCATCCCTGGGCGCAGGCCATCGTGCTGATCACCGCGAGTATCGAATGACGCAAGCCATTGCCCCCAAGAAGAAGCTGAACCTCGCCGAGGAGGCCTGGCAGCTGTTCCTGCTCGCGCTGGCCGTGCTGGCCGTGCACACGCTGGTTGCCAAGCCTTTCTATATCCCGTCAGGCTCGATGCTGCCCGGCCTGCTGGTTGGCGACCGGCTGATCGTGTCGAAATTCCCCTATGGCTATTCCTATCTGTCGCCGTCGTTCAACGTGCTGCCCGAAATGCCGGGCCGGCTGTTCGGCAGCCTGCCGGAACGCGGCGACATCGTGGTGATCAAATCGCCGATCGCCAAGGATGACTGGATCAAGCGGGTGATCGGCCTGCCCGGCGACACGGTGCAGATGGTGAATGGCCAGCTGATCCTGAACGGGCAGCCGGTGCCCAAGGTGAAGGTGGCCGATACGGTGATGCAGGTGACGCCCAACAGCGACTGCGCAACCATGATCGATGCGCAATATCGCGTGATCCGCCCCGATGGCGGCGCCGAATGCCATCTGCCCACCTATCGCGAAACCCTGCCGGGCGGGCGCTCCTATCTCGTCCATGATCTTGCCAACACCCCGCAAGACAACACGGAAGCGGTGATCGTGCCGGAAGGCCATGTCTTCCTGATGGGCGACAACCGCGACAATTCGGAAGACAGCCGCTTTGCCCCGGAACTGGGCGGGCTGGGCCTGCTGCCGGTGGAAAATATCGTCGGCCGCGCCGAATTCACCACCTTCAGCCTGGATGGCAGCACCAGCTTCAACCCGGTGACCTGGGTGACGGCCCTGCGCAACCGCTGGTTCATCTCGCTCCGGGATTGAGCGCGGCCACCGCCGCCGGGGCTGCGGTCACCGGCGCGCGGCCTGCGGTCACCACGGCCCGAAACGCGGGCACCGGGCGGACACCGGGGGCCGGACTTTGCCACGCCTTGGGCACGCCAAACCCACCACGAATCCAGCATTCGGCAGGTTCAGCGGCGCCTCGGCATCAAAATATCATTAATATTCAGCTATTTGTGGCGACACCTGTCCTACAGCGCCGCAAAATGGCATAGTGGTGAGGCTGGTTGTTACGCCGCCGGCTTCACCGCCAGCAGCTCGATATCAAATTCCAGCACGGCACCCGGCGGGATCACGCCGCCGGCCCCTTGCGCGCCATAGGCCAGCTCGGGCGGCACGACGAAATGATATTTCGATCCCACCGGCATCAGCTGCACGCCTTCGGTCCAGCCCGGGATCACCTGGTCCAGCGGAAACGCCGCCGGCTGGCCCCGGCTGTAGGACGAATCAAACACGGTGCCGTCCACCAGCTTGCCCTCATAATGCACCAGCACCGTGTCCTTGGCGGCCGGGCGCGGGCCGTTGCCGGCGCGAATCACCTGATATTGCAGGCCGGAGCTGGTGGTGACGACGCCGGCCTTGGCCTTGTTGGCCTTCATGTAATCCATGTCGGCCTGGCGCACCGCCGCCACCTGGCCCTGGGTGCCGGTATAGACCAGCACGCCCACCACACCGATCACGACCGCAGCGGCGGCCAGCCACTTGCCGATGCCAACCCCGCCCGCCCCGACTCCTGCGTTGCCCGTTGCCTGACCTGACATAAGCCTGATTCCATTCCATGATGGCCGCACGGCGGCCCGATGATCGATGCGGGGCAAACATGACGAGAGCCGGGAAGAGGGTCAACCCCGCCCGGCCCCGGTGCATGCAGTCTGGGGCCAGTTTCCCAACCCCATCAACGGCTTACTTGATGCCGTCACGCTCCATGCGCTTGCGCTCCATCTTGCGGGCGCGGCGCACGGCAGCGGCCTTTTCACGGGCGCGCTTCTCGCTGGGCTTTTCATAATGGCGACGCAGCTTCATCTCGCGATAGACGCCTTCGCGCTGCAGCTTCTTCTTGAGAGCGCGCAGGGCCTGATCAACATTGTTGTCGCGAACCACGATTTGCATGAGCTGCCGTCACTCCATTCGTTGATGGGGCGGTGGCCCCGAAATCCGGTTGTCTGCAATAATTGACACCCATCGAGTCGCCCCGGTGGAAGAGCGCTGCGCAGTAGCAGAAGCCCCGAGGCCAAACAAGACCTATCCCCCGCCCCAACCCCCGCGACGCAAAAGCGACTGGGAAGCCGGGCGGCAAACGGGTAAAGCCATGGCCATGGCCGAAGATATCCCGCTTGCCGAACTCGCCCCGCGCCTGGTGGCCGCCATGCTGCCGCACGTGCCCTTCGATGGCTGGTCTGCCACCGCACTGGCCGCCGCCGCCCGCGACACCGGCACCGATCCCGATGTCGCCGCCCTGGCGGTGCCTGATGTCGCCACCATGCTCGGCCTGTGGGTCGCCCACGCCAATGCGCAGCTGGCAGAGGCGATGGCCGCCACCCACAACATGAAGGTGCGGGATCGCATCCGCACCGCGCTTGTCACAAGGCTGGAACAGGGTGACCGCGAGGTGACGCGCCGGGCGCTGGCGCTGCTGGCCCAGCCGCAGCACGCCGCCCTGTCAGCCAGGCTGTTGTGGCAGGCCGCCGATGCCATGTGGCGCGCGGCTGGGGATACCGCGACCGATTATAATCATTACACAAAACGGGCCATCCTGTCGGCCATCTATTCCGCCACGCTGCTGCACTGGACCCAGGATGACAGCGCGGATTTCGCCGCCACCCGCGCCTTCATCGATCGCCGCATCGATGGCGTGATGCGCTTTGAAAAGGCCAAGGCCCGGGTGACAGGCCTGTCGTCCCGGCTGCCCAATCCGGCCCGCATCCTCGGCCGTTTGCGCTATCCGGCGGTGTGACGCTTTTCGGGTGGCGCCGTCCGGCCAATCTTGATAACGGTTCGCAACTTCTCGCATCCTGCGGACCATCAGCTTGTCATCACCCGCCACCCCCCGCACCATCAATGCGCTTGCCGCTGGCGAGGTGGCGCTGATCGCTGCCATCGATCGGGCCGGCCTGGCGCCGGAAACCGCCCAGCGCCTGTGCGAGCTGGGCTTTGACGAGGGCGTGGATGTGGAAATCCTGCACCGCGCGCCCTTTGGCGGCGATCCGATCGCGGTCAGGGTTGGCAACATGGTGGTGGCGCTGCGCCGTGACATGGCCGCCCTGATCGAGGTGGCGGCATGAACGCCCCGGCGATGCTGTCGCGCACGCCGGTGGTGGCCCTGGTTGGCAATCCCAACGCCGGCAAGACCAGCCTGTTCAATGCCTTGACAGGCAGCCGCCAGAAGGTCGGCAACTATCCGGGCGTTACCGTGGAGCGCAAGGCCGGCCGCCTGGCTCTGCCCGATGGCCGGGTTTGCGATCTGATCGATCTACCCGGCACGTACAGCCTGACGCCACGCTCTCCCGACGAGGCAGTGACCCGCGATGCCATTTTCGGCCGCATCGCCGGCGAAAAGCCGCTGGATGCCATCGTCGCGGTGATCGATGCCACCAACCTCAGGAACCATCTGCGCTTCGTGCTGGAACTGAAGCCGCTGGGCCTGCCGTTGGTGGTGGCCCTGAACATGGTCGATCTGGCGGCGCGCGATGGCATCGTCATCGATGCCGCCCGCCTGTCTGCCCTGATTGGCCTGCCGGTGGTGGAAACCGTTGCGGTGCGCAAGCGCGGGCTGGACGCGCTGGGCAGAGCGCTGGCCGCCGACATCGGCGATACGCCGCCGGCCTTGCCTATAGCGGCTGCGAGTGATCTCAAGGCCTTGCAGAAACAGGCCCGCCAGATCTGCGCCGCGGTGGAAACCAGCACCGGCGCGGCCCGTCGCTGGTCGCAGCGCATCGATGCGGTGGCACTGCACCCTGTGGCCGGGCCGTTGTTGCTCGCCGCCATCCTGTTCTTCATGTTCCAGGCGGTATTCAGCTGGGCCGAAGCGCCGATGGGCTGGATCGAAGCCGGCATCGCCGCCCTGCAGGCCGATCTGGCGCAGCGCCTGCCCGATGGTGTGCTGCTGTCGTTGATCAACGATGGCGTGCTGGCAGGTGTCGGCGCCGTGGTGGTCTTCCTGCCGCAGATTCTGATCCTGTTCGCCTTCATCATCGCGCTCGAACAATCGGGTTACATGACCCGCGCCGCCTTCCTGATGGACCGGCTGATGGCGCGGGTTGGCCTCAACGGGCGCGCCTTCATTCCGCTCCTGTCCAGCTTCGCCTGCGCCATTCCCGGTATCATGGCCACCCGCACGATTGATTCCCCGCGCGATCGGCTCACCACCATCCTGATTGCCCCGCTGATGACCTGTTCGGCCCGTCTGCCGGTCTATGCCGTTGTGATTGGTGCCTTCATTCCCGCCCGCGATGTCGGACCATTTGGTCTGCAAGGTCTGGTGCTGTTCGCGCTGTATCTGGCCGGCATCCTGGGGGCGCTGGTGGCCGCCTTTGCCCTGCGCCGCACCGTCACCAAGGGCGCTGCCCCGCCCTTCCTGATGGAAATGCCGAAATATCAATGGCCAGCCGGCCGCGACATGGCGCTCGGCCTTTATGGCCGTGCCACCGCCTTCCTGCAGCGCGCCGGCACCATCATCCTGGCATCCACCATTGTCTTGTGGGGTCTGGCCAGCTGGCCGCAGCCACCCGCCGATGGCAACCGACCGGCCATCGAATATAGCCTGGCCGGCAAGATTGGCGAGGCTTTGGAGCCCATTTTTGCGCCCATCGGTTTCAACAAGGAAATTGTCTTCGCGCTGGTGCCCGGTATGGCGGCCCGCGAGGTTGCGGTGTCGGCGCTCGGCACGGTCTATGCTTTGCAAGGCGTGGATGAGGAACATGCCGACGGCCTGATCGCCCAACTGCGTGCCGCCTGGCCGCTGCCCACGGCGCTGGCGTTCCTGGCCTGGTTCGTGTTTGCCCCGCAGTGCATTTCCACCCTGGCCATCACCCGGCGCGAAACCGCCAGCTGGCGCTGGCCGATCTTCATGTTCTCCTATCTGTTCGCTGCCGCCTATGTCGCGGCCGGCCTCACCTATCACCTGGCGGTTGCGGCCGGGCTTTGAGCGCAAGGCGAACGATCAGGCCAAAGGCCAGCACACCAAAGCTGATGCCGGCACCGCGCCATCCCACATAGGCCAGGCTGGACTGCAGCACGAACAGGCAGCCGGCCGTGAAGGCCAATGGCACCAGCGGATAGAGTGGCACCTGGAAGGGCCGTTCTGCCGCCGGCAAGCGACGGCGCAGGATGATCAGCGCCGGGCCGGTGAGAGACAGGAACAGCCAGAACACCGGCGACAGGAAATCCACCATCTGGGCAAAACCGGTGGAGACAGACCCCCAGGCGATCAGCAGCAGGGACAGGGCGCACTGCACCCAGATGGCACCGCGCGGCACCCCGGCCGCTGCATCCCACACCGCCAGCCGGCCCAGCGCCGGCTCCTCGCTGGCCACGGCATAAAGCGTGCGCCCCCCCACGATCACCAGCGCATTGACGATGGCCAACGCCGCCAGGCCGACGAAGACCACCATCACCAGCTGTCCGGCCGGCCCAAAGGCGCGCGCCATCAATTGGGCGGCCGGCGCGGCGCTGGCGGCCAGGCCTTCGCCCCCCAACCCGGCGAGATAGGCCCAATTGGCAAGCAGATAGAGGGCTGTGACCAACCCCATGCCGCCGACGAGCGCCAGGGTCATGTCCCGCGGCCGCCGCACCTCGGCCGAAAGTGTGGCCGCATCGTTGAACCCCCCAAAGGCCAGCATGACGAACACCATGGCCTGGCCGAAGGCGGCTGCGGCAAAGGGCTGCGGCTGCGCGGTGGCTGCCACCACGGGGGTGCCACTGGCGATGAGGCTGGCCGCTGCGCCGCCCAGGGCGAGCAGGGCGACGACATCGCCCGCCACCAGCACAAGCTGGCCGCCGGTGGAGCGCTTGACCCCGGCGAGGTTGAGCGCGGTCAACGCCACCACCGCCAGCGCTGCAACCCCGCCACGGGCACTGGCAGACAACGGCACAAGTTCGGCCGCATAATCCGCCGCAACAAATGCCAGCATTGCAGCCGATGCCGAAAAAATCACCGAAAAGCGTGACCAGGCAAAGAGAAATGCCACCAGCGGACCATAGGCCAGCTTCAGGAAACGATAATCGCCACCCGGATGCGGAAAGGCGCTCGCCAACTCGGCATAGACGAGCGCGCCGGCCAGTGCGAACACCCCGCCCAGCCCCCAGGCCAGCAGCACCAGCACATCATTGTGCAATGTTGCCGCAACCAGGCTGGCAGAGCGGAAGATGCCGGCACCCACCACCATGCCCACCACCACGGAAGCCGCGGCGAACGGGCCCAATATGCGGCGCGGGGCGGGGTTCGTCATGGCCAGACGGTGGCGCAGGGCGGCCGTCACCGCAAGGGGCGGATCGCCCCGCTGTGCATCAAGGAAACCGGCGCGCCCTTGCAGCCCGGGAATCCCTCCCTATATCGCCCGTGCAAGCTCGTTTGGCCGGGGCACCGGCCGTTATCACAACCAGGATCGGCCGTGCCGCGCTGCCTTGATGGGGCGCCGGGGGCTGGATCCAGAGGCAAGGGAACAGGGCCGTCATGGCAAAGGTTATCGGGATCGATCTTGGCACCACCAACAGCTGTGTGGCCGTGATGGAAGGCAGCGCGCCCCGCGTGATCGAAAACGCCGAAGGCGCACGCACCACCCCCAGCCAGGTCGCCTTTACCAAGGATGGCGAACGTCTGGTCGGCCAGCCGGCCAAGCGCCAGGCCGTGACCAACCCGGCCAACACCGTGTTTGCCGTGAAGCGCCTGATCGGCCGCCGCTTTGATGATCCGTTGACCAGCAAGGATGCCGGCCTGGTGCCCTATGCCATTGCCCGCGGCCCCAACGGCGATGCCTGGGTCAATGCCGGCGGCCAGGATTACAGCCCGTCGCAGATTTCCGCCTTCATCCTGCAGAAGATGAAGGAAACGGCCGAAGCCTATCTGGGCGAAACCGTGACCCAGGCGGTGATCACCGTTCCGGCCTATTTCAACGACGCCCAGCGCCAGGCCACCAAGGATGCCGGCAAGATCGCCGGCCTGGAAGTGCTGCGCATCATCAACGAGCCGACCGCTGCCGCGCTGGCCTATGGTCTCGACAAGAAGAATGATGCCAAGACCGTGGCCGTCTATGACCTTGGCGGCGGCACCTTCGACATTTCCATCCTGGAACTGGGCGATGGCGTGTTCGAAGTGAAGTCGACCAGCGGCGACACCTTCCTGGGCGGCGAGGATTTCGATGCCAAGCTGGTGGAATTCCTGTCGGGCGATTTCAAGAAGGCCGAAGGCATTGACCTGACCAAGGACAAGCTGGCCCTGCAGCGCCTGAAGGAAGCCGCAGAAAAGGCCAAGATCGAACTGTCGTCATCGGCCGCGACCGAAGTGAACCTGCCGTTCATCACCGCCGACGCCAACGGGCCGAAGCACCTCGTCAAGACCATCACCCGCGCCGATCTGGAAAAGCTGGTGCTTGATCTGATCGAGCGCACCCGCCAGCCCTGCCTGGATGCGCTGAAGGAAGCCGGTGTGAAGCCGGGCGACCTGTCGGAAGTGATCCTGGTCGGCGGCATGACCCGCATGCCGCGCGTGCGCCAGTTCGTGAAGGATCTGTTTGGCAAGGAGCCGAACACCAGCGTGAACCCGGACGAAGTGGTGGCCATGGGCGCAGCCATCCAGGCCGGCGTGCTGCAGGGCGACGTGAAGGATGTGCTACTGCTCGACGTGACGCCGCTGAGCCTGGGCATCGAGACGCTGGGCGGCGTGTTCACCCGCATGATCGACCGCAACACCACCATCCCCACCAAGAAGAGCCAGGTGTTCTCCACGGCCGATGACAATCAGTCGGCCGTGACCATCCGGGTGTTCCAGGGTGAGCGCGAGATGGCGGCCGACAACAAGATCCTGGGCCAGTTTGATCTGGTCGGCATCCCGCCGGCCCCGCGTGGCGTGCCGCAGATCGAGGTGACGTTCGACATCGATGCCAACGGCCTGGTTTCGGTCAACGCCAAGGACAAGGGCACCGGCAAGGAACAGCAGATCCGCATCCAGCCGTCGGGTGGCCTGTCGAAGGATGATATCGAAAAGATGGTGAAGGACGCCGAAGCCTTTGCCGAGGAAGACAAGAAGCGTCGCGCCGCCGCCGAAGCCCGCAACCAGGCCGACAGCCTGGTGCATTCGACCGAGCGCCAGCTGGCCGAGCATGGTGACAAGGTGACGCCGGAGGTGAAGGCCAGCATCGAAACCGCCATCGCCGACGTGAAGGCGGTGCTGGATTCGGGCGACGCCGATGCCATCAACGCCAAGGTGCAAGCGCTGGGCCAGGTCGCCATGAAGCTGGGCGAGGCCATTTATCAGGCTGAACAGGCTGCCGCCGAACCGTCGGCCGCTGATTCGCCCAAGAGCGACGATGTGGTGGACGCCGAGTTCACCGACGTCGACGACAGCAAGAAGTAAGCCGTCGCGCAAGGCGCGCCGCAGGCATGCGGCGCGCCTTTGCCTGTTGAATATGGGGCGGCCGAACCATGGCGACCGAGATCGATTATTACGAACTGCTGGAGGTGGAGCGCGGGGCCGATGAGGCCGCGCTGAAATCCGCCTATCGCCGGCTGGCGATGAAATTCCATCCCGATCGCAATCCCGGTGATGCGGCGGCGGAGCAGAAGTTCAAGGCGATCAACGAAGCCTATGACGTGCTGAAGGACCCGCAAAAGCGGGCCGCCTATGATCGCTTTGGCCATGCTGCTTTCCGGCAGGGCGGCGGTGGCGGCGGCGCGCAGGATTTCGGCGGGTTCGCCGACATTTTTGAAAGCGTGTTCGGCGAATTCATGGGCGGTGGCGGCCGTGGCCAGCGCCGCGGCGGACCAGCGCGTGGCTCCGATTTGCGCTATGATCTTGAAATGTCGTTGGAAGAGGCGTTTGCCGGACGCCAGGCGACGATCAGCATTGAAGTGGCAGCCGCTTGCGACCCCTGTGGTGGCAGCGGCGCCAAGCCCGGCACGTCGGCCCGCACCTGCACCACCTGCAACGGCAGTGGGCGCGTGGCCATGCGCCAGGGCCTGTTCATGGTGGAGCGCACTTGCCCCGCCTGCCATGGCCAAGGCCAGATCATCGCGGATCCCTGCAACAGTTGCGGTGGCGCTGGCCGGGTGGAAAAGCGCAAGGATCTGAACGTCAACATCCCCAAGGGCGTCGATGATGGCACCCGCATTCGCGTCGCGGGTGAAGGCGAAGCCGGCGCGCGGGGCGGCCCTGCGGGCGATCTCTACATCTTCATCCACTTGAAATCGCACCCGGTTTTCAAGCGAGACGGCACAACCCTCTATGCCGAAGCGCCGCTGTCGATCACGCTGGCGGCGCTTGGTGGTGAGATTGATGTCCCAAGCCTGGATGGGGAGAAGACCGTCATCAAGATTCCGGCCGGGACCCAGACCTCCAAGCAGTTCCGGGTGCGCGGCAAGGGCATGCCCAGCCTGAATGGCGGCGGCGCCGGCGATCTGGTCATCCAGGTAGAGGTGGAAACCCCGGTGAAGCTGACGGCACGGCAGCGCGAGTTGCTGGAGGAGTTCCGGGCCATCGAACAAACGGAAGGCGGCCGCAACACCCCGAAAAGTCAGAGCTTTTTCGACCGGATAAAGGACGCTTGGAACGAATTGACCGAATAGCGCTGGCGGCGCGGCGGCCCTGTCGGCTAGGGTGGCGCCATGCAACGTCTTGCCAATCGCCGCTATCTCGTCACCGGTGCTGCGCGCGGCCTGGGGCTGGCGATCACCCGCCGGCTGGTGGCCGAAGGCGCCCGGGTGATGATGGCCGATATCGCCGAAATTTCGCCCGATATCGTGGCCGAACTGGGCCCCGCCGTGGCCGCAATCCGCTGCGACGTGGCCGCGCGTGCCGATCTGGTGACCGCAGTTGACGCGGCGGTGACCGCGTTCGGCGGCCTTGACGGATTGGTCAACAATGCCGGCATCGCGCCGCGTGGCGACATTTTTGACGAGACGCCGGAACAGTTCGACCGGGTCATTGCCACCAATCTCACCGCCGCCTTTCACGCCACCCAACTGGCGGTGCCGCACCTGATTGCCGCCGGCGGCGGGGTGATCATCAACATGTCGAGCGTCAATGCGCTGCTCACCATTCCGTCGCTGCTGGCCTATAATGTCGCCAAGGGCGGGTTGAACCAGCTCACGCGCAACACGGCCGTGGCGCTGGCACCGCACAACATCCGGGTGGTGGGCATCGGGCCGGGCACGATCCTGACCGAGCTGGCCAAGAACGCCGTGATGGCCGACGAGGCGGCGCGGCGGCAGATCCTGTCGCGCACGCCGCTGGGCCGGGCCGGCGCGCCGGAGGAAATTGCCGCGATCGCCGCCTTTCTGTTGAGCGATGACGCCAGTTACATTACCGGCGAGACACTTTATGCGGACGGTGGCCGGCTGGGCCTCAACTACACCGTGCCGGTTGGAGATGATTCGTGATTGATGCCGAGTGGTGGGAGTATGACAGCGCCGACGAGATGGCCGAGGCGGTGGCGGGCGACATTGCCTATATCATCGGCCAGGCGCTGGAAGCGCGCGGCCGGGCGCTGGTGGCCTTTCCCGGCGGTTCCACCCCGTTGCCGGCGCTGAAGCTGCTGGCGGAGACCAAGCTGGAATGGGCCGATGTCACCATCCTGCCCACCGATGACCGGCTGGTGCCGGTGACCGACAAATTGTCCAACGCCGGCATGCTGGCGCGGCTGTTCCTGCCGAAGAAGGCCCGGGTGCTGCCGTTGACCGCCGGCGAAAGCGACCCCGTGGCGGCCGGCCGCGCTGCCGATGAGCGCATCGCCGATCTCGACTGGCCGCTGGATGTGGCCTGGCTGGGCGTGGGGGAGGATGGCCACACCGCCTCCATCTTCCCAGGCCCGGATTTCGAAGCCGCCATCGCTGGCCCCAAGGCGCGCCGTGCCATCGGCGTGCGCCCCGATCCGCTGCCCGAAAATGCCCCGGTGCCGCGCGTGACGCTGACCGGGCCGACCCTGATTTCGGCGCGCACCGTCACGCTGACCGTGTCGGGCAAGGCCAAGCGCAAGGTGGTGGAACAGGCGCTGAAGCAGGGTTCGTCAAGCAAGCTGCCGATCGGCCGGCTGCTGGCCGAGCTGGACATGGACATCGATATCCACTGGCATCCGTGAGGCTGTAAAATCCTCCCCCATGGGGGAGGATGTTTTACCGGACTGTCACCCGCACACGGTCATAGGTGGTGCGGCCGTCGCTGAGTGCGATTTCGTGGCGGCCGGGCACCGGGGCCCAGCGGGCGGGCAGGCCGGGCAGGCGGCGGCCGTCCACGCTGATGAACAGGCCGGGGCGGCTGCCCTGGCTGCGGATCACCAGCAGCTGGCGGCTGGCAGGAATATCAGGATCAAGCGCCAATATGGTGCCATCGCTGGGAGCGGTCAGCCGTGGGGCGATTTCAGCCGTCTCGGCCAGCGCGAAGACCGGCTGCCAGGTGCCGGCCAGGAACAATTCTGTGCGGGGTGGCTCCACCGCCGGCAGGAAGGCCACCGGCCGGCGTTCCACCCCGGCTGGCAGGGCAAAGCCCGGCGGCGGCGCGGCATGCAGCGCCAACATGATTGCTGCCCAGGCCGGCGCGGCGCCACTGGTGCCCGACACGCCGATCATGGCATCGCCTTCGAAATTGCCGACCCACACCGCCACCGTGTAGGCCCGCGAGAAGCCCACCGCCCAATTGTCGCGCATTGCCTTTGAGGTGCCGGTTTTTACCGCCGCGGCGAAGGGCAAGGACAGGCCCGATGCCTCGCCAAAGCTGGCGGCGCGGGCGGCGGGATCGGCCATCAGGGCGGTGATGATGGCCGCCGCGCCGGGATCGATCACCGGGCGCGTCGCCGGCCGCTCATCCGGTTTCAGCGTGAGCGGGCCGCTGCGCCCGCCCAGCGCCAGGCTGCGATAGGCGGCGGCCTGTTCCAGCAGTGTCACCTCGGCCGAACCCAGCGCCAGCGCATAGCCATAATGGTCCCCCGGCCGGTTGATGCCGCGATAGCCAACATCGAACAGGCGCTGGCGGAAGGGTTCCAGCCCGGTGAGCAGCAACGTGCGCACCGCCGGCACGTTCAGGCTGTTGCCGAGCGCGCTGCGCAAGGACACCGGGCCGCGAAAGCTGCGGTCATAATTCTGCGGGATATACAGCCCGGTGGCGGTTTCCAGATCAACCGGCGCATCATTGAGCAGCGAGGCGGCGGTGAGGAGCCGGCGTTCGATGGCCAGCGCATAAAGCTGCGGCTTCAGCGTCGATCCGGCCTGGCGGGGCGCGGTGACGCCATCCACCTGCCCGGCCCGGCTGGCGCTGCCGGCAGCCCCCACCCAGGCCAGGATACGTCCCGTGTCATTTTCCACCACGATCGCGGCACCGTCGCGGACATTGCGGCTGGCCAGCGCGCTGAGCTGGCGATCCAGCGCGGCCTGCACCAGGGCCTGCACATCGGCATCAAGGCTGGTGGCCACCCGGCCGCGCACGCCCGGCCCCAGCAGCCGGCTGGCCAGATGCGGGGCCGCGTCGCGGTTGGCCACGGCCTGGCGCGGCCCCAGCAGGCGGGCGGCGGCCATGGCAATGGCACTGCACGCCAGATCGGGGGCGGCGCGGCAGGCGCGGGCCAGCACGGCGGCGGGCGGGGCGGACGGGCGGCGGGCCAGCGCCACCAGCACCGCATTGTCCTCTGGGGCCAGCGCGGCGGCCGGGCGGCCGGCCATACGGGCAGCGGCGGCGCCAATGCCAATGATGTCACCGCGCAGCGGCAAGAGGTTGAGCCAGGCTTCGAGGATCTGCCGCTTGGCCCATTGCGCCTCGATGGCGCGGGCGGCGCGGGCCTGTTGCAGCTTGGCGCGCCAGTCGCGCTGGCCAGCCCGGGCAAGGCCGGGATCGATCAGCGCGGCGACCTGCATGGAAATGGTGGAGGCGCCGCGCGGTGGCTCGCCCCGCAACCGGCCGAGCGCCGCGCCGCCAACACTGCGCCAATCAATGCCATGATGCTGCCAGAAGCGCCGATCTTCGGCGGCCACCAGCCGGCGCACCAGATCGGGGCTGATCGCGGCCAGCGGCAGCCAGTCCCCACGATCGGTGGCGGCATCGGTGCGGCGGCGGGCCAGTTCGCGGCCCTGCCGGTCGGTGAGGATGGCGATGCTGCCGGGCTGGCCGGCGAGGCTGCGGAAGGCCGGCACCGGTGCGGGCTGGGTGCGCCAGAGCAAGACGGCCAGCAGGGCGAGCAGCAGCAGCGGCAGGGTGCGGGCCTGTTTCAGGGGCGCGGGCATGACGGGAATTTGCGGTGAGACTCGACTGCTGTTTGATTGAACCGCTCATGCCGAGCTTGTCGAGGCACGCTCCAAGTGCGGTCGGTGCCTCGACAAGCTCGGCATGAGCGGGACACAATTGGGTCTGGCGCGACGCCTCATTTCCCGGCGGCGACGGTCAGGCCGGTGGCGGGCAGGGCGGCGCGGATATCGGGGGCGTACATGGCCTCGGCCCGGGCCGGCGGCAGGGTGAAGCGGCCTTCGCTGCCCAGCCGCAGGCGATATTCAAAGCTGGCCGTGCCGCTGAGCGCCCGCCAATAGGCCTGGACGGCGCCGGTGCGGCGGTCAATCCAGTCGGGCGCCATGCCGCTGCCGGCGGTGCCGGCATCGAGCAGTTCTGAAAAATTGGCCAGCCCGTTGCCGAGGATGGTGGCCCCGGCCGGAACCGGATCGATCAGCGCCACCCAGGGCGTGAGCGCGGCGGCCTTGAGGGTGAGGCGCACGGCGATGACATCGCCGCGGCTCCAGCGGCCGGGCACGGCCTGCGCCACTGGCCGGACCGTGCGGGAGAGGGTGAGGCCGGCAGCGAGGCTGCGGGTTTGCGGCACGGTGGCAGCCATGGTCACCTGCGCCCATGGCGTGCCGCCGCCCTGGTGGGTGATCGCCAGTTGGCCGGCGGCGAGCCGCAGCCGCGCTGGCGCCGGATCGCCGTTGGCCGGCCAGGCGATGCTGGCGGCCTGATCGGCGAGGGTGACGCGGCTGGTGCCCGAAACCGCCCCGCCTTCGAAACGGCCGGCAAAGCCCTGCAGGGCCAGCGTGCCGAGCGCGTTGGCCGGGGTGGAGCGCCAATGGCCGCGCTGCTGCGCCTGGGTGAGGGCGCGGGCGAGACGCGGGGCATCGGCCGCCCAATTGGCATCGGCGCTAGCGATCAGCAGCAGCCGGGCGAGCGCCGCATCGGGATCGGCCATCAGCGACCAATCATCGGCCACGCCGGCGAAGCGCATGACGGTGCCGCGATCATCGAGCCGGGCGCGCAGGCGGGTGAGGGTGGCGGCGGTGTCGCGGGCATTGCCGCTGGCCCGCGCGATCGCCAGCCAGTCCATCAGGGCGGCCGGGCCCCAGCGATCGGGCGCGATGTTGAGGCCGGCAAGCATGCGGGCCACAGGCACCCCTTCCCCGGCCAGGGCGGCGATCGCGGCGAGGCGGGTGGAATCGGCGACGGCGCGGCGGCCATCGGCAATGGGGGTGAGGCCGGAAATCAGGCGGGCGCGGGCGGCATCGGGCAGCGGCCAGCCAGCCAGGCGCGACAAGCGCAGCACATAGGCGGTGAGGTCGGGGTCGCCGGGCAGGCTGGCGGTGGGGAAATAGCGCAGCAGGCCCGTGCTGTCGGCATAGGTGAGGATGCCGGCCGCTTCGGCATCCCAGCGGGCGCGGTCTCCCATCGCGACGGCGCGCGACAGGCGCTGTTCGATGCAATCATGGGGATAGGCTGCCATATAGGCGCGCACGCCGGGCAGGCTGGCCAGGCTGCGGAGCAGGGCGACATCGACATGCCCGGACGGCGCGCCAGCCTGGGCCCCTGGCGGCAGCTGCAGCATCAGCGGCTGGCCGGGGCGGATCAGGCTGGCGGCGACCACCTGTTCGGGGATGGCCGGCTCGATGGTCTGGGCGATGGTCACGGCGTCTTTCGCGGTGCCGGCGCTGGCGCGGATGGCAATGCGCTGGCTGCCGGGCGGGCCGGCGACAAGCGGCCAGCGCAGGTTGGCAGCGCCGCCGGCCGGCAGTGCGACTCGCTGGGCCGGCAGGCTGGCGGTGCCATTGGTGAGCGTGACGGTGGCGGTCATCGCGGCGGCGCTGGTGTTGCGCAGCGTGGCGGTGGCGACAAATTCGTCCCCCTGGCGCACGAGCGGGGGGATACCGGGCAGGATCTGCAGATCCTGGGTGGTGCGCAAGGATGCGCTGCCGGTGCCGAACAGGCCGGGGCCGGCGCTGGCGATGGCGACGAGGCGGAAGCCCGACAGGCTGTCGTTCAGGCGGAAGGGCACCAGGGCTTCGCCACGCGGGTTCAGCTTCACGCGGCCGGCCCAGGCGATGATGGGCGTGAATTCGCGCCGGGCCATGCCGGCGGTGGCGCCGCCGCCGCCGCCGGCTGCCACCGCCTTGGCACCATAATGGCGCTTGCCGACCACCTGGCCCTGGGCACTGGCCATGACGACGCCCAGCGGCCGGGGTTCCATCATGGTATTGAGCAGGTTCCAGCTGTCGTTGGATTTCAGCGCCAACAGTGCCTCATCGACCACGGCGAAGGCCACTTCGGCATCGGCGGGCAAGGCCGTGCCCCTGGGCGGGGTGACGCGGATGCGGGCGCTGGCGGCTTCGCGCACCGCATGGGTGGGGCGGTCGGGGGTGACGGTGACGGCGAGGCGGTGGGCATCATGGCCGACCTTCAACTGGGCCATGCCGATGCGCCACGACGGGCGGGCAAGATCGACGAGCGCGGTGGGCGCGGCGCCATCACGGCTGAGCCAAGGCAGATTCCAGCGCCGGGCGAGATCGGCCAGCCACAGACGCCAGCCCGCCACACGCCCGCGCACGGCGAGCACCGAGACATAGACATTGGGGGCGTGGTTGCCCTTGATCTTCACCTCGACCACCGGTTCCTTGCCGGACAGGGTGGTGACGAAGCTTTCGATGACGCCGCTGCGCATGATGGTGACGAGCGCGGTTGCCTCGCGGAAGGGCATGCGCACGGCAAGCCGGGCGGTGCCGCCCACCGCCACTTCGGGCACCTCGGGCACCAGGTCCATGCGGTCACCATTGTCGCCGCCGAACCACCACTCATCATCACCGGCCAGCCACAGGCTCTGGCTGGCGCGGGTGGTGCGGCCGGCATCATCCTGCACTTCGGCGAGCGCGATGACCTCGCCCGAAATGCCGGGATCCAGCTGGCAAATGGCGCGGCCGCGGGCATCGCTGCGGGCGGTGCAGCCGGCCTTGAGCTCGCGGGTTTCGACCATATTGTCATAGGCATAGAAGCCGCCAACGAGGCGCTTGCGGGTGGAGATGATTTCACGGGCAAACAGGCGGACGCGGATGGCGCGGCCGGCGAGCGGCTTGTTGTCGAGGCCGAGGACGACGAGCTTGAGCCGGGCATCATCGGCCTTCATCAGCCAGCCGTCGCGGGCGATGCCGACGCGCAGGGCGGCGGGCTCCAGCGGCAGGCGGGCGATGCGGGTGGCGATTTCGCCATTGGCATCGGGATAATCCATTTCGGCCACCAGCATGGCCGGGCGGGTGATCGGGGCCCAGCCGCCCGCTGCAACACGGGCGGTGCCGGTGCGGCCCAGGTTGAGCGGGGTTTCGCGGGCGCGGATTGGAGCGGCGGCAGCCTCGCCCTCCTCAAGCCGGGAAAGACCGGGCGTGATGGCTTCGGCATCGAAGGTGAAGCCATCCAGGCCGGGCACCTCGACGCTGCGCGGCACCACGCGGGTGCGCAGGGTGACGGGGGCGCCGGCCGCCGAGCCGCCGGAGAAATAGGTGAGCGCCAGATCGAGCGGCAGGCTGGCGGGGGCGACCGGCATCGCCTTGGGCCCGGAGATGGCGGCGCGCAGGGTAGGCAGGCGGAATTCTTCCACCTGGAAATTGCCGACGCCGGTTTCATCGCCATCCGGCGTTGCGAGGCGCAGTTCCCAATCGCCGGTGGGCGCGCTGGCGGGCAGGATGATCTGGCCCGCGGGATCGGCGCCGGGGCCGAGGGTGATGGGCAGGATGGTGTCGCTCTGCCAGTGGCGGGCGGTGAGGGTGAAGGGGGCGGGCTTGGGCCGAGTGAAGCCGCGATCATTGGGCAGGCGGCGGAACAGCTTGAAATTGATGCGCTCACCCGGGCGGGCGAGGGTGCGATCGAACACGGCGTGGGCCAGCGGGCGCCAGTTCCAGCCGCCATAGGGCAGGTTGAAATCAAAGGCCTGGATGCCGTCGCCCCAGCTGGTGAGGGCGAAGCTGTAATCATCGGCGGTGCGGGCGCTGGCCATCAGCGTGGGCGTCTCGGCGTCGCACGCGGTCCAGGTTGCGGGCTTGGGCAATTGGCCGGCGGGCACCAGGGCGCGGCCGCTTGCATCGGTTCGGCCCTGCCACAGCCGCTCGCCGGTGCAGCTGTTGCTGATGCTGATGCGGGCGCCCGACACCGGGGTGGCATCGGCCAGCCGCGTCACCCACACCAGCGAGGCACCGTCTCCCCACTGGAAATGCACGGCCATGTTGGTGACCAGTGCGGCGGTGCTGACATGATAGGTCTGGCCCGGCCCGGTGAGCGCCCGGCCCAGCGCCGGGGAGGCGAGTTCGACGATATGCAGCCCGCGGGTTTTCAACGGGATGCCGACCACCTGCATGGCGCCATCACGCGGCCGGGTGATGGTGAGGCGGTTGCTGCCCCGTTCATCGGCCAGCAGCGACTGGCTGCCGGTGGTTTCGACACTGTTGTAGCCGCCGCCGGCCAGCGGTTCATCGCGGAAGCGGCGTTCGCCGGCGCGTTCGACCCGGCGCAGCCATTTGGCGACCTGGGCATCATCATCGATCCGCAGGCTGGGCACCGGCAGCGACAGGGTGGCGGTCGGCAGCGGGTTTTCCACCCCGCGCAGCGTGACGGGCAGGATGCCGCCTTCCTGCGCCTCCAATATGCCGAAGCGGCCGGCGAACTTGGCCAGCGGCGGGAAATCGCCCGTGGGGATGGCGAGCGGGAAGCGGGCGGCGTTGGCGAGGCTGCGGCCGGCATCATCCTTGAGGCTGGCGGGCAGGCTGAGCGTGAGGCGGGCGCGGGCCGGCCATGGGCCCTTGAAGCGGATATCGCCGGTGGTGTTCGCCCGGTCGGCCGGCGGTTCGGGGGCGATGCTGCGGCCATCGGGCAGGCGCAGGCGGGCGGCCAGCGCTGCGCTGCGTGGCACCGGGGCGGTGAAATCCACCCGGATCGAATCGAGCGGCGAACAGGCGGCGCCTGCGTTGGTGCGGGTGCAGGCCACGGTGGCGGTGAACGGCTGGCGCACGCGGAAGCGCTGTTGCCAATCGGTGCCGGCCTTCAGGCCGTTGGGGGCGGCAATGCTGCCACGCCAGCTGAGAGTCAGCTGGCCGCCGGGGGGCAGCGGACGGCGGCAACGCGCGGCGATCAGATGGGCCGGCGCGGCGCGGTTGCCGTCATAATCCGCCCGCCAGCCGGCGCGTTCGAGGAAATAGTTGAGGCTCCAGTCCCCGCGCGCCGATTTCAAGATGGCATCGCGGCTGGCGTTTGGCAGCACGTCCAGCGGCACGCGTTCGCCAACACCGTCGATCAGGCAGGCGGCGCCCGCGTTCAGGCTGGCGGCGGTGGGCTGGGCTTCGGTTGCGATCAGGAAAATCTGGTCTTCCGCCACGTCACCGCCATCGGGCAGCACGGCGCGGATGGCCGGGCCGGGCGTGGTGAAGCGGAACGGGCCCGCCGCCGGCAAGGGACGGCCGGCGATATCGGCCAGGCCGGCGGCAAGGCGGAACTGGCAGGCGCGGCCGCCAGGGATGGGCGCGGGCAGATCGATGGCGAAGCGCTGGGGATCAAGCCAGCGGCCCTGACCGCCCTTGCCGCAGTCGCCGCTGATCGGTGCCGTGCCGGCAGCGCCCATGGCCACCATCGGCGTGGCAAAGCGCACGACAATCTGTGCGGGCGCGGCGACCGTGCCGCTGGGCGAAAAGCCGGTGACCCCGGGCCGCGCCTGGCCGATCAGCGGCGCCGCCGCCAGCGCCAGGGCGGCGGCTGCAATGGCCAGGCGGGGCAGCAAAATCCTCACAGGCGCAAGACTGCCGTGAACAGCGTGACGCAACAAGCGGTTGCCGGCATTTAATCCCGCCTGTATTGCAGGAACAATACGGAGGTTGTTCGATGCGTCTTGCCCTGGTGCCTGCCGCCTTGCTGTTGCTGGCCGCTGCGCCACCGCCGCTGGCGGTCACGCTGCCGGCCGATGCACCGATCGCTGCCAGCATCAATGGCCAACCGGTCAACCTGTCGCTGGCCACCGGCGCGGTTGACCGCATCACCCTGAATGGCGGCACCGTGGCCCGGCTGGGCCTGAAGCCGGCCGGTTTGATGGGGCGGGCCAATGTGCGCATCGGGCGCACCGGCGTCTTGAGTGGGCGTAACACGCCGGCCGGGGTGACCATGCTGGGCCAGACGTTCAACCAGCGGGTGTTCTGGTTTGACGGAGCGGCGGCCATCGCCGAGGACGGCAGCATCGGGCCGATGGCGCTGCCGCATGACCGGGTGACCATCGTGCTGAAACCCGGTGAGAGCGGCAGCGATTGGGTGTTGCCGCTGTTTGGTGGGCTGAACAGCGGCGCCAATGGCGGGGTGAACGGCAAGGGCTATGGCTTTGGCCTGAGCGTTGATGTGCGGGCGCGCATGGCGCTGCCGCTGGCCAGTGCCGCGCTGGGTGCCGATCTGGCCGCGGCGCTGGGTGGCCGGCTGGAGGGCGAGGCCTGGCAGGAAGAGATTTTCATGGGCGTGCGGCGGCCGGTGCGGCGGCTGGTGCTGGACCGGCCGTTGCTGGTGGGGCCGTTCCGATTTAATGCGGTGGCCGTGCGGGTGAACGACCGCCGCGACGCCACGGCACAGCTGGCCAATGGCCAGGCTGGCCCGGCAGATGCCGATGATGATCCATCCGAAATCGTGGTGAGTGCCGACACCGGCAAGCGGCGCCAGGTCGTGCGCAGTTTCACCCTGTCGCGCACCCAGCTGGAGGCGGCCGGCTGCAGCACGCTGGTGATCGACAAGCCGGCGAAGCAGCTGCGGCTGCGATGCTGACTTTTTTCTGTCACCGGCACGGTTTAGGCGGATAGGATGATGCGTCTGGCTGTTCTTCCCCTGATGGTGCTGCTGATGGCTGCTGCTCCGCCCAAACCCGCGCCACCGCCGGCGCCGCCACCGGCCCCGCCGATCATCATCGCGCATCGCGGCGCCAGTGCGGAGCGGCCGGAACACACGCTGGCCGCCTATGAACGCGCTATCGAACAGGGCGCCGACTATATCGAGCCTGATCTGGTGCCGACGAAGGACCATCAGCTGGTGGCGCGGCACGAGAACGAGATTGGCGGCACCACCGATGTGGCGGACCACCCGGAATTTGCCAGCCGCAAGACGACGAAGACCATCGACGGCCAGGCCATGACGGGCTGGTTCACCGAGGATTTCACCCTGGCCGAGCTGAAGACGCTGCGCGCCCGCGAACGGCTGCCACAACTGCGCCCGGCCAACGCCGCCTTTGACGGGCAATATGCGATCCCGACGCTGGCCGAGGTGATCGCGCTGGCCAAGGCCGCATCGGCACGAACCGGGCGGACCATCGGCATTTACCCGGAGACCAAACATCCCAGCTATTTCAAGGGGCTGGGCCTGGCGGTCGAGCCGGTGCTGCTGGCCGAACTGGCAAAGGCCGGCTGGACGACGGCGGCGGCGCCGGTGTTCATCCAGAGTTTCGAGGTGGACAATCTCAAGGCACTGAAAGGCCAGACCGGGGTGCGGCTGATCCAGTTGATGGGCGCCAGCGGCACATCCGGGGATGGCCATGATTATGCCGAGATGGCCACGGCAGCCGGGCTGAAGGCGGTGGCGGCCTATGCCTTTGGCGTGGGGCCGGAGAAGGCCCTGATCATCCCGCGCGGGGCCGACGGCCGGCTGGGCACGCCGACAGGCTTTGTGGCCGATGCCCATGCCGCCGGGCTGGAGGTGCATCCCTGGACCTTCCGACCGGAGAATTTCTTCCTGCCCACCGAGTTCAAGCGCGGCGAAGACCCCAAGGCCATCGGCGACGGCGAAGCCGAAATCCGCGCCTATCTGGCAACTGGCATCGACGGCCTGTTCAGCGATTCCACCGCCATGGCGGCCCGGGCGCTGGCACAGCCTGGGAAGTAAGGCAAAAGCCGGCCTCCGGCGGGCAGGGGCGAGGCCCCTGCACCCGTTGGT
>NZ_NOXT01000090.1 GCF_002251755.1 Sandarakinorhabdus cyanobacteriorum
CAGGCCGCTATTGGCGAGGGGTTTTTGGAGGTGCCCAGATGCAGACTCAGAATCCTGCCGGATTACCGAGCAGCCTCGGGAATTCATCTTGGAAACAGCAAATATTTCATATCAATATGTTAAATGATGGTCAGTTGGCTAGAGTTTGCTGGCGCGTTATGCCTGTCCAATAGCTGCGGATTCGTCAGACACGCTCAACGCTTTTGATGCCCTGCTGCATAACAGGTCAGGAAGAAAGATCTTATGCTTTTGGTCCGCGCCATCGCCATTTTTTCCGCATTAGCACTCGCCTTCCACCCGGCTTACGCGCAAAATTCGCGCGAGATTTCGGTTGCAGTTGAAGGCGCTCAACGACGTGCCGTTGTGGTCAATGATCTTGGGCCTGGCCGCAATTCTCCTGTCGTGATCGTGCTGCATGGAGGTCAGGGAAGCGCGGATGCTCAACGAGAGCGAAGCGGGTTTGATAGGCTCGCGGTCTCGGAGGGTTTCACCGTCGTCTACCCGGAAGGAACGGAATGGGCGCCGGGACGGCACGCATGGAACACTGGCTTCCTGATGCGTCGGCAGGTCGGCCAAGCCAATGACATTGCTTACCTAGATGCCTTGATCGACCTCCTCATCTGGGATCACGGCGCAGATCCCCGAAAGATCTTCATGACCGGCGGCTCAAACGGAGCCATGATGACCTTGGTCTATGCCACCCAGCGCGCTGAGCGTTTGGCAGCTATCGCGCCAGTCGTGGGTGCAATGTTCAGCTTTGACGCGAAGCCCAGCAGACCGCTGCCGATCATGCTCATCAACGGTGGGCAAGATAATGAAGTTCCTTCCGAAGGCGGCTTCAGCCGAAATCCGCTCGTTTCGCGCAATCAGGCGGCACCCTATAAGCCGCTGGCTGAAACGGTTCAGTTCTGGACCGCCGCTAACCACTCACTGACGCCGCCTGTGATTACCCGAAGTGGGTCGGTGAGCACGTCTGTTTATCGCGCCGCGCCAAATGGCGCTGTCACGATCTCAGTAGTCGATGATGTTGGAGGCCATGGCTGGCCAGGGACGCGCGGTCGGCGACAGGGTAACAATCCCATCCAGTCTTTTGACGGCGCTGAACGTGTTTGGGAGTTTTTCAAGACGCAGTCCGAAATGCCTTGAAGGCATACAATCGCGGTTTGGGAGCGAACATTTAAACATATAATACCAATAAGATAATGGAAAGAGAGTTCGTCCGCAGACGCTCACCCACCGGGGGTTCACATCGAGCAGGCATCGCTGGCGGTGGCAGGCATGGTCCGCACCCGGCGGTACACATCGTCAAACAGCCGCAGGCTGCCATCGTCTGCCACCTCGGCCGTGAAATTGCCGACGATCACCGGCAATGGCGCGGCAAAGGCCAGGCGCTGGGTGGTGCGGCTGGTATCAGCCACGGTCTTCAGGCTGTCGCGGCTGGCGGGCGGGCCCAGCAGCGTGGCGGCGAATCCGAACGGATCATCCACCCTGATGCACCCATGGCTGAGCGCCCGCCGTGCCCGCCCGAACAAGGGCTTTGACGGCGTGTCGTGAATGCCCACGCTGAAGGCGTTGACAAAATCCAGCTTCATCTGGCCCAGTTGGTTGGCCGGCCCCGGCATCTGGCGATAGCGATCCCCGATGCGCACATAGCCATCGCGCGCCGCCTTCTTCGGATTGCGCGCCACCAGGCGGCCCACGCTTTCGGCCACGATGCTGGCCGGCACATCCCACCAGGGGTTGAGGATGACGGCGGTGGCCGATCCCGTGAAGCTGGGGGTGGGTGTTGCCGGTTTGCCGACGATGGCGCGCCATGTCGCCTGGCGCACCGGGCCGTCATACAGGCTGATCTCGAAGGCCGGGATGTTGACCAGCAGCCAGCGCCCGGTGGGCAGCAGCGTCAGCGCGCGCCACGCGTCCCGGCTGGCGACCACCGCCGCCTGCGCCGACGGCGACAATGTGCCGCTGTCCAGGCTGGCCAGCCGCTCTGCCGGGGTGGCGAGCGGCTGCGCGCTGGCGGCGGTCGCCAGCAGAATCGCCAACATGGCCGCCACCGGGCGGGGAATTGGGGCGATCTGGCGCTGCATCTGCGGGCCTCCCTGGAATTTTCGCCAGCATGCCCCATTTGGGGGTGGCATGTCGATTGACCTTCCCATCCTGTCGCGCCGCACCCTGCTCGGCGCCGGGCTGCTGGCCGCCGGCCCGGCCCTGGCCAGCCTGCCAAGGGCCGCCGCGCCGCATCCGCGCCTGCTGGAACGGGCCCGCGATGCCTTTGTGCGCCATGGCCACCGCATCGCCCGCAAGGATCTGATCGCCATTGCCGATTATGGCGTCCACAGTGCCATTCCGCGCTTTTTCCTCTATGCCCCGGACACGGGTGCACTGACCGCGCTGCGGGTTGCGCATGGGCGCGGCTCTGATCCGGCGCATTCCGGCTGGCTGCAACGCTTTTCGGCGCAGCCGGGCTCAGCGGCAAGCAGCGAGGGCGCCTATCTGACCGGTGAGGCCTATTGGGGCCAGCATGGCGCGTCGCGGCGCCTGATCGGGCTGGATCCGGAAAACAGCACGGCAATGGCCCGCGCCATCGTCATCCACGGCGCCTGGTATTGCGAGCGCCAGGTGCTGGAAAAAACCGGCAAGCTGGGCCGCAGCGAAGGTTGTTTCGCCTTTTCGCAAGCCGATGCGGGCCTGGTGCTGGATCGGCTTGGCCCCGGCCATCTGCTGTTTTCCGGCCGGGCATGAGCAGGGGGCGGCGCGGCCCGGTTCAGCTGCCCGCCGAAACGCTGCCGGTCTTCTTCATCGCGCCGGCCACTTCCGGCGGCATATAGCTTTCATCATGCTTGGCCAGGATGGTTTCGGCCTGGAATTGCCCGGTGGCCGGATCGATCTTGCCTTCGGCGATCACGCCCTGCCCTTCGCGGAACAGATCGGGCAGGATGCCGGTGTAGGTGACGGGCACGGTCTGCGCCATGTCGGTCACCACAAAGCGCACCGTCGCGCCTTCACGCTGGATGGAGCCCTTTTCGACCATGCCGCCCAGCCGGATGGCGGCCGTGGGCGCCGGGCCCTTCTTCAGATCGGACGGGGCATAGAAATAGGTCGCCTTCTCGCCCAGAGTCGAAAAGGCCAGCGCGCCGGCGCCGCCGAGCGCAACGAGCGCCCCGACAACCAGCCACAGGCGTTGATGCTTGGCCTTCATTTGCGCCTCGATTCCTCGGCCTTTTTTTCCGCCGTGCGCATCGACACAAAGGCCCAGACCAGCAGGCCAATGAGGCCAACCAGAGTCAGCCCATAGGCTGGCCAGATGAAATTGGCCCACAGATCGGGGCGGGAGACGACGCCGTCCATCACGCCAAAGCCTCTGCCATGCGCCGGCTGCGCGCATCAACCCGCGCCCAAGCCAACATCGCCCGCATCCGCATCAGCACGATGGCGCCAAACAGGAAGGAGAAGCCGGCGACCGACAGCAGCAGCGGGGTGAGCAGTTCGGGCGCGATCTTGGACGAGGCGTTGGCCACCGAGATACTGCTGCCCTGGTGCAGGGTGTTCCACCATTCCACCGAATATTTGATGATCGGCAGGTTGATCACGCCCACCAGCGCCAGGATCGCCGCGCCGCGCTGCTCGCCGCCCTTTTCCGCCTCACTGGCGCTCAAGGCCAGATAGCCCAGATAGAGGAACAGCAGCACCAGCATGGAGGTGAGGCGCGCATCCCAAACCCAATAGGTGCCCCAGGTCGGCTTGCCCCAGAGGCTGCCGGAAACCAGGCAGATGGCGGTGAAGGCGGCCCCGGCCGGCGCAATGGCGCGCGCCGCGATGGTGGCCAGCGGGTGCCGCCAGATCAGCGCGGTGGCCGATGCGATGGCAAGGCTCATGTAACCGCCAGCGCCCAACCAGGCGGCCGGCACATGCACATACATGATGCGCACGCTTTCGCCCTGCTGGTAATCCGGCGGGCTGGCGAACAGGCCGATCCACAGCCCGGCCGCCGTGAGCGCCAGGCCGAGCAGGGCGACGATCGGCGTCGCCACACGGGCGATCTTCAGGAATCGCGTGGGATTTGCATAACGGTGCACGCCGGCCTTCTAGCAGAAGGCACAAGCGAGGGAAGGGGGCGCGGTGTCGCCGGGCGCACAGCCCTGCCGCTCACCATCCGTCGATGCGGCTGCTCCAGCCATCGCCCAGGAACATGCGCGTCACCTTGCCACCGGCCTCTTCAAACCGCACCACTTCGCCCACCGGGCCGCCGCCGGTCGGCGCCATCAGTTTGAAGCGGCCGTCGCCCAGCGGTTCCAGCACAACCCGGGTTTCGGCGGCCGGGCCATTGGCCGCCAGCAGCACCAACTGCCGGTTGAGCAACACCACCTGGGTGACGCCATCGTCATAGGGGCTGCGATAGCGGCCGGCGAAGCGTGCCCAGCCATCGTCCCACAGTGGCGGCTTGCCGGGTCTGGCGGCCTTGGCCACGGCCTCACCCACCGTGGCGAGCAACTGGTTGGCAATGTCGCCGGGGCCCGAATCATTGGTGTTGGTCAACACCACCACGCCCACCTTGTCGTTCAACTGCACCCGCGTCATGGTGGTGTTGCCGGGATAGCCGCCGCCATGCCCGACAAAGGTGCGGCCCTTGAAGCGGCTGTGATCAAACCCCAGGCCCGATCCGCTTTCCCAGCTCTCATCCACGCTGCGCACC
Source organism: Sandarakinorhabdus cyanobacteriorum (assembly GCF_002251755.1). GTDB lineage: Bacteria > Pseudomonadota > Alphaproteobacteria > Sphingomonadales > Sphingomonadaceae > Sandarakinorhabdus > Sandarakinorhabdus cyanobacteriorum. Next base: position 4,694 of record NZ_NOXT01000090.1, read on the forward strand.
CGCAGCGCCTCGCGCCAGGAACCGGCGGTCAGCACATTGGGTCCGCTGGTGCGCAACTGGGCCGAGATGAATTTGGCCAGATCATTGACCGTGCTGGTCATGCCGGTGGCCGACGCCATGCCGCGCGCATCCATGAACGGCAGGATGCGGCGCGTGCCCTCCGGCGTGCGACTGGCATAAGGAGTGGCCAGCCCCGGATCGGGCTTGTCGATGCTGGTGGCGGTCATGCCCAGCGGCCGGGTGATGTTGGCGGTGACATAATCGGCCCAGCGCTGGCCGGTCACCAGTTCCACCACCAACCCGGCCACGGCAAAGGCCAGGTTGCTATATTTCCAGCGGGTCTGCGGCGGGAAGGCGGCCTGGCGATCCTGCATCAGCGCCTTGAGCTGGGCTTCGGTCGGGAAGTCAAAGCTGGACCAATGGTCGCCGGCCTCGCGCTGCATGCCGGACGAGTGTGACAGGAGTTGCTCGATGGTGATCGGGCCATCGTCGGGCCCGGCCGGCTTCATGGTGAACCAGGGCAGATGCTTCACCACCGGATCATCCAGCCGCAGCTTGCCCTGTTCGCGCAGCTGAAGGATGGCGATGGCGGCAAACAGCTTGGAATTGGAGGCGATGCGGAAGCGTGTGTCCGCCGTCATCGGCCGCTTCGACGCCACATCGGCAAAACCAAAGCCCTTTGACCATACCAGCTGCTGATCATGCACAACGCCCACCGCCACGCCGGGCAGGCCGCGATAGGCGATCTGGCCTTCCATCCAGGCGCTGAACAGGCGTGTCGCGGCGGCCACGTCGGGGTTTTCGGCGATGTTGGCGGCTGGCGGCGGCGCGGTCTGGGCGAGCGCCGGGCTGGCGAGCAGCAGAGCCAGCGCGATGGAACGGTGCAACATGATCTGGGTCCCCCTTGTTGAAGGGAAGGCTAGCAGGTTGGTGGTGGTTGCCAAGCGGTGCAACCCACCCCCGACCCCTCCCGCAGGCGAGAGGGGAGCAGGATGCGCAAGGACCGACCGTCTCCCCTCCCGCCTGCGGGAGGGGCTGGGGGTGGGATAACTACCCCAGCCGCGCCAGCGCCGCCTGCAGCCGCTCCGCCTCGGCGGCCCGCGCCGCGTGATCCTCGCGGGCCTTTTCCACCGCTTCGGGCTTGGCCTTTTCGGTGAAGCCGGGGTTGCCCAGCCGCCCGGCGAGCGCATCGCGTTCCTTGGCAGCGGCCGCGAGGGCCTTTTCGAGGCGGGACTTTTCGGCCGCCAGATCGATCACGTCACCGACGGGGATCAGCAGCGTCGCCTCGCCATGCACCACGGCCAGCCGGCCGCCGGCACCGGCGTCGCCGGGCAGGATGCGGGCCAGCCGTTCGATGGCGGCGGCATTGGCAGCGAGGCGCTCGGCGGTCTGCTGCGAAGCGCCCTCCACGGCATAGGCCAGCTTGGCCGACGGCGGCACATTGAGCTCGGTGCGGGCGGAGCGGACTTCGGAGATGAGGCCGATCAGCCAATCGATATCCGCGCTCGCCGCCGCGTCTTCCGGCAGCGCGTCGGTTGCGACCCATTGCGCCAGCACCAGATCATCGCGAATCGCCAGCTGGTGCCACAATTCCTCGGTGAGGAAGGGCATGACCGGGTGGAGCATGACCAGCAGTTGATCGAGCGCCCAGCCCGCGACGGCCCGGGTTTCCGCAGCCACGTCGGCATCCGCCCCTTCCGCCAGCAGCGGCTTGATCAGTTCCAGATACCAGTCGCAGAAGCGGTTCCACACGAGGCGGTAGATGGCATCGGCATAGGCATCGAAGCGGAATTGCGCGATCGCCTGTTCCAGCGCGCGCGCCGTCTGTTTCACCTCGCCGATGATCCAGCGGTTGACCGGCTGGGCCGCGGCCGGCGGCAGCGGGCTGTTGCTGCCAGCGATGCCGTTCGATTGGCAGAAGCGCGCGGCATTCCACAGCTTGGTGGCAAAGTTGCGATAGCCTTCGATGCGGCTCTCGCTCAGCTTGATGTCGCGCCCCTGGGTTTCCATCGCGGTCAGCGTGAAGCGCAGGGCATCGGCGCCATATTTGTCGATCAGGGTGAGCGGATCGACCGTGTTGCCCTTGGTCTTCGACATTTTCTGGCCCTTGGCGTCGCGCACCAGGCCATGGCAATAAACCGTCTTGAACGGCACATCCTTCATGAAGTGCAAGCCCTGCATCATCATGCGGGCGACCCAGAAGAAGATGATGTCAAACCCCGTCACCAGCACATCGCCGGGATAATGGCGGGCGAGGTCCGGCGTCTGCTCCGGCCAGCCCAGCGTGCCGAACGGCCACAGGGCAGAGGAGAACCAGGTGTCGAGCACGTCCTCGTCGCGGGTCAGCGGCAGGTCGCCGGCCTGTGTCTGCGCTTCGGCCTCGGTTTCGGCCACGAAACATTCGCCGTTCGGCCCATACCAGGCCGGAATCCGGTGGCCCCACCACAGCTGGCGGCTAACGCACCAGGGCTGGATATTCTCCATCCAGTTGAAATAGGTTTTTTCCCAGGTCTTCGGCACGAACTGGGTGCGGCCATCGTGCACGGCGGCCAGCGCCTGCTTGGCCAGTTCACCGGCGTTCACATACCATTGGTCGGTCAACCACGGCTCGATCACCACGCCCGAGCGGTCGCCATAGGGCATCTGGATGGTCTTCTGCTCGATGCGTTCGATCAGGCCCAGCGCTTCGAGATCGGCCACCACCTTCTTGCGGGCATCCTCGCGGGTCAGGCCGACATAGTCCGCCGGCACACCGTCAGCCGCGCAGATGCGGGCTTCGGCATCCAGGATGTTGATCCAGCCGACCTGCTTGTGCCGTTCATACACGGCCCAATCGTTGAAATCATGCGCCGGGGTGATCTTCACCGCGCCCGAACCAAGCTCGGGATCGGCCCAATCATCGGCGATGATCGGGATCTGCCGGCCGGTGATCGGATGGGCGATCAGCTTGCCTACCATGGCGGTGTAGCGTTCATCCGTCGGATGCACCGCCACGCAGGTGTCGCCCAGCATGGTTTCGGGCCGGGTGGTGGCCACGATGACATGGGACACGCCGTTCACTGGGCCATCGGCGAGCGGATAGCGGATGTGGGTGAAGCTGCCGGCGACTTCGCGGGTTTCCACCTCCAGATCGGAAATGGCGGTCTTCAGCTTCGGGTCCCAGTTCACCAGCCGCTTGTCGCGATAGAGCAGACCTTGGGCGTGGAGCTCCACAAACACCTTGAGCACGGCGGTGTTGAAGCCATCGTCCATGGTGAAGCGTTCATTGGCCCAGTCGCAGCTGGCGCCCAGCCGGCGCAGCTGGCGGGTGATGGTGCCACCGCTTTCTTCCTTCCATTCCCACACCTTCTGCACAAAGGCTTCGCGGCCCATGGCGGTGCGCCCCGGCTGCTGCGCTTCGGCCAGGCGGCGTTCCACCACCATCTGGGTGGCGATGCCGGCATGATCGGTGCCCACCACCCAGCGCGCATCGCGGCCGTTGAGGCGGTGCCAGCGGATCAGCAGATCCTGCAGCGTGTTGTCGAGCGCGTGGCCGATGTGCAAGGACCCCGTCACATTCGGCGGCGGGATGACGATGGTGAACGGCTGGGCATCGGGCCGCGCCGGGCGGAAGGCGCCGCTCGTCTCCCAATGCGCATACCAACGCTGTTCAAAACTGGCCGGGTCGAAAATCTTGTCGATCATGGCCAGCCGCATAGCGGCTGGGGGCGTCGCGGGAAAGCCCGTTACAGCTTGCCGGTCAGCCGCCGGATTTCCTCGCGGGCCAACTTCTCGACGATTTCGGGCATGTTGGCATCCAGCCAGGCCTTGATGTGGGGCGCCAGCAGGGATCGGATCAGCTCGTCCAGCGTCATCGTCGCGGCGGCCGGGGTGACGGCCACGGTTTCCAGCGGCACGGCGGGTTCGGCGGGCGGTTCGGCCACCGGCGGCGCGGGCGGCGGGGTGGCGTCGTCCGGCCCGGTCACCCGCGCCCGGATGGAGGCCAGAATCGCATCGATGGAGGCCGGCGGCTCGCTCATGCCCCGATTGTTACGGCATTGGCCTTCAGAAGGCAAAGGCCGCCGGGCGGGCAAAGCCGGGCAGATCGGGGGCCGACACATCGAGGAACGGCAGCGCCGCCGGCTGGCCATCGGCGCGCAGCGGCCCGGCATAGGCCCGGCCCACACCGGCTTCGCGCAGCACGGTCGCAACGCGGCCGCCCGGCGCCAGCTGCGCGGCAATGGCGGCCGGCACCTGGCCGATGGCGCCTTCAAACAGGATCAGATCATAAGGCGCATTGGCGGCCCAGCCTTCGGCCAGCGGGCCCTGCACGCTGGCGACCCCGGCCGCTTCGGCGCTGGCGATCAACGCGGCATCGCTTTCCAGCGCCGTCACCTGTGCCCCCATGCGGGCCAGCAGCGCCGCCGAAAGCCCGGTGGCACTGCCCACCACCAGCACGCGCTCACCCGGCTGCACGGCGGCATGCTGCAGCAGCAGCGCCAGCACCAGTGGCGGCAGCAGCCGGCGGCCCGGCGCCACCTGTTGCGCGGCATCGGCATAGGCCAATGGCGCGAGCGCCGGCGGCAGATAGGCCTCGCGCGGCAGATCGGCAAAGGCGGCAAGCACCGCGGCATCGGTGACACCCACGGTTTTCAACTGGCTGTCCACCATGGTCTGGCGGGGTGAGAGCGGTGCTGTCCGGGTCATGGCCGCTTCTTTGCCCTGCGGCGGCTTGTCGCGCAATGGTGATGTTGCGCTGCGGCGGGCGCGTGCGGGCTGGCACGTGTTGGCCATTGCCCCCGCCGGCCGGCCCTGCTAGTGGCACTCTCCCACGCCTCGAGGCCCGATGGCGGAGTGGTGACGCAGCGGACTGCAAATCCGTGCACGCCGGTTCGATTCCGGCTCGGGCCTCCAACACAAGGTGCAGCCCCCGAACCGGCGATGCCTTGCGGCTGGATCGCCAAGCCGATCCAGTGGGGCTCAATTCCGGCTTGCCCCCCCAGGCCCAAAGGCAAGCGCCCAACAGCAAAAAGGCCGCCGGTTGCCCGGCGGCCCTTGTTTCAACCCAGCCGTGACCAATCAGGCCACGGCGGGATATTCGGACACTTCGGGATCGCGCAGCGCATAGCCGCGGCCCCAAACGGTTTCGATGCAGCCCGACGGCGGCGCACCCGCCAGGTGCAGCTTCTTGCGCAGCTTGAACACGAACACGTCGATGATCTTCAATTCGGGTTCGTCGCGGCCGCCATAAAGATGCGTCAGGAACATCTCCTTGGTCAGCGTCATGCCCTTCCTGAGCGACAGCATTTCCAGGATGGCATATTCCTTGCCGGTCAGCGACACGCGCTTGCCCGACACGGTGACACTGCGCCCGGCCAGATCAACCGACACCGGACCGGTGACGATCATCGACTGGCCATGACCCTGGCTGCGCCGCACCAGCGCGTGCAAACGGGCGAGCAATTCCTCCCGCTCGAACGGCTTGGTGACATAATCATCGGCGCCCGCGCCAAAACCTGTCACCTTGGTGGTGGTTTCGGCATCGCCCGACAGGATCAGCACCGGGGTGTTGATGCGCAGCTGGCGCATCCGGCGCAGGATTTCCTGGCCACTGATGTCCGGCAGCGTCAGATCCAGCATCACGACATCGAATTCGTAAGCGCGGACATATTCCAGCGCCAGCTCACCCGTGCTGGCGGTTTCGTGCTCCACAGCCGCGTCATCAAGCATGCGCTCGATGCTGCGGGCCATTGCACAGTCGTCTTCGACCAAAAGAACGCGCATGCAAATTTCTCCGGTTTAGGAACACCCCTCCTCAGGCACGACCCACCTGACCCCATCTACGGTTGTAACAATCATTACGATGCAGTGTAAAGCCCGGATTCCATGGAAAAATTGTGAACCATTAATAAATTATCCGTTACCGGTTTCGCCATCGTCTCGGAACAGCGGCCGATAAATCTGCACCCGGGTCACGCGCAAACCGTGCACGCCGATTTGTCGCATGGCCCGTTCCCACAATTTGATCTCCTCGATGCTCAGGCGCCAGCGCGCACAGGCCTCATCCAGGCTGATCCGGCCTTCGGCAATCGCCTTCACCACGGCAGCCTTTCGGCGCGGCACCCAGCGCACCGTATCGGCCGGCGGCAGATCATCCTCCGGCTGGGTGCCCGGCGGCGGCGGTGACATGAACGACATTTGGCCTCCTGGCCCCGCCGGGGCGCGTCTGGGTGGGTTCAAGCCATTGGACGGCCAATGCCAGGCTTTCTTAAGACATCGCCGGGCCTTGACGCGCCGGCGCGCCATCCCCATTGCGCCGGGTGTGACCGCACCTGCCATCCCTGCAGCCGCTGCCGCCGTGCTGACCCCGTTTAAGGGCCGGCGCGTGGCCGTTGCCATGTCGGGCGGGGTGGATTCCTCGGTGGTGGCGGCGCTGGCCCATGCCGCCGGCTGCGAGGCGGTGGGCATCACGCTGCAGCTTTATGACCAGGGCGCCGCCGCGCGCCGGCCCGGCGCCTGCTGTGCCGGCGCCGATATCCGCGATGCCCGCAGCGTGGCGGAACGGCTGGGCATCGCCCATTATGTCGTCGACATGGAAAGCCGCTTCCGGGAAAGCGTCATCGACAATTTCGTCGATTCCTATGCCCGCGGCCTCACGCCGGTGCCCTGCGTTGAATGCAACAAGACGGTGAAGTTTACCGATCTCCACGCCCTTGCCCGTGATCTCGGCGCCGAAGCGCTGCTGACCGGCCATTATGTCCAGCGGCTGCCCTGCGCAGAACGGGGTGACGCCCACGGCGAGCTCCACCGCGCCGCGGATCCCACCAAGGATCAAAGCTATTTCCTGTGGGCCACCACGCAGGCCCAGCTCGATTATCTGCGCTTTCCCCTCGGCGGGCTGGCCAAGACGGAAACCCGCGCGCTGGCGCAAGCCTTTGGCCTTGTGGTCGCCGCCAAGCCCGACAGCCAGGATATCTGCTTCGTGCCCGGCGGCGATTATGCCGCCGTCGTCGAACGCATCCGCCCCGAACTCGCCAGCCCCGGCACCATCGTCGATGAACAGGGCCGCGTGCTTGGCCGCCACAACGGCATCCATCGCTTCACCGTCGGCCAGCGCCGCGGGCTCGATATCGGCGGCCAGGCCGAGCCGCTCTATGTCGTCGGCATCGATGCCGCTGCCGGCAATGTGATCGCCGGGCCGCGCCGGTCACTGGCGGTGGCCGCCGTCCGCCTCGAAGGGCTGAACCGGCTGGGCCCCGGCGATGGCCCGCTGATGGTCAAGGTCCGCTCGATGGCACCGCTGGCGCCGGCCCGGCTCGACGGCGATTGGCTGTTGTTCGACACGCCGCAGTATGGCGTCGCCCCCGGCCAGGCCGCCGTGGCCTATGTTGGCGACCGGCTGGTGCTGGGCGGCACCATGGTCGAAACCCGCCGCGCCACGGCCGAGGCCGAGCTGTCAAACGCCTGACATGTCAGCCATTTGACAGGCTGGCGGCGGAAAATTGACGGCGCGGCGTCAAAATCCCGACAGACTAACCATCTCGTAACCATGCCGCATCGGCGCGGCCGTTCATCCGGGCACATGGCACGCCCGTTGCAACACAGCGGGCATGAGCACGCCTGTTCCAGCCCTGCCGCCACCCGCCCTCGAATGGCTGCCCGGCCTTCGCGAGGCCGATCTTGCCGGTCTGCCCATTGTCATTGGTGATGAACGGCAGAAACTGCCAAAGCTTGAGTGCCGCCATGTCATCCTGCACCGCGCCGCCCGCGGCTTTGCCCGCCGCGCCGGCCCGGCGCTGATCATCGGCGTTGCGGCGGGCGATGAAGCCTTTGCCACCGCGCTCATCGCCGCCCACGCCCGGCCCGGCCAACCGGCGGCTGCCGATCCCGCCTCGGCCAGCCTGCTGGCGCTCGCCCGCCGGGTCGGAGCCAGCCCGGCCAGCGTGCTGATCGAAGGCGCCACCGGCACCGGCAAGGAAGGTCTCGCCCGCCTTGTCCACCAGGCATCCCCCCCGCCGCGATGCGCCCCTCGTCGCGGTCAACTGCGCCGCGCTCGCTGACCAGATGGTGGAGGCCAGGCTGTTCGGTCACGAGCGCGGCGCCTTCACCGGCGCCCATGCCGCCAGCCCCGGCCTGGTGCGCAGCGCCGATGGCGGCAGCCTGTTCCTGGACGAAGTCGCCGAACTGCCGCTGGCCGCCCAGGCCAAGTTGCTGCGCGTGTTGCAGGAACGCGAAGTGCTGGCCGTCGGCGCCACCCGCCCGGTGGCGGTGGATGTGCGCATCATTGCCGCCGGCAACCGCGATCTGGCCGCCGATGTCGCCTCGGGCCGCTTCCGCGCCGATCTCTATTGGCGGCTCGCCGTCTTCCCGCTGCGCACCCTGCCGCTCGCCGCCCGCCCGGCCGACATCATCGCCATCGCCGCCCACATGCTGCTGGCCCGCACCGGCGGCGATGGCCTGGTGCCGTGGCTGGCCCCCTGCGCGCAAGGCCGGCTCAACGCCCACGCCTGGCCCGGCAATGTCCGCGAACTGGGCAATGTGCTGGATCGCGCCCTTGTCCTCACCGATGGCCCCGATATCCGCGCCCGCGACCTGCTGTTCGATACGCTGGCCCCCGCCGCCGCCGCCACCCCGGCCGCCTTGCCCGGCGTGGTGCGCGACGCCGAACAGATCGCCATCGCCCGCGCCATCGCCAGCGCCCCCACCCGCCGCGATGCCGCCCGCCAACTCGGCATTTCCGAACGCACCCTGCGCTACAAGCTCGCCGCCGGGCGCGGCGCAATGGTGCAATGATGCTGCCGCCGGTCGACACCAGCGCCATCCTCCGGCTGCAGCAGGACATCCTTGCCCGCAACGCCGCCCTGCGCGCCCCCGCCGCCGCGCCCGAACAACCCCGGTTCGGCGCAGCGCTCGACACCGCCCTGCGCCAGGTTTCTACCATCCAGGATCAGGCCAGCGCCGCCACCACCGCCTTTGAAACCGGGCAGACCCACGATCTCGCCAGCGTGATGATCGCCCGCCAGAAAGCCTCCATCGCCTTTGAAGCCACGCTGCAGGCGCGCAACCGCCTCGTCGCGGCGTATAAAGACGTGATGAACATGCCGTTGTGATGCGCGCATGAGCGAGGCTGCCGCCCTTCCGCCCGAACCCGCCGCGCCCGCTGGCCTCACCGTGCCGCCGGCGCTGGCGCCCGTTGTCGATCGCGCCCGCGCGCTCGCCGCCAGTCCGGCCATTGCCAGTGCCCGCCCGGCGCTGCTGCTGATTGCCCTGCTTGGCGTCGCCGCGCTGGCCTGGGCACTGCTGCGCCAGCCGGAATGGCGGCCGCTCTATCCCGGCCTGTCCGAAGCCGATGCCGCCGCCGTCACCACCGCGCTGGCCGCCGCCAATTTCGATCACCGCGTCAACGAAGCCACCGGCACCGTGGAGGTCGCCGCCAGCGATGTCGCCCGCGCCCGCATCCTGCTTGCCGGCCAGGGCCTGCCCAAATCCGCCGCTGCCGGCCCGGGATCCGATCTTGATGCCATGCCCCTGGGCGCGTCACGCTCGGTGGAGGCCGCGCGCCTCAAGGCCGCACTCGCCCGCGAACTCGCCGCCAGTGTGGAGGCCATCGACGGGGTGAAATCCGCCCGCGTGCATGTCGCCGCCCCCGAACCGTCCGTCTTCATCCGCGACCGTGCCGCGCCGTCGGCCAGCGTGTTCGTCACCCTCGCCCCCGGCCGCAGCCTGTCCGAAGCCCAGGTGCGCGCCATCATCTGGCTGGTCGCCACCTCGGTCCCCGGCCTCACCTCCGATCGGGTCTCGGTGGTCGATCAATCCGGCACCCTGCTCTCGGCCGGCGTGTCGGGCGACGGCCAGCAACTTGCCTATCAACAGCGATTGGAAGGCCTGGTGCGCGACCGGCTGGTGAAACTCCTCACCCCCATGCTCGGCCCCGGCCGCTTCACCGCCGAAGTCGCCGCCGATGTCGATTTCTCCGAAAACGAAGCCGCCTCCGAACGCTTCCAGCCCGCTGGCACCGTGCGGTCGCAACAGACCAGCCGCAACATGGAGGGCACGCCGCCACCAGCGGCTGGCATTCCCGGCGCCCTCACGAACACCGTGCCCCAGGCCGCCCAGGTGCAGGGCAACCCGCCCGCCACGCCCGCCCCCGCTGCGGCCGGCGGCACCGTCACCGCCGAAACCGCGGCGACGAATTACGAGATCGGCAAGGATGTCTCCGTCACCCGCGCCGCCGCGCCGCGCCTCAAGCGCCTGTCGGTCGCGGTGCTGATCGACACTGCCGCGCTGGGCAATGCCAAGGCGCGGGCCGGCGAAATCGCCACCATCCAGCGGCTGGTGCGCGGCGCCATGGGCTTTGATCCGGCCCGCGGCGATCTGGTGGAGGTGCAGGTGCGCGCCTTCGCGCCGGCCGATGATGCGCCCAAGGCCTGGTATCAAACCCCGGTCGTGCAGGATTATGGCCCGTGGATCGCGGCCGTCGGCGCGGTGCTGCTGCTGCTGGGCGGCGGCTTCCTGCTCTGGCGCGCCCGGCGCAAGGCCGCGCAGGCCGCCCTCTCCGCCGCCGGGTTGGCCGGGGCCGCGGCCGATGGCGCCGGGGCCGTGGTCGGCGGCGCGGTCGGCGGTGTGCTCGGCAGCGTGCTTGGCGCCGTTGGCCGCGCCGGCCCGGTGCCCACCGTCTATCCCGAAGGCTCGGCCGAAAAGGCCGCCGTCGATGCCATGATCGATGGCGGCGAACTGCTGCGCCCCGCCGCCGCCCGCGATTACAGCGGCAAGCTCGACATTGCCCGCACCCTCGTCACCGGTGACCGGGATCGTGCCATGGCCGTCGCCCGCCAGATGCTGCTCGCCGATCAGAGCAGCGCGCCGGCCGCAGACGAACCCGAAGAGGACGCCGCCTGATGGCCAGCGCGCCGATCCTGCCGGCCGGCAGCCCGGCTGCCGCCCTGTCCGGCGCGCAGAAATGCGCCATCATGCTGCTGGTGCTGGAAGAGGCGCAGGCCAGCGAGATGCTGGCCGGCATGACCCCCGCCGAGGTGCAGCAGGTCGGCGAAGCCATGCTCACCGTGGCGGAAATCGATCCGCTCGCCATCGATCACGTCCTCGATGAATTTCTCGCCCGCACCGCGCAGGTGGCGGCGCTCGACAGCCAGGGCCGTCAGGTGCGCCAGCGGCTGGGCGCGGCGCTGGGCACCCCGCGCGCCGAAACCATTCGAAAAAATCGGTCCGCCCGCCGCCGGCCGCCGCTTTGCCGTGCTGGATTGGGTGGATGCCCCGGCGCTGGCCACGCTGATCGCCGATGAACATCCCCAGGCCATCGCCGTCGTGCTGGCCCATCTGCCCGAAGAGCGCGCCGCCGCCGTGCTCGATGGCCTGCCCGAAGATCTGCAGCCCGATGTCGCCACCCGGCTGGCGACGCTGAACCCCGTCAACATCCATGATCTGGCAGCCCTGGAATCCGATCTGGAGGCCAAGCTGCGCGGCGTCGGCACCAACCGCGACAGCGCCAAACTGGCCGGCACCGATTTTGCCGCCGCCGTCATCAAGCGGGCGCGCGGGCGCGCGGGCGCGGCGCGCTGCTCGAAGCGCTGATGGGCGTCAACGCCGATCTCGCCGCCGAGCTGGAAAGCCAGCAGTTCATCTTCGAGGATCTGCTCGGCCTGAGCCAGAAGGACATGCAGCTGGTGCTGCGCGAGGTTGATCCCGGCCAGCTCGCCATCGCCATGAAGGGCGCCAGCCCGGCGCTGAAGGACTTCATCTTCGGTTCGATGTCGAGCCGCGCCGCCGCGCAGCTGCAGGACGAACTGGCCGAACGCGGCCCGATGAAGCGCAGCGAGGTCGATGCGGCCCAGCGCGATCTGTGCCGCACCGTGCGCCGCCTGGGCGACAGCGGCGCGCTGACCCTGCCCACCGCCGGGGAGGCGATGCTGTGACCGCGCATGATCCCCGCCTTGCCGCCCTCTTGGGCACCGCCCCGGCCAAATCCGCCGGCCTGGCCGCGCTGCTGGCCAGCCACCTGCCCAAACCGCCGCCGCCGCCCGAACCGGCGATCGACATCAGCGCCCTGCTCGAAGACGCCCGCGCGCAAGGCCGCGCGGAGGGTGAGGCCATTGGCGAAGCGCGCGGCCACGCCGCGGCCCTGGCCGAACTCGCCCCCCGCCTTGCCGCCCTCGACGCCGCCGCCCGCGCTCTCACGGCAGCGACCGGCCTTGACGAAGCGGTGCTGGCGCCGCTGCTCACCGGCCTCGCCCGGGCCATTTGCGAGGCCGTGCTGATGGCCGAACTCAGCCGCCCGCACAGCCTGCGCCCACTGGTCGCCGCCGCGCTCGCCGAAGTCGCCGATGCCGCGCTGCCCACCCTGTCGGCCCACCCCGACACGCTGGCCCTGATCGCCGCCGATCTGCCCCCCGGCCTTGCCACCCGTGCCGATACCAGCCTGCCGCCCGGCCACATCACCGTCGCCGGCCCGGATTATCGCGTCGATGCCGGCCTCGCTGACCGGCTGGCGCAGTTGCTGAAAGCCCTGCCATGAGCCGCGCCCCCTCCGCCCTGCGGGCATCTCCCCCAGAGGGGGAGGATCAAACCCATCCTCCCCCCCTGGGGGAGGTGCCGAGCGCAGCGAGGCGGAGGGGGCCCGCCGCCCCGCGCCCATCCAGATCATCCTCCCCACCCGGAGGAAGTGCCGAGCGCAGCAAGGAGGACGGGCCCACCACCCGCCCCAGATCATCCTCCCCCCCTGGGGGAGGTGCCGAGCGCAGCGAGGCGGAGGGGGCCGCGCCAGGCCAAAACTCCACCGCCACCACCGCGCTGGCCTGCCGCATCGCCGCCACCCGCGTGCCGGCGCTGCCGCTGCGCCGCGCCGGCGTCGTCGTCGCCGCCGATGGCGCCATCCTCGAAGCCGTCGGCATCAGCGCCGCCATCGGCAGCCGCGTCGCCATCGGGGCCACGAAGGCTGTGGGAGAGGTCATCGGCTTCCGCGACGGCCGCGCCCTCGTGATGGGCCTGTCCGCCCTGCCCGCCATCGCGCCGGGCGCGGCGGTGCTGCCCGATCCGGCCGGCGGCCAAGTCGCGGTGGGCAATGGCCTCCTCGGCCGCGTCATCGATGGCCTGGGCCAGCCATTGGATGGGCTCGGCCCGCCGGCCACCAGCGCCTGGATGCCGGCCAGCCCGGCACCGCTGCCGCCGCATGCCCGCGCCCGCGTCACCTGCCCGCTGCCCACCGGGGTGCGCGCCATCGATGCGCTCCTTAGCGTCAGCGTCGGCCAGCGCATCGGCATCATGGCCGGCACCGGTGTGGGCAAATCGGTGCTGCTCGGCCAGATCACCCGCTGGGCCCGCGCCGATGTCGTGGTGGTCGCCCTGATCGGCGAACGCAGCCGCGAAATCAGCGACTTCATCGATACCGAGCTTTCAGGGCCGGCGCGTGGCCGCACCATCACCATCACCATCGCCGTGCCAGCCTCTGATGCGATGCTGTGCCGGGTGCGCGGGGCCCAGGCCGCCATGGCGATTGCCGAATGGCACCGGGCGCAGGGGAAACAGGTGCTGCTCATCCTCGACAGCCTGTCACGCGTCGTCCACGGCGCGCGGGAGGTGGCGATGGCGCGCGGCGAGCCGATGGGCACGCGCGGCTATCCGCCCTCCGCGCTGCAGCTGGTCGCCGATCTGGCCGAACGTGCCGGCGGCGACCGCCAATCGGGCGGCGCCATCACGCTGATCGCCACCGTGCTCGCCGAAAATGATGACCGCGCCGATCCGGTAGTCGATGCGGCGCGCGGGGTGATGGATGGCCATATCCTGCTCGCCCGCCGGCTCGCCGGGCGCGGGCAGTTCCCGGCCATCGATCTGGTCAGTTCGGCCAGCCGGGTGATGTTCGACATTTGCGACCCCGCCCATCTCGCTGCCGCCAGCCGCTTCCGCCGCATGATCGCCCTCACCGAGGAAAACCGCGACTTGGTGCTGATGGGCGCCTATGCCCCCGGCGCCGATCCCGAGCTGGATCTCGCCCTCGCCCTGCAGCCGGCGCTGGCCGCCTTCATGGCCCAGCCGCGCGAACAGCCGGCCGATCCGGCCGACAGCATCGCCACCCTCAATGAACTCGTCGCCCCCATGGAGACGGCCTGATGACCACACCCACCCCCATCGACCGCCTGATCCGCGTGCGCCGCATCCGCGAACGGCTGGCGCTGGCCGATCTGGCCCGCGCCCAGGGCCAGGCTGCCGCCGATGCCGCGCTGTTGGGCCGGGTGCGCGCGCTGGTGGGCGGGCAGGGCGAAGGCACGGCCAACGCCGGCGCCCGCGCCGCCCGGGCCCGCATCGATGGCCAGTTGCAGGCCATCGCGGCCGACATCGCCGATCGCCAGACCCGCGCGCTGGCCCGGCGGGACGAGGCCAGCCGCCAACTCGCCGCCGCCCGCGCCGCCGTGGACGCCGCCCTGGCCCGCCGCGCCGAGCAGGAGAGCGGGCAATGATCCCGACCGCCCTGCCAGCCCTGCCGCAACCAGCCCCGCTGCCCGGCGCAGCGCCTGCGCCCGGCCTGCCATTGCTGCAGCCCGGCGCGCTGCCGCCGGGGCCGGTCGCCGCCACACCGGCAGAGTTGCCCCCATCGCCGACAGCACCGGCCGAGGCACCACCCTTTGCGCTGGCGCTGGCCTCCGCCCTGCCCATCGAAACGCCGCTGGCCCAACCAGCCGTCGCACTTGATGGGGAGGCCGAACCCGCCAGCCCGGATGCCGCGTCGGCCGACCTTGCCGACCAGCCCTGGGCGACCCTGCTAGTCCCCGAACTCGCCGCCCCCACGCCAGCCGCACTGCCCGCACCGTTGGCGGCCAGCCCGCTGGCGCCATCGGCCGAACCCATGCCGGAGACGGCCCCCGCCAACACCGCTCCGGTCCGCACCGCAGCCATCCGCCCGGCCATCCGCGCGCTGATGGTCACCTCGCTCGCCAGCCCGGCCACGCGGTCTGACGTGCCCCCCGCCCCGCCGCTGCTTGCCAGCAGCCGAGGCATGCCTGAAGCCGCCGCGCCCCTGGCCCCGCCCTTGCCGACCGCCGAGCCGCCAGCGCGTCTGCCCGCCGAAACCGCATCGGCCACCATGCCAGCCCCGCTGCGCCAGCCCAGCGGACTGGCACTGCAGCCCACGAAGGCCGCCGCCGCGCTTGTGCCAGCAGTGCCCGTGCCAGCCACGCCGCCCGCAGTGCGCGTGCCACCGCCGGGCCAGCCACCATTGGCGTCGCCGCTGGCCGACACCGCGGTCCAGCCCAGGCCAATCGCTGCGCCCAGCCTGTCCATCCCTGGTGCCGAACCGCCGCCCGCCGTGCGCCCGGCAACAGCAGAGTCCGTTCCGGCCACGCCGGCTGCGTCCGCCGCACGCGCAACCATTGCATCCGCCCCCATGGCCGCGACATTGCCCGCCGCCGCGCTGTGGCCGTCCCCACCGCAGCCGGCGGCCAATCCGCCCGCCCGCCTCGCCCTCGCCGCGCCGCGCCCGCCGGCCGATTGGCAGCGCAGCCTGCCGGCCGCCGTCGCGGCGATGCCGGCTGCGCCCGAGCTTGCGCCCGGTCCCGAATTGCCACCGCCCGCCCCGGCCACCACCATCGCCCCGCCGCTTGCCGCCGAACTGCCCGCCGAACCGCCGCCGCGCCGCCGCCTGGTGGAGGCAGCCGAGCCGCTGCAATCACCCGCGCCGGGTCTGATTCCGGCCAGTGGCCCGATCTTGCCACCGGATGCCCCGTTGCGGTCACCGGCGGCCGATGTGCGGTCACAGCCGACCCAGCCGGCTGCCACCAGCGCACCGGATGCGGGCACGGATTCCGCGCTGTCCATCCCGTCGACCCGGCTGGGCCAGGTCCAGGTGGAACTGGCCGGCAGCGCGGCCGATCTTGCCGTCAGCCTCGCCGCCGCGCCGCAATCAGCGCCCCTGATCGATGCCGCCGGCGGCCGCCTGCAACAGGATCTCGCCGCTGCCGGCATCACCCTGTCGTCCCTCTCCATCAACGGCCAGCGCAGCGACCTGTCGGGCGGCCAGCGCCAGAAACGCCCCCCGCCCCAGCTCGAAGCCATCGCCGCCGCCCGCCGCCCTGCCCGCGCCGCTCCCACCCCCGCAACTGACCGCTTCGCCTGAGGAACCAGACCATGGCCGACAAAGCCGAAAAGCCTGAAAAGCCAAAGAAAAACATCATGGGCAAGCTGTTGCCCCTGCTCGCCTTTGTTGCGGGGGCCGGGGCCGGCGGCGCCGGGGCCGGCATCGCCGTGATGAAGTTCGCCGCCCCCGCCGGCGATCATGGCAAGGCCGCCCACGCCGAAGCGCCGCCGCCGCCGGCCGGGCCATTGGAATATGTCGAGATTGAAAATGCCTTCACGAGCAACCTCGCGGATTCCGGTCGCTATCTGCAGGTCAAGCTCTCGGTCTCCACCTTCGGGGGGGCTGAGGCCGTGGCCGCCATCGGCAAGCACAAGCCGGCCATCGTCTCCGCCGTCCTTGGCGCCCTGGGCGAAGCCCGCGATGCCGATATCGAAACCGCCAAGGCCAAGGAACAACTGGCGGCGCGGCTCAAGGATGTCGTCAACAAGACACTGAAATCAAAGGGCGAACCCGGCACAGTGGAAGAGGTGTTCTTCACCTCCCTGGTGGTGCAATGAGCGAGCTGCGCATCCGCACCGAAGCGCCGCCGGCCGCCGATTTCGTCGATGTCTGGCAACCGCGCAGCGCCGCCGCCCCGCCCGATGATGGCGACGACACGCCGTTCATGCCGCTGATCCTGGCGCTGGAGGAGGCGCTGGCCGGCCTGTTCGGCCTGCCCGTCGCCGTCCACCCCGGCCGCGGCCTGCCGCCGGGCGCGCCTGATGTGGCGCTGGAACTGGGCGCCTTGCTGGCCACGGTGCGGCTCGGTGGCGACCCCGCCCGGCCGATCGCTTGCATCACCGGCGTCACCACCGCCCGCCATGCCCGGCAATTGGGCGAACAATTGCAGCCACTTGTGCTCAAGATGTGGCCCGCGGAAAGCCTGAGGCCGGCGCTGGTCATCGATGTGATCGTGACGCTTGGGGCCAGCAGCAGCGTGGTGGGCGTTGTGCGCCTGCCGGCCCCCGAAGCACCGCGCCCGGCCGAACCCAGCCGGCCCCTGGGCACTGCAGCCTTGGCGCTGCCACTGCGCCTGCCGGTGCGTTTGGCCAGCGAAATGCTGCCGCTGTCGCGCCTGCTGCCGCTGCAGCCCGGCCTCGTCATCCCCATCCACAGCTGCCCCGAAATGCCGGTGATGCTGGGCGATCATCAGGTGGCGCTGGCCAGCCTGGTGCCGCTGCCCGACGGCCGCCAGCAGGCCAGCCTGATCGCCATCGACATCAAACCCCAGGGAGAATGCGCATGACCATCGAACAGGGCCCGCTGCAGGGCCAGCCCACCATGCCGCCC
Source organism: Sandarakinorhabdus cyanobacteriorum (assembly GCF_002251755.1). Classification (GTDB taxonomy): domain Bacteria; phylum Pseudomonadota; class Alphaproteobacteria; order Sphingomonadales; family Sphingomonadaceae; genus Sandarakinorhabdus; species Sandarakinorhabdus cyanobacteriorum. The sequence continues at coordinate 22,083 of NZ_NOXT01000090.1, forward strand.
GGCGATGTCGCGGGCCTAGGCATGTTTGGTGCCATCAGCGTGCGCCTCGCCGTCGAAGTCGGCGGCATCCGCCTGAAATTGGCCGATGTTCTGGCGATGGCACCGGGGCAGGTGCATGTGCTCGACCGGCGGGTCGATCAACCGGTGGACGTGCTGATTTCCGAACGCCTCGTCGCCCGCGGCGAGATTGTGGCGGTGGGCGACAAATTTGGCGTGCGGCTGACCGAAGTGCTGCCGGGCAGCGCGCAATGACCGCGCTGGCCAGCCTGGTCACCGCGCTGCGCGACCGGTCATCGGCGCTGGCGCTGCGGCTGCCGGCGCGTCATGCCCAGGTGGTGCAGGCGCTGCCGCTCGGCCCCGGCGCACGGCTGCTGGTGGTGGAATTTGCCGGCCGGCGCCTGCTCGTCGGCCAATCGCGCGCTGGCCTTGCCACGCTGGCGGAAAGCCCGGCCGAATGAACGAAATCATCAACTTGCCGCCGCTGTCCACCACGCTGCAGATCCTGCTGCTGATGACAGCGCTGACGCTGCTGCCGGCGGCGCTGTTGATGATGACGGCCTTCACCCGCATCGCCATCGTGCTGGCAATCCTGCGGCAGGCGCTGGGCCTGGGGCAAAGCCCGCCCAACCAGCTGCTGGTCGGAACCGCGCTGCTGCTCACCCTGTTCGTCATGAAGCCGCAGTTTGACCGCATCCACGACGGCGCCTGGACTCCGATGCTGGCGGGCAAACTGCCGGCCGAACAGGCGCTTGCCCGCACCGGCGCGGAACTCAAGACCTTCATGCTCGGCCAGACCCGGTCGCGCGATCTCACCCGTTTTGCCGAGATTGCTGGCGGCGGCCCCTATGCGCGGCCGGCCGATGTGCCACTGGTGGTGGTGATGCCGGCATTCGTCGCCAGTGAGCTGAAGACGGCGCTGGAAATCGGCCTCGTCATCTATCTGCCCTTTCTGATCATCGATCTGATCGTCGCCTCCGTGCTGATGGCAATGGGCATGATGATGGTCTCGCCGGCCACCGTGTCCCTGCCGCTGAAGATCGCGCTGTTCGTGGTGGTTGATGGCTGGACGCTGGTGCTCGGCGCGCTGGCCAAGAGTTTTGGGTCCGCCTGATGGCCCCGGCGCCCGATGATGTGATGCTGGCCGATCTGGCGCGCGAGGCCGTGCTGCTGTTTGCCGGCACCGCCACGCTGTTCCTGGCGCCGCTGCTGGTGGTCGCCATCCTCGTCGGCCTCGTCCAGACCATCTTTTCGGTGCAGGAAAGCAGCATTTCCTTCCTGCCCAAGCTGGCGGCGCTGGTGCTGGTGCTGGCCATTTCGGGCGAGGCCATGCTGATGAATCTGGACGAATTTCTGGAAATGGGCCTCACCGATATGGTCGGGGCGATCCGGTGAACCTGGCCATCCCCGATTTCGATGGGCTGGCGCTGATGACCCGGTTCATGTTGGCCGCCGTCCGGCCACTGGCCTGTGTGGCGCTGCTGCCGCCGCTGGCCGGGGCCAGCCTGCCGTGGCGGGCGCGGCTGGCGCTGGTGGCGGCGCTGGCGGCCTTTGCGGCCTTCCGCCCCGGCGCGCCCGTGCTCGGCCCAATCGATGTTCCGGCCGAACTAATGGCCGGCTTGGTCGCTGGCCTCGGGTTGGCGCTGGCCTTTGCCGCCGCCGCGCTGGCCGGCGAGCTGCTGGCCCAGATGATCGGCCTGGGCTTTGCCACGCTGGGCCCGATGGGCGGCAATGGCTGCGCGGTGCCGGCGCTGTTCACCACCCTGGCCTGGGTGATGCTGCTGGTGGGCGATCTCCACCTTGATCTGTTCGCCCTGCTGGCCAGCGGTGCCAGCCTCTATCCGCCCGGCGGCATGGGGCTGGCCGGTATCGCGGCGCTGGGCAGCCTGATGTTCCTGTGGGGCCTCAAACTGGCGCTGCCGCTGATGGCGGTGCTACTGCTCGCGCAAGCGGTGGTGGCCATCGCCAGCCGGGCCGCGCCGCAGATGTCGGCCATGGCGGTTGGCCCGGCGGCGCTGCTGCTGGCCTTTGTCACGCTGTTGCCGCTGGTGTTTGGCCATATCGCCGCCCGTCTGGCCGGAGCGCTGGCCACCGGCCTAGGGCTGCTCGGCTGATGGCGGGGGACAAGACCGAAAAGCCCACACCCCGGCGCCGCGAAAAGGCGCTGGAGGATGGCAATGTGCTGGCTCCCAGGGAACTGGCCTCGGCCGGCAGCCTGGCGCTGGCGGCGGGCTTTCTGGCGCTGGCCGGGCCGGCGCTGTGGCAGGGGCTGGCCGGCTTTCTGGCCGATGCGCTGGCAAGGGCCGGCACACCCGATGCGGTGGCGCTGGTGCGCCGCGCACCGCTGCTGTGGCCGCTGCTGCTGCTCGCTGCCGTCACCGTCACCGCCTTTGGCCTGCAGCTGGCGGTCACCCGCCATGTCAGCACAAGGCTGGCCGCGCCAAAATTCAGCCGCCTGTCCCCGCTGAATGGCCTCAAGCGGCTGTTCGGCTGGCAGGGGTTGGCCGGGGCCGGATCCGCCCTGCTCAAGATCGGCGGCATGGCGGCGCTGGCCTGGGCGGTGCTGCTGCCGCTGCTGCCGGGCCTCGCCGGGCTGGAGGATCAGGGGCTGGCCGGCATCGGCGCGGCGCTGTTGCGGCTGGCCGGGGCGGCGGCGCTGTTGATGCTGGCGGTGGCAGCGCTTGATTTCGGCTTCACCTGGTGGCGGCGGGAGCAGCAGCTGATGATGACCCGCGAGGAGGTGAAGCGCGAATCCCGCGAGAATGACGGTGCCCCAGAACTGAAGGCGGCACTGCGCCGGGCCCAGATGCAGGCGGCACAGGGCCGCATGAAGAAGGGGCTGGCGCAAGCCTCGGTCGTGGTGGTCAACCCCACCCATTTTGCCGTCGCCCTGCGATACCGGCCGGAAACGGATTCGGCGCCGGTGGTGGTGGAAAAGGGCCGGCTCGACATGGCCGTGGCGCTCATCGCGGCGGCGCGGGATCTGGGTGTGCCGGTGATCCGCACGCCGCGGCTGGCCCGCGCCCTGTTCTGGTCGGCCCGGCGCGGCGCGCAGGTGCAGCCCGAACTGTTTCAGGCTGTGGCCACCATCCTCGCCTTCGTCATGCGCTTTTATGATCCAGAAGCCGAAGCGGTGCCCGATGTGTTCGTGCCGGCCGCGCTGGATTTTGACGAGGCCGGGCAACCGCGCAAGCCGGGCAGCCCGGCGCCGTTATAGGGTGACGCATGGCCAGCAACCCCCTCATCAGCTTTGGCGCCGGCTCCGGGCTCGACAGCCGGGCGATTGTCGACAGCCTGGTGAGCGCCGAGCGGACCAACCGCACCCGGCCGGTGACGCGGCGGGTGGAGGCGCTGACGGCGCGCATCTCGGCGCTGGGTCAGCTGCAATCGGCGCTGACCGGCATTGCCACCTCGCTCGACACCAGGGTGCGCATCGGCGAGCTGGGTCTGCAGCTGGCCAGCAGCGATAGCGCCGTGGCGGTGGAGCGGCTGGGCAGCGGGCCGCCATCGCCGTTGGTGAACGGGCTCAATATCACCCGCTTGGCCGCCGGGCAGCGGCTGAACAGCGCCGCCTTCACCAGCGCCAATGATCCCGTGGGGCTGGGCACACTCACCTTCATTGCCGGGCGGCGCACGCCCGATGGCAATGGCGGCTTCAGCTTTGCCGCCGGGGCGCGGCCATCGGTGAATGTCACCATCACCGCCCAGAACAACAGCCTGGCGGGCCTGGCGCGTGCCATCAACGACAGCGCCGCCGGGGTGACGGCCAGCATCGTCGCATCGGCCGGCAGCGCCACGCTGGTGCTGCGCGGCGCTGAAGGGGCTGAAAACGCCTTCATCATCAGCGCCGCGCCCAGTGGCGGCCCGCCCGGACTGGAGCGGTTCAACCACACGCCCGGCGCCGCGACCATGGCGCTGGGGGAGGCGGCGCGCGATGCCGAGTTGGTGATCGATGGCGTTGCCGTCACCCGCCCGGCCAACCGCATCGATGATCTGGTGCCCGGTGCCCGCCTCACCCTGCGGCGCGAGAATGCCAGTGCGGTGGTGAGCGCGTCCCGCGATGGCAATGCACTGTCAGGGGCGCTGGCCGATTTTGTCGGCACGCTGCAGGCGATGCGCCAGTTGATCGGCGATTTCCGCAAGCCGGCGCAAGGCGGAGAGGCGCCCGGCCCGCTGGCCACCGATGCCACCGCCCGCAGCATCGATCAGCAACTGGTGCGGCTGGTCACCACCCCGATTGCCGAGGCGAATGGCCTGCGCCTGTCTGATCTGGGCGTCAGCGTGCTGCGCGACGGCACGATTTCGGTGGATGCCGCCCGGCTGGCCAATCTGCCGCCGACCCGGCTGGGCGATGCCGAAGCGCTGCTGCGCGAGGTGGCCGGCCCGGCCCGGGCTGACCGGCCGAACCGCCTGCAGAGCATCGCCGCCAACGTGGGCACCGCCACCACCGGCCTCACCCGGCAGCGCGATGGCGCCAATGCCGAGCTGGCCCGCATCGACACACGGGTGGAGCAGATGCGCCAGGTGCTGACCCGCCAGTTCGCCGCGATGGACACGGCCGTTGGCCAATCCCGCGCCGCCGCCCAGCAGCTGACCCAGCTGATGGACCTGTGGACGGCCGACGCCCGCCGTTGATTCGTCTGTCAAGGAGCCTGTCGTTGCCGGCCTGTTTTGACACAATTGACGAATCTTGCGGGGTTCAGCGTTGATTTCACGCGCAAATCGACAGTGGCCAGCATCAACATCATGACAGGTTTCGCCGGTGTAGGACAGTCAGGCCGCGCGGGCGTCAATCTCCAGCCGGCGCATCTTTTCGATCAGCGTCGTGCGCTGCAGGCGCAGCAACCGGGCGGTGTGGCTGATGGTGCCGCCGGTCTGTTCCAGCGCGGCGCGGATATAGGCGCGTTCCAGATCGGCCGGCAGCGGATCGGCCAGCGTTGGCACGGCGGCCACGCCGGGGCTGCGCAACAGCCGGTCCAGCCCGTCGCGGCCGATCACCTCGCCGCCATGGTGCACGCAGGCGCGTTCGACGAAGTTGCGCAGCTCGCGCACATTGCCTGGCCAGGGCCAGGCCGACAGCGCATCCAGCGCCGCCGTGGTGAAGCGCACCGGATTGGCCTGCTGGCGCAGGAAATGCTGCACCAGCGCCGGCACATCCTCGGCATGGTCGGCCAGCGCCGGCATGGCGATGTGGATGACATCCAGCCGATAGAGAAGATCGGTGCGGAAACGGCCGGCCGCTGTCGCCGCGGCCAGATCGACGCTGGTGGCGGCGATCACCCGCACATCCAGGCTGATCGGCAGCATGCCGCCCACCCGTTCGACCTGGCGGGTTTCCAGCGCGCGCAACAGCTTTGCCTGCATGGCCAGCGGCATGTCGCCCACTTCATCAAGGAACAGGGTGCCGCCATTGGCCGCCTCGAACCGGCCGGCGCGGGCGCGGATGGCGCCGGTGAAGGCGCCCTGTTCATGGCCAAAAAGTTCGGATTCCAGCAGCTCGGCCGGCACGGCGGCACAGTTCAGCGCCACCAGGGGGCGGGGCGCGCGGCGGCTGCGCTGGTGCAGCAACTGGGCCACAACATCCTTGCCGCTGCCGGAAGGTCCGGTGATCAGCACCGAAGCATTGGCATCGGCAATCTTAAGAATTTCTTCCCGTATCAGCGAAATTGATTTGCTGTTTCCCACCAACTCGGCCAGATGCTCTGGCCGATCCTCCCGTTGGCTTGGCGAAAAACGCTTGGTCTCCCTGCGCATAGCCCACCCCGTCAACACTTGTACAACAAACGCCATGACGCTGGCCTATTCCTCTCAGACTGCGCCACGCGACCTTTAACCATGATCATCATGCCGCCGATACTGGTGATTGCTTCCAATCTGACCAATATGTAATTGGCCCCACCCCATGGTTCCCCCCAATCCGGAGCGGTCATGAACGATTGTCGCATCCTGTCGCTTGATGAAGCCCTGCCCGAAGCCGGCCCCGGCTGGCGGCGGGTGGCCGGCGACGCCGATGTGGCGCTGATTCCGGGCGATCTGGCGGCGGCCGAATCAGCGGTGCGCGGCCTGATGCTGCCGGTGATCCTGCGCGTGGCGGCCGATGTGCCGGCGCTGCCGCACTGGCTTGATCTGGCCGATGCACTGTTGCTGCCCGGCGATGATGAAGACAGGCTGGCCATGCTGGCGCGCGGGCTGCTGGCCGGCGCCCCGGCCGGCGTCGCCGAACTGTCGGACACGGCGCAGAATATCGCGGCGCTGGGGCAGGAGGCGCAGCGCATCGCCGATCGGCTGGCGCAACTGGCGCTGGCCGCCGACAGCGGCGAAACCCCGATCAACGCCGCGCTGGTGCGCAAGCTGATCCGGCTGCGGCGTGACCGTGACCGGCATCTGCCCGCCGAGCTGTTCGGCGACCCGGCGTGGGACATGCTGCTGGATCTGACCGCGGCGCGGATGGAACAGGTGGATGTGCCGGTGTCCAGCCTGTGCCTCGCTGCCGCCGTGCCCACCACCACAGCGCTGCGCCGGGTGCGCAGCCTGTCGGAAGCCGGGCTGTTCGTGCGGCGCACCGGCCCGCCGGGCGTTCATCACCCTGTCAGAGCCGGCGTTTCAGGCGATGACGGCCTGGCTCAGGCGCTTTGCCGGGCAGTTCCAGCTGCGCTGATCAGGCCGCGGTGGCCGGCTTCGCAGCAGCGTCGCCGGTGCCGCTGGGCGGCGGCAAGACGGCCGTGCCCAATTCGCTGATGTCCACCAGGAAGTCGAGCACCGGTGCCAGGCTGCGGTCCGGCGCCTCTTCCATCGGGATATGGCCGATGCCATCCAGGATGGCGATGCGGCTGTTCGGGATCTGCCGGTTGAACCAGGCGGCGACCGAAACCGGGATCAGCCTGTCTTCCCGGCCCCACAGGATCAGCGTCGGCACCTTGAGGCCGGGCAGCTTCGCGGCAGCGCCATCATCGCCCTGATACTGGCCAAAGCGCTGCACCGTGGCGCGGCGGTTGCCGGGATAGAGCAGCAGTTCCCAATAACGGTCCACCATCGCCGGGGTGGCGATGGCCTGGTTGGAAATGGATTGTTTGAAGCTTTGCTCGATCAGGCCGCGCGGGGTGACGGTGGCCAGGATATCGCGCGCCACCGGCACGCGCGCCAGCCGGAAGCCCAGCGGCGGGGAGGAGCCCTTGGGCTGTGGCTGGCCGCTGGCATCCACCAGAATCAGGCCACGCAGCCGTTCCGGATGAGCCAGGGCATAGCGCCAGGCGACGCCGCCACCCATCGAATTGCCCCCCAGAACAAAGTCCTGCAGGCCCAGCCGGTCGACCAGTTGCTCGACAATGCCGACATAGGCCGCGCTGGTGTAAAGCCCCTGCGGGGTGGGGCCCGACAGGCCATGGGCCGGCAGATCAAGGCTGACCACGCGGATGTTGCGGGCCGTCAGCCGCTTCACCCACGGCTCCCACGTGTGCAGCGAGGCGTTGCTGCCGTGGATCAGCACGATGGTCAGCCCGTCGCGCGGGCCTTCGTCGCGCACATGGATGGTGGTGCCGGGCGACAGTTCGACGAACTGGCTGGCGCTGTTGGCATATTTGGCCTTGAGCGTGGCCACCGGAATGTCGGGCGTGGCAAAGATGGCCCGGGCGACGGCGATCAGGCCGGCCACCACGGCAAGCCCATAGCCCAATCCCCGCCACCAGTTGCGCCGCTTGCCGCCCGCCATCAGATCGCCTCGATCCGCACGGGCAGGCCATCCTTGGGCTTGGGAATGGGGAACATGCGAAAATCGCTTTCCACGTCACCCAGCGGCTTGTCGGCCACGATGCGATGGCCTTCCAGCAGGGCGAAGAAGAACATCTTCACCTGCATATAGGCGAAATGCTGGCCAAGGCACATGTGGGCGCCGCCGCCGAACGGCACCCAGGCATATTTGTGTCGGCCCCGGCTGTTTTCCGGCGTGAAGCGGGTGGGATCGAAATGTTCCGGGTTCGGCCAATATTCCGGCAGGCGGTGGCTGATCATCTGGTTGATGCCCACATGCGCGCCGGCCGGCACGACATGGTTCTGGAACACGAAGCTCTTCACCGCCCGGCGCGGCATCGAAGGCACCGGCGGGATCAGCCGCAGCGCCTCCTTGAACACCATGTCGGTCACCTCCATCTCGCCCAGCGTCTCGTAACTCAGCGCGCCGTGGCGGGCGCGGATGCCGGCGATCTCCTCGCGCAATTTGTCCTGCCATTCCGGATATTTGGCCAGGCACCACACGATGCTGGTGATCGATGATGTGGTGGTGTCGTGCGCCGCCATCATCAGGAAATTCATGTGATCGATGATGTCCTGCTCAGTGAGCAGCTGGTCATTCTCGTCGCGGGCGTTGCACACCTGGGTGAAGATGTCGTTGGCCACAGTCCCGCGCCGCTTGGGGATTTCGCGGGCGAAATATTGGCTCATGAAGGCCCGGCCATCGACGCCGCGCTTCATGGCGGTGAAGGGCAGCGGCTTGCGCACCACGCCGACCGAGGCCGCGACCATGTCGCAGAACGCCTTGTTGATCTTGTCGGCCTCGCCGCCCCACGGCACGCCCAAAAAGCTGGTGGCCGCCAGATCGAGGGTGAGGGCCTTGATCGCCGGGTAGAATTTGAAGCTCTGCTGGCGCGGCCATTTCTTCAGGCCGCGGGTGATGCCATCATCCAACTGGGCAAAATAATGGCGCATCGGCTCGGTCTTGAAGGCGACCGACAGGGTCTTCCGGTGGATGCGATGCTCTTCGAAATCCATCAGCATCAGGCCGCGGGGGAACAGCAGTTCCAGCACCGGGTTCCAGCCCAGTTCGCTCGAAAAAATCTTGTCCTTGTTGAACAGCACCATTTCGTTGGCTTCGGGGCCGATCATCGACACGCCCCAGCCGCCGAAATCCTGGCGGCGGAAGATATGGCCATATTGTTCGACCAGCTCGCGGCTGCGGCCCAGCGGATTGGCCAGAAACTTCAGCGTGCGCAGCATCTTGAAGCGCGCCGGCTCCATGCCGGGGATATGCTTGATCTCCTCGAAGCCGGGTTCGGGCAGGTCGGCGGGAATGAACTCGCTCTTGGAAATCGGGGCATTCATGGGTTGCAGCCTCTCCCTTGGTGCGGAGTGGTGATACGCAGTTGCTGGCGCCGGGGCAATGGCGCCCGTGTCGCGGGAGATGCCGTGGCGGTGGGGATGGCGACATTCATTCCCCTTTCCCGCAGCATCGCGCCCGTCTAACAGCGAATGCGTGACGCCTGATTTCGATCTCATCCTGGCGGGCGGCGGTCTCGCCAACGGCCTGATTGCCCTGCGCCTGGCGCAGCTGCGCCCCGAATTGCGCGTGGCCATCGTCGAATCCGGCCCATCGATCGGCGGCGATCACACCTGGTCGTCGTTCGGGCTGGACATCAACGAAGAACAGCGGCGCTGGACCCAGCCGCTGTTTGCCCACCGCTGGGATTGTTATTCGGTGCGCTTCCCGCGCCATCATCGCACGCTGGATGTCGGCTATGGCACGAGCAACAGCGAACGGCTGGCCGCCGCCGTCACCGCCGCGCTGCCGCCCGGCCACATCATCACCAACGTGCCGGTGGTCGCATTGTCGCCCACCAGCGTGACGCTGGCCGATCAGCGGGTGCTGCACTGCAACGCAGTGATCGATGGCCGCGGCCAGAAGAAGACCGACGCGCTCGATCTCAGGTGGCAGAAATTCCTGGGGCAGGAAGTGGAACTGGCCGAGGATCATGGGCTGAAGGGCCCGATCATCATGGATGCCACCATTCCCCAAGCCGATGGCTATCGCTTTGTCTACACACTGCCCTATGGCCCGCGCCATGTGCTGATCGAGGACACTTATTACAGCGATGGCCGCGACATGGCACCCGATCTGCTGCGCCGCCACATCGCCGATTATGCCGCCCAGCAGGGCTGGACGATCAGACAAGTGATCCGCGAGGAAACCGGCATCCTGCCGCTGGCGGTGGGCGGCAGCATCACCAAATTCCTCGATGAAGGCGTGCCCGGTGTGGCGCGGGTGGGCCTGGCCGCCGGCCTGTTCCATCCGGTGACCGGCTACAGCTTCCCCGATGCGGTGCGCATGGCCGACATGATCGCGGCGCTGCCGGCCTTTGATGCCGCGACCATCCACCGCGCCACCCGCGACCATGCGATGCGTGTGTGGAACAGCCGCGGCATGTATCGGGTGCTCAATCGCATGCTGTTCCTGGCCGCACATGACGAGGAACGGCGCACGATCCTGGAGCGTTTCTATGAACACCCGGATGATCTGGTCGGCCGGCTCTATGCCGCTGATCTGAAACTGAATGACTGGCGGCGGATCTTTTCCGGCCGTCCGCCCATCCCGCCCTTGAGGGCGGTGGGCACCGTGCTCAAATATGGATTGGGATTGAAATGACGACTGCTGCAGTGATTGGTTCCGGTTTTGGTGGTCTGGCGCTGGCCATCCGCCTGCAATCGGCCGGCATCCAGACCACCCTGATCGAAGCCCGCGACAAGCCGGGCGGCCGTGCCTATGTGTTTGAAGATGATGGCTTCAAGTTCGATGCCGGCCCCACCGTCATCACCGATCCCACCTGTCTTGAGGAATTGTTCGAACTGTCCGGCCGCAAGCTGTCGGACTATGTTGAGCTGATCAACGTCACGCCCTTCTATCGCCTGCTGTGGGAAGACGGCTCGGTGTTCGATTATTCGAACGACGAGGAGGCGCTGTTCAAGCAGATCGAGGCGTTCAATCCCAAGGATGTCGCCGGCTACCGGAAGTTTCTGGAATTCTCGGACAATGTGTTCCGCGAAGGCTATCAGAAGCTCGGCCACGAAGCCTTTCTCGATTTCAAGTCGATGCTGAAGGCAGCGCCGCAGCTGATGCGCTATGAGGCGTTCCGTTCGGTCTACGCCATGGTCGCCCGCCATATCGAGGATGACCGGCTGCGCCAGGCCTTCAGCTTCCACACGCTGCTGGTTGGCGGCAATCCGTTCAAGACCAGCTCGGTCTATGCCCTCATCCACGCGCTCGAAAAGAAGTGGGGCGTGTGGTTCCCGCGCGGCGGCACCCACGCGCTGGTGCGCGGGATGGTCAAGCTGTTCGAGGATCTGGGCGGCACCACCCGCATCGGCAGCAAGGTCGAAGCCATCATGGCCGACAGCGGCCGGGTCACTGGCGTGCGCTGCGCCGATGGCTGGTCGGGCCGCTTCGATGCGGTCGTCTCCAATGGCGATGTCGTCAACACCTACAAGGATCTGCTCGGCGCCCATCCGCGCGGTGCCGAAATGGCCGGCAAGATGATGCGGCGCAGCTTCTCGCCGTCGCTGTTCGTCACCTATTTCGGGCTGAAGGGCGAACGGCCGGATGTGAAGCATCACACCATCCTGTTCGGCCATCGCTACAAGGGCCTGCTCGACGAGATCTACAAGGGCGGCGACAAGCTGGCCGAGGATTTCTCGCTCTATCTCCACCACCCGACCGCGACCGATCCGGCCATGGCCCCTCCCGGCCACAGCGCTTTCTATGTGCTGTCGCCGGTGCCGCACCTCGGCAAGCTCGACATTGATTGGGAAAAGGAAGCGCCGCGTTACGCCGATTCCATCCTCGACTCGCTGGAGCGCCGTTGCATCCCCAATCTGCGCCGCGACCTGGTGACGATGCGCACCTGGACGCCGAAGGATTTCCAGACGACGCTGTTCGCCCACCAGGGCAGCGCCTTCAGCCTGGAGCCGGTGCTGTGGCAGTCCGCCTATTTCCGCACCCACAACCGCGATGATGTGCTGACCAACCTCTATTTCGTTGGCGCCGGCACCCACCCGGGCGCCGGCATCCCCGGCGTGGTCGGCAGCGCCAAGGCGACCGGCAAACTGATGATCGAGGATCTGCTGGCCAAGAAGGCGGCCTGATCGCCTTCGCCATTCAGCCCGCTTGCGCGACAAGGCGCAGGCGGGCAGGAAGCATCCCGTGTCTGACGTTCTCGCCAATGCCCGCGACGCCATCGCGCGCGGCTCCAAAAGCTTCGCACTGGCCAGCCGGCTGTTCGATGCGCCGACGCGTGATCGCGCCATGCTGCTCTATGCCTGGTGCCGCCACACCGATGATGTGATCGACGGCCAGGTCTTGGGCGAAGGGCGCAACGATGACCGCCGCCCGCCCGCCGAACGCCTGGCCGAGGTGCATTGGGAAACCGAACGCGCCTTGGCCGGCAACCCCACGCCCGGCACCCCCTATGAGGCGCTGGCCATGGTGGTGCGCGACACCGGCATGCCCGCCCGCTACCCGCGCGATCTCATCCACGGCTTTCGCATCGACATGGAGGAGCGGCCGTTCCTCACCTTCGATGACACGTTGACCTATTGCTATCATGTCGCCGGCTGCGTGGGTGTGATGATGGCGATCGTCATGGGCGTGAAGCCGGATGATCGCCCGGTGCTGGATCGCGCCTGCGACCTGGGCATGAGCTTTCAATTGAACAACATCGCCCGCGACGTGATCGAGGATGCGATGAACAGCCGCCGCTATATCCCAGATGACTGGCTGGCCAGCGTCGGCCTGGATGGCGACAGTTTCGCCTTCCCGCCCTATCGCCGCCAGCTGGCGCGGCTGGTCGCCCGGCTGGTGTTCAAGGCCGAGGACTATGAGGAATCGGCCCGCTTCGGCACCTCCGCGCTCGGCAACCGCGCCGCCTGGGCCGTGCTGGCGGCGGCCCGCATCTATGGCGGCATCGGCCGCAAGGTGCGCGCCCTGGAAGAAGCCGGGCTGGAAACCCGCGTGTCCACCACCAAGGCGGAAAAGGCCCGCGCCGTGGCGGCGGCCTTTGGCGAAATGCTGGTGCGCAAGCAGCGCTGGCCAATGCCGGGGCCTTCGCGGAATGGCCTGTGGACGATGCCGGATTGAAATCCTCTGTCATGCTGGCGAAGGCCAGCATCCATTGCACTGCTGGAACGCGATCGCCGACGGATGCTGGGCTTCGCCAGCATGACAGCGAATGAACCTTTACCGCGCCCAGTGCTCAGCGTTGTCAATCATGCCCATCTCGGCCTTCATCTTCGCACTTGCACGAATCCGCCCGCGGCCATCGGCCTCCAGCTGCGCCTTCAGCTTGCGGATCGGCGGCGCCCAGATGAAGCCAAAGCTCACCGTGCCGTGCTTGGTTTCCACCACATGGTGCAACCGGTGCGCCTGCACCACCCGCTTCATGTAACCCCATTGCGGGTTCCAGCTGTGCTTGACCCGGCGGTGCACCAGCACGTCGTGCAGGCCGAAATAGATGGCGCCATAGGCGGTGATGCCGGCCCCGATGGCGGTGATCATGTGCAGGCCATAATGGGTGCCGATCATCAGCAGGATCATCGACGGGATGGCCCCGGCCACGCCGAACCAGTCGTTCTTTTCAAAGGCGCCGGTGCGCGGCTCGTGATGGCTCTTGTGCAGGCTCCACAGGAAGCCGTGCATCACATATTTGTGGGAAACAATGGCCACCACCTCCATGATCGCCACGACGATGAGCGCGATGATGATGCCCTGCCACCAGGTCACATCGGTGAGCACGGGATAGCGGGTGGACAGCGAGGCCAGATAATCGAGCATGGGTTCATCCTATAGCCAGCCACCGCGCGATATGCATTAGGGGACTTGCCGCACCCCCCATCAAAAGAGGCCCCAATCCCGTGACTGCCCGCACCGCCCTGCTGCCCCTGATCGCGCTGCCCTTGCTGCTCAGCGCCTGCGCCACCCCGGCCCAGCGCATCACGAAAAATCTCACCGAACTCGGCGTCTCCCCGCGTCAGGCCCAGTGCATGGGCGACCGGCTGGGCCAGCGCCTGTCGGTGGGCCAGCTGCTGCGCCTGCAGGAGCTGACCAACATCCGCATGGAAAAGCTGCAGCGCATGTCCATCCGCCAGATCGCCGACAAGCTGACCGACGACAAGGACCCCGGCCTGGTCGCCGAATTCCTGCGCGCTGGCATCGGCTGCGCCTTCTAGAGCGGGCTCCGACCCGGAACTCGGGGCCGTTCATGGAAAGGACAGCCGCGACTTGGCATGCTGTGCCCATCATCCCGCCTTGAGGGGGTTTTGCCATGCCGATTGCCGCCCGTTTCCTGACTCCGCTGCTTGGCGTTGCCGGCGCGGCCCTGGCCCAACCGGCCCTGGCGCAGCCCGCTGTTGTGCCACCGCCCGACATGGCGCCGCCTGCCGACGCCGGGCCGGTGATCGCTGCGCCGCCACATGCCGCCACCATGGACCCGGCCGTCGCCGCCCAGGCCGCCCAGCCGGGTGACCGGTTCGGCTTCCAGAATGTGGCCGATGTGGCCGTGTTCCAGGACGCGCTGGCCGCGCACGGCCGTTGGGTGAACAGCCGTTGGGGTAATGCCTTTCTGCCCGATGCGCCGGATGGCTGGCGCCCCTACCAGAATGGCGAATGGAGCCCGGACCGGTTCTGGCGGAGCGCCGATCCCTGGGGCTGGGCCACCGATCATTATGGCCGCTGGGGCTTTGACGACAGCGTGGGCTGGGTGTGGGTGCCCGGCACCGAATGGGCCCCCAGCTGGACCGCCTGGCGCGAGGATGACGATGTGGTGGGCTGGGCGCCGATCCCGCCGCAGGTCCGCTATCGCTGGGATGCCGGCTTTGACAATGATTGGCGCTGGAACGACTGGAACAGCTGGTATGCGCCCAGCTGGATCTGGGTGCCGCGCACCCAGGTGTTTGCCGGCGGTTATCGCACCCGCGCCCTGCCGTGGCACAATGGCGCCCGCTATTGGCGGGGCAGCCGCTGGAACTGGGGTTTGGGCTTCAGCTGGAATGATTGGGGCCGCCGTGGTGGCACCAGCGTTTCGATTGGTTTCGGGAATGGCTGGAACAATTGGGGCTGGAACAACTGGAACCGGCCCTGGGGTTACAGCAACTGGAGCCGGCCGTGGGCAGCGCAACAGCCGTGGGGCTGGAACAACTGGGGTTGGAACCGGCCGGGTTGGGGCTGGAACAATCGCGGCTGGAACAATCGCAATTGGGACAATCGGGGCCGCAACGATTGGCGCGACCGGGATCGCGGCCGGGATCGTGACTGGGATCGGGATCGGAACCGCGACTGGCGCGGCAATGATCCGCGCCGCGGTGCCCCCGGCAGCGTGGGCGATTATATCGGGCGCGGCCTCAACGGCGCACCGCCGCCGGCGCCGGGCGATGGCCGACGTCGGGACGGATTTCGCGGCGATGGCCGGGCCGATAATGGCTTCAGGGGGGATGGCTTCAGGGGCGATGGCTTCAGGGGCCGCAACCCGGATGGCAATGGCGGCTTTCGCTCGCCCCGGCCGGAACGGATGATGGGCAACCCCGCCGCCGACATGGGCTATCGCAGGCCGCCTGGCGGTGATTCCGGTTCGGTGGGGGCCAGCATCGGTCGCGCCATGGCGCCGCCGCCCAGCGCACCAGCCCCCTCGCCGCCGCCCTCGCGCGAATTCAGGCCAGACGATCGCACCCGGCCGCAGTGACGGCACCGGCCCACCAGGCAAAGGCCCGGGCCTGACAGGCATCGACATAGGCACGCGCGGCGGGCCCGGTCCAA
This sequence comes from Sandarakinorhabdus cyanobacteriorum, assembly GCF_002251755.1. Classification (GTDB taxonomy): domain Bacteria; phylum Pseudomonadota; class Alphaproteobacteria; order Sphingomonadales; family Sphingomonadaceae; genus Sandarakinorhabdus; species Sandarakinorhabdus cyanobacteriorum. The sequence continues at coordinate 37,645 of NZ_NOXT01000090.1, forward strand.
TCAGCCGGGGCATCGCTGCGACCCACCCACCAGCCCTGGCCCGGCAGCCGATCCGATTCGCGCACCACCAGCACCGCCAGCTCGGGCTGCCCGGCGGCACGCCCTTCGGCGTCGATGGCGTCCAGCAGCTTGCACAGGCTGCGCATCTTTGGCCGGGTGAAACGATGGCCCAGCGCCAGCAGCACTTCGGAATAGGACAGATCGCGCCCGCCACGCGCCGCCGCGATCAACAGGGCGCGCACGTCGGGCAGATCGGCCGGGGTTACCATCGCCGCCAGCATAACCGCTTGCAACGCAGGATGACAGGCCATGCGCCCCCTGCTAACGCGGGTGGCATGACGGTTTATCTGCACGAAGGCGATCTGCCTGCTGATGTTCTGGCCCCCGGCCCGGTGGCAGTGGACAGCGAGACCATGGGCCTCAACCCGCACCGCGATCGCCTGTGCCTGCTGCAGATCAGCGACGGGCGCGGTGACGAGCATCTGGTGCGCTTTGCCGCCGGCCAGTATGACGCGCCCAATCTGAAGGCGGTGCTGGCCGATCCGGCGCGCATCAAGCTGATGCATTTTGCCCGCTTCGATGTCGCGGTGATCCGCCAGTTCCTCGGCGTGTGGGCCACACCGGTGTTCTGCACCAAGATCGCATCGAAACTGGTGCGCACCTACACCGATCGCCACGGCCTGAAGGATCTGCTGCGCGAAACGCTGGGCGTTGAAATTTCCAAGCAGCAGCAATCCAGCGACTGGGGCGCTGCTGTGCTTTCGGAAGCGCAGAAGGAATATGCCGCCAGCGATGTGCGCCACCTGCACCGGGCCTATGACATCCTGGTCGAACGGCTGGCCCGCGAAGGCCGCACCCACATCGCCCAGGCCTGTTTCGATTTCCTGCCCACCCGCGCCGAACTTGATCTGGCCGGCTGGGCGGAAACCGATATCTTCGCCCATATGTGACCGGCGCAGCCGCGGCGCATGGCCTCCCGCCCCACCCCGTCCAGCCTGTCGCCCCGGCAGCGCGCCGCCTTGCCGGGCAGCCGGCACGAGGCGTTGATGGGGCAGTTGAAATGGCTGCTGCCCGCGCTCGCCGGCATGCTGGCGCTGGCCATCCTGGTCTGGCCGCTGGTGGCCGCCCAGGAATTCTCCTTCCTGCTCGCCAAGGATCAGGTGGCCGTGGCGCCGGAACGGCTGAAGGTGACCCGCGCCGAATATCGCGGCAAGACCGCCGCCGGCGAGGCCTTCTCGATCATCGCCGGCACCGCCCTGCAACGTTCCAGCGCCGATCCGGTGGTGGAGCTGAGCCGCCTTTCAGCCAGCATCGATGACCGGGAGGGCCCCTCGCGCGTGACCGCCCCCAAGGGCCGCTATTTCATCGAGGAAGACCGGCTGGAGGTTTCCGGCCCGGTGCAGCTGCGATCGGATGGCGGCTATCGCATCGATGCCGCAACCGTGCAGGTTGACATGAAACGGCGGACCATCCGCACCGACGCGGCGGTGAGCGGCGCCACGCCGATCGGCGATTTCCGCGCCAACAGCTTGAGTGGCGATCTCGCCGGCAAGCGCATCACCATGGTTGGCAATGTCCACTTGCGGATAGACCAGCGACGCGGCAGAGGAAGCCGATGACGCGCGCGATCATGGCCTATCTGCTGCTGGCGGCAGCGCCGGTGCTGGCCCAGGCTTTCGATTCCAGGGCCCCGGTGGACATTGATGCCGCCCGCATGGACCTGTCTGACGATGACCGCGAGGTGATCTTTTCCGGCAGCGTCGTCATCCGCCAGGCCAATCTGACGCTGAACGCCGATCGCGTCCGCGTCACCTATGCCAAGGATGCCAGCGGCAATCCGCAGGTGCAGCGGCTGGATGCGCTGGGCAATGTGCGCATCGCGCAGGACACGATGCGCGCCAGCGCCCGCACCGGTTATTATGATGTCAACGCCCGGCTGATCACCCTCTTGGGCGGCGTCAAGATGGACCGCGCCGGCAACCAGTTGAGCGGCGAGCGCGTGGTGTGGAATTTGAACACCCGCACCTCCAGCTTCGATGCCCGCACCGCCGCCAATCCCGGTGGCCGCGTGACCGGCCGCTTCACGGTTCCCGACAAGAAGAACTGATCCGTCGGATCGCGGTGCGCACCGCCTCGGGCTGTTCCAGCGGCAGGAAATGGCTGGTGCCCGGCAGGCGCCGCGCCTCCAGGCAGGCTGAGTGCGCGGCAAAGATCGCCAGCTCGGGATCGCGCACCGTTGATCCCTCCTCGCCGGCCAACAGGATGAACGGGCACTGCAGCTGCGCCAGCGCCAGTTCGACATTGGGCGACACCGCGCGGAAGGTCGCAGCCTCGAACGCCGGCCGGCACGCCAGTTCCGCCCCGGCCGCGCTGTCGATCATCCCCCCGTCCAGATAGGCATCCAGATCGGCATCGCTCCAGCTGCGGAACACACCGCGGCCATGATAGGCGGCGCGCGCCTCGGCCCGGCTGGCAAAAACACCCCGCCGCCGCGCCGCCTGATCGGCCATCGGATTGGGCACCACGGCGCCGGCCCGCACCGCCCGCGCCACCTCAAACGGCAGCATCGGCGGGTCGAGCAGCACCAAGCCCGCCACCCGGTCCGGCCGCAGCGCGGCGGCCAGCAGCGAAACGGTCGCCCCCATCGAATGCCCGGCCAGAATCCAGCGGCTGCCGCCATCGATCACATCGATCAGCCGCAGCAGATCATAGGCAAAATCCTCCCACGCGGTCAGGCCGGCCGGATCGGCATCCAGCCCGGTCAGGCCATGGCCGCGCGCATCACTGGCGGTAATGGCAAAATCATCGGCCAGCGGCGCCAGCAACCCGCGATACAGGGCGGCATTCATGCCGGTGGCATGGGCAAAATGCAGCCGGGGGCCGCTGCCCGCCTGCAAGGCGGAAACCGGGCCGGCGGCGGTGGTGATGCTGATGCGATCCATGCGGCCTGCGATAGCAGCACGCGCCGTTTCAGCCAGTGCGCTGATTTGCCAGCCAGCGCGCCAATATGGCCTCGTTCTTCGCCAGTATGGCCGGATCGCGCACATCGGGCGCCGTCATGATGGCCTGGTCCAGCACCGTGTCGATCGGGCTGGCATCGCGAACCGGCGGCAGCGCCGCGCACAGCGCCTTCACACTGGCCCGGGCCAGGGCGGCATTGCCCTGCATCACCGCCATGATGTTGGCCACATCCACATCATCGCCATCGTGCCAGCAGTCAAAATCGGTGACCATGGCCAGCAAGGCATAGGGCAACTCCGCCTCCCGCGCCAATTTTGCCTCCGGCATGCCGGTCATCCCCACCAGATCACAGCCTTGAGACCGGTGCAGCCGGCTCTCGGCCCGGGTGGAAAAGGCCGGCCCCTCCATGGCCAGATAGGTGCCCGCGCGATGCACCCGCCCACCACACGCCGCCACCGCATCGGCCGCAAAGGCCGAAAGCCGCGGGCAGGTGGGATCGGCCATCGGCACATGGCCCACCAGGCCGGTTTCGAAAAAGGTCGATGGCCGCCCCTTGGTGCGATCGATGAACTGATCCACCACGGTGAAATCACCAGGCTTCATCGCGGCGTTGAGGGACCCCACCGCCGAAATCGCCAGCAGATCGGTGCAGCCCAGCCGCTTCAGCACATCGATATTGGCGCGCACGTTGAGCTGGTGCGGCGGAATGCGGTGGCCCCGGCCATGGCGCGGCAGAAAACGCAGCTCGACATGCCCGATGCGCCCGGCCAGCACCGCATCCGATGAGGCGCCCCACGGACTCTCCACGCTGATCCAGCGCGCGTCCTCCAGCCCGTCGATGGCATACAGCCCCGATCCGCCGATGATGCCGATGGTCCAGCTCATGTCGTGGTCCGCCGCGCATCGATGGGCCAGCGCTCCAGCCGGCCATCCTCGTCCGCCACGAAATAGGCATCGTGCAACGCCACCGTGGGGTCAACATGGCCGGGCTGCAGCCAGACGAGGTCGCCCTCCGCCGCCCCGTTCGGCGGCAGGATCGCGCCATGCTCATCCCCGGCCGGGCGATACTGGCTGCCCACCGGCCACACCACGCGTTGCGGCGGGCCATTGGGGTGCAGCGCCTTGTGCCCGGCATCGCAGGTCACATGGCTGTCATGCCGGGCCGAGACCACGCTCGCCGCCAGAAACAGCGCCGGCTGGAACGGCAGGTCGCCCAGGTCGCCATATTCCACATCCATCAGGGCATAGCTGCCGGCCTGCAATTCCGTGTAAACGCCCGCCGCCAGGTCCATCGCCGCCGTGCCGGTGCCGCCGCCCGTCACCTGCCCAGGCGCCAGGCCGGCGCTGCGCAGATCGGCCAGCAGGGCCCGCAGCCGCCTTGTCCACGCCGCATGCGCCGCCGCCCGCTCCGCCGGCAGCATGTGCTGATGATGCCCGCAATAGGCCTGGATGCCCGCCCAGCGGAGGCCCGGCAGCGCCACAATCGCCTGCACCAGCGCCGGCGCACCCGCCGGCGCCACCCCGGCCCGGCCCATGCCCGGGTCCACATCGACATAGGCATCCAGCACCACGCCCGCCGCCACCGCCGCCGCGCTCGCCGCCTGCGCCTGGGCCGCGCTGTCCATCACCGCGCCCACACGCGCAGCCGCCGCCAGCGCCGCCAGCCGCGGCCAGCCCCAGGGCGGCACCGGCGCCGTCACCAGCACATCGGGCACACCGCCGGCGACATAGGCCTCAGCCTCCCCCACCGTCTGGCAGCACAGGCCCACGGCCCCGCGCGCCAGCTGCTCGGCCGCGATCCGGCTGGATTTGTGCATCTTGCCATGGGCCCGCAGCCGCACGCCCTTCGCCGCACATTCGCCCTGCATCAGGGCCAGATTCGCCGCGAACGCCGCGCGGCGGATCACCAGCGCCGGGGTGATCGGCGGCTTCACATTTGCCAGAAAGGCGACGACATCCTGCATTGCGTCGTCTTGCCGCGACCCACGCTTTGAGTCAAAGAGCCACCCGAACAGGGTCTCAGGGCTCAAGGAGTCTCCATGTCGGATCAACCCGCCATTGATCAACCAGTCGTCATCATCACCGGCGCCTCGTCGGGCGTCGGCCTGTGGGCCGCCAAATCATTGGCCGATCGCGGCTGGATGGTCATCATGGCCTGCCGCGATCTCGCCAAGGCCGAAGCCGCCGCCAACGAGATCGGCGTGAACGCCGCCAACCGCCGCATCCTCCACATCGATCTCGGCGATCAAGCCAGCGTGCGCAAATTTGCCGACGATTTCCACGCCCTCGGCCTGCCATTGGATGCGCTGCTCCTGAACGCCGCCGTCTATCTGCCGCGCCTCGAAGCGCCGATGCGCAGCCCCGAAGGCTATGAAATCAGCGTCGCCACCAACTATTTCGGTCACTTCCTCCTCGCCCACCTGCTGATCGGCGACCTGAAGGCCAGCAACGGCCGACCAAAGGGGAAGCTGGGGGCCAGCCCCTCCCGCCTGATCACGCTCGGCACCGTCACCGCCAACAGCGAGGAATTCGGCGGCAAGATCCCCATCCCCGCCCCGGCCGACCTGGGGGACCTCTCCGGCCTCGCCAGCGGCTTCAAGGCCCCCATCGCCATGATCGACGGCAAGGACTTCAAACCCGGCAAGGCCTACAAGGACTCCAAGCTCGCCTGCATGATCATGAGCCGCGAGTTCCACAAACGCTGGGCCGATACCGGCGTCGTTTTCAACACCCTCTACCCCGGCTGCGTCGCCGACACCCCCCTCTTCCGCCACACCCCACCCGCCTTCCAGCGGATTTTCCCGTGGTTCCAGAAGAACATCACCAAAGGCTACGTCAGCCAGCCGCTGGCCGGCGAACGCACCGCCCAAGTGGTCGCCGATCCCGCCTTCGCCAGCCAATCCGGCGTCCACTGGAGCTGGGGCAACCGCCAGAAAGAAGGCCGCATGCCCTTCGCCCAGCCCCTGTCCGCCCGCGCCACCCTGGAAGCGCGCAACGAGCGGCTGTGGGATTTGACGATGAAGGCGGTGGGGCTGGCCTGACCTTCAGGCAAGGAGTCGAGGGGCCTCCGGCGGGCAGGGACTCAGTCCCTGCACCCGTTTGTTTTCAGGCGCGCGAGTTGAGAAGGGGCGCATTTGCGATCCAAGGACAGCCGCTGTCATCTACCTTCAATACAACCGCTTTGCCGCGGGACGTCGGCTCCCACCCTGCCGACAAGGCCGCCTGCACGCCGTTCTCCAAAATCCGACGATTCAACTGCGGGCGGCGAAGTTGCGGTTGCAACTTAGCCCGCCTTATTCATGAGCCTTCCTGTCAGGGCGTT
>NZ_NOXT01000128.1 GCF_002251755.1 Sandarakinorhabdus cyanobacteriorum
GCTCGCCAACCCGAAATCACCCGGCCGGTGAATAATCCGGGGTAGCACTCGCGCTATCGCTGCAAAACGGTTGCAAAACGAAGCCGGAAATATCCCGAGGGAGAAAAACTAACATGCTGATTAGTAAAGAAGAATTATGGTGCCCGGGGGCGGATTTGAACCACCGACACGGGGATTTNGAGAAGAGATGAAACTACCAGATCGTTCCCAGAACGACTTTTAACTATATATTTCTGAGTCTTATCCAACAATCCGCCATCCAGAACATACTATGAATACCCTGGTAATTCCGGGCCCAGGTCACCTGAAATTCACCTCAAAGAGAATGTTAACTCATAAGTGGACCTCCATAGATCCGTACATAGCAGTCCCCACCTGAAAAACTTGAATTTTCTGCCGCAGAAGGCAACTTTTGGGCCGGTAGCGGAACGGCAGCTTTCGGGGCGGCAATCAAGGATAGCCGCCGCTCGAATCTAAGCCCCGCTGGGTGAAATCATGGGTTCAGGTCAGCTTAGTTCCACCGCAACACGCCGGGAATGGTTGTCCACCCCGCATGCCGCCCTCAGCCGGTGGGTTGCAGTTCGCTCCAAGCGATCTGGCCGGTGGGGTCGGTCCAGGTGGTGGCGCTCAAGCCGGCGGCGCCGGCGAAGCCGGCCAGATCGGCCTCGTCGCGATAGATCAGCTGCCAGTCCATCACCGCTTCCATCCAGCCGTTGCAGGCCAGGTCGGGGCGGAAATTGGCCAGCACGGCACGGCCATCGGGGGCGAGGACACGGGCGATCATGCGGTGCAGCAGCGCCATGGCGCGATCATCGAGATAATCGGTGAGGCCCAGCGTATAGACCAGATCATAGCGCTCGCCGGCAAGCGCCGCGCGGCGCAGGAAGGCGAACACGTTGGCGGCTTCCAGCCGGGCACTGCCATGCGCCGCGCGCGCGCGGGCGAGCGACTGTTCATCCTGATCCACCAACGTGAAACGGCGCAGATCCAGCCCGGCCAGCGCATCGCCTTCGCGAAAATGCCCGCAGGCCAGCACGCACACACGCCCATCGCGGGCGTGGGCCGCGGTCACCAGCGCGCGGGCATGATGGGCACGCTGGCGCACCGCCTCGCTCGCCAATGATGCCGTGGTTACCGCAAACAGCCGGGCGCCGGGCTCTGAGGTGCCGGGAGGCGGCTCACGATCATAGATCAGATCGATCAGCCCGGCATCGCCGGCATAGCCGCGTGGCCGCGTGAAGCTGTGCGCCAGATAGGGATCCTCCAGCAGCGCCTGGTGCAGGCGGTGGCCGCGCAGGGCGGCGATCATCTCCGGCCAACGGTCGCAATCGCTTTGCATGGCATGCAGAAAGCCCGACACGGCGTGCACCACGCCGGCGGCCTCGCCCAGATGCAGCAGATCGACCATCTGGTCGAAGAACCGGCTGTTGATTCTGGTGGTGGTAGCGGGGGTTGGCAGCAGGGTTGCAGTCATTTCATCAGCCTCACTTCATCATGGGCGGCGTCGATCATCACTTGGTCGTGGCTCACCGCGATCACCACGGCCGCGCTGGTTTCGGCATAACGTCGCAGGGCCGCGGCCACGGCGGCGGCATTGGCGCGATCCAGCGCCGCAGTGGGTTCATCGGCCAGCACTACGCGCGGGCGGGCAGCCAGCGCCTGGGCCAGCGCCACACGCTGCTTTTCGCCGCCGGAAAGCTGGCCCGGCCGCTGGCCCAGCTTGCTGGCCAGGCCAAATTGCGCCAGCAGGCGGTGGCCAGCGCCTTGCGCCTCGGGCTGGCGACGCAGCCGTGCCACCAACGCCATGTGATCAGCCACTGTCAGCACGTCGATCAGCCGGCAGGTCTGGAACACCAGCCCCACGCTGGCCCGCCGCCATGCGGCTCGCGCCGGGGCCGAAAGCGCACTGATGGCGGTGGCGCCATCCAGCACGCGGCCGCCATCCGGCTGCACCACTCCGGCCAGCAGCGCCAGGATCGTGGTTTTCCCGGTGCCCGATGGCCCCGTGATGCAGGCAAAACGGCCGGGCTGAAACGCCTGGCTGAAGCCGTTCAGCAAAAGTCGGCGCTGGCCACCTTCGGCCAGGGCATAATCGATGCGATCAAGCTGCATGGCGCTTGTCCGCCGGGCGAAAACCAACATTGACGCGCAGGCCGACGATCGCTGGCGGTGGCGTCCCATCGAGCAGCACCCGCACTTCGCGCACATCACGGTCAAATCGATCGGCCGGATCAAGGCTACGGCTGGTGCGACGGCCAACCAGCAGCGCGCCATCCACCACCCGGCCGCTCCAGCGTCCCGGCGCTTCATCCAGCCAAACATCAGCGCGCATACCGGGGCGGATGGTGGCTGCATCGCGGTCCAGCACCTCGGCGCGCACCATCAGGCGCGACAGATCGGCGATGGCTACCAGCGGACTGCCGCTGCCGGCACCGGAAAATTCGCCGGCATGGCGCAGAATGCGCAGCACGGTGCCGGCAATCGGCGCGCGGATGCGGCAGCGATCGGCCTCGGCAGCGCTCTGCCGGGCCTGGGCGCTGGCGGCGCTGGCGGCGGCTTCGGCCATCGCGATCTCCTGCGGGCGCGCGCCATGTTCGATGGCGGCCAGCGCAGCGGCGGCGCCGTCGCGACGGGCGCGGGCAGCATCGCGGCTGCTGCTGGCCTGTTCGTGGCGGCGCTGGCTGACCCAGCCACCGGCCAGCAGCGCCTCGGTGCGGCGTTGCTGATCGATGCTGTCGGCCAGATCGGCTTCGGCCGCCGCCAGCCGGGCGCGGGCTTCGGCGTGGGCTTCGGCGCGTGGCCCGGCCCGCACCAACTGACGTTCGGCTCCGGCGGCGACGGCACGGGCAGCCGCGGCGCTGGCGGCAGCAGCCCGATCGGCGCAGGCCAGTTCCACTAGCACCGTGCCGGCGGCAACACGCTGGCCTTCGGCCACGGGTACGGCAGCGATGCGCGCATCCAGTTCAGCCGACAGCCAGCGGGTTTCGCTTGATGCGTCCAGCCGCCCCTGCGCGGTGGCAATGTGCGGTGGCGGCGCGGGCGTGGCGGCTTCACCGGCGCTGCACGCAGCCAATAGCAGCGCCGCGCCCAAGCTGGCCATGCGCTCAACTACGGAAGATGGCATCGGCGGGGATCCTCTTCAGATCGGCACGGGCGGATAAGGTGGCGACAGCCAGCGCCAAGCCGCCCAGCCCCAGTGCGAACAGCGCATCAACGGGTTTGAACGCCACCCACGGCAAAAAGGGATGCACAACCGCGGTGATCAATGGCGAGGCCAGTGCGACGGCGATCAGGCTACCCAGCACCAGCACGGCGGCCATCGCCACCAGCAGCGCCAGCACCGTGCCATCGCCGGCGCCATGCCCGATCAGCGACAAGATGTCGGCCTGCCGACGCTGCACAAAACGCGCCACCGCTTTGACCAGCAACAGCAGCATCAGCAGCGCCGCCAGCAGCGCGGCCAGCAGGATGGCTGCACCGGCCCCGGTCTTGGCCTGCCAATATTGTGACGAGCTGGCCTCGAACCCGGCGCCGGTGAAGCCGGCTAGTTCGGGATAATGACGTGCCAGCGCCGCCAGCCGCGCGTCGAGATCGGCTGGCACCCCGCCGGGAAAGCGCACCGCCAGAAAGGCCACCTGGCCTTCGGGCCAGCCCAGCGCCCGCCGGGCCGTGCTATCGGAAACCACCAGATAAGGCGCGCCCAGAAAGGTGGCGAGCGCCCGCGTGGTGGCGGCGCGGTGCAGCAGCAGGCCATTGACCTGCAAGCCACTGTCGCCGCCATCCAGATGCAGCCGGCGCTCGTCGGAAGCGTCCACCATGAACTGGCGCTCGGCAAGGCCGGTGCGGGCCAGGCCCACCACCACTACATTGCCGGCGCTCGCGGCCGGGCCGGCAAGGCCAGCAAAGCCAACCAGCACCGGCTCCACCCGCGCGCCGGGCAGATGCGCGAGCACCGCGCCGGCCCAGGCTTCGGACATTGGCGCGGGGAAATCGAAACATTCGACGCCGGCTGCGGTTATCCACGCATCGGCAGCGATGAAGCGCGGCACGGCGGCCCCGGCAGCGAGGAAACTGGTGAACACGGCAAACTGGAAGGTGGCCACCGTGGCGGCAATGGCGCAGGCGATCAGGCCAAAGCCCAGGCTGCGGCCATCATGGCGCAAGATCGCCGCCACGATCAGCGCCACCGCACTGCCGCGCCACGACAGCGCACGCGGCACAGCGGAAGCCGGGGGGATGGCGGCCGCCACATTCATTCGGCGGCCCCATCGTGGTCACCTGCCGCCCGGCTCACATGGAATCCCCCGAAATCCAGCGCGGCCAAGGCGGCAGGCGCATGCGTTGAGGGGCCGGAAAACGCGGCCGCCGTGGCGGTGCTGCGGGCGGCGGCAGGGTGGGTCATGACCGCACCTGCACCCGCAGGGTAACATCCACACCGGCAAACGCCGGCCGCAGCAGCCCGTTCATCATTTCCCCCTCGCATGGTTGCAAGGCGGCCCGATGCCGATGGCCACACGCCGCCCCAACTGGCCGTTCATCGCGCAATATCAGCTGCCTCGCTGCGGCTTAGCGCACAGCTTGCTTGTGCGGTTTCGCACAATTGGGCATGGTTGCCCGGTCGATTGGGGGCTCCGCGTGACCGACAGTGCCGCTGCCGGCTACATGTCCGGCCTTGATTCCGAATCCGTGCTGCCACCGGATCTGGCCGCCGCCTTTGCCGCCGGTGCGACGCAGATCCACGCGCGCAAGGGCCAATTGCTGATTGTGCAGGGATCGGATGCCGATGAAGTTTATCTGATCAGATCGGGCCGGGTGCGCGTTTCGGTGTATGCCGCCAATGGCCGCGAGACGTTTCTGCGTGACATGGGGCCTGGCCGGCTGCTGGGCGAACTGGCGGCGATCAGCGGCCAGCCGCGTTCGGCCATGGTGGCGGCGATTGAACCCACGGTGCTGGCTTCGATCAAGGCCGAAGCCTTCCGCCAGTTCCTGCACGACGTGCCCGGCGCCGGCTTTTGGCTGGCACAGCAGCTGACAATGCGGGTGCAGCAGCTCACCGAAAAATCGCTGGAGCTGGCCTCCCTGCCGGTGGCGGCACGGCTGGTGAGCGAGCTGCTGCGCCTGACCAGTACCGACGGGGCCAGTGCCGAACCGGCGGTAGACCCGGTTGGCGCTGATGTCTGCACCATCGCGGCCTTCCCCACCCATGCCGAACTGGCCACCCGCATCGGCACCCATCGCGAAGCTGTCACCCGCGAACTGCGCCAGCTGGCGCGCGAGGGCCTGGCGGTGCAGAGCGGGCGGCGGCTGACCATCCCGTCGCGGCTGCGCCTGCGCGCACTGCTCGAACAGCTTTCGCGCTAGGGCGTCACCTTGCCCCTGTGATTTTTCCCACAGCTGCGGTGCCACGCCTTGAGCAGCGCCGGCCTTTCTGTAAGCCTTCGTTCTGGCGGCGCGGTACGGCGGGGGCATCACCATGGCAGGCGATTTCAACAACAAGAATATCGATGGAATCACCGATCTGGTGGTGATGGCACCGATCCGCGAAGGCTTCATTTCGGCGTTTGAAAATGTCACCTTTGCCACAAGGCTGGAGCTGGTGGGCGATGCGCTGAACCGCATGCGGGTGGCGGCGCGTGAGCATGAGCGGATTACGCCCTATTCCGATGTGACCGAACGCATCCTCACCCTGCTCGATTTCCGCATCGGCACGATCGACCAGAATCTGTTCACCCTGCCCGGCAGCAGCGCCAAAGGCGGCGACCCCGCGCTCGAAAGCCGGCGCTATCTGTGCCTTGCCGCCACCTTCGATGGCGCATGGGAACCCTATATGCGGCGCATCTGGGATCCGCTCGGCCCGTTCCTCGATCTGCTGTTCATCAATTGCGAAGGCTATGTGACCGCAGTTGATCACAGTTTTGAGGAATATATCCAATGGGTGCGCGATCATCAGGTGAAAAGCGCGATCTTCTATGCCGCCTCGCCGATCACCGTCCAGGATAGCCTGTATCTGGCACAGATCGAACGGCGGCAGCGCGGAGGCGACAGCGCCGCAGCGCTGGCACGGGCCACCATGCTGCCGCCCGAAACGCTGGCTGCCCTCACCCGCGCTGGCCATCCGGGCAAGGCACTCGAGCTGGGCCTGGAAGCCTTGACCGTGTTCTATCGCTTTGCGGATTACTACCCGCCGCAATGGCTGACCGGCGGCGATGGCAAGGATGGCTTTGTGGAAGGCCATCGCCTGCTGCATGTCGCGCGCGATGTGTTGAAGGGCTGGGATGCGCTGGCCGGCGGGATGGATGCGCTGGTGGCCGCCAATCCCACCGATCCCAAGCAGGCCGCCGCCGCCGCCAACTGGCAGGCCGCCCGGCAGACCTACAAGGAACCGCTGCACTGGTATGAAAGCGGCTCGCGCTATCTGGCCGAACGGCTCAAGGCCCGTGATGCCGCCCGCCGCCCCGATCCCGCACACGATGAAGGCGAAGTGCAGGCCGGCATCCTGAAACCCCCGGGCAGCGCCGCAGCGCCGGTGCGCCAGGGCGCGTTGCTGCTGTTCAGTATCCGCGACGCCGCCGGCGCGCGGGCGTTTCTGGGCCGCATCGGCATCAGCTGGCACGGGGAGGCAACACCGGCCGGGCAGATCATCAGCAACGTCGGCCTTACCGCCGATGGCCTGCGCCGGCTGGGGGCAGATCCTGAACTGGTGAACCGCTTTCCGCGCGAATTTCGCGAAGGCATGGCGGCGCGCAGCGGCCTGCTGGGCGACATGCGCGAAAACCACCCGCGCAACTGGATCCTGCCCGAACGCAATGGCCTTGCCGTGCTGGGCCTGATGGCACCCGATGTGCGGCTGCCACCGGTGGAGCTGAGCGAGGTGGATATCGTGGTGCAGTTGCGCAGCAGCAGCAGTGATCGCGGCGCGCTCATAACCGAAATCAAGAAGCTGGCCGCCACCGATGCCGTGGCCCTGCAGGCGGTGGAGTGGCTGGAGGCGGATTATGATCCCCAGGGCCGCTTCCGCGATCATTTCGGCTTCATCGATGGCATCAGCCAGCCGCGCCCGCGCCCGGCCGGCGCGCAGGGCCCTTCCATCGGCGACGAGGTGCGGCGCGGCGAAATCCTGCTGGGCTACGCCAACGATCGAACCGATGGCGCACCCGGCCCGTTTGCCGGCCCGCGCGACTGGCGCCGGAAACATTGGGCCGATGCCCACGCCCTGCAGAAAGACGGCAGTTTCCTGGTGCTGCGCAAGATCGGCACCGACAATGACGCCTTCAGCCAGTGGATTGAGGCCAGCGTGAAGGCCATCAATGATACATACAATCTTAAAACCCCGATGACCGCGGATCGGCTGAAGGCGCGCATCCTGGGCCGCAGCCCCGATGGCACGCCGCCGCTGCCGGGCGGGCCGGGCGGCAATGGTTTTGATTTCAGTGCCGATCCAGAGGGCACCCAGTGCCCGCTGGCATCACACATCCGCCGCGCCAATCCGCGCCGCAGCGATTTCGGGCGGGGAACGCCGCGCCTGCTGCGCCGGGGCATGCGCTTTAATCAGGGCGACCAGCGCGGGCTGATGTTCATGGCCTATAACGCCAGCATCGCCGAACAATATGAAGTGGTGCAGCGCTGGCTGAACGGCGGCAACAGCACCGGTATCGCTTCAGCCCACAACGATCCGCTCACCGGGGTGCAGCCACGCGATGGCGAGGGCGTGTTCCGCTTTGTTGAAGAACGCCTGCTTGAACCGTGCGAGGTGGGCCGGCCTGACGTCGAAACGCAGGTGGCGATTTCGCTGCCGCTGCCGCCGGTGCTGCCCGGCGAAGGCCCGAACGCGCACAGCGAACCCGGCCGCCATCCGTTTGCGCCGCTGCACTGGGGCCTGTACCTGTTCGTGCCGTCAAGAACTGCGGTGGCCACCATGATGAAGTGGAATGGCCATTATTCGGTCATGGCCGAACCGCTGGAAGCCGCCGTGGGCTTGCCGATCATCCGGCGGCTGCGGCAGCTGGAAGGCAATCCGCAACAGGCCGCCAACGAGCTGAAACGCCTGCTGGAGGATTTCGACGCCAAGGATCCGAGCGAAGCCGATCTCACCCCCAATGTGTGGAGCACGATCCGCTGGCAACTGGGCGGTGCGACACGGTTTGGCAGCGGCGTGGCGCTGATGCCGCCACACTATGACTGGCAGACCGGGCCCCACCGCACCAAACAGGGCGTGATCCTGTGCGCCGGCCGCCGCCAGGTGCGCGCAGTACTGGCCAATTGGGCGGATTTCAGCACCGAAGAACAATTGCGCCGCATCGCTCCCAACAGCGGCCCGATCTTCGTGACGCAGCAACCCGACAACCGCTATTTCAATACTGATCTGGCCGCCCGCAAACTGGATTATGCGCAGGAATCGGAAGCCACCAACGCCATATTGATGGCCTACACGCCGGACATGGGCTTTGCCGCCGGCTATGCCGCCGCCACCGATGTGCTGCAGGCGGCCAAGCGACTGGCCGAAAAGGGAAACCGCAAATCGTTCAAGCTGGAGCTGCGGCGGCAGTTTCTGCTGCCGGCACTGGCGGGCCTGTGCCAGCGCTGGTATGGCCTGCCCGATGGCGAGCACATGGCCGCCAAGGGCTGGACCTGGGAAAAGTTCGTTGCCGGCGCTGCCGCCGATACCCAGGGCCAGCGCGGCATGGCGCATTGCCCCGGGGATTTCCTTTCGCCGTCGCGCAATGCCTTTTATCCGCGCCCGGAACCGGCGGTACAGGCCTTTGCCGCCAACCATGGCACGGCGATCCTGGCGGCGGCCAGCGCGTTTGTGGCCAAGCACCGGGACGCCGGCGGCCCCCCCGTTGGCAGCATTGCCCGCGCGATGTTTGCCGCGATCCGCGATGATGATGAAGTGCTGGCGCGCAATCTGGTGGGCACGATGGTGGGGGCCATCCCGCCCATGGATGGCAATCTGCGCGGCATCCTGTTTGAATGGCTCAACGAAAAATCGCTGTGGCGGCACCAGGCCGCGCTGCACGCCGCGCTGGGCGGCCAGCGCGCCGATACCAAAATCGATGTCGCACTGAAAATATTGCGCCTCCCGATCAGCCAGGCCATGTGCAAGCGCCCCGCGCCCGATCTTCTGTATCGAACCGCCACGCGCAACACGCAGATCGAAGTGGACGAAGGCAGCGGCCTGCCGCCGGTTGAAGTGCAGAAGGGCGATCTGGTGATCGTCAGCCAGGTGGCAGCGGCCCAGCGCTCCTTGCTGCGGCTTCGCGCCGGCGATACCGGCGAAGGCGATGTCTCCATCGTGTTCGGCGGGCGGCGGCGGGCGGCGGCGCAGGGCCATGATCTGGCAAATGGCGTGCCGGTGCCGCCCGCAACGCCCGACGATTACCATCCGGTGCACGCCTGCCCGGCGCAGGACATGGCGATGGGCGCCATCATGGGCATCATGGCGGCACTGCTCGATTCCGGCACCATCCAGGCGCTGCCGGCCTCGCTGATCGTGAAGATCAGCGACTGGCCGCCAGTTCCGCCTCAAGCTGGCGGTTGAGGGCAAGTTCACGCGGCGATTGCCGCGCGTCGGCAGCACGGTTCGCCAGCGCCAGATAATGCGCCGCCGGGTGGCGGCCAAGGCCGGCGGCGGCCAGACTCGCCAGCGCCCGGAAGGCCATGGCTTCGCCCAGCCTGTCCCCCTGCCGCGCCCGCGCCAGGCACAGCGCCGCATAATGGCGCGCGTCGGCCACCCGGTCCTGCCCGGCCATGATCTGTGCCAGCCAGCCATAACATAGCGACACGCGCTGCTGGCTGGTGGCCGATGTGAACCAGGCCGCCGCCCGTTCCAGATCGGCCAACGCCGCCGTTTCCCCGCCTGACCAGCGCGCAAAGGCCACCAGCGCCAGCGACATCATCATATAATAGCGTGATCGCGCCAGGCTGCCCACCGATGCGCCGGCTTCGGCATAGGCAATGGCGGCCGCAAAATCGCCCTGCCAGATCGCCACTGCCGCCTGCTGGGTAACAACCGATCCGCGCAGTGGCGTGTCCCGCCCTGCCAGCAGGGTTTCGGCCCGATCATAATGCACGGCGGAAGCGGCAAACTGCCCCTGATCGGCAAGCAGAAAGCCGCGGCAGGCGTGGGCATAGGCCAGCCCCTCCGACATGTCGGTGGCGCTGGCCGACTCGATATCGGCGATGGCGCGGTTCAGCCAATGTTCGGCCAGCGCCACCTGCCCGTCTGCCAGATAGGCCTGGCCCAGATTGGCCTGCAGCTGCAGTTTCAGCCGGTTATTGCCGGTGGCATCGATGGTGATCAGCGCGCGTTGCAGGCAGGCGATCGATTGGCGGGCGCGACCCAGACCATAATTGATCGTGCCCATCCAGTATTGGCACAGGGTCTGGCCGGTCGGATCGTCGCCACACTGGCGGGCCGCGGTTTCCAGCGTTTCGATCTGATCCGGCGCCGGATCGGGCACACAGGCCAGCCCGAAACGGTGGATTACGCGGTTGAATGGCTTGCGATCACCGCCAGCCGCCGCCAGCGCGCCATAAGCAGTCACGGCGGCGCGATATTGCGCCTGGCCGCGATCCAGCGCCGAAGCGGCCATGGCCCGATCACCGGCCAACAGCGCATAATGGCCGGCGCGTTCGTGGTTGCGTGCGGCGGCGTGATGATAGGCCAGCGCCTCCAGCCATGGATCCTCGCCGCCCTGAGCGCACTGCGCATCCAGTGCCGCCACCACCTGCCGGTGCAGCGCGCGCTGCTGGTTCAGGCCAATGGCGCGGTAGATCGCGTCGCGGGTGAGGCCATGCTTGAACTGCAGCATGTCGCCCTGTGCATACAGGAAATCCTGCGCAGCCAGCGTGGCCAGCACCGGATCATCGCCGGCCACGCCGGTGACCGCTTCGAACAGCCAGGCCGGCACCCGCTGGCCGATCACCGCGGCGACGTTCACCAACTCGCGCTCGCGCTCCCCCAGCCGCGAAAACCGTTCCTGAACCAGCATGTCGAGCCAAGCGTTGCCTTTGTCGGCCGGCAGCACGCCGCGGCGGGCGCGGGCGGCGTGGCACAATTCCTCGATGAACAACGGGCTGCCGCCGGCACGTGCGCACAAGGCCTCGATGGTGAACGGATCGGCCGCTGGCAACATGCCGGCAATCGCACCCCCGGCCTCGGCCGTGCTCAACGCCGGCAGGCTGATGCGGGTCAACGGGCGGGCGTCGGCCAAGGCGGCTTCGGCGTTGCGGCTGGCCAGCAGCAGCAGGCAGCCGCGCGGCGCGGCGGCGCGCACCATGTCCAGCACGGCGCGGCTGCCATCATCGGCCCAATGCCAATCATCGATCATCACGATGGCGGGCAGCGGTTGCTGCCCCAGCCAATCGAGGATGGTGGCGGCCAGCCCGGCGGCATTTTCAGCCACGGCATCGGGCGCGATGGCGGCCGCGATCTGCAGGAACGGCTGCAACGGCGGTGCGCCCAGATAAGCGTCGCAATCGCCGCGCACGATGCGGGCACCGCTGGCCGCTGCCCCCTCCAGAAAGGCCGTGGCCAGCCGCGTCTTGCCGATGCCGCCGGGGCCGATCAGCAACGCGCAGTGCATGGCGCCAGCGGCACATTCGGCCAGCAGCCGATGCACGCTGGCCAGTTGTTCGGCGCGGCCGGTGAACGGTGCCAGCCCGCGCCGTTCGCGCGCACTGAAACGATTGCCGGGCGCCGTGTGGTTCAGGATGCTGAACGCGGCCACCGTGCGATTGCCGCCGATGGCACAAGCACGTTGCGGCCCGGTGCCAAAGAACGCCAGATCGGCCCCCAGCGCTTCGGCACTGGCGATGATCTCGCCGGGCGCAGCGGCATCGCACAAGCGCGCCGCCACGTTGGTAGCATCGCCCAGCACCTCGAACCGCCCGCGCACCAGATCGCCGGGCTGCACCAGCACCGTGCCGGAATGAATGCCGCTGTGCAGGCGGATGGGCCGATCCAGCCCAACTTCAAGCGCCGCGGCGGCGGCATGCAGTTCAAGCGCGGCCATGGCGGCACGGCGGCCGCTGTCGGCATGGGGCTGCGGATGGCCGAACATCGCCAGCAGGCCATCGCCATCGATGCGCAGGATTTCGCCGCCATGCCGGCCGATGATTTGTTCACACTGGCTGCGCAGCTGCTGCAGCAGCGCGGCATAGTCTTCTGGCTCCAGCCCGGCAGCGATGGCAGTGCTGTCGCACAGATCGGAAAAGCACAGGGTAAGATGGCAGCGCACGGCACCTTCGGCCATCACCGCTTCTGCACCCGGCGTCATGCCGCTGCCCTGCCCATGAACCCCACATCCATTGCCACGCACCCCGGCGTGATTGTTGGCCGATTGTGCGAAACATCACAAGCCGGCTGTTGGACTTGTCACAGCATGTTTGCGCGCACGGGATGATCATCACGTTCAACCCTCGCTGTGGAGCAGCCCCATGCCAACCCGCGCCCGCCCCTTCATCGCCCTGCTGCCCACCCTGCTCGCCAGCGCCGCCCTGCTGTCGGGCTGCAGCACCACACGCCTGACTGCCGCGCTTGACGACGGCAGCGGCGCGCCGCTGCCGGGCATCCCCTATCGGCTGCCCACCAAGGCAGTGGTGGTTGATACGACCTGGCTGCTCGACAGCTGCACGATAGCACCGATGAAAGGCAGCTATGATCAGATTACCGTCGGTTTTGCCACCACTGCCACCATCGGCGAGCAGCTGGGCGAAGGCGAACGGCTGGTGCTGGATTACACGAAAATGGCGACCACCTTCAAAACCAGCAAGATCGATGTCAGCTACTGGAAAGTCGGCGAAGGCAAGGCCGCGCGGCAGACGGCGCTGCTGAAAAGCATCAACGCCGAAATCAAGGGCGAGGAACCCGCGGCACTGGAAGCCGGGATCAAGGCGGCCGGCAGCATTGCCAGCCTGGCGCTGGGCCTCCCGGCGATACCCGGGCAAGGTAACGCGCCCAGAAATGCCCAGGGGGAATCACTTCCCGCCCTTGTCTGCAATCCGACGCTGTTTGCGCCAATCGGCGGAGCGGGCGAAGCCGGCCACATAACCCGCCTGAAGCGAGCGCCCGCCCGGCTGAAAGAGATCACACAGGCGGTGGCCGATGCCACACTGCAACTCAGCGCCATCAGGACCCGCACCCTTGGCACACTTTCCGATCGCGACCAGCAGGCGTTCGATTCACTCAACGCGCAGGTCGAAAAACTCGACCGCGAGCGCGACGCCCTGACCAAGGATGCCGCACTGATCACGGCGGCGTTCGGCATCAAACGCAGCGTCACCCACAGCCCCGGCGCACCGGCTGCCGGCAGTATCTCGCCAGTCACACTGGCCCGGATCGCGCCGCCTGCTGAAAAGGTGCTGGCGTTGATCAGCAAAGCCATCTGCAACCCGGCAGTCGTGCCCACGGCCGGCGACTGCGCACCCTATATCGAAGACGCGTTTGAGAAGCAGAAGACCAGCGTTGTCGCCATCGCCACCGATCTCACCGTCGATCTCAACATGCACCCGCCATTGGCGGCGCTGCCAACACTGGCGCGCAATGGCACGGCGGCTCTGAAAGACGCGGCGGCAAAGGGCATCGCTTACCGCGAGCCAGTTGCACTGCGCTTTTCGCTGGACCTCCCGGCCCTGGTCAACGCCGATCCCACGCAGGTGGCGCGCCGCGCGGCCGAAACGCTGGCCGATGCCACGATCGTGGTGCCGCAGCTTGGCACCATCAGCTTTCTGCCGCTGCAGAGCGGCTTTGGCGAAAAGGTCGAACTCAAGGCCGAGTTCGAACCGGATGGCATGCCGATCCGCACTGCCCACGGGAAAATCGAGGCCGGCGGCACGGCGCTGCTGAAAAGCCTGCAATCGGGCGCGGACACGGTGGCTGGCCTTGTCGATGTCAGCAAGGCCAAAGCCGATGCCAAGGCCAAGGAAGCGGCCGGCAGCGAACTGGCAAATCTGAACGCCCGCATCGAATTGCTGACCGCACAGAACAAGATCGCCACGCTGGAAAAGGCCGCCACGCCCGATCCGGCCGCAGCAGACCGCGCGGCCGAACTGGAAATCCTGCGCTTTGACAAGGAAAAGGCGGAGCTGCGGCGGGCCATCGCCAAAGCGACGGCGCCATAACCATGCCGGTATCTGGTACGCTCACCTTTCCGCCCGCCAACAGCGCGGTGGCGGTGGCAGCGCTGCAACAGCAGCGGCTGGCCAGCTTTCCGGCCAATCCGGAATCACAATGTGGCAAGATCAACTGGTGCTGGGCCGCCGTGGCCCAAGCCGTGCTGCACTGTTTCGGTGTTCCCATGACGCAGCGCGAGATCGTGCTGCAGTGCCATCCTGGTAACGAGGACGATGACAAGCCCTTTCCGGCGTTCCAGGCCATGCGCAAGCTGAAGCTTGCATATGAGCGCAACTTTGAGGCGGATATCGCCCGCTTCGTCACCCGTCATTGTGCGGCGCAGCCGGTGCCAATCAACATTCTCTGGGGGAATGGCGCCTCCCACGCCATATGCGCGCTGGGGACCGATATGCTGGCTGGCGAGCCGGCCCTGCTGATCTATGATCCGCAGCCGCCCAGTTGCCCCAGCAATGGCCATGATCTGATCAAGCTGGTGACCGTGGCGGCGCTTGGTGGCAGCTATCTCGAAGCCAGCAGCAAGCAGGCGCGCGGGCGCTGGGTGGATGCCTGCCGGGTGACGGGGATGGTCAGTGCCCCTTAACGCGGTCGTGCACAGCCGGGCGGCGCTGGCCGTGGCGCAGGCCGCCATCCTGGAACAGCTGGCGCAATGGCCGCAGGCGGCGCTGTGCTGTGATGGCCGCGGGCAGCTGGGGATGATCCCGATCTATGCCATGCCGGCGGCGCGGCTGGCGGCCGGGCAGTGGAACAAGGGCTGGCGCAGTGGCTGGCGCTATTACTGGACGCATCCCGATGCACCCGAAGGCATGACGGTGGAAGTGATGCGGGTGGGCAATCGCGGCGCGCGCCTGATCAGCCTGAGCATCGGCCCCGCCGCACTCGTTCTGGCCGCCACGCTGGCGCAGCTGGCTGGCGAATACGCATCCGACAAGCGCCGTTTCCGCCCGCGTATCCTGCGGCTGCCGTGGATCGCGATGGAGGCGATCTGGTTGAACACCGACAGTCTGCGCGTGGTCGATCGCTTCTTGAGCCGGCTCGACGATCGCCAAGGCGACGCCTTCCGCCGCGAAGCCATGGCCCGCGCCCGCGCCTTCCTGCGCTGTTCGAAGCAGCGCGACAAGGAATGAGATTACATTGCGCCGGGCAAGCACGAGCAGAACGGGTTCATTGAGAACTTTAACGTGAGGCCCCGAGAAGAATGCCTGAACGAGGCCATCTTCACTTGCCTGACGCAGGCCAGATCGGTGCTGGCCGTGTGACGCCACGAGCGCAACGGCCACCGCCCGCACTCGGGCATCCAACAAGTGACCTGCTTCCCGTTTCCTGGGCCGTTTTGAGCTGGAATT
>NZ_NOXT01000065.1 GCF_002251755.1 Sandarakinorhabdus cyanobacteriorum
ACTCAAACCAAATAGCCTCCGGCAAACCCAGCGCGGTTCAGGCTGGCCCTTTGGCGTCCACAAGGGCGCAAGTCTCACATCCATTGGACTTCCAACCGAATCTGAGCATTGCTGCTCCGGCGAATGCGGCTGCGTCTTAGCCGCTGCCCTGACCGGCTCGATCGGCAGGGCTTTGGGTGGNAGCATGGTGCGGCTCCCGACCGGAGACCACCCAATGACCACCAAACCAAGGTGCCGCCTCTCTGCTGAACTGCAATCCGAGCCATCCAATACGATTGGCGCGGAACCGGAGGACCTCAATACGGCTTCGGCTGCGCCGCCTAGCAAGCCCTCCAAGAAGTCTGCCAAGGTAATTGCGCTACTCGAAGCTGGCGACGGCGCGACACTTGCCGACCTTTCCGCCGCGACTGGCTGGCAGGCGCATACCTGCCGCGCCTTCCTGACCGGACTCCGCAAGAAGGGCCGTATGCTGGAACGCAGTCACCGGGCTGATGGGGCGTCGGTCTACAAGCTGGTGGCTGCGGAGGTCACTGCACAATGACGCGCCGGTTCTATCTGACCATGGCCCAGATCGCCCACATGGATCCAACGAAGTTGGCGGAAGGGTGGGCGCGCCGCTATGGCGCGCCTGCACCCAGTATCTCGCCGGACCTCCTTCGGCTGGGCTTGGCCTACAAGTTCCAGGAGCAGCGCCAGGGCGGGGTCAGCCGGACCACAAAGACCATCATGAAGCAGGCTGCAGTGAAGACCGATACGCCCGATCGACCCATGATGGCGCCCCGCAAGCTCACCCCCGGCACGCGCCTGGTCCGTGATTGGCGCGGTGCCGGACATACCGTGACCGTGCTGGAAGACGGGTTTGCGTACGATGGCAAGCAGTGGCCATCCCTGAGCGCCATCGCCAAGGCCATCACTGGCGCCCACTGGAACGGTCCGCGCTTCTTCGGTCTGACGGAGCGGCGCAAATGACAACCAAGCGCTGTGCCGTCTACACGCGCAAGTCCACCGAAGATGGGCTGGAACAGGAGTTCAACAGCTTGGATGCCCAGCGGGAAGCCTGTGAGGCCTTCATCCTCAGCCAAAAGCATGAAGGCTGGTCCCTGATTCCTAGCCGTTATGACGACGGCGGGTTTTCAGGCGGCAGCATGGAGCGGCCAGGCCTGAAGGCCCTGCTTGCCGATGTCGATGCAGGATTGGTCGATGTCATCGTGGTCTACAAGGTCGACCGCCTGACCCGCAGTCTGGCCGACTTCGCCAAGATCGTCGAACGGCTCGACGCCAAGGGCGCCAGCTTCGTGTCGGTCACCCAGGCGTTCAACACCACCACCAGCATGGGCCGGCTGACCCTCAACGTGCTGCTGTCGTTTGCCCAGTTCGAGCGCGAGGTCACTGGTGAACGCATCCGCGACAAGATCGCCGCGTCCAAACGCAAGGGCCTTTGGATGGGTGGACCGGTGCCTTTGGGCTACCAGGTGGTCGAGCGCAAATTGGTGCCCGTCCCCGAGGAGGCGGAACGGGTCCGTACTATCATGCGCCGCTATCTCGAGGCGCAGTCAGTGCCAGCACTGCTGGCGCAATTGAGGGCCGAAGGCGTTCTCACGAAGGTGCAGGTTCTCACCAGCACTGGGCATCGCGGTGGGATTCCGTTTGCCAGGGGCAGCCTATACCACCTCCTTAAGAATCCCATCTATCGCGGCAAGATCGTCCATAAGGGCAAGGTTTACGACGGTGAGCACGAGGCCATCGTTGACGAGCAGTTGTGGGACCAGGTTCAGCACCGCCTTCGCGAGAATGCCCCGGCCCGGAAAAGGCCGGCCAACGCTCCCCAGCGCGCGCTGCTGCAAGGGTTGATGTTCGATCCAGAGGGACGACCGATGTTACCGACCTATGGGTCGAACGGCACCAAGCGCTACACCTACTATGTCACCCGCAAGGACCTCGCCCGCAAAGGTGACGCCAGGCCGACGCGGTTTAGGCGGGGCCAGGTCGAGAGCCACGTCGCGAGCCAGCTGATTGCACTGCTGAATGACGAGCATGCGCTGCGCCGGTTGTCAGGTGCTACAGAAGGTGAGGCCTTGCAGACGCTGTTCGAGTGTCGCGCGACAATCAGGGTGAGAATGCGCGACAATCAAG
>NZ_NOXT01000117.1 GCF_002251755.1 Sandarakinorhabdus cyanobacteriorum
GTGCAGACACGCTACTCCAACCCGCCCACACAAGTCCGGGGCAGGCATTGCGGCTCTGCCGCGCTCTTCCTTTTCCTTTCTCTTTCCACCCTCAGCAGACTCGGCGGCTTTGCCGCCGGCTGCGGCCGCAAGGGCCAGAGCGCGGGCCCGCGGCCCCCTCCGCCCTTCGGGCACCTCCCCCAGAGGGGGAGGATCTTGAGACGCCCCTCCGTCGCGCNTTGAGACGCCCCTCCGTCGCGCTGCGCGCGCCACCGCCCCCCCCTCAGCGCGAATTCATCCGCCAGCGGGTGATCACCCGCTTCAGCATCTCCTCATCATCGCCGGTTTTCACCCACAGCTGGCTGAACACCGGATCGTCGCTGGCCGGGCGGCGGTGGGTTTCCAGTTCGTCGAGGCGGACGCGGATCGGGGCGGCGACGCCTTCGCCGGAGATGATGCATTCGCGGTTGCGCAGCGCCGGGATGGCTTCGATCAGGCTGCGGCCGCCTTCGGGCAGGGCGTTGCGGACGAAATTCTGGTCGCGTTCGTTGTTGAGCCGCAGCGAGACGATGGTGCCGCATTGGGACAGGGCGCCTTCGGCCAGATCGGATGGGCGCTGGGTGACGAGGCCCAGCGACACGCCATATTTGCGGCCTTCCTTGGCGATGCGTTCCAGCACGTCGCGCACCGGGCTCTGCTTGGAAATGGTGCGCGACGGGATGTAGCGATGGGCTTCCTCGCACACCAGCACCACCGGGCGGCGGCGTTCGGTGCGCGACCAGACGGCGAAATCGAAGACGATGCGGCTGAGCACGGACACCACGGCGTTGACGACGCTGGTGGGCACGCCCGACAGATCGATGACCGAGATCGGGCGGCCTTCGACCGGCAGGCGCAGGATGCGGCCGATGAAATCGGCCATATTGTCGGTGGAATAGCGTCGATCGAACATGAACTGGGTGCGCGGATCGCGCATGATCTGTTCCAGCTTGCCCTTGATGCGCAGATAGTTGGTGGCGTTCTGGCCTTCGGAAATCTTGCCCATCTCGCTGTTCAGCGTGTCCATCAGCACGGCGAGCAGATAGGGGATGGGCGTGTCGGTGGTGATGGTGAGCTGTGGCGCGGCGTGGATGGATTTGGACCGCGCCACCTGGAGGCAGCGGGCGAGGATGTCGCGATCGGTTTCATAGGCGGCGCCCTCGCTGGTGAGCAGCACCTCGCAATGTTCCTCGAAGTTCAGCAGCCAATAGGGCAGCTCGAGATTGTCGACGTTATAGACCATGCCGGTATCGGCGAAGGCGCGGGCATATTCGCCGTGCGGATCGATCATCACGACATGGCCTTCCGGCGCCTGTTCGATGATGCGGTGCAGGATCAGCGCGGTGGCGGTGGATTTGCCGGTGCCGGTGGAGCCGACGATGGCGAAATTCTTGGACAGGAACAGATCATAATAGAGCGCGGCGCGCACCTGGCCGGTGGGATAGACGATGCCGACCTGGATGTGCGGGCGTTCGTCGCCGGAAAACACCCGGGCGGTCTCAATGCTGTCGGTGGGCAGCGCAGGGTCGCCGGCGCGCGGATAGGTGCCGACACCACGGCGGAAGCTGCCGATGCGGCCATCGGGGCCGATATCGGCCTCACCCACCAGATCGACCATGCCGATGCTGATGCCGCCCTGTTGTTCAATGGTGCGCAGCGTGCCGATGACATAGAGGCCCTGGCTTTCCACCTTGATCAGGCTGCCCAGCATGCCGGTGGAGGCGAGCACGGCATCGGCATCAGATTTCAGGCGGGCGGCGGCGGCTGTGTCGATCGCCAGCTGCATCTGCCCAGCGCTGACGGCAACGACCTGGCCGATGATCCGGTCTGAAAACATGCGCGTGCCTCCCTGGGGCGCAGATTTGGCATGCCGGCCAGCCCTGTTCAATTGCCGTGATTGCGTGAGGATGCCCGACGCGCCACCATGCGCAAAACATCAGGGGAGAATGCAGCATGACGGGATTTTATCCGCACGAGATCGTGGCCGACGGGCTGGGCTTTCCGGAAGGACCGGTGGCGATGGCCGATGGCAGCGTGCTGGTGGTGGAAATTCGCCCGGGCCGCATCACCCGCATCCACCCCGATGGCCGCAAGGAGACCGTTGCCGAGCCGGGTGGCGGGCCCAACGGCATGGCGGTGGGGCCGGATGGTGCGCTTTACGTGTGCAACAACGGCGGCTTTGACTGGTATGAGCAGGACGGCATCCTGCTGCCGGGCAATGCGGCGAAGGATTATACCACCGGGCGGATCGAACGGATCGATATCGCCACCGGCGCGGTGACACGCCTGTATGACAGTTGCGATGGCCACAAGCTGTCGGGGCCGAACGACATCGTGTTCGATGCGCATGGCGGCTTTTATTTCACCGATCTGGGCAAGCATTTCGATCACCACACCGATGCCGGCGGGCTGTTTTACGCCCTGCCCGATGGGTCGAAGATCACCCGGCTGATCCACGGGCCCGATCTGAACGGGGTGGGGCTGAGCCCGGATGGCAGATGCGTTTACGCCGCCTCCACCAGCCGCCGCGTGGTGCTGGCGTTCGAGATTGTGGCGCCGGGCGTTCTGGCACCGGAAGCGCTGCCGGCGGTGCCGGGGCGGTTTGTGACGACCTGGGCCAACAAGACCTATCTCGATTCGCTCGCCATCGAGGCGAACGGCAATATCGCGCAGGCGACGCTGATCGAGAATGCCGGGGTGACCAGCATTGATCCGGTGACGGGCGCGCAGGAGTTTTTCGCCTTCCCGGATCTGCTCACCACCAACATCTGTTTTGGCGGCGATGACATGATGGATGCCTGGGTGTGCCTGTCCACCACCGGCAAGCTGGCCAAGTGCCGCTGGCCGCGGCCGGGCTTGAAGCTGAATTTCAACGCCTGATGCTGCTGCACGCCAACGGGTTGGACTTCGCCTGCGATGTCGCGGGTGAGGGGCCCGACGTGGCGCTGTGCCTGCACGGCTTTCCCGAATCGCGCTTTTCCTGGCGGCACCAGTTGCCGGTGCTGGCCGATGCCGGCTGGCGGGCGGTGGCGCCGGACTTGCGCGGCTATGGCGGGTCGAGCCGGCCGGTGGGGAAGGCGGCCTATCACATCGATCATCTCGTTGATGATGTGGTGGGCATGTTCGACGCGGCTGGGGCCCGGCGGCGCTTGCTGGTGGCGCATGACTGGGGCGCGGTGATTGCCTGGGTGGTGGCGATGCGCCGCGCCGTGCCGCTGGATGGCCTGATCATCATGAACGTGCCGCACCCCACGGTGTTTCGCGATCTGATCCGCCATTATTGGCCGCAGCGGTTGAAGAGCTGGTATGTCGCCTTCTTCCAGATCCCCTGGCTGCCGGAGGTGATGCTGCGCCAGCGCCGGGCGGAGGGTATCGCCAATGCGTTCAAGAACATGGCGGTGGACAAGAGCGCCTTTCCGCCCGACGTGCTCGACCATTATCGCCAGAACGCCCTGATCCCCGGCGCGCTCACCGCCATGATCAATTACTACCGCGCCAATCTGGGCATTCTCGACGAGACGAGTGCGCCCATTGAAGTTCCGACCCTCATGCTGTGGGGGGAGGAGGACACGGCCCTCGATGTGAAGCTGACCGAAGGCTATGCTCCGCATGTCCGGGATTTCACGCTGGTGCGCTTTCCGGGCGTCTCGCACTGGGTGCAGCAGGAAGCGCCGGGGCCGGTCAACGCGGCGATGCTGGAGTGGATGGGGGGCAGGGGCTGGCGGGCTGAGCAGTTGCTGTCATGCTGGCCAGCGCCAGCATGACCCGAATTGCTGGTCAGTGCGCATCCCCCCACGACACGCCCTGGCCAATCTCCACCCCCAGCGGCACGGAGAGGTCCACCAGCGGGCGGTGGGCGTTCTCCATCACGGCGCGGATCACCGGTTTGGCCGCTTCCGCCTCCGCCTCCGGCACTTCGAACACGAGTTCGTCGTGCACCTGCAGCAGCATCTTCGTGCCCGACAGGCCGGCGGCGGCGAGCGCTGCTGGCATCTGCACCATGGCGCGCTTGATGATGTCGGCCGCGGTGCCCTGCACGCGGGCGTTGACGACGGCGCGTTCGGCAAAGGCGCGCTCGCCCTGGTTTTTGGACGTGATCAGCGGCGCATGGCACTTGCGGCCAAACAGGGTCGTCACGAAACCGGCATCCTTCGCGAAGGCGATGGTTTCGGCCATATAGTTGCGGATGCCGGGGAAGCGGCTGAAATAAAGCTCGATATAACGGGCGGCCTCGCCGCGATCGATGCCGAGGCGCTGGGCCAGGCCGAAGGCGGAAATGCCGTAGATGATGGAGAAGTTGATCGTCTTGGCGCGGGCGCGGGTGTCACGGTCGACATGGCCGAACACCTCGCGGGCGGTGAGCGCGTGGACATCCTCGCCCGCGGCATAGACCGCCTTCAGTTCCGGCACATCGGCGATATGGGCGACCAGCCGCAGTTCGATCTGGTTATAGTCGGCCGCCATGATCACATTGCCCGGCGCCGCCACGAAGGCATGGCGGATGCGGCGGCCCAGTTCGGTGCGGATCGGGATATTCTGCAGATTGGGGTCGTTGCTGCTCAATCGCCCGGTCGACGTGGCAGCCAAATGGAAGTTGGTGTGGACCCGGTCGGTCTGCGGGTTGATCTGCGCCTGCAGCGCATCGGTGTAGGTGGATTTCAGCTTTGAATGCTGCCGCCAGTCGAGCACGCGCTGGGCAATCGGCGCGCCCTCTTCCGCCAGCCGTTCCAGTTCGCTGGCGTCGGTCGTCCAGGCCCCGGTCTTGCCCTTCTTGCCGCCCTTGTAGCCGAGCTTGTCGAACAGGATTTCGCCCAGCTGCTTGGGGCTGCCGATGGTGAACGGCCCGCCGGCCAGTTCATGGATCTCGCCCTCCAGCCGGTTGATCTCGGCCTCATAGAGGGCAGACAGGCGGGCCAGTTCGCTGCGGTCCACCTTGATGCCGGCCATTTCCATCCGCGCGATCACCGGCAGCAGCGGCCGGTCCACGGTCTCGTGGATTTGGGTCACCTGCTCCTTCCACAGCCGGCGGCGGAAGCCCTGCCACAGCCGCAGCGTCACATCGGCATCCTCGGCGGCATAGTCGGTGGCCTTGCGCAAATCGACCTCGGCAAAGCTTTTCAGCCCCTTGGCCACATCCTTGTAGGCAATCGGCGTGTGGCCGAGGTGGCGGGACGACAGATCATCCATGCCATGGTTCCAGCGCCCGGCATCGAGCGCATAGCTCAACAGCATCGTGTCGTCATAGGGCGCCAGCACCGGCACACCGTGGCGCCTGAGCACGATCAGATCATATTTGAGATTGTGGCCGATCTTGAGCAGCGACGGATCGGCGAGCAGCGGGTTCAACCGCGCAATCACGTCTGCCATCGCCAGCTGCGGCGGACGCTCGGCAAACATGCCGTCGCCGGTGCCGTGGGCCACCGGGATGTAACAGGCCTTGCCCGGCGCATAGGCCAGGCTGATGCCGACGAGATCGGCGCGCATCTGATCGGTGCTGGTGGTTTCGGTGTCGATGGCAAAGGCACCCGTGCCCGCGCATTGCGCCAGCCACCAGTCCAGCCGGTCCATGCTGGTCACGCATTCATAATCGGCGTGGGTGAAGGCCACATCATCATCCGGCACCGCGGCAGTCGACGGCCGGTGCGTGTCGGGCGCCGGGCCGCTGGACCCGGTGCTGCCCAGCTTGGCCAGCATGGCGCGAAAGCCGTGCTTTTTCAGGAAGGCGGCCAGTGGCTCGTGCGGCGGCTCCTTCAGGGTCAGTTCGTCCAATGGGGCGGGCAGCGGCAGGTCATCCTTCAACCGCACCAGCTCGCGGCTCAGGCGCGCCATCTCCACCGATGCGGCGAGCGTTTCCTTCAGCTTGGGCTTCTTGATTGCCTCGATATTGGCGATCACGCCTTCGACGCTGCCATAATCGCGGATCAGATCGGCGGCGGTCTTCGGCCCCACGCCCTTCACGCCGGGGATATTGTCGGCGGTGTCGCCCATCAGGGCCAGCACCTCGCCCACCTGTTCGGGCGGCACGCCGAACTTCTCGATCACCTCGGCGCGGTCGATCACCTGGTTCTTCATCGTGTCGAGCAGGTTGATGCCGGGGGCCACCAGCTGCATCAGATCCTTGTCCGATGAAACGATGGTGACATTCATGCCGGCGGCGCGGGCGGCCAGGGCATAGCTGGCGATGATGTCGTCCGCCTCCACGCCCTTCTGCTCGAAACAGGGCACCGAAAAGGCGCGCACCGCATCACGGATCAGCGGGAATTGCGGGATCAGATCTTCCGGCGCCGGCGGGCGGTTGGCCTTGTACTGATCGTACATGTCATTGCGGAAGGTGTGGCTGCCGGCATCGAGCACGACGGCCAGATGGGTCGGGGCTTCGGCCTTGTTGAGTTCGGCGATCAGCTTCCACAGCATGGCGGTGAAGCCATAGACGGCGCCGACCGGCGTGCCGTTGGGATCGGTCAACGGCGGCAGCCGGTGATAGGCGCGGAAGATGAAGCTGCTGCCGTCGACGAGGTAGAGATGCTGGGCCATGGGTTCTTTTAGGCTCGTCTGCCGCGACGTGAAAGCGGGCATTGCCTCGGGGGCGCTGGCCATGCAAAGGCGTTTCGTCATGCAAGCCTTCACCACCCTGTCCGGCCAGGCGATTCCGTTTGGCGCTGCCAACATCGACACCGATGTGATCATTCCGGCGCGTTATCTGAAAACCATCACCCGCGCCGGGCTGGGCAAGGGTGCCTTTGCGGCGCTGCGTGAAAATCCGGACAATGTGTTCGACCAGAACGCCGGCGCGCCGATCCTGATCGCCGGGCACAATTTCGGCTGCGGTTCCAGCCGCGAACATGCGCCCTGGGCGCTGGCCGATCTGGGCATCCGCGTGGTGATCTCGCCGGGCTTTGCCGATATCTTTGCCGGCAACGCCTTCAAGAACGGGCTGTTGCTGGTGACCCTGCCGCAGGCGGCGGTGGACCGGCTGCTGGAGGTGGCGCGCGAAGGCCAGCCGATCACCATCGATCTGGAAAACCAGGTGGTGACGACGCCGTTTCAGGACCGGTTCGAATTCCCGATGGACCCGTTCCGCAAGCATTGCCTGGTGAACGGGCTGGACGAGATCGGCCTGACGATGGGCATGGGCGACGCGATTGCCGCCCACGAAGCCCGGCTGGCGGCCGAGCAGCCGTGGATCGCCGGCGCGGCCGGCTGATCACTGCCGCAGCCTTGCCAGCCCCGCTCATGCCGAGCTTGTCGAGGCACCGACCAAGCGCGGTGCGTGCCTCGACAAGCTCGACATGAGCGGATTTGGGCTGTTGCGCGAATGAATTCGGGTCTGGTGCGAAGCAGCTCGCGCCACCCCAGCCTTACGGCAGGATCGTCGGCCCGTCGCTGCGGCGGCTGGCGAGCAGCTTGTCGATCTTGCGGCCGTCCATGTCGATGATCTCGAACTGCCAGTCGCCCAGGGCGAAACGCTCGCCCGTCACCGGCAGATGCTGCAGCTGTTCCAGCGCCAGGCCAGCCACCGTGTCATAATCGCCGGTGTCGGGCAGGGTCAGGCCCAGCCGGTCGGCCAGTTCATCCGCCGGCAGGCTGCCCGAAATCAGCCAGCTGCCATCATCGCGCTCCACGGCGGGCGGATCATTGGCATCATCGACATCGCTGCGGAACACGCCGGCAATGGCGGCGAGCAGATCGGATGGCGTGACGATGCCTTCGAAATGGCCATATTCATCATGCACCAGCGCCATCGGGATATCGGCATCGCGCAGCGCGGTGAGGGCATCGACGGCATCCAGCACATCGGGCAGCACCGGAGCGGGGCGGGCCAGCGCCGCCAGATCAAGCGGCCGGCCTTCGATCAGGGCCTGCACCACATCGCGGGCCTGCAGCACGCCGATGATCTCGTCCACACCGCCGCGCGCCACCAGCAGCCGGCTGTGCGGGGTGGTGGCCAGCTGGGCGCGCACATCGGCATCGGTCGCGTCGGCATCGATCCAGTCAATCTCGCCGCGTGGGGTCATCACGCCGCGCACCCGCCGATCGGCCAGGCGCATGATGCCCGATATCATCTGGCTTTCCTCGGCCTCGATCACCCCGGCGCTGGTGGCATCGGCGACCACGGAACGCAGTTCTTCCTCCGTCACCGATTGATCGGCATCGCGGCTCTGGCCCAGCAGGCGGAACACCGCCCGGCTGCTGTGATCGAGCAGCCAGACAAAGGGTGTCGTGGCCCTCGCAAACATCGCCATGATCGGGGCGACGCGCGCCGCGATGGCTTCCGGGCTGCGCAGCGCGAACTGTTTGGGCACCAGCTCGCCGACGATCAGCGAGAGATAGGTGGCGATGACGATGACAACGGCAAAGCCCAGTTCCTCGGCGGCATCAGCGGGCAGGCCGAACAGCGCCGCCAGCCGGTCACCCACCGGCAGCGCCAGCGTCGCGCCGGAATAGGCGCCGTTGATGATGCCGACCAGCGTGATGCCGATCTGGACGCCCGACAGGAATTTGCCCGGATCCTCGGCCAGCGCCAGCGCCGCCTTCGCCCCGCTTGATCCCCGGTCGGCAAGGCCGCGCAGGCGTGGCCGGCGTGCGGACACGATGGCCAGTTCCGACATGGCGAAAAAGCCGTTGAGCAGGATCAGGCCGGCGATGATGCCGGCATCCAGCCAGGGAAAGGGGGCCATTGGCTCCGGGACAGGCTATGCGGGGCCAGGGTGCCCGCTCCCCTCCCCCATAGGGCATTGCGCCCCATGAGGGAAAGGGGGCGCGTTATCCGCGCAGCACCGCGCCCAGCTTGGCCGCGGCCGCCACCACCTTGGCCGACACCGCCTCGATATCGGCATCGGTCAGGGTGGCGGTGGTCGGCTGCAGGGTGATTTCCACGGCCAGGCTGATCTTGCCCGCCGCCACGCCGGGGCCGGCATAGCGGTCAAACAGGCTGACATTGCTGATCAGCGCCTTGGCGGCACCGGCCACGGCGCGGATCAGGCTGTCGGCGGCCAGGCCTTCGTCCACCACGAAGGCGAAGTCGCGGGTGAGCGGCAGCAGCGGGCTGGGCGCCCACGGGTCACGCTTGCGGCTGCGCGGCGGCAGCGCATCGAGATAGAGTTCGACGGCGGCGACCGGACCCTTCACATCAAACTGGGCCGAGGTGCGCGGGTGGATGATGCCGAAATCGGCCAGAGCGACCTTGCCCAGCACCAGCCGGCCAGCGCGGCCCGGATGCCACCAGCCGTCTGCCGGCGCTGCCACCTGAAGCCGTTGCACCGGGGCGCCCAGCGCCGCCAGCGCCGCCAGCGCTTCGGCCTTGGCGTCATAGGCGTCGGGCTTGGTGGCCGGGCCGGTGCGCCAGTCACGGCCACGGGCTTCACCGGCCAGCAGGATCGCGGCGGTCGGCCGTTCGGCATCGGCCAGGTAACGCTGGCCCAATTCGAACAGCCGCACCGATGCCAGCCCACGCGCCATGTTGCGGGCGGCAGCGGAGAGCAGGCCGGGCAGCAGGCTGGGGCGCATCGCGGCCATGTCGGCCGAAATGGGATTGGCGAGGCTGTGCGCGGCGCCGCCAAAGGCCTCGGCCTCGGCCGGGGGCAGGAAGCTCCAGGTGATGGCTTCATCGAGGCCGCGTGCGGCCAGCGCCCGGCGCAGGCGGCGCTGCGTGCGCTGCAACGGGGTGGCGGTGGGGGCGGCAACGCCCGCGGCGCGCGGCAGCGGGGTGGAGGGCACCAGATCAAGGCCGTGGATGCGCACCACCTCCTCGACCAGATCCGCCTCGCCATCAACATCGCGCCGCCACGACGGGACGGAGACCTGCCACAGATCGCCACGCGTCACGCCAAAGCCGAGGCGGGTGAGGATGGCCGCCTGTTCGTCTTCGGCCACATCCAGCCCGGCCAGGCCGGCAACCCGCGACGGGCGATAGGCGATGCTGCGCGCGGTGTCGGGAATGCTGCCGGCCAGCACCATGTCAGACGGCTCGCCGCCGCACAAATCAAGCACCATCCGTGTCGCCAGCTCGAGGCCAGGGACGACGAGCTCGGGATCTACCCCGCGTTCGAAGCGGGCGCGGGCGTCGCTGTTGATGCCCAGCTTGCGGCCGGTGGCGCCGATGCGTTCGGGGGTGAAATAGGCCGCCTCGATCAGCACCTCGGTGGTGGCTTCCGAACAGCCGCTGTGCTCGCAGCCCATGATGCCGCCAATGTCGTGCACCTCTGCATCATCGGCGATCACGGTCATGGTCTCGTCGAGCGCATAGGTCTTGCCATTGAGGGCCAGCACGGTTTCGCTGGCACGGGCGCGGCGGGCGGTGAGGCCGCCGTTGAGCTTGGCCACGTCATAGACGTGCAGCGGCCGGCCACTGTCGATGGACAGGAAGTTGGTGATGTCGACCAGCGCCGAGATCGGGCGCAGGCCCACGGCGCGCAACCGGCGTTGCAGCCAATCGGGCGACGGGCCGTTGGTCACACCGCGCACCACCCGGCCGGCGAAGGCGGGGCAGCCTTCTTCATCCGCGATGGTGATCGGGCGCGGCATCGGGAACGAGCCCGCGACCGGCGCAATCGTGCGGGCCTTCAGCGTGCCAACGCCCGCCGCGGCCAAGTCGCGCGCAATGCCGAGCACGCCGAGGCATTCCTGGCGGTTGGGCGTGATGGCGATATCGAACACCGGGTCATTCAGGCCGGCCCAATCGACATAGCGCGCGCCCACCGGTGCATCGTCGGGCAGGGCGATGATGCCGTCATGTTCCTCGGACAGCTCGAGCTCGCGCATGGAGCACATCATGCCCTTCGATTCGACGCCGCGGATGGCCGCCACCTTCAGGGTGATGCCGCTGCCGGGCACAAAGGTGCCGGGCGCGCCAAACACGCCCTTCATGCCGGCGCGGGCGTTGGGCGCGCCGCACACCACCTGCACGGGGGTGCCGCCGCCGGTGTCGACACTGAGCACCTGCAGCTTGTCGGCTTGCGGGTGGCGCTCCGCCGTCAGCACATGGGCGATGGTGAAGGCGCCAAGTGCTTCGGCCGGGTTCTCGATGCCTTCCACCTCAAGGCCACAGCGGGTCAGCGCGTCGGCGATCTCGGCGACGCTGGCCGTGGTCTCGAGATGATCCTTCAGCCAGGACAGGGTGAACTTCACGGGGTTGCTCCGGCAGAAATGGAGGGCAGGTCAAAAGCGGAGAAGCCATTGTGCTTCAGCCACTTGATATCGCCATCGAAGAAGGCGCGCAGATCGGTGAGGCCATATTTCAGCATGGCGAGGCGATCGACCCCGGTGCCAAAGGCAAAACCCTGCCACTCGTTGGGATCCAGCCCACAGGCGGCGATCACGCGTGGGTGGACCATGCCGCTGCCCAGCACCTCCAGCCACTTGTCCACCTGGCCCTGTCCGGCCGGCTTGCCGGTCTTGGCTGAGTAGCCAACATCGACCTCCACCGACGGTTCGGTGAACGGGAAATAGCTAGGGCGGAAGCGCAGCACGACATCATCGACCTCGAAAAAGGCCTTGATGAAGGTTTCCAGCGTCCACCTGAGGTGCGCCAGCGTGATGCCCTTGTCGATCACCAGGCCTTCGATCTGGTGGAACATCGGCGTGTGGGTGGCATCGGAATCGCTGCGATAGACGCGGCCCGGCGCAATGATGCGAATGGGCGGCTTCTGCCCCACCATGGTGCGGATCTGCACCGGGCTGGTGTGGGTGCGCAGCACCATGTTGGGCTGGCCATCGATGTAGAACGTGTCGTGCATTGCGCGCGCCGGATGGCTTTCCGGGATGTTGAGCGCGGTGAAATTGTGCCAGTCGTCCTCGATCTCCGGCCCGCTTGCCACGGCGAAGCCCAGATCGGCGAAGATTCCGGCCAGCTCGTCCATCACCTGGGAAATCGGGTGGATGGTGCCGGTGGCCGGCAGGCTGACCGGCAGGGTCATGTCCTGCTTCTCGGCGGCCAGCTTGGCATTCAGCGCCGCCTCGTCCAGCGCGGCCTTTTTCGCGGCCAGCGCTGCGGTGATGGCTTCGCGCAGGCCGTTGAAGGCCGGGCCGGCCACGGCGCGGTCTTCGGGGCTCATGCCGCCCAGGGTCTTCAGCAACTGGGTGACCTGGCCCTGCTTGCCCATGGCGGCGACGCGCACGGCTTCCAGCGCATCGGGCGTATCGGCGGCGGCGATCTGGGCGAGCAGGTCGGCCTGCAACTGGCTGGTGTCTGTCATCATCGGGGCCTGTCTGGGATCATGAAACGCAAAAAGGGCGCGCGCCCGTGAAGGCGCGCGCCCCTTTCAGCTGTCTTGGCTGCGCGGTTTACGCGGCCTTCGCCTCAAGAGCGGCCTTCACCTGGCCGATGATGGCGGTAAAGCTTTCCGGCTGGTTCATGGCCAGATCGGCCATCACCTTGCGGTCCAGCTCCAGGCCAACCAGCTTCACGCCGTTCATGAACTGCGAATAGGTCAGGCCTTCTTCGCGCACGGTGGCGTTGATGCGCTGGATCCACAGGGCGCGGAAATTGCGCTTGTTCACCTTGCGGTCGCGATAGGCGTATTGGCCGGCCTTCTCCACCGCCTGCTTGGCAATGCGGATGGTGTTCTTGCGGCGGCCGTAAAAGCCCTTGGCGGCGTCGAGAATGCGCTTGTGCTTGGCGCGGGTGGTCACACCACGTTTGATACGCATGGATGTGCCTCCTTACTTCAGGCCATAGGGCGCCCAGGCGTGCACCCGGGCGGTATCGGCCTTCGCCAGCACTTCGGTGCCGCGATTCTGACGAATATACTTGCTGTTGTGACTGATCAGGCGGTGGCGCTTGCCGGCCACACCATGCTTGATCTTGCCCGAGGCGGTGATCTTGAAGCGCTTCTTGACCCCGCTCTTGGTCTTCATCTTGGGCATTTCGGTCTCCTTCATCGGCACCATGCCGAAAGACGCATCAAGAACCGCCATGGCAGCCCTTGTGGCCAGGCGGTCCGGTTCATGCGAAGCGCGGCCCATAACGGCTTGGCAGCGCCTGTGCAAGCCGGATGGTGGATTCCGTGTGGCGACTCGCAATTGTTCCTGATATGTTCGTGTTCTCAGCAAGGAGGACGAGATGATCGGTTACGTTACCGTGGGCACCAACGACATTGCGCGGGCCGCGCGATTCTATGATCCGATCGCCGCCGAGCTTGGCACGGGGCGCATGATGGAGTTCGACAATTTCATTGCGTGGGGCACGATGAACGGCCCGGCCGGCATTGCGGCCACCAAACCGTTTGATGGCAACCCGGCCAGTGTCGGCAATGGCGTGATGGTCGCGCTCGAAGCGAAGGACCGCGCCCAGGTGGACCGCATTCACGCGCTGGCCCTGGCCAATGGCGGCACCTGCGAAGGCCCGCCCGGCCCGCGCGGCGATTCGGGTTTTTACGCCGGCTATTTCCGCGATCCGGATGGCAACAAGCTGAATGCCTTCGTGATGGGGTGATCCACTCTCAGGCCCGGCCGGGTGTGGCGACCAGATTGGCCACCGCCACGCCGGTCAGGGCGAAGGCGCGTTCCCAGCGGCGATCGGGCGCCACATCCCACACGGTGGCGGCATCGCCGGGGGCGAGATGCCAGCCGTGCTGGCGCATTTCGCCATCCAGTTGCCCCGCGCCCCAGCCGGCATAGCCCAGCAGCATGTGCCAGCGCCGCGGGCCTTCGCCGCGG
The DNA here is from genome assembly GCF_002251755.1 of Sandarakinorhabdus cyanobacteriorum. Lineage (GTDB taxonomy): Bacteria > Pseudomonadota > Alphaproteobacteria > Sphingomonadales > Sphingomonadaceae > Sandarakinorhabdus > Sandarakinorhabdus cyanobacteriorum. Next base: position 13,675 of record NZ_NOXT01000117.1, read on the forward strand.
GTGATGGCGTGCAGGATGTCGAGCGTGGAGGTGAAGGCCCAGGCGCTGCCGACCTGGATGGTACCGGCGGCGGCATAATCGGCCTCGTGCAGCACGAAGCCGCGCCCCGGTTCCACCGGGCCGCCGGCCAGCACCGGCACATCGGCGGCGGCACCGGGCGCGATGTCGAGCTGGTCGAGCAGGCCGTGCAGGGTGAGATCGGGCATCGGCTTGTTGACCACCAGCCCCAGCGCGCCCTGGTCATCGTGCAGGCACATGGCGATCACCGTGCGGTCAAACCGGTCATCACCGATGCCGGGCATGGACAGCAGCAGCTGGCCGGACAGGAAGGGAGGCGTTTCCACATCGCCAGCATAAGGCGCGGCCGCTGACGCGGCAACGCGGCACCCGCGCACTCCTCTGATTATGCCCACGGCCCGGACAAGGCGCGCTGGACGGATGAGGGGGGCAAGGCTAGGGAAGAACGGCAATCGCGCCCGGCAATCATGGTCCCGGCGCCCCATGCAGGAGAGCCCCGATGAGCATCAATGTTGGCGACAAGGTTCCGGCAATGACCCTGATCAAGGCCACGGCCGATGGCCCGGCACCGCTCAGCACGGCCGATCTGTTTAATGGCCGCACCGTGGCGCTGTTTTCGGTGCCCGGCGCCTTCACCCCCACCTGCTCGGCCCGGCATCTGCCCGGCTATGTCGACAATGCCGAAGCGCTGGCCGCCAAGGGCGTGGACGAGATTGTCTGCGTGTCGGTCAACGATGCCTTCGTGATGGCGGCCTGGGGCAAATCGGCCGGCGTTGACGGCAAGGTGACGATGATCGCCGATGGCAATGGCGATTTCTCCAAGGCGCTGGGCCTCACCTTTGATGGCAGCAATTTCGGCATGGGCCTGCGCGGCCAGCGCTTTTCGATGATCGTCAAGGATGGCACGGTCACCGGACTGAACATCGAGCCGCCGGGCGCCTTTGGCGTGTCGTCGGCCGAGCATCTGCTGGGCCAACTCGCCTGAACCGAACCCCGCCCGCCATGCCGCCTCCCTCCCGCCCGTCTGGCCGGCTTCGTGCCGGCCTGACCCGCCGCAACCTGCTGATCGCGGCGGTGGCGGGGGCGGGGCTGGCTGTTGGCTGGGGGCTGTGGCCGCGCGCCCGCCGCTTCAACTGGGCCGCCGGCGAGGGCGAGGCGCTGCTCAACGCCTATGTGAAGATTGCCGCCGATGGCCGGGTGACGGTGGCGGTGGCCCAGGCCGAAATGGGCCAGGGCATCTGGTCGGCGCTGGCCCAGATCGTGGCCGATGAACTGGGTGCCGATTGGCGGACGGTGGCAGTGGAACCGGCGCCACTGGGCCCGGATTATGCCAATCCCGGCCTGGCGCTGGGGCCGGCCACCGGCCTGACCGAGCCGATGCGCAGCCTGGTGCTGGGCGCCGGGCGGCAACTGGGGCGGCTGCTGGAATTCCAGATCACCGGCGGATCGAACAGCGTGCGAGGCTGGGAAATGCCGCTCCGCGTGGCCGGGGCCGCGGCCCGCGTGATGCTGGTGAAGGCGGCCGCCCGCCGCTGGGATGTGGACTGGACAGAGTGTGACACGGCTGGCGGCTTTGTCACCTACAAGGCCAATCGCCTGCCATTTCATGCCATCATCGGCGCGGTCGATCCCGCTGACGCGCCCGATGATCCGCCGCTGCGCACCCGCCGGCTGTTGGCCGGGGAACCGGTGATGCGGCTGGATGTGCCGGGCAAGGTGGATGGATCGGCGCGCTTTGGCATTGATGTGCGGCTGCCGGGCCTGGCCTATGCTGCGATCCGCCAGGCGCCCGCCGGGGCGCGGCTGGACAGTTGTGATTGCCCGCCGCCGCCCCGCGGACTGACCTGGGTTGACGGCCCGGACTTCATTGCCTGTGTGGGCGACAGCTGGTTTGCAGCGCAACGCCATCTGGCGACCGCCAAACCGCGCTGGACCGCGGTGGACAATGCCCCCGGCCCCTGGCTGGAGGCCGCAGTGAAGGCCGGTTTGCAAAGTGGTGGCAAGGGTTTTGCTCCGACCGGCCAGATCGGCAAGGTGGTGCGCGAGGATGGAGATGTGGCCGGGAAACTGGCCGGTCCGGGCGTGGTGACCGCTGACTATAGCCTGCCGTTCCTGGCCCATGCCTGCCTGGAGCCGATGACGGCCACGGCGCGCATCACCGACGATGGCGCCGAAATCTGGGCCCCGACGCAGAGCGCCAGCCTGGCCGCGCGGGCGGTGGCGGCGGCGCTGGATATCGATGCTGATGATGTGGTGGTGCACCCCACGCTGATCGGTGGTGGTTTCGGCCGCAAGGTGGAAGGCGATGCCTGTGCCCAGGCCGCGATCATCGCCCAGCGGGTTGGCCGGCCGGTGCAATTGATCTGGAGCCGCGAAGAGGATTTCGGCCACGACATGTATCGCCCCGCCGTGGCCGCCCGCCTGCACGGCAGTGCCACGCCGGCCGGGATCACCGCGTGGAATTGTGCCATCGCCGTGCCGGATGTGGGCACCGCCTTTGCCGGGCGCAACGTGGGCAGTCTGATGGGCCGGCCGTCGGCGGGGGCGGGCGCCATCGAAGGCGCGGTGGAACTGCCTTATGCCATTCCCAATTGCCGCGTGAGCCATGTGCTGGCCGATTGCACCGCGCCGCTGGGTTTCTGGCGCAGCGTGGGGCACAGTTTCACCGGTTTCATCGTCGAGCGCTTTGTTGATGAACTGGCGCTGGCGGCCAAGGCTGATCCGGGCGCCTTCCGGCTGGCGATGTTGAAGGACAGGCCGCGCCATGCCGCCGTGCTGCGCACCGTGCTGGAAATGGGCGGGCCGCTGGGCCGTGATGAGGGGGAGGCTGGCCAGCCGGTGACGGCGCGCGGGATCGCGCTGGTCGAAAGCTTTGGCAGCATTGTCGCCCAGATTGCCGAGGTGGTGGTGCCGCCGCAGGGCCGCCCGCAGGTGACGCGGGTGTGGGCGGCGGTGGACTGTGGCCGGGTGATCAACCCGGATACGGTGACGGCCCAGATCGAAGGCGGCATCATCTATGGCCTGTCGGCCGCGCTGTTCGGCCGCATCAGTTTTGCCCAAGGCGTGGTGGAGCAAGACAATTTCCACGCCTATCCACTGATCACCATGGCCGACTGTCCCGAGATCGAGGTTGAAATCATTGCGTCCGATGCCGATCCCGGTGGCATCGGCGAACCCGGCACGCCGCCGATTGCGCCGGCCGTGGCCAATGCGCTCGCCGCTGCCACGGGCAAGCGCTGGCAGTCGCTGCCGCTGTTCCCGGCATGAGCGGCCCCATGAACCTGCCGCCGCTGGCGCTGCCAGCCGATCACGTGCCGGTGAAGGCTGGGCGCGTGGGTGTGCTGCTGGTCAATCTGGGGTCGCCCGATGCGCCGGATGTGCCTTCGGTGCGGCGCTTCCTGCGCGAATTCCTGTCGGACCCGCGTGTGATCGAGATTCCGCAGTGGATCTGGCGGCCAATCCTCAACCTGTTGATCCTGAACGTCCGCCCGCGCACCACGGCGGCCAATTATGCCAAGGTGTGGCTGCCCGATGGCTCACCCATCACCGTCTACACGCGCCAGCAGGCCGAGGCGCTGCAGGGCCGGCTGGGCGATGCGGTGCAGGTCGATTGGGCGATGCGTTATGGCACGCGGTCGATCGGGGAGCGGCTGGAGGCGTTGATGAAGGCCGGCTGCGACCGCATCCTGCTCGCGCCGCTTTATCCGCAATATTCGGCTGCCACCAATGCCACGGTGGTGGACGAGGCGGCGCGGGTGCTGATGGGCATGCGCTGGCAACCGGCGCTGCGCACGCTGGCGCCTTATTACGACAATCCCGATCATGTGCGTGCGCTGGCGCAATCGATCCGCGATGGGCTGGCCGGGTTGGATTTCGTGCCCGATCTGATCGTCACCAGTTTCCACGGCATGCCGCTGCGCACGCTGGAGGCAGGCGATCCCTATCACTGCCAGTGCCTGAAAACCGGTCGGCTGCTGCAGGCGGTACTGGGGCTGCCGGTGAAGGTCACCTTTCAGTCGCGTTTCGGCCGGGCGGAATGGTTGAAGCCCTACACCGACGACACGCTGCTGAATCTGCCCAAGGAGGGCGTGAAGAAGATCGCCGTGGTGTGCCCCGGCTTTGCCGCCGATTGCCTGGAAACGCTGGAAGAGGTGGCGATGGAAGGCCGCGACGAGTTTCTGGAGGCCGGCGGCAGCGATTTTGCCTATATCCCCTGCCTGAATGCCGGCGAGACCGGTATGGCCATGCTGGAAGCCATCGTGCGCCGCGAACTGGCCGGCTGGGCCTGATTTTCAGCCCTTCGGCCCATTGAATCGATTGCGGTTCCGGCTCAAAGTGCCAGCCTGTCCGGGGATCAACCCCGGCTGCGGACATTGGGTGAGCTATGGCACGAGTGGCAGTGGTGACGGGTGGCACGCGCGGCATCGGCGAGGCGATCAGCCTGGCGTTGCGTGATGCGGGCGTGACGGTGGCGGCCAATTATGGCGGCAGCGATGACAAGGCGCGCGCCTTCACCGAAAAGACCGGCATCAAGAGCTACAAGTGGAATGTCGCCGATCATCAGGCCTGCCTGGATGGCTGCGCGCAGGTGGCGGCTGATCTGGGTCCCATCGATATCGTCGTCAACAACGCCGGCATCACCCGCGACGGCACACTGATGAAGATGAGCTGGGAGGCGTGGGACGAGGTGATCCGGGTCAACCTCGGCGGCTGTTTCAACATGGCCAAGGCGACGTTCGCGGGCATGAAGGAACGCGGCTGGGGCCGTTATGTGCAGATTGGCAGCATCAACGGCCAGGCTGGCCAATATGGCCAGGTCAATTATGCCGCCGCCAAATCGGGCATCCATGGCTTCACCAAGGCGCTGGCGCAGGAAGGTGCGCGCTTTGGCATCACCGCCAACGCGATTGCGCCGGGCTATATCGATACCGATATGGTGGCTGCGGTGCCGGCCGACGTGCTGGCCAAGATCGTCGCCAAGATCCCGGTCGGCCGGCTGGGCCAGGCGAACGAGATCGCCCGGGCGGTGGCGTTCCTCACCAGCGAGGATGCCGGGTTCATCACCGGATCGACGATGTCGGTGAACGGTGGGCAGCATATGTATTGAAGCGCAGCGCCGCGAGCGCGCGGGCCGCGCGCCGACAGGCGCAAGCGCGGCCGGGCGGGCGGCTGGCGCACCGGCCAGCCGAACCGCTTCGACGTCAGCCGCGGGCTTTGCCCGCGGCATTGCCTTGCGGAATTGAAATGAGCCCCCGCAAATACAGCCTCACCATCCAGGGCCATGCCACCAGCCTGACGCTGGAACCGATCTTCTGGCAGGCCCTGAACGAGGCGGCAGCGGCGGAGGGCAAGTCGCTGGCCGCGCTGGTCGCAGAAATCGACGAGGCGCGTACCACCAACCTTTCAAGCGCGGTGCGCGTGTGGCTGTTCGAACGGGTTCGTTCCGGGTGATTCAGCCCTTTTTCGGCGGCAGCGGGAAGAAGCCGGAGGTGCGGCGGATATAGTCCTCATAACCCGGCCGGTGTTTCTTGAGGCTGTGTTCCAGCATCGGCGCGCCGGACCATTTGGTGAGCGTGAAGGACAGGAACAGCGGGCCGATGATGGTCCACACCGGGGCCCCGGCGGCCAGCCCGACGATGAAAATGCCCCACCAGGCGGTGAAATCGCCGAAATAATTGGGGTGGCGGGTGTAGCGCCACAGCCCCTTGTCCATCACCCGCCCCTTGTTGGCGGGATCGGCGCGGAAGGCTTCCAGCTGGGCGTCGCCGATGGTTTCAAAGGCGATGCCGATGAGGGCGACCGCCGCGCCGGCGAGGCCCCACCACGGCAGCGGGCCGCCATCATCGGCCAACACGCCCGTCTGCGCCGGCAGGCACACGCCCCACAGCAATGGCCCCTGCATGCCAAAGGCCCTCACCCAGGCCGCCTTGGCAAAGCTCATGCCCTGTTTGTCGATCGCGTGGCCCAGGATCTTCTCATAGCGCGGATCCCGACCCAGCCGGCGCCAGCGGGTGATGAGATGGGTGCCCAGCCGCAGGCCCCACAGCGCCACCAGCGCGACCAGCCAAACGCCCGCCTGGCCGGCCGGCCCGCCGTTCAGCACGGCAGCGATCGCCACGGCATAGACCATGCCATAGGCCCAGATGGCATCGATGAATGAGACATCGCGGATGGACAGGCTGGCCCACCAGCAGGCGCCCATCAGCGCGATCACGGCGGCAAGGGTGATGGCAAGATCGATCAGCATGGGGTCGGGTCTTCAGGCGGCCTTGTCGAAGCTTTTGACGCTGGCGGCGACGATGGATTTCATCGCCTTGTCCGGATGCTTGGGCGTGGTGGAGCGATAAAATTCCTCCACCCGCGCCATGTCGGCCGCATAGTCGCCGGTGGGCATGAAGGCGACGCCGAGGCCGCCGGTCTTCTTGGCATAATCCATCATGCCGATGATCAGCGGCACCTTGGCGCCGAGCGCGATATGGTAGAAACCGGTTTTCCACTGGCCGACCGATTTGCGCGTGCCTTCGGGTGCGATGGTCAGCAGGAAATCTTCGCGCCGGTTGAACTCGTCGATCATCGCCTGGACATAATTGCCACCGGCCTCGCGGTTCACCTCCACGCCGCCCATCTGGCGCATGAAATTGCCCAGCGGCCAGCGGAACAGCTGGCGCTTGGCCATGAAGCTGGTTTCGATGCCCAGTTCGCGGGTGAGGCCGATATAATAGACGAAATCCCAGTTGCTGGTGTGCGGCGCCGCGATTATCACGGCCTTCCTGGGGATCGGCCGTTCCGCCACCGCCTTCCAGCCCATGACCCGGAAAAACTGCACCAGCAGCCATTCCAGCACGGCCGAAAGCCAGCTTTTCCGCATCGCCGTCATGGTCGTCCCCCAAAGCAACACGGCAGCTCTGGCCCGGCTGCCTTGGTTTGTCACGCGACACAGCATCGCGGATGGCGGGTGGCAAAGTCAATTGACGTGTCATCGCCTGCGACACCGGCTATGGCGGCGGCATGATGAAGATGTTTGCTGCCTATGGCCTGACCCTTGCCGCCTTTGCCGCCATCGATGCGGTGTGGCTGATCAACATGGCGCCGCGCCTGTACAAGCCGGAAATCGGCCCGGTGATGATGGAAAACGGCTTCCGCCTGGTGCCGGCAATGATCTTCTATACCCTCTATATCGGCGGCATCGTCTATTTCGCGGTGTGGCCGGGCCTGACGGAGGGCGTGGCCAAGGCGGCGCTGCAGGGCGCCATCCTGGGCTTCCTCTGCTATGCCACCTATGATTTCACCAATTATGCGACCCTGAAGGTGTGGAGCCTGAAGGTGACGGTGCTCGATCTGATCTGGGGCACGGTGTTGACCGGCAGCACGGCGGCGGTGGGCACCTGGGCCACCGCCAAGCTGTTTCACCAATAATCGGCCATGATGGCGCGGGCCCAATCAGGCTCGCGCACATCGCCGCGCGGCAGGAATCCGGCCATCACCGGCTTGATGTCGAGCACGGGGGTGCCGTCGATGGCATCAAGCCCTTCCACTTCCAGTGTCAGGCCGTCCACCGCGATGATGCGGCAGACGGTGATGCCCAGCCGGTTGGGCCGGTTCTTGCCGCGCTGGGCAAAGATGCCCACGCGCGGCCAATCGGGGTTGCCACGCGGGTGGCGCGCCGTGGTGGTGATCTGATCATCGGTCACCTGATCAAACAGGAAGATCACTTCGGCATGGCTGAACGCATCGAGGCCGAGCAGCGCATCGGCCGTGAAGCGCGCTGGATCAAGCCGGATCACGGCGCGGCTTGCCCCCCAGTCGTCGTCGGTCGCTTCGATCCGTCCGCCATGGACCTGCCCGATCGGATGGAGGGTGACGCTGGCCATTCTGCATCTCCTATTTGGTGAGCCCCGTCCAGTATCCGGCAAACGCCCACAGATCAGCAGCCTCGGCGATGATCTTGTCGGTCGGCTTGCCGCTGCCATGGCCGGCGCGCGTCTCGATGCGGATCAGGTGCGGCTTGTCGCCAATTTTGGCGGCCTGCAGCGCGGCGGCATATTTGAAGCTGTGACCCGGCACCACCCGGTCATCGGTGTCGGCCGTCGTCACCAGGATGGCGGGGTAATCCTTGCCCGATTTCACGTTGTGATAGGGGCTGTAGGCAAGATTGTAGCGGAAGAATTCCGGCTTCGTCACATCGCCATAATCATCCACCCAATAGCGGCCGGCGGTCCAGTTGGCATAGCGCAGCATGTCCATCACGCCCACCGCCGGCAGCGCGGCGGCGAACAGATCGGGACGCTGGTTGGTGACGGCGCCCACCAGCAGGCCGCCGTTGGAGCCGCCCTGGATGGCGAGCTGGCCCTTGGTGGTGATGCCCTTGGCCACCAGCGCTTCGCCGGCGGCGATGAAATCATCGAACACATTCTGCTTGTTGAGCAGGCGGCCGCCATCGTGCCAGGCCTTGCCATATTCGCCGCCACCACGGATATTGGCCAGCGCGAACACGCCGCCCATTTCCATCCACACCAGCCGGCTGACGCTGAAGCCCGGCGTCTGGCTGATGTTGAACCCGCCATAGCTGTACAGCAGGGTCGGGTGCGGCTTCGACAGGTCCAGATCCTTGCGGTGCGCCACGAACATCGGCACCTTGGTGCCATCCTTGGAGGCGTAGAAGATCTGGCTGACCGTGTAATCGGCCGGGTTGAAGGCGACCTTGGCCTGGCGCACCAGCTCCACCTGGTTGCTGGCCGCATCATAACGCCAGATCGAAGCCGGCGTCGCAAAGCTGGAGAAGCCGAAATAGGTCTTGCCGTCTTCCGACGATTCAAATCCGCCGGCGGTGCCGATGCCGGGCAGCGGCACCACGCCCAGCGGCTTGCCGTCAAGCGCATAGAGACGCACCACCGATTTGGCGTCTTCCAGCGTTTCCGCCACCAGCCGATTGCCGAGCAGCGAGGCGCTGTTCAGCGTGGCCGGCCCCTGGCCCACCACTTCGGTGATTGCGCCGGTCAGCGCGTTCATCGCCACGATGCGGCCGCGCGGCGCGTCCTTGTTGGTGCGGAAATAGAGCATGTCGCCGTTTGAACCGGCCAGCGACCAGTCATGATCAAGCCCGGTCACCAGCGCGCGTGGTTTCTCACCCTTGGCGATATCGGCAATCCGCACCTCATAACGGTCGTCGGTGCCTTCGGCGGTGATGATCAGCAGCCAGCGGCCATCGTCCGTCACCTGGCCGAAATGGCCGCGCTTGGGATGCTCCGGCGTTTCAAAGATCAGCGTGTCGGCCGATTGCGGCGTGCCCAGCTTGTGGAAATAAAGCTTCTGGTTGAGGCTGACGCCGAGATATTTCGGCCCGGCCTGTTCGGGGAAGCGGCTGTAGTAGAAGCCCGAACCATGCTTTTTCCAGGCGATGGCGCTGGATTTCACCCATTCGATCACGTCGGGCAGGTCCTGGCCGGTCGCCACGTCGCGCAGCTTGAGCGTGCGCCAATCGGTGCCGCCATCCTGCACGGCATAGACCAGCAGCTTGCCATCCTCCGACGGCTGCCATTCGGCCAGCGCGGTGGCGCCATCCTTCGCCCAGGGATTGGGATCGATCAGCACGCGCGGCTCGGCCCCCGGCGCCTGGACATAGAGGACGGACTGGTTCTGCAGGCCGGAATTGCGGGTGAAGAACTGCACGCCGCCGCGCACGCGCGGCAGGCCGAAGCGTTCGAAATTATACAGCTCGGTCAGGCGCTGCCGGATGGCCTCGCGCTTCGGCAGGCCGGCAAGATAGCCCATGGTCACCTGGTTCTGCGACTCCACCCAGTTCGCCACCTGCGGTTCGGTGCGCACATCGGCTTCCAGCCAGCGATAGGGATCAGGTACGCTGATGCCGTGGCGGGCCTCCACCTCCGGGCCGGTCTTGGTGGCCGGGTAGGCAATCGGGGCGGCAACAGCGGCAGCAGCAGACATCAGCATCACACTCACGGCAAAAAGGCGCACGGCCATCATCTCCCCAAAACGGCAACGGCGCGCACCTTGGCAAGGTGCGCGCCGCATTTCCAGCCCGGCGTTGATCAGGCGGCAAATTGCGCCGCCACCGCGCGGGGATCCTGAGCCCAGCCGGCCGCGACCTGGCGGGCGAACGCATCCGGGAAGATTTCGGCATCGCCGGCTTCGATCCCGGCCAGCACGGCGGCGGCCACATCGGCCGGGCTGGTTTTCGGCATGTCGATCTCCGCGGCCATGTCGGTGTCAACCGGGCCGGGGAACACGGCGTGGACGCTGACTCCGTCGCCGGCCAGGCTGGCCCGCAGCGATCCGGTGAGCGAGGCGGCGAGCGCCTTGCTGGCGCTGTAGCTGGCGAGTCCCGGCATCGGCGCCAGCGCCACCACCGACAGGATATTGGCAATCGCGCCCTGGCTGCGCCGCAGCGCCGGGGCAAAGGCCGCCGCCAGCCGCAGCGGGGCAAGGCCGTTGACCACCAGCTGGCGTTCCACCGCATCGGCACCGGCGGTGAAAATGTCGCCGCCTTCCAGCACGCCGGCATTGTTGATCAGCAATGTGACATCGCCAGCCCGTTCGGCAGCGGCGGCAATGGCGGCCGGATCGGCCACATCAAGCTCCAGCGGCACCACGCGCGGATCGGCGTGCGCAACCGGCTGGCGGGCGGCGGCATAGACCTTGGCGGCACCGGCGGCGAGCTGGGCATCGACCATGGCGGCACCAATGCCGCGGTTGGCGCCCGTCACCAGGGCAATGCTGTTGCGAATCATCATCGTCTCTCTCCTCTGTCTCAGCAGCGTTTCTGCTGCAGCCGGAATATTCCGGACCGGAGGAGCGAAAAACCGGCGCCCGTGCCATTGTTTCATGCAGAAATTGCATCAATAATGCCACCATGGAGCTTGCCACCCTGCGCCTGTTCATCGATGTCGCCCATGCCGGCGGCTTTGCCCCGGTGGCGCGCCAGCGGGTGGTGGACCCAAGCCTGGTCAGCCGCGCCATCGCCGGGCTGGAGGCCGAGCTGGGCTTCCGCCTGTTCCAGCGCACCACCCGCCGCCTCGCCCTGACCGAGGCCGGCAGCCGGTATCTGGCCACCGTGGAGCCGCTGGTGCGCGATCTGGCCGGCGCGGCGGAAATGGCGCGCGGCAGCACCGTGGCTGGCCGGCTGACGATCAGCGCCTCTGTCGCCTATGGCACGATCCGGCTGGTGCCCTTGCTGCCGGCGCTGCGCGCGGCGCATCCGGGACTTGAGGTGGAGCTGATCCTGACCGATCGGCTGGTTGATCTCGTCACCGAGCCGGTGGACATCGCCATCCGCATGTCCCCCACCATCCCGCCCGGCCTGATCGGTGTGCCGCTGCACCCCAGCCGCTATCATGTCTATGCCGCGCCGGCCTGGGTGGCACGACATGGCCCGGTTTCGGCCCCCGTCGATCTGGCCGGCAAGCCCTGCCTGTTGTTTGCCGGCCCGCTGCAGCGGCGGCAGTGGCGCTTTTCCGGGCCCGGCGGCGGTGCGGAGACCGTGGCGGTGGATGGTCCCATCGCCATTTCCTCGCCAATGGCGGTGAAGGCCGCCTGCATCGCCGGGTTGGGCGCCACGCTGCTCACCGATTGGCTGGTGGCCGATGCGCTGGCGGCCGGCCAGCTGGTGTCGTTGTTGCCCGATCACGAGGCCAGCAGCACCGCCTTTGGCAGCAATGCCTGGCTGCTCTATGCCAGCCGCACGCTGTTGCCGCCCAAGATCCGCGCCGGGCTGGATTTCCTGCGCGCCCAGCTCGGTCGCTGATTTGCCGTATCATATAAAGCAATCTTTATGCTTGCTCGGTTTCCGTCAGCGCTCTAGGGACGCGACAAACGCATTTGCCTTGCACAGGAACCATTCCCATGGCCGACCATGCCATCGCCGATCTCAGCCTGGCCGATTTTGGCCGCCGCGAGATTGCCATCGCCGAAACCGAAATGCCCGGCCTGATGGCGCTGCGTGACGAATTTGGCGCGTCCCAGCCGCTGAAGGGCGCGCGCATCACCGGGTCGCTGCACATGACGATCCAGACCGCAGTGCTGATCGAAACGCTGGTCGAGCTGGGCGCCGATGTGCGCTGGGCCACCTGCAACATCTTTTCCACCCAGGATCATGCCGCCGCCGCCATCGCCGCGCGCGGCATCCCGGTCTATGCCATCAAGGGTGAGAGCCTGGCGGATTATTGGGACTATGTCGGCCGCATCTTTGACTGGGGTGACGAGACCGCCAACATCATCCTCGACGATGGCGGGGATGCCACCATGTTCGCGCTGTGGGGCGCCCGGCTGGAAGCTGGCGAGACCATGGGCGAGCCGGAAAATGCCGAAGAGGTGGAGTTCCAGCGCGCGCTCAAGGCCTTTGTCGCCGCCCGCCCCGGTTACCTCACCCAGACGGTGAAGAATCTGAAGGGCGTTTCGGAAGAAACCACCACCGGCGTCCACCGCCTGTATGAACTGGCCAAGCAGGGCCGGCTGCCGTTCCCGGCGATCAACGTCAACGACAGCGTCACCAAGTCCAAGTTCGACAATCTTTATGGCTGCAAGGAAAGCCTGGTTGATGCCATCCGCCGCGCCACCGATGTGATGCTGGCTGGCAAGGTCGCCTGCGTTGCCGGTTTTGGCGATGTCGGCAAGGGTTCGGCGCACAGCTTGCGCAACGGCGGCGCCCGCGTGATGGTGACCGAGATTGACCCGATCTGCGCGCTGCAGGCCGCCATGGAAGGCTTCGAGGTCGTCACCATGGAAGAGGCGGTGAAGCGCGCCGACATCTTCGTCACCGCCACCGGCAACATGGATGTCATCACGGCCGAGCACATGATGGCGATGCGCCCCAACGCCATCGTCTGCAACATCGGCCACTTCGACAGCGAGATCCAGATTTCCGCCCTGTCCAACTACAAGTGGACCGAAGTGAAGCCGGGCACCGACATCGTCGAGTTTCCCGATGGCAACCAGATCATCGTGCTGGCCAAGGGCCGGCTGGTCAACCTGGGCTGCGCCACCGGCCACCCCAGCTTCGTCATGTCGGCCAGCTTCACCAACCAGGTGCTGGCCCAGATCGAGCTGTGGACCAAGGGCGAGCAGTACGAGAACAAGGTCTATGTGCTGCCCAAGCATCTCGACGAGAAGGTCGCCCGCCTGCACCTCGACAAGCTGGGCGTGAAGCTGACCACGCTGAACCCCAAGCAGGCCGCCTATATCGGCGTTGGCGAAGCCGGCCCGTTCAAGCCGGATCATTACCGCTACTGACAAGTGCAAAATCAACCTGCTGGAGCCGGCGGGCGCTTGCCTGCCGGCTCTTGCCGTATTAGGGGCGCGACACAGCAAGATATCCGGAATCACCCCATGGCCCTGCCCGCCCCCGGCACTGCCCTGGCCGGCGCGATCCTGTATGCCCTGTTGCTGGCCCAGGCCGCCGCAGCGCAGACCGCAGCGCCTGCCAGCCTGCCGCCGCCCGTCGAAACCCCAGCCGCCGGCAACCGCGCCGGGGAGAACGCCGTGCGCGGCGCCAGCGATGCCTTCGGCACGGTGATCGGCCGCGAGGAGATCGGCCTTTATGCTGCCGACAATATCCGTGGCTTCTCCCCGGTGGTGGCCGGCAATGTGCGCATCGAAGGCCTGTATTTCGATCCGGTGATCTTCCCGTCTGACCGGATCAGCGGCGCCACCAGCATCCGCATCGGCCCGTCGGCGCTGGGCAGCCCCTTCCCGGCGCCCACCGGCATCGTCGATCTGTCGCTGCGCGTGCCGGGCCGCGAGCGCGCCGGATCAGCGCTGGCCAGCCTCGACAGTTTCGGCAGCCACATTGCCGAACTTGATCTGGCGCTGCCGCTGTCCAGCCGCTTCAGCCTGGGCCTGGGCGCCATGATCAGCCGCGAACGCTTCATCAACGCCGCGCACGATGACAAATATGAAGGCGCCCTCATCGCCCGCTGGCGGGCAACGGACGCGCTGACGCTGACGCCCTTCCTCAGCCTTGCCGTCACCCCGCGCGATGATGTCGGGCCGATCTTCCTGCCTGCCGGTGACATGCTGCCGCCCGATCCGCCGCGCCGCCGCTTCATCGGCCCGGCCTGGGCCCGGCGGCGCGACACCGAGCTCAACGCCGGCCTGATCGCCGATTGGGCCCTCGCGCAGGGCTGGCAGTTGAAGGCCGGCCTGTTCCGGTCGTCGGTGGCCTTTCCCACGAATTTTTCCAACCTGATGGAGGCGGTCGGGAGCGATGGCCACGCCCGGCAGACGGTCCTGGCGGATCCGCGCCTGTTCTTCGTGTCGAACAGCGGCGAAGTGCGGTTGACCCGCAGCCTGGCCGACGGCCCGCGCAGCCATCAACTGCACCTGGCGCTGCGGGGCCGCCAGGCCTTCCGGAGCTTTGGCGGCAGTGACAGCATCGATCTGGGCGACACGACGATCGGCACGCCGTCGCGCGCGCCACTGCCCGCGTTCCGCTTCGGCGCGCAGGAGGAAGACCGCGTGCGGCAATGGACCGGCGCTGTCGGCTATGAAGGCAATTGGCAAGGCGTCGGCACGCTGTCGCTCGGCCTGCAGAAGAGCGACTATGCCAAGCGCATTGGCCTGCCCGGCTTCAAGACGGCGGTGGATGCCGCACCGTGGCTGGGCAACGCCAACGCGGCGATCAGGCTGGGCCAAGGCACCGAAATCTATGGCGGCTTCGTCACCGGGTTGGAGGAAAGCGGCATCGCGCCGGCCAACGCCGTCAACCGCAACGAGGCGCTGCCCGCGATCATCACCCGGCAGGTGGATGCCGGCGCGCGGCAGACACTTGGTGATCTGACGCTGGTGGCCGGGGTGTTCCGGCTGGCCAAGCCCTATTTTAACCTGGATGCCAGCGGGCGGTTCGGCCCGTTGGGCGAGGTGGTGAGCCGCGGCGTGGAAGCCAGCATCGCCGGCCCGATCACGCCCAGCCTGTCGATCGTGGCCGGCGGCGTGTTCAGCGCGCCGCGTGTGGCTGGCGAGGCGGTGGCGCTGGGCGTGTCTGGCCCGCTGCCGGTGGGCGCGGTGCGCCGCACGCTCAGCCTGTCGGCCGATTGGCGGCCGCACTTCGCGCCCGGCCTGTCGTTCGATATCGCCCTGTTCGCCAACAGCAGCACGGTCGCCACCGTGAACAACGCCGTCCACATCCCGGCGCAGACGTTCATTGATCTTGGCGCCCGCTATGGCTTCCGGCTGGCCGGCCGCGATGCCGTGCTGCGCGCCCAGATCTTCAACGCTGGCGGCGTGAATGGTGTCTATCTGGAGGGCGCCGGCGCCTATGGCATGCTGGATGGCCGGGTGGCGCAGCTCTATCTCACCATGGACTTTTGAACAGGGTGCCGCCGCATACGCGCTTTTTCCGCTGGACGCTGGCCGGCCGCCTGCCCAAGGACGGGGCATGACAGGGGCCCCCATCTTGTTCCTGGCGCTGCTGATGGCGGCGCCGGCGCTGGCACAGCCAGCCCCGAACGACAGCACGCCGCCGGCCGACGTGCCCGATGCCGAACATGCGACCCCCACCGATACGCCGGCTGTCGCCGCCACTGGCAGCCGGTCGGCCGAAAATGCCGTGCGCCAGGCTGGTGATGCCTTTGGCACCAGCATTGGCCGTGAAGTGTCGGGCCTGTACAGCCGTGAGCGCGTGCGTGGCTTTTCCCCCGTGGTGGCAGGCAATGTGCGGATCGATGGGCTTTATTTCGATCCCATCGTCGTGCCGTCCAGCCGGCTGGTGCGGGCGACAGCCATCCGGGTGGGGCCATCGGCGTTGGGCAGCCCGTTTCCGGCGCCCACCGGCATCGTTGACCTGGGTCTGCGCCGGCCGGGGCAGGAGGCGGCGGCCAGCCTGCTGGTGGGCTACAACACATGGCACACGCCCACCGCCGAATTTGATGCCTCGCTGCCGGTCAGTTCCACGCTCAGCATCGGGGTGGGCGCCGGGATGCAGCTGGAAAACGGCTTCAACAAGACCCGCGATCACAGCGTCGAAGGCGCCTTCATCGCCGAATGGAAACCCTCGGCCCGCCTCAGCCTGCTGCCGTTCTTCACCGTGCGCGAAACGCCCATCGATGATCATGGCCCGATTTCGGTGCCCCAGGGCAATTTCCTGCCGCCGCGCCTGCCGCGCCGGCAGTTCTTCGGCCCCTGGTGGTCGCGCGGCGGTGACACCGAATTGAACGCCGGGCTGATTGCCGATTGGACCATTACCAATGGCTGGCTGCTGCGGGCCGGCCTGTTCCGGTCGCAGCGCGTGGTCAATGGCCAGTTCGCCAACGTGGTGCGCATCACCGCGCCCGATGGCACCGGCACGCAGCGCATCACTGGCGATCCCACGCTCTACAACGCCTCCACCAGCGGGGAGCTGCGCCTCACCCGCCGGTTTGAGGATGGCCCGCGCCGCCACCAGATCCACGCCACGCTGCGCGGCCGCCAGGGCTATCGCCGCTTCGATGGCTCGCAGGCGGTCGATCTCGGCCCGGTCAACATCCTCGGCGTCGCCCCCAATGTGCTGCCGCCCACCCTCAACTTCGGCCCGCAGCAGGACGACAATGTGCGGCAATGGACCGGCGGCATCGCCTATGAAGGCCGCTGGGACGGTGTGGGCGAGCTTTCGGTGGGCGTGCAGAAAAGCGAATACAGCAAACGCATCGGCTTTCCCGACGCCATCACCGCCACCGATGCCACGCCCTGGCTCTACAATGTCACCGCCGCGGCGCAGCTGGCCGATGGCGTCACCCTCTATGGCGGCGCGGTGACCGGCCTCGAGGAATCCGGCGTCGCCCCCAATTTCGCCGCCAACCGCAACGAGGCGCTGCCGGCCATCCGCACCCGCCAGATTGATGCCGGCGTCCGTCTCAATCTGGGCGGCGGCATGCGCATGGTCGCTGGCCTGTTCGAAGTCTCCAAACCCTATTTCAATCTTGATACCGCTGGCCGTTTCGATGTGCTGGGCGAAGTGATCAACCGCGGTGTTGAAGCCTCGCTGGCCGGACCGCTGACCGACGAATTGTCGATTGTGGCCGGCGCCGTGTTGCTGCGGCCGCGGGTCACCGGCGAGGCCGTGACACGCGGCCTGGTCGGCCGGCTGCCGGTGGGTGCCATTGCCGAACGGATCGAGTTTTCCGCCGATTGGCGCCCGGGCTTTGCGCCCGGGCTTTCGCTCGACATGCGGCTGTCCTACCGCTCGCCCGAAGTCGCGACGGTGAACAATCTGGTCTTTGTTCCCACCCGCACGCTGATTGATGTCGGTGGCCGCTATCGCTTCATGCTGGCCGGCAACGAGGCGGTGTTGCGCATCCAGACCACCAACCTGACCAGCCAGCAAGGCTTTGATCTGCGCGGGGCCAATGCCTACACCGTGCTGCCGGGCCGGGTGACCCAGGCCTATCTCACCGTCGATTTCTGACTTGCAGTCGCTGGCGAAAGCGGCGAACCGGTGGGCATGACAGGGGAAACGATGATCGCGGCGGCGCTGCTGCTGGCAGCGCCCGTGGCGGCGCAGACCACGCCGCCGCCACCGGCCGATATTGCCGCCACCGGGGCGCGGGCGGCGGAAAATGCCGTGCGCCAGGCTGGCGATGCCTTTGGCAGCACGGTCGGCCGCGAGGTGATCGGCATTTACAACCAGATGAATGTGCGCGGATTTTCGCCGATTGCGGCTGGCAATGTCCGCATTGATGGCCTGTATTTTGATCCTGTGGTGCCGCCCTCCACGAGGGTAAGCCGCACCACCACGATCCGCGTGGGCCTGTCGGCGCTGGGCAGCCCGTTTCCGGCGCCCACCGGGCTGGTGGACTTCGGCTTCCGCCGCCCCGGCAGCACGGCCGCCGGCAGCGCGCTGCTGCTGGCCGATGCCTGGGGCACGTTGAATGCTGAGGTGGATGCCGTGCTGCCGGCCAGCGACACGCTGAGTTTTGGACTGGGCGCATCGGTGCGGCTGGAAAACGGCCTGGACAAGACGCGCGAAGACAGTTTTGGCGGCACGCTGATCGCCCGCTGGACGCCGGCACCGGGCGTGACGCTGATACCCTTTGCCAGCCTGTTGCACCAGACGCTGGACGACCATCGCCTGACCTTCCAGACAGCGACGGAGTTTCTGCCGCCGCTGCTGCCGCGCCGCCAGCGCTTTGGCCCGGATTGGGTGAACGGCAGCGGCTTTGATGCCAATATCGGCGTGCTGGCCGATTGGCAGCTGGCCCCACAGTGGCAGTTGCGCGCCGGCCTGTTCCGATCGAGCCGCCACCGCGACCGCCAGATGACCAACCTGGTGCGCGGCCTGCAGCCGGATCGCACCGGCACGCAGCGGGTGATCGTGGATCCGCGCCTGGCCTTTGCTGCCGTGTCGGGGGAGGTGCGGCTGACCCGCCAGATCGATGATGGCCCGCGCCGGCACCAGATCCATGTGGCCGTGCGCGGCCGCAGCGGCGATCGCCGCTTTGGCGGATCGGACACGCTGGAACTGGGCCCGGTGCAGATCGACACGCCGAGCCGGGTGCCGGAGCCGCCGTTCCGGTTCAGCGCCCAGCAGTTTGACGATGTGAAGCAGATCACCGGCGGCATCGCTTATGAGGGGCGCTGGCTGGGCGTGGGCGAGCTCGCCGCCGGGCTGCAGTGGACCGATTACAAGAAGCGCATCGATCTGCCAGCCGGGGGTGTTCAGGCCACCGATGCGCGGCTCTTGCTCTACAACGTCACGCTGGCGGCCAATTTGTCGGACCGGCTGGTGGTCTATGCCGGCACGGTCAACGGCCTCGAGGAATCGGGCGTGGCGCCGGGCAATGCCATCAACCGCAACGAGGCGCTGCCGGCGATCACCACCCGCCAGTTCGACGCCGGGCTGCGCTTTGCGCTGACGGATCAGATCAAGCTGGTGGCCGGCGTGTTCGACATCAGCAAACCCTATTTCAACCTGGATGCTGCCGGCCGCTTTGACGTGCTTGGCGATGTCGTCAACCGCGGGGTGGAGGCCAGCATCGCCGGGCCGATCACGCCAAGCCTGTCGATCGTCGCCGGCGGTGTGTGGCTGTGGCCGAAGGTGACGGCGCCGGGCGCCGTGCCGGGGCGCATCGGGGAGCGGCCGGTGGGCGCGATCGGCCAGCGGTTCGAGTTGAGCGCCGATTGGCGGCCGGGCTTTGCCGCCGGCCTGTCCTTTGATGCGCGGCTGGCCTATCGCAGTTCGGAAACCGCGACTGTCAGCAACAGCGTGGCGGTGCCGGCCCGCACCATCATCGATCTGGGCGGGCGCTATCGCTTCAAGCTGGCGGGAAACAATGCGCTGCTGCGCGTGCAGCTGAGCAATGTTTTCGATGTCGAAGGCTATGACCTGCGCGGGGCGGGTGCCTATGGTCCCATCCCCGGCCGGTTGGCGCAAGCCTATGTCACCATCGATTTCTGAGTTGATCCTGCCCGATGCGGCGGCGACGGCGCGGGTGGCGACGGCGCTGGCCACTGTGCTGCGGGCCGGCGACACCATCGCGCTGTTCGGCGATCTGGGCGCCGGCAAATCCACACTGGCGCGCCATCTGCTGCAGGCACTGGGCTGGGTCGGCGATGTGCCATCGCCCACCTTCACGCTGGTGCAGCCGTATGAGGATCTGCCGGTGCCGGTGTGGCATTGCGATCTGTATCGGCTGCAATCCCCGGCCGAGGCCGATGCGTTGGGCCTGTTTGAAACCGATGCCGCCCTGTTGATCGAATGGCCGGAGCGGCTGGGGGCGCGATTGCCCGCCGATGCGCTGCGGCTGCAGCTTGACGGCAGCGGGGATGCGCCGCGCCGCTTGACTTGGGCCGCGCCACCGGCTTGGGAGGGGCGGTGGCCACCAATCTTGCCAGCATGATCCCGCCGCCCGGCACCGGCGCCTTCCTCAACGCCCATGGCTGGGGCGGCGCCGCCGTGCGCCCGCTCGCCGGCGATGCCAGTTTCCGCCGTTATTTCCGGGTGGAATTGCAGGGCCGCACCGCCGTGCTGATGGACGCGCCGCCCGACAAGGAGGATTCGCGCCCCTTCCTCGCCATTGGCCGCCATCTGCATGAACTGGGCTTTTCCGCCCCGCAGGCGCTGGCCAGCGATCTGGCGCAGGGTCTGGTGTTGCTGGAGGATTTTGGCGATGCGCGGGTGAACCCGGTGTTGGCCGACGATGCCAGCGCCGAGCACGAGATTTATGGCGCCGCCGTCGACATCCTGGCCGAGCTGCACCGCCATCCGCCGGCCGATGTGCCGCCCTATAATGCGGCTGAATATCTGCGCGAGGCCCGGCTGTTTCCGGACTGGTATCTGCCGGCCGTGGGCCTTGCCGAGGCGCCGGGCTATGACGCGGTATGGGCGCCGTTGTGGCCGGCGCTGTTCACCCATCCGCCGGTGCTGGTGCTGCGCGACTATCATGCTGACAATCTGATGCTGCTCGACCGGCCGGGGCTGAAGCGGCTGGGCCTGCTGGATTATCAGGACGCGCTGGCCGGCCACCCGGCCTATGATCTGGCCAGCCTGTTGCAGGATATCCGCCGGGTCGTCTCACCCGAACTGGAAGCGGCCATGCTGGATCGCTACATCGCTGCCCGGCCGGGCCTCGATGAAGCGGCGTTCCGCACCGCCTATGCCATTCTGGCGGCGCAGCGGAACATCAAGATCCTCGGCGTGTTCACCCGGCTGTATGTCCGCGATGGCAAGCCGGCCTATCCGCGGTTCCACCCGCGGCTGTGGGAACTGGTCAACGCCAATCTGGCTCATCCGGCGCTGGCGCCGGTCAAGGCCTGGTTTGATGCCCATGTGCCGGCCTGCGCCCGCCATGGCGTTGTGGTGAAGTGATGGGCAAGATCCGTCCGCCGCTCAGCCTGGTGCCGCACATCGATTGCACGTTGCCGGCCAGTGCCATGGTGATGGCAGCCGGCCTGGGCAAGCGCATGCGGCCGCTGACGGCGACGCGACCCAAGCCGCTGATCGAGGTGGCGGGGCGCAGCCTGCTCGACCGCGCGCTGGACCGGGTGGCCGCAGCCGGCATCGGCCATGCCGTGGTGAACGCCCATTATTTCGCCGATCAGATCGAGGCAGCGGTGAAGGCGCGTTCCACACCCACAAGCATCGACGTGTCGGACGAGCGTGGCCTGCTGCTGGAAACCGGCGGCGGCATCACCAAGGCGCTGCCGCTGCTGGAAGGCGAGGCATTCTACACCATCAACGCCGACAATATGTGGATCGATGGCCCGATCGACACCCTGCGCCTGCTGGCCAGCCGCTGGGATGCCGGCGAGATGGATGCGCTGTTGTTGCTGGTGCCGCTGGCCCGGGCGCATGGCTATGACGGGCGGGGCGATTTCCATATGGACGGGCTGGGCCGACTGGCCCCGCGCAGCGGCATGAAGGTCGCGCCCTTCGTCTATTCCGGGCTGCAGATCATCAGCCGCCGCCTGTTCGATGGCGAGCCGGTCGAGCCGTTCACCATGTGGCGGGCGTGGAACAAGGCGCTGGCCAATGGGCGGATGTTTGGCCTGTCGCACCCTGGCCTGTGGTTCCATGTTGGCACCCCGGCCAGCATCGGCGAAACGGAAGCGCTGCTCCACCAGGGCTGAGCCTGCGCCGTTCTGACAGGCTGGCGGCGGCCCCGGCTTTCCGGCATCGTGCCCCAAAATATTTTTTGGGGAGATGATGATGACTCAATGGCCGGCCATGTCGATTGCCGATGCGCACGCGCTGCTGACGGCGCCGGGGCAGCCGCTGGAGATGGAGACGGTTTCCATCCAGGGCCGGCCGACGCGGGTGTGGAAAAACGCCCCGCCCAGTCTGGCGCATTGCTTTGCCGCCGGCCGCGCCCATGGCGACAAGGTCTTCATGGTGCTGGACGACGAACGGGTGACGTTCGAGGCCTTTGCCCGGGCGGCGCCGGCGCTGGCCGAACAGCTGAAGGCCGATGGCCTGAAGAAGGGTGACCGGGTTGCGGTGGTGATGCGCAACATCCCCGAATGGCCAGTGGCCTTTTATGCCGCCAGCATGTGCGGGGCCATCGTCACGCCGCTGAATGCCTGGTGGACTGGCGGCGAGCTGGAATATGGCCTGACCGACAGCGGCACCAAGATCCTGTTGATCGATGCCGAGCGTTACAACCGCATTTCGGAGCATCTGCCGGCCTGCACCGATCTGGAAACCATCTATGTGACGCGGGCCAGCGAGATGGAACTGGGCGATCCCCGCGCGCGCCGGCTGGAGGGCGTGATCGGCCGACCGAACAGCTGGGTCGGCCTGCCCGATCGCGCCATCCCGGCCGAGGCGCTGAGCCTGCAACCGGAGGATGATGCCACCATCTTCTACACCAGCGGCACCACCGGCAAACCCAAGGGCGCGCTGGGCACCCACCGCAACATCTGTTCCAACATCATGGCCAGTGCCTGCAGCCAGGCGTGCAGCTTCCTGCGGCGGGGCGAAACTCCGCCGGCCGCCGACCCCGATGCGCCGCAGAAGGCCACCCTGCTCAGCGTGCCCTTCTTCCACGCCACCGGCTGCCATGCCGTGCTGAACCCGTCGCTGGTTGCCGGGGTGAAGCTGGTGCTGACGCGCAAATGGGATGTGGTGGAGGCGATGGGCCTGATCGAGCGGGAACGGTGCAATTCGGCCGGCGGCGTGCCGACCATCGCCTGGCAGATCCTGGAGCATCCGGACCGGCACAAATATGACCTGTCGAGCCTGGAGACCGTCTCCTACGGCGGCGCGCCATCGGCCCCCGAACTGGTCCGCCAGATCGGCAGCCAGTTCAAGGCCAAGCCCGGCAACGGCTGGGGCATGACCGAGACCAGCGCCACCTTCACCCACCACATGGCCGAGGATTATGAGCATCGGCCCGACAGCTGCGGCCCGCCGGTGCCGGTGTGCGATCTGCAGGTGCGCGATGGCGATGGCAAGGTGCTGGGGCCGAACCAGGTGGGCGAGCTTTATGGCTATGGCCCCAATGTGGTGAAGCTTTACTGGAACAAGCCGGAAGCCACCGCCGCCACCTTCATCGACGGCTGGGTGCGCACCGGCGATCTGGCCCGCATCGACGAGGAAGGCTTCTGCTTCATCATCGACCGCGCCAAGGACATGCTGATCCGCGGCGGCGAGAATATCTATTGTGTTGAGGTGGAGAACGCCCTGTACGAGCATCGCGCCGTGATGGACGCGGCGCTGGTCGGCCGACCGCACAAGACGCTGGGGGAGGAGCCGGTGGCGTTCGTCACCCTGAAGCCGGGCAGCGAGGCCGACGAGGCGGAGTTGCGCGCCTTTGTCGCCGCCCGCCAGGCCGCCTTCAAGGTGCCGGTGCAGGTGTTCTTCAGCCGTGAACCGCTGCCGCGCAACGCCAATGGCAAGATCCTGAAGACGGAGCTGAAGAAGCAGCTAGGCGGCTGAGACCCCCGCCCGGTTTTGACACTTTTGACGGATTCGCCGGGATTCAGAAAAATTTCCCTTATTGTTCAGTGCGGGAAAAGCCGCCATCGGGGCGCAGCTGGCGGGGGCCGCCGGTGGGCGGCGGGGCGGTTTTGGGCCAGCGGGCGGCCAGGAAGCGTTCCCGCGGGAAGCGCTTGACGTTGACCGCATCGCCCTGGTTGCCGCCCAATATGTGGAAGGCGGCGGCATCTTCGCCAACATACAGGCCGACATGGCCTTGCCAGCTGGCCCGGCTGCCGCGCCAGAAGGTCAACACCGCGCCGGGCTGGACCGGGCACGCGATGCCGAAGCGGCTCCAGGCCCGGGCGGCGAGCGGGGTGGCAGGCAGCGCCTCGCCAGCAAGGCTGGTGCGGATGACATGGGCGATGAACAACCCGCACCAGCTGACACCATCATTGGCATAGGCCAGCCCAAGATCGCGGGCCCAACCGAGGATGACGGGGCTGGAGGCGGTGCCGGCGGTTTCGCTTGTGCCGATCAACGCACGGGCCGCTCCAAGCCATGGCGGTTCGGCCGACTTGATTTCCAGGCAGGCAAAGTCCAGCGGGCGCATCGGCAGCACTTTCTGTAGGATTTTGAAGCTGTTGGATCCAATCACCCTATCATGACGACGCGCCTGTAGGACAGGGCCATGCTTTGCGCTATGGAGGCGCCAGATTCGCCCTTCGAAGGACTGCCCCCACCATGAAATTCTTTGCCGATACCGCCGATGTTGCCGAAATCGCCGATCTGGCCGCCACCGGCCTCCTGGATGGTGTCACCACCAATCCCAGCCTGATCGCCAAATCGGGCCGCAATTTCCTGGAGGTGGTGAAGGAAATTTGCGGGCTGGTCGAGGGCCCGGTGTCGGCCGAGGTGGTGGCGCCCGATCATGCCACGATGATGAAGGAGGCCGCCGTGTTGCGCGCGCTGGCGCCCAATATCTGCATCAAGCTGCCGCTGACCATCGATGGCCTGAAGACCTGCAAGGCGCTGACCGCCGAGGGCGTGAAGACCAATGTGACCCTGTGCTTTTCGGCCAACCAGGCGCTGCTCGCCGCCAAGGCCGGTGCCACCTATATCTCGCCCTTCGTCGGCCGGCTCGATGATATCGGCCACGACGGCATGGAGCTGATCCAGGATATCCGCACCATTTACGACAATTATGATTTCCAGACCGAAATCCTGGTCGCCAGCGTGCGCAGCCCCGTGCATGTGCTGGCTGCGGCCCGCATTGGCGCCGATGTCGCCACCATGCCGCCGGCGGTGATCCGCCAGCTCGCCAATCACGCGCTGACCGACAAGGGTCTGGCCGCGTTCGAGGCGGACTGGGCGAAGACCGGGCAATCGATCCTGTGATGGCGATCCTTTGAGCGCAGCCGGCGAACCGCTGGCCAGCCTGATCGGGCGCTTCCTCGCCTTCAGCGGCGATCAGCGCCGCCTGTCGCCGCACACGTTGAAGGCCTATGGCCAGACGCTGGAACGGTTTGACGATTTCCTGGGCAAGCATCTGGGCGGCGCGGTGGTGGGCGGCCGGCTGGCCGGGCTGGCGCCCGCCGATCTGCGTGCCTTTCTGGCCATGCGCCGCGGTGAAGGCCTGGCGGCGGCCAGCCTGGCGCGCGAGGTGTCGGCACTGAAGGGCTTTTTTGCCTGGGCCCGCCGCCGCGAGGGCCTCGCCTGTGATGCCATTGCCGCGTTGAAGGCGCCCAAACAGCCGCGCCGGCTGCCGCGTGCGGTGGCGCCGGCCGATATCGGCCAACTGGTGGATGTGGTGGCCGATGCCGCGCGCCAGCCCTGGCAGGCGGCGCGCGATGTGGCGGTGCTGCTGCTGCTCTATGGCGCGGGCCTGCGCATCGGCGAGGCAATGGGGCTGACCGGCGCGGTGCTGCCGCTGGGCGAGGCGATGCCGGTCACGGGCAAGCGCGCCAAGACGCGGGTGGTGCCGATCCTGCCGCAGGTGCGCGCTGCAATTGAAGATTATGTGCAGCTGTGCCCCTTTGACATGGCCGCCGATGCGCCCTTGTTCCGGGGCGCGCGCGGCGGCGCGCTGGATCCCGGCACTGTGCGCCGGGCGGTGCAGGCGGCGCGGGCCGGGCTGGGCCTGCCGGCCAGCGCCACGCCGCACGCGCTGCGCCACAGCTTTGCCACCCACCTGCTGGCGCGGGGGGCGGACCTTAGGCAGCTGCAGGAATTGCTGGGCCATGCCAGCCTGTCCTCAACGCAGATCTATACCGCGGTGGATGCGGCGCAGCTTCTGGATGCCTGGCGCAGCGCGCACCCGAGGGCGGATTGAACCGCGCGGGCGCAATTCGCCGAAGGATCAGGTCGGGCGGAAGGCGCGGCGGGTGTAGGTGAGCGTCACCGGGCTGACTTCGATGAACAACAGGCTGAAGCCCGGGTTGTAGGTGACGCCAAGATCGACATAGGCCTGGCCATCGGAGGTGCCGGTCGAAAAGCTGAGTGTGGGCACCTCTTTGGCGCCCAGCCCGAACACGCCATCGTTGAAGGCGGCCTGCAGATCATCATTGCTCTGGCGGGGCCACAAGGTGGCGGCGCGCGCCGCTTCGCCCAGACCGTTCTGGATGCCGGCACGCGCCACAAAGAAGCGGCCGATGTTGAACACGGCAAACACCATGATGATCCAGATCGGCAAGGTGAGCGCGAATTCCGAAACATTGCCGCGCCGATCGCGCCGCAGGGCCCGGGCCAGCCGCAGGATCATTGCACGCGCACCACGGCATCGCCGACCAGCGTGGCCCCGCCGTTTGAGCCGGGGCCATCGTACAGGCTGCCCCAGCCGAAGATCGGCGTGAAGGGCGCGGTGATGCTCAACTGCACATAGCGGGCGCGCTGGGCGGTGCCGCAATTGGCCGTGGTGCTGGCCTGCCGCTCGCCGCCGCATTCCAGCCAGGCATCCACGGTGGCGGAGGTATAGTCCTTGCCCCAGGCGGTGGTCATTTCGGTGAGGGCATAATTGTAGGATGTGGCCACGCCCTTGCGGGCGGCCACCAGCTCGATGCCGCGCTGGGCCGCCTGTTCCAGTTGCAACCGGGTGAGCCAGGCGTTGGAGAAATCCATGGCGACCATGACCAGCCCGCCGACCACGGGCAGGACGACCGCTGTTTCCAGTGCGGAGGCGCCGCGGCGATCGCCGAACAGAGAAGACAGCCGCCGCCTCATCCCAGCAGCCTCACGGTGTTGCCCTTGATTGCACTGGCGCCGCTGTTGGCCGGACAGACATTGTTGATGGTGCTGTTGCCCGAAAATGTCATGCGATAGCCGATCATCTGCAGGCAGTTGATCGTCATCCCGGCGGTGCCGTTGAAGCGCAGTTCGTTGCGCGGGATGTAGATGGCGCCCTGCAGGGTGGACTGGGCATTGCCATTGACGACCACGGTTTCGCCCAGCGTGTTGGCCCGGCGATCCTGATAGAAGAGGATGCCGCGATAGGTGCCGCTGGTGGGCGATGTGAGGTTGATGCGGGCGCCGGCGTTGATGTTCATGCCGGCGACCAGGTTCGATGTGCCGCTGGCCGGCGGGTTGGACATGGTGAGCACGATGGTGACGCCGGTGCCGGTGACGACCCCCTGCGAGCCGACATTGAAGCCGAGATTCTTGTTCTGGTTGTTGCCCTGGCTGCGGCCGTCGATGAAATAGGTGCCGGGCGCGAGCGTGGCGGTGCCCTGGATGTCCATGCCGCGATAGGTGCCGGGCGTGAGGTTGCGGCTCTGGTTGGAGCGCACGTCACCATTGTTGGGCGATTGCGCGATATTGGGCGTGGGCAGGCTGGCGAAGGG
Source organism: Sandarakinorhabdus cyanobacteriorum (assembly GCF_002251755.1). Classification (GTDB taxonomy): domain Bacteria; phylum Pseudomonadota; class Alphaproteobacteria; order Sphingomonadales; family Sphingomonadaceae; genus Sandarakinorhabdus; species Sandarakinorhabdus cyanobacteriorum. The sequence goes on from NZ_NOXT01000117.1 coordinate 40,867, forward strand.
ATCGCGCTGTGCCACCGAATAGGGCTGGAACACCGTGCCGGCGGCAAAGGTGTTGTTGCGGTTGTCGACATTGCCCACCGCCGAGACCGGGCTGGCCGTGATCACCGCGCTGCCGGTGCCATTGACGGCCGGTTCGCCGGCGCTGTTGGCGTGCATGCCGCAATTGGCGTTGACGGTGGTGTTGCCGCTGTTGGTGATGGCGAGGCTGGTGGTGGGATCCAGCGCCAGGATGCAATAGTCGCCATCCTGGCGCAGGCCGGCGGTGGCTTCGGCGCTGATCACCATGCCGGATCCCATGAACGGGCCGGTGAAGGGCAGGCGCACGGTGGAGGAGATGCGCACGCGCACGACGCTGCTGTCTCCGGCGAAGGGGCCCTGGGTGGGGCCGTTTTCGATGGTGGGGGTGCCGGACAGCGCGAAGTTGCTGTTCTTGGCCAGATCGGCGGTGACCGTGTCGGCCACATTCTGGTTCTGGGTGAGGGCATAGGCACCGGCCAGTGCCGCCGAATCGACCTGACGCTGCAGGGCGCGCCGCACCAGCGCCCATTGGATGGTGTCGCTGGTCAGCCCGGCGGCGCCAATCAGCACCGGCATCATCAGGGCCGTCATCGCCGCCATGTTGGCACTGCGATCCCTGCCGATGCGGCTCAATCCCCAGCCCGCCATTGACCCCCTTAACCCTCTGTTAAGAAAATGCTTTACAATCAGAGGTTTATCAGAATTCGGGCGATTCGCAAGACTGTTGGCAACCAACGTGCCACAAGGGTTCAGCCGGCCAGGCGGCGCAGCAGCACCTCCCAATGCTTCAGGGCCGGGGCGATGGCCGCTTCGGGCACGCGTTCGTTCAGGCCGTGGGCAAAGGCATCTTCGGCGCGGATGAACAGACCCGACACGCCATAGGAGGGGATGCCGAGCGCGCGCCAGAACACGCTGTCGGTGGCGCCGGCGTCCATGCCGGGGGTGGGCTGCACCGTGGTGCCCCGCGTCTTGACCGCAGCGGCGACGGCATCGACCACATCGGAGCGCAAGGGCGACGGCGGGGTGACCGGCCAGTCGATGCCGGTGCCAAAGCTGACCCCGGGATCCTCGGCAATGCGCGCCAGTTCGGCCTGCACGGCGGCAATGGCGGTGCCGGGGAAGATGCGGCAATTGACGGTGAGGGTGGCGCGTTGCGGCAGGGCATTGGGGGCGTGGCCGCCGGTGATCATCGTGGGCACGCAGGTGGTGCCGATCTGGCCGATGGTGCCCGGATTGGCGCGCAGCGTGGCAATGGCGGCAGGATCGGTGGGATCTTCGGCAAAGCGGCGCATGGCAGCGCCCAGCGCATCGTTGCGGGCCGCGCCGGCAGCGGCCAGCGAGGCGCGGGTGATTTCGTCCACCTGGGCCGGCCAGCGGTGGCCGGCGATGCGGGCGGCGACCAGGCCGAGGCGGGCGATGGCGTTGCTGGGGCCGGGCGTGCTGCTGTGGCCGCCAGGATCGGTGATGGTCAGGGTGAAATCGGCATAGGATTTTTCCGATGCCTGCAATTTGTAGGCAAAGGCCTTGCCGGCAGCATCGAGCGCACCGCCGCCACCGTCGCTGTTGAGCATGAATTCGATGCCGAGCGCCTTGGCCTGTTTGGCCTGCGCGGCGCTGGTGACCCCATCGGTTTCCTCGTCGCCCGACAGGAACAGGTGGATGTCGCGCCTGGGCTGGAAGCCATTGGCCTTCAATTGGGCAAGCGTGGCCAGCATCATCGCCACATCGAACTTGTTGTCCATCACGCCGCGGCCGAAGATATAGCCGTCGGCCGCGCTGGCCTTGAACGGATCGCGCACCCAGTCGGCGGCCTTGGCTTCCACCACGTCGAGATGGCCGGTGAGCGCCATGGGCGCGGCCTTTGGCCGGGCGGCCTTCCAGGTGAAGTGCAGCATGGCGGTGCCGGCCATTTCATCGATGGCAAAATCGCTGGCGGCAAAGCCGCGGGCCACCAGCCAGTCGCGATAGAAGCGCGCCAGCGCCGGGGTCTGGCCGCGCTCCTGCACGGAGGCGAAGCCGACGCTGTCCATCAACAGGGCCCTGGCTTCGGCGGCATCGCCCAGGGCAGATTGCGGCGGCGCAGCGGCAGCCGGGGCAGCGATCAGGACGGCGGCGATGAGGGCAGGGATGATCTTCATGGCCTTGATGTGCCCTTCGCTGCCGACCTGCGCAAGCCGGCCTCTTGACGTGGCAACCCGCCTGCCCGAACGGTGGTGCCCATGCCTGCGAATTCGCTCACCCGCTATATCCTGCTCGGCCTTGTCATCGGTCTGGGCGTCGGATGGGCGATCAACACCAGCCTGCCGGCCGATCAGGCGAAGGAGATCGCCGGTTACCTTTCGATCATCACCGATGTGTTCCTGCGCCTGATCAAGATGATCATCGCGCCGCTGGTGCTCTCCACCCTCACGGTCGGCATCGCCCACATGGGCAGCGGCAGCGCGGTGGGCCGCACCTTCGTGCGCACCCTGGCCTGGTTCATCGCGGCCTCGGTGTTCAGCCTGGGGCTGGGCATATTGATGGTCAACCTACTGGCCCCCGGTGTCGGCGTGGGCCTGGCGCTGCCGGCGGTGGATTCCGCCTCGGGCGTTGCCACCAAGGCCTTCAACCTGAAGGACTTCATCGGGCATATCTTCCCGAAATCCATCTTCGAGGCGATGGCCACCAACGAAGTGCTGCAGATCGTGGTGTTCAGCCTTTTTGCCGGCGTGGCGTTGATCGGCATGGGCGAGAAAGCTGCACCCATCAACCGCGCGCTGGATGCGGTGATGCACATGATGCTGGTGATCACCGGCTATGTGATGAAGGTGGCGCCGTTCGCGGTGTTTGCCGCCATCGCGTCCTCGATCGCCGTGGAGGGGCTTGGCATATTGGTCACCTTCGGCAAGTTTGTCGGCGGCTTTTACCTGGCGCTTGCCGTGCTGTGGGCCTTCCTGCTCGGCGCCGGCAGTGCGGTGCTGGGTTTTGGCGCGGTCAAGCGGCTCATCCCGGAAATCCGCGAGCCCTTCCTGATCACCTTCGCCACCGCCTCATCCGAAGCCGCCTATCCCAAGCTGCTCGCCGCCATGGAACGGTTTGGCGTGCCCACCCGCATCGCCAGCTTCGTGCTGCCGCTGGGCTACAGCTTCAACCTCGACGGCTCGATGATGTATTGCGCCTTTGCCAGCATCTTCATCGCCCAGGCCTATGGCATTGATCTCACCATCTGGCAGGAACTCGCCATGCTCGGCCTGTTGATGATCACCTCCAAGGGCATCGCCGGCGTGCCGCGTGCCTCCCTCGTCGTCATCGCCGCCACCCTGCCCTATTTCAACATCCCCGAAGCGGGGTTGCTGCTGATCCTGGCGGTCGATCATTTCCTCGACATGGGCCGAAGCGCGACGAACGTGATCGGCAACGCGGTGGCGACGGCGGTGATCGCCAAGTGGGATGGCGGGGGTGAGGGGGTAAAGTCTTAAGGTGCCTCCGGCGGGCAGGGGCGAGGCCCCTGCACCCGTTCGTCTTCGGGCGCGCCGGTGGCACAAGCGCACACCAGCGCCGCAGGCAAGCAAGATAGCCTGCGGCGCTGGCCGTTTCGGTAGAGAGCCAAACCAATTGAACGGGTGCAGGGGCCGCGCCCCTGCCCGCCGGAGGCCCACATTCTTCCCCTCAAGGATGCAGCGTCAATTTCTGCAGCCGCCAATTGAGCAGTTCGGCGACATAGAGTTCGTTCTCGGACGGGCAGGCGATTTCGTGGATCCAGCCGAACTGTTTCAACTGCTTGCCGGCGCCGCCGAGCCAGCCGAGCAGTTTGCCGTCGAGGCTGAGTTTGTAGATGCGGCCGGGCCAGGCGTCGGAGACGTAGAGAAATTGCTGGCCGCTGGCGGTGGGTGGGGTGATGCACAGGGCCCAGGGCGCGCCGGGCATCATTGTCTTGGTGGGGGCGGCGTCGGGCCCGGCGGCGGGGACGACCGGGCGGTTGCCGATGGCGCTGGGCGCGTCGGCCGGGCTGGGCAGGTTGATCTGGATGATGCGCAGCAGCTTGCCGTTGGTGTCGAACACCTGGATGCGGCGGTTGCCGCGATCGGCGACATAGACCTGATCCTGCGCGTCGACCTGGATGGAGTGGAGGGTGTTGAACTGGCCGGGTTCGCTGCCGAAGCTGCCCCATGAGCCGAGCCAGCGGCCATCAGGGGCGACCTTGGCGACGCGGGAATTGATGTAGCCGTCGCTGATATAGGTGTTGCCCTGGCTGTCCCACGCCATGTCGGTGACTTCGCGGAACTGGCCGTCAACCGGGGGCAGTGGCGGCCTGGGATGTTCGAGCGGGCGGGCATTTTCGTCGCTGGCTTCGGGTTTGCGGCCAAACACCATGGCGACCCGGCCGGCGGGGTTGAACTTGATCACCATGTTGGAGCCCTTGTCGGCCACCCAGATGTTGCCGCCGGCATCGACCCGGGTGGCATGTGCATAGGACCAGGCATAGAGATTGTGGCCGATCTCGCGGACGAAGCGGCCCTGGGCGGTGAATTCCAGCAATTGGGCGGCCGCGGCGGCATAGGCCGGGCCCTGGGTGTTGCCGCGGTGGAAGACATAGACCTGGCCGGCCTTGCCCAGCGCGACGCCGGCGACTTCGCCCAGGTGCAGATCGGCGGGCGGCTTGAGGAAATCGACGGCCTCGAAGCGGATTTCCGGTGCGTCCTGCGCGCTGGCGGCCGTGGCCAGCAGTGCGGACAGGATGATGGCGCGCAGCATGATGTTCCCCCCTGTTTGTTGTTGCGGGGGAGTGTATCGGCTTTGGCGGCGGCGCGGTAGGGCGGCTGGATGCTTGTCACATGATTGTAATCCTACTCGTATAGTAGGAATTATAGATGCAGATGGCACCTGACCGCAGTTTTGGCAACGATCCACTCTGGCACCGCATCATTGCCCATCCCATTGGCGGCGAGGCCGCAGCGGCGGCCTTCACCAGGCACCGGGCGCGCGAGAATCTGTGGACGGCTGCGCATGCCGAAGCGGTGGTGACCGAATATCGGCGCTTCTGCTACCTTGCCTGTGTGGCCGGATTTGAGGTGACGCCATCAGATGCGGTGGACCAGGCCTGGCACCTGCATCTGACATATACCCGGGATTATTGGGACGGTTTCTGCCCCCACAGCCTGGGCCGGCCGCTGCACCATTTGCCTGGCGATGGCACGGCCGGGGCTGCCGACCGCTTTGCCAGCCAATATGACAAGACGCTGGGGCTATATGGCGAGATCTTCGGCCATGCGGCCCCCGCCGCCATCTGGTGTCGCGCGACAATCAGGGTGAGAATGCGCGACAATCAA
>NZ_NOXT01000062.1 GCF_002251755.1 Sandarakinorhabdus cyanobacteriorum
GCCAACCCGAAATCACCCGGCCGGTGAATAATCCGGGCTAACTTCGTCAAGATTGTCGACTTGCCGCCACCGGAGCAACCAGAGATGACAATATGCTTGGTCGCCAAAGCTACTCTCCATCGGGGCCAATCTCAGTTAGTTAGACCGCATCTGCAATGCGTAGGGAAGTGCGTGCGCTCGGGCGCGGTGCTCGTCCGTCTATTGGCTGCCGTTGGTGTCTACCGAAGACGATAGGGCTGCTGGTGCTTTTTTGAAAACACCCAAAAGCTCAGGGTAGAAATCTGCTATCCTCGACAACGCGTCGCGGTTTCTCTCATAACGGCGAAGCTCGTCCACCAGTGCGGGGACATAGACGAAGCCGCGCTTCACCTCCTCAGCGACCTCCGCATTCGCAGCCTCTTCTCCCCGATCGGCAGCAGTGAGCCGCGAAGTGATCGCCCTAATTATGCTCTCATTGATGACCTGATCCCAACTGCCATAGCCTTCACGACGCATGGCATCGCGAAGCGTGCCGAAGTTCCCCTCAGTTGCTGCGACTTGGGAAGAATGACGCGCCGTCAGCGGGTTAATCACGGTATGGGCGAACTCGTGGGCCACCAGAGGCTGAAGCCTGGCGGCATCCCCGAAATCAACCGAACCCGCTGTAAGTGCGTGCGGCCCGATAAATGCAAATGCAGCCGCCTGCCCTCGATTGCCATCGACGCGTGAGGCAAAGCCGCCATCGTGCAGAAGTGGCCCTAGAATAACCTGCGTCGAGCCGAGCGGTGTCCCCAGGTAGGCAACTAGGGAACTCGTTGAAGCCACCACCGTCGGTCGGGACTGTGCGAGCATCCGCTCGTATTCCGGCTGATGGGAGGCATAGAATTCTTCGAACCGACATTCCTGCGCGAAATCACGCGCTGACGCCCATAAACCGGCAAGGTTTTCCTCGCCGCCAGCGCTGGCAATCACGCTGTCGCCCAACGGGAACCGAGGCTGAAGCTCTGGAGGGTCCGAAAGGGAAATGAAGGCTTCAGGTACATTGTTGAAGTCGAACCCGGTTGCGGACAGCGCCGAAAACTTCTTCACGGCAGCATGGTCAGAGCAAGCCGCAAAGAAGTTTGCTGCGTCGCGCTTGTATCCAGAATCGAGATAGGAGACGAGGAAATAGCCCGACAGAAGCTGTATGACACCCATAAGCTCGATCCGTTGATCGACCGTAACGGTGGTTTGTGAAACCGGCGCGGACCGAGGCTCTTCCAAAGGTGCACAAGCTTGGCTTGCCACCGCCAGCAGCGAAAGTGCCGCAATACGCATTCCAAGTCTCCCAACCTATGGGATTCGCACGATATCAGAACTTCTTAGGCTCTGAAAACCATGTAGATGTCGGTCTGCTTCAAATGCGCCTCCGGTTCCTCACGGAATGTGGCCGGTCACTTACAAAGGGCGTTAGCGGTCCTCCCGATCCAGGCGGACCGCCTTTTCTATAAACCCCTGCGGGTCTTGTACGAAATGCGCTGCGTCTGATTGGAGAACCGTCCTGATCACAGCTTCCCTGCTTGGCTGGATGATCGCACCTTCCGGCGTTGCAAAGACGCAGTCGAAATGCCGCGCGAGGTCGCAGACCCCGCCGATCAATGGCAGAGAGAGATCTGCCACATCGAAGCGGACCTGGATTTCTTCGATGAATTGCTCATCGAAGCTCACCTGGATGTCGTCAGCAGGTTCGTCACCCCACACCCGGAGACCGGTGTAGGATCGCGGTTTCTCGGGCAGCAACACGTCGAGCTTCGCAAATAGCGCATTCGCCTCTGTGATTGGCAGCGCCAGAACAACCTCGTCGAGCTGCGTGCGGCTCATCCGTGCTGCGTCGACCCCTGCGATACGCGCCGCAGAGGCAGGGATCAGGTTGATGACGAACTGCCAGACGGCCATCATTCGAACATAGCGCCAATGCGGGGGCCGACAATGGGCTCATTCGATGAACGCGGGAGCTGCTCTGCCACACCCCGGCGCCGCCGCCCGTCCGGGCGGGCAGCGCCCCTTACCCGCGAACGCGCCTTTCCTTGTCAGGAAGGCGTTCGCCGTCGGAGCTTTCCGACCGTAATGCGCGCAGCGGCGCGCAGGCGGGTCATTCGGCATCCTCCGTCCGGTCAAGGATCGGCTCAGGCTGTCGCTGCGCTTGCCTTCACCCCCCGCACGGCGGCGACGCCGGCTTCGCGGCATCGTCCCTGACAGTCCGTCGCCTGCCGACCAGCCCCGGCCGAACGGCCTTTCAAAATTGGTGGTGTTCCGTAACCGCTGTTCCGACCCCATCTTGCATGGGTGGCGTGTTGGTTCAGTAGCTTTGGCTGATGAGCCCTGATCCTCTTGCGAGCGCACTGGACACCAGCACTGAAGTCACTCGCAGCGATGTGCGGCGGCTCGAGGTGCTGGGGCATATGCGAGGTCGCCGGCGGTTGTGGAGCGTGGAGCAGAAGCTGGCGATCCTGGCTGAGGCGGACCGCAGCGACAACATCGCGGCATTGGCGCGACGGTTCGATGTCAGCACATCGCTGATCTACACCTGGCGCCGTGAGCTGCGTTACGCCCGCCAGGCTGTCGCCAGGCAGGTGTCGTCAGACGCTGAGCCAGCGCTGGTGCCCGTGATGGCGGATGGCGGTGCAGGAGCAACTGAACGTCCCGCGGTGATCGAGGTCGAGTTCAGCGGCACGGTCACGCGCATCTACGCCGGTGCGGACTCTGGGCTGGTGGCAACCGTTTTGCAGAGCCTGCGGGTGGCGCCATGATCGGGCCGGCTACAGGTAGCCGCGTCATGGTGGCAACGCGTCCCATCGATTTCCGCAAGGGCGCAGACTCGCTGGCCATGCTGGTGGCCAGCCAGTTCCGGGCCGATCCCTATTCCGGCGTGATCTTCGTATTCCGCGCCAAGCGGGCTGATCGGATCAAGGTGCTGTGGTGGGACGGCACAGGCCTGTGCCTGATGATCAAGAAGCTCGAAGCCGGTGGCTTCTGCTGGCCGGCTGTGCACGATGGCGTAATGCGGCTCACTGCAGCGCAACTCGGGGCCCTGCTGGAGGGTCTCGACTGGCGGCGTGTGCATCAGACGCGTCGTACGCAGGTGCCGCATGTAGCGGGATAAGCCGTTGATCCTGCGTTAGATTGACTCAGTCGGTGAGGTTCCACTCGACGCGCGTGCACGCGCGTGATTCATTGTGCCCATCATGCTCACCGCAGCTGATCTTCCCGACGATCCCGAGGTGCTCCGCGCCTTGCTCGTCGCGGCCAGGGCCGAAGCTGCGCAACTTGCTGAGCGCACGGCCCAGCTGGCCGCCGAAGTTGAACGCAAGACGATTGTTACCATAGAGGCTGAGGCGGAGATCGCCCGGCTGAACGCCATGATCGCCGCCTTCATGCGCCACCGCTTCGGCCCGCGCTCGGAGAAGCTGGACGAGGATCAGTTCGAGCTTGTCCTGGAAGACATGGGCATTGCCCTGGGGCGGGTGAAGGCGAAGCTGGATGACGCCAGCACACCCAAGGAACGCGCCGCACGGGAGCGCCGCG
>NZ_NOXT01000076.1 GCF_002251755.1 Sandarakinorhabdus cyanobacteriorum
CGTTTGCCCCTGACCGCTTCTGCAACGTTATCGGCGGCTTGTTGCCGATCGCGCTGTGTGGTCGTTCCTCGTTGTAGTCTCTACGCCATGCCTCGCATTTTGTCACCGCGTCTCCCAGGCTCATGAACCAGTGCGCGTTCAGGCATTCCGCCCGGAACTTGCCATTGAAGGACTCGATGAAGGCATTATCCGTCGGTTTGCCGGGCCGGCTGAAGTCGAGCGTTACCCCTTTCATGTAGGCCCACAGGTCGAGCTCACGGGAGATGAACTCGCTGCCTTGGTCAACGCGGATCGACCCCGGATAGCCCACCTGGGCACAGACCCGTTCCAGCACCTCGACCACGTCGGATGCCCGGAACCGGAACCGCGGAACGACCGCCGGTGCATAACGACTGAACGTGTCGACGATCGTCAGGATGCGCAGCTTCGGGCCTGTCGCCAGCTGGTCATGAACAAAGTCCATCGACCAGGTCTCGTTCGGCCCAGTTGCCGCGCAGCGGCCTTCACGCAGTTTTGCCTTCACCCGGNTCCGGTTGCCGCGCAGCGGCCTTCACGCAGTTTTGCCTTCACCCGGCGCTTGGGTGGCTTGCGGCGCAGCTGCAAGCCCATCTCCTTGTAAAGGCGATAGATCCGCTTCCCGTTCACGTCCCAGCCCTCCCGGCGCAACAGCACATGGATCCGGCGATAGCCGTATCGAACCCGCGTCTCCGCAATCTCCTTGATCCGTTGCTTCAGGTCGGCCTGCTCAGTCCGACAGCCTTTGTAGTGGTAACTGGATCGCTCTGCTCGAAGCACGTTGCAGGCCCGCCTGATGCTCACCTGCCACGCCGCCCGAACCTCATCGACCAGCTGCCGCCGCCGAGCAGGCCTCAGAGCTTTCGCGAGACGACATCCTGCAACATCGCCTTGTCCAGACTCAGATCCGCGACAAGCCGTTTGAGCTTGGCGTTCTCCTCTTCCAGCTGGCGAAGCCTCTTCATCTCGGACGGCATCAATCCGGCGTACTTCTTGCGCCAGTTGTAGAACGTCGCCTCGCTGATCCCAGCCTTCCGGCAGACCTCACCGATGCTCGTTCCATCCTCCGCCTGCTTCAGCACGAAGGCAATCTGCGCCTCCGAGAACTTCGATCGCTTCATCGCTTCCTCCGTCTCCCGGCCATCATCCTAAACTGGAAAATTCCAGCTCAAAACGGCCCAGGAAACGGGAAGCAGGTCA
>NZ_NOXT01000023.1 GCF_002251755.1 Sandarakinorhabdus cyanobacteriorum
TACCCTCATAACCTACACCACCTGCCGGGACGCGACCCGCGCAACGTGCGATTGAGCGTGGCGAGATCCGGTTCCACATGCGCCTTGAAGGCGACCAGCGGGTTCTCGCCAGCTGTCACGGCCTTGAGATAGGCATCAAGCTTGCCGCGCGCCTGCGGCGCCCGGAACAGATAACGTCCTATGTTGGGAGGCGTTGGCGCGATTTAGCAGCAGGTCTCTATGTGCCGACGGTAGCCGGCACGGGATATAATCTGAGCCAGATGGCTTCCACCGTCAACGGGATCGCTCTCTGCCATAGCAAACACAGGATCCAGCGGCGCGGAAAGCGCTGTGGTCCTCACCGTCCTTAAAACGAGATACGTAACCCAGGTGGAAGGCCCGAACATTATCTACAGGGTCGCTGTCGCGCCCTCACGGCACTTGCAGAGAGGGGGCCTTCCACCTGGCAGCCGGCCGCTCGAGGAACGGCCGGTACTCTGTCCCCGTCTTGACGACGGCGTGAGCCACGCGCGCCATCTTGGCGGTGAGCGCCGTCATCGCCTTGCGGCGACGATCGGCATCGTCCGCGTGCCCGGCGGTGTATCGTCCGAGCTTGTCGCGGAAGCTGTTGTCGCGCTGACGCGCGGCGACCTGTGCGGCCATCCAGAAAGTACGGCGAAGACGCGCATTGCCGTACTTGGACAGCTTTGTGCGACCACGGAATGTGCCGGACTGGCAGGTGGCGAGATCGAGGCCGCAGAACTTGAGGAACTGGCGATGATGGCTGAAGCGGCGAAGGTCGCCTGCTTCAGCGAGGATGGTCAAGGCGTTGATCGGACCGATGCCAGGAACCATGCGCAGGAGCTGGTAGTCGCGATGCTCAGCAAGCATGGCGTGGGCGATCGCTTCGATCTGATCGCGCTGGTGGATCAGGCTGCGCGCCTCTGCAATGACCATGCGGAACATCGTGATCGCGGCCGAGTCCAACGGCACGGGCAAGGCGATCGACGCGGTTGCAGTGGCGTAGATGTCATTGATCAGGCGCGCCTTTGACACCTTGCGACCGACCAGTGTCCACGCCTCGGCCGAGAAGCCATCGGGTCCCAGGACGGTGATGCTCGCAGGGGTAGGAAAGCGCTCGAGCAGTGCGAGGAACCAGTCCGACCGGCTGTTGCCGGCGAAGCGGGCGATCTCGGGAAAGTAGAGCGGCAGGTAATGCGTCAGGAGGCGATGCCAGGTCTGCGTCTTGGCCTTCGAGATCGCCTCGTGCGTCTTCGACAGCTCCTGCAGATCGTTGATGCCGGCGGCAAGCGGATCGACGTAGCGCTGGGTGGCACCGATCCGCAGCATGTGCAGGATCACCTGCGCGTCCTTGGGATCGTTCTTGTCCCAGCCATTGTGCAGCGCCTCGCGTGTCCGGGCCAGCGCCACCGACGAGATCAGGCGCAGTTCGAAGCCCGCGCTGAGCAGTCGATGTGCGAGTGTGCGGTGGTAATTACCGGTCGCCTCGAAGCCAACGACGATCGGGCGTCCGATCGCCACGAGCTGTTCGGCGAGGCCATCATAATCAGCCTTGGTTGCCATCACCGTCAGGCGGCGGCGTCGACCGCCTTCGGGTCGCTCGATCAGCACCTCTTGCCGGTGCTTGGACATATCAATCGCTACCAGCACGGCGCCGGCAGGCGTAGAATGCATCCTGGTCATTATCGTCAGCCTCCAAAGTGTTGCCTCAGCAACTTCACTTTAGAGACCTGCAGGCCGATCTTGACTGCCTTGATGGGGCCGGCGGGCGCTTCGCGCCCGCCGGCCCCATCAAGGCAAATCGGCTGCCAACTTGCCCGCTTCCCAATGTTCTATGGGTCAGAAGCCAGCTCTGTGCATAGAACAGGGCGGATTCGTCCCGGTTCATCGGGCGATTGTTGCGGTCAATCACCCGGTCCCAGTTCAGCTAGCCCGCCTTATTCATGAGCCTTCCTGTCAGGGCGTTG
>NZ_NOXT01000104.1 GCF_002251755.1 Sandarakinorhabdus cyanobacteriorum
CACCCAAAGCCCTGCCGATCGAGCCGGTCAGGGCAGCGGCTCAGACGCAGCCGCATTCACCGGAACAGCAATGCTCAGGTTTGGTTGGAAGTCCAATGGATGTCAGGTTCGCGCTCCCATGCTGGCCGTTCGCGTCAGCTTTCAGCTCGGCCGAAAGCCGACGTTCCTGCTGCCGCGAGATTTGTCGATAATGCGCCCATAGTCGCCGGCAGTTGGATAGCCGCTGAATGTCCGGACATGGTGGATTCCGGCCCTGCTGCTTCCGGGCAGGAGGTTACCTTCAGGGCCGCTGGCCAAATCAATTTTGGAGGCGAACCTTCAGGTCGGCAGTAGACGCTAGCGGCCTTGGCGAAGGGCAAGCGCAATCGCTTGCCGGAGCACCTCGGCATCTCCGATGTGGTTGGCGAGGATGAGCAGCAGGCGGGCGTTGAGCGCGGCGCTGGCCTCGCCATCGAGGCCATCATGCATCGCGGTCAGCATGGTGAAGACCGCGTCCGGGTCGGGCAGGTTGGGTTCGGTGACAAGCGGCATCAGGGCCCCCGGTTCATCGCTGTGGCCACCGCCCGGTGCACATCTGCCGCAGTGGCGGCGTGCCAACGCGCGCACACGAGGCGATCGGGCCGTACCAGCACCGCACCGCCCACCGGCAAAGCATAGCGCTCAACGGCAATCGTGGCATGCTGAATATCAAGGCATCGCAGATCGGGCAGGCCGGGATCGAACGGACCGTTGGACAGCAACGTGAACCCCTGACCGCAGTGCGCGAGAAGCCAGCCCGAACCCAAGGGCGCATCGATGGCCGCGCAGCCGGGCGGCACGCCCTTGCTGCCCCAATCGTCCCGGTCGGGCGTGTTCAGGGCGCTGCCAACCAGCCGGGCGGGCGCGAACAGGCGGCCGCTGTTGACCATGGCCCGGGCAAAGGCGGTGTCGTCCGCAAGGGCGAGCACGGCGTCGCGCAGACCGGTCGCGCCCGGGCTCCCGGGGCTGATGAAGTCGGTGGCGCGCGTCGAATGCCGGATATTCTCGTCCGCCGCGGCCACGGCCTCGTCGTTGTAGGTTTCGAGCAAGGCGCCGCCTGCCGTGCCACCGACCACGCGGTCGAGCTTCCAGGCCAGGTTGGCCACGTCGGCAAAGCCGCCGTTGCAGCCGCGCGCCCCAAAGGGCGAGACCAGGTGCGCGGCATCGCCAGCAAAGAGCACCCGGTCATGGACGAAACGGGCCATGCGCCGGCACTGGAACGCGTAGACCGAATACCAGACCCGGTCGTACGCGACGTGGGCGCCAAGCAGTCCACAAACCAGCGGATCGACGGCCTCGGGCCTGATGGCCGCCGCCCGATCGATGCCGGGACCAAGCTGGAAATCAAGACGCCAGACATCATCGGGCTGGCGGTGGAGCAACGCAGTGCGCCCGGGATTGAAGGGCGGATCGAACCAGAACCAGCGTTCGCTTGGGAGGTCGGCCTTCAGCCGGATATCGGCAATCAGGAAATTGTCCTCGAACCCCCGGCCCTCGAAATCCAGCCCCATGCGCTGGCGGATCGTTGAGCGGCTGCCATCGCAGGCCACGACCCACGCCGCCCGCTGCGTATACGCCTGGCTGCCAACGTTGACCGTCAGCGTGACACCGTCCCCGCCCGGGGCAATGCCGGTGACCTCATGTCCCCAACGCAGCGCGACGTTGGGCAGCGCGTGCAGGCGCTCGACCAGCATCTCCTCGAGGAGATACTGCTGGAGATTGATGAAGGCCGGCATCTTCTGCTGCCGGACGGGCAAGAGGTCGAAGCTGTAGATGGGCGATGCCTTGTCCTTCCAGAAGACCTTGCCGGTGTTCCAGGTCACGCCCCGGGCGACGGCCGCATCCCCAACGCCCAGCCGGTCCAGATACTCGAGCGAATGCTTGGCGTAGCAGATCGCCTTCGACCCGGCCGCAATAACGTCCAGCCGGTTGAGCACGACCACCCTGTGCCCCCGCTGGCCAAGGTCGATGGCCAGGGCGAGCCCCACCGGACCGCCGCCAACGATCACGATGGGGACGTCGCGGTCCTCCCGGCCTGGCAAGGGGGTCTGCCCGATCCCGCGCCACACCGGAATGCTGGTCATCACGCTCAGTCCTGCAGCTGCGCCCAGACGGCTCGGTCGAGCTCCATGGTCCAGATTTCGGGCCAGTCCTTGCCATCGAGCTCATCCCAGAGCCGCTTCACGTCAAAGGGCAGGCAATGCTCGAAGATGGGCCAGTGGCCGAACTTGGGCGCCAGCGCCGCGTGACAGGCGAGGAAGGCGTCCTTGAGGCTGCCGTTGCGGTCGCGCACCGCCTGGGTCTGATCGATCATGACCCGCAGGAACTCACGGGTCTGCGCAATCGCCTGGTCGCAGGCCTCCAGGCCCCTCGCCACCGCCCCGCGCCCGCCAATCAGCTGCGTCGCCCGGAAGGCCTGGACGCGATCGAGGGTGGCGCCGCTCCATTCACGGTGGAAGGCATCGCCCGTGTAGAGGGCAGCCTGCGCCTCGACGAGATCGCCGGCAAACAGCGTCTTGCTCCGCTCGTGCCACACCACGATGTCGCCGGCGGTGTGGCCACGACCACAGAAGACAAGGTCCAGGTGACCGCGGCGACCGCCCAGCTCGATCCGCATCGCCTGCTCGAAGGTCAGCGTCGGCCAGGTCAGCCCCGGGATCTCGTCGGGCTCCTTGAACAGGCGCGGCATGCGGCCAAACTCGCTGGCCCAGTCCTGCTGGCCGCGCTCGGCGATAAGTTGGCGTGTTGCCTCGCTGCTGACGATCACGTCGGCATCAAACGCGCTTGCGCCCAGCACGCGCACGGCGTGATAATGAGTGAGCACGAGGTAGCGCACGGGCTTGTCCGTGTGTTGCCGCAGCACGGCCAGCCAGTCCCGCGCCGCCGCCGGCGTGGCCCGCGCCTCGATGCACACCAGGAAGTCCTCGCCCTCGATGGCGCCGACATTGGGGTCGCCCTCGGCCGTGAAGGCGTAAATCCCGTCACCGAGGATTTCGAGGGTTTCCTTGCGGGGCGCAAGATCGGCAGATGAGGCAAAGGGCTTGGTCACGGCCGGTCCTGCGGGAGGTGGTTGATGAGGCTGTACTTCAGGAAGAAGTCGGCTTCCGCGTAGTCCGGGTAGAGGGCGGTTATGCGACGGGCCGCCTCCTCCCGGCTGCGCGCGCTGCGCACGATGACGAGATAGTCATCGAAATAGCGGATCTGCGCATCCAGCATCTCGATGCCACCCGGATCGCCGTGCCCCGGATAGACGATGGGCTTGCGGGCCCCATAGGTTTGCCGGATCTTGACCAGTGCGGCCCGCCACGCCGTGACCCGGTCCAGCGTGATGTCATCGCCCATCCAGGGATGAACCTTGTTGTAGGCAAGGTCGGCCAGGAACAGCGCGTTGATCGACGGGCAGTAGAGCGTGGCCATGTGCGGCGCTTCGGTGGCCTGATAATCCGTGGTCACCTGGCACTGGCCACCGCCATCAAAGCGCAGGGTTGATCCCTTCAGGAGGCCGATGGTCCGCTCGTAATCGAAACCACCGGGATTGCTGGGCGACTTGGGCCGCAAGGGCCGCTCCAGGGGCGTTTCCGCCTCGGTTGCGCCGCCCTGGTCCATGTAGACCGCATAGGCCTTCACGTCGCGGCGGATGGCCTCGTTCGCGACCCGGATGCGCGCGGCGGGATACTGGTCCCGGAACACGTGCATGCCCGTGAAATGATCGGTATGCCCGTGCGTGACGAACACCTGGGTCAGTGGCAACTTGAGCGCGCGGACGAGGTCGGCCAGCTTCTGGGCCTCGTAGCCCTTGCGCTGGACGTCGATGACCGTGAGCGTCTTGCCGTTCGAGATGATGAACGAGTTGACGGTGGCAAAGCCGCCTTTGTGGACGGTCACTTCGAGGTCTGCCGCCGCTGCCGGCGCACCAAGACCGGCCAGCGCAAACGCGGCGAGGAGGATCGGCCTACAGCGTCTTGAAATCATCGGTTTGCGCCGCAAGGGTGCTCAGGTAGCGTTCAAGAAAGACGCGCCGTTCCGGCAGCATGGCCTTGCCTGCCGGCGACAGGATACGCGGCGGCACGGCCTGGAGAAAGGCCTGCAGTTGCCGAACCACGGCCGGTCCATCGGGGACCCCGCCGATGATCGTGCCGGTCAGGTCAACCGTGGCCGTGACCCGGGCAATCCCGATGGCCCCCAGCCAATCAAGGGAGTCGGCGTCATGGAAATAGAGGGCTTCGGGCCCGGCCGGCTCCCGGAAGAACATGTGGGTGCGCATCACGGCCTGGACCTTGGGGAGCTTTGCCATCGGAAAGCCGGTGTCGCGCAGCAGCCCTTCGGCCAACTCGACGGCCCGATCGGCGTGATCCACGTCCTTTTTCGCGTAGGCCGGGAAAGCGGCCGCATCATGCAAAAGCGCGGCCGCGAACAGGACGTCGTCGTCCACAACCGCCTTGTCCGCGGCCGCCAGCTGCAGGGAGAGGTTGTAGATCCGCAGGCTGTGGCTGTAGCCCCACGCCGGGTGCTTGAAGCTTGCCTGCGCGAACAGCTTCAGTTTCTCGCGCCAGGGCGCCGGCTGGGCGGCTGTCGCGGCCGCCGCGCCGGCAGTCTGGGCCAAGACGGGCGCGTGGCCGAGCGCGAGGTCGCCGGCCAAGAGCGTGGCGGTCAGCAACAGCACCTTGATCGTCATGCCAGCAGCTCCCGGGCAAGATCGTCCACCCATTGGTCCTGGAAGGCTTGCGCCCTGGGGCCGGGCTGCCAGAGGGAGAACATCTCCAGCTCCGGGTCTTCGACGCCCATGGTGGTACCGGCCAGCGCTTCGATCACGGCATGACCGCAGAACGGCACATAGGCCTCGGCATAACCCCCTTCGTGGATGACCGCCAAACGGCCCTGGCACAGCCGGTCCGCCGCACCCATCACCATCTGGGTCATCGCCCGATAGGTCTCGCTGTGCAGCATCATGCGCGCCAGCGGATCGACGGCGTTGGCATCAAGGCCGCTGGCCACCACGATCAGCTCCGGCTGGAACGCGTCGAGAGCGGGCAACACGATCCTTTCCATCGCGCGGATGTAGGTGGCATGGCCGGAGCCGGCCGGCAGCGGGATGTTGATGTTGGCGCCCAGCCCGTCACCGGCGCCGCGGTCGTCCGCACCACTGTACCCCGGCGGGAAGCAGCGATCCTGGTGGATCGAGATGGTCAGCGTGTCGCCCCGCTCGTAATAGACGTGCTGCGTGCCATTGCCGTGATGCACGTCCCAATCGAGGATCGCCACCTTGCCCAGCCCATGCCGCGCGCGGGCCGCCTCGATCGCGATCGGGATGTTGCACAAGAGGCAGAAGCCCATCGGCATGTCGGGAAGGCAGTGGTGCCCGGCAGGACGGCAAAGGGCGTAGGCGTTGCGATACTGGCCGCTGATCACCCCATCAACGGCCGCGATGGCAAGGCCAGCCGAGATGCAGGCGATCTCAAAGCCACCCTTGCTGAACGGTGCCAACTGCCCGAGATCACCGCCGCCGGCGTCGCTGGTCGCCTTGAAGCGGTCGATGTATTCGGCCGGATGGATGCGCAGCAGGTCGTCCCGGGTGGCCGGGTCGGCCTTGGGCTGGACCAGGGCGTCGACCAGGCCGGACGCCTGCACGAGGTTGAGCACCCGGCGCTTGGAGTCCGGCGTGTCCGCGCCATAGGAACCGGTGGGTGGCTGCACCCACCGGTCCAGGGGAAAGTAGAGCGCCTGGACGCCCGTCGAGTGCCAGAAGCAGCGCTCGTTCTGAAAAAGAGCCGTTTGCGTCATCGGGCGATCACTCCTTGGAGCCTTGGGGCGCACGGCGCGCGAACACCCGCTCGCCCCGGATCCAGGTCTCGCGGGGCCGGATCAGGTGAAGGCTCGTGACCGCCACATCGAAGGGGTTGTCATCGAGGATGAGGAAATCGGCGGACTTGCCGGTCTCGATGGACCCGGCCTGCTTGACGATGCCGAGGTGCTTGGCGGCATTGATTGTGAACATATCGATCGCCTGCGAGAGCGTTATGGCCTCGCCCAGCCCAAAGCTGCGTTCACTGCCGCCCGGATTGCGACGGGTGATGGCGGTCTCGATCCCGATCCAGGGGTCGGGCGTCGGCACCACGGCCCAGTCAGACCCGGCGATGACCAGCGCGTCATTGGCGAAGACGTCCTTGATCGGCCAGACCCGGTCGATGCGGGGTGGGCCGACAGCCGAGGTGATGTCGTCGTTGATCGGCTGGGGATCCCACAGGTAGGGCGACATCTCCACCGCGGCGTTGAGCGCCTTGAAGCGCGGCAGGTCCGCTTCGTCGACGAACGTCGAATGGCCGACATGATGGATGGGGCCGTTGGGGCCGTTGGCCTTGCGCGCGGCCTCGATGGCGTTGAGCGCCTCGCGCACCGACCGGTCGCCCGCCGCATGGAACATCACGACAATGCCCTGCTTGTCCCACTCAGTGACCAGCTTGCCCATCTGCGCCGGATCAAACAGCAGCAGCCCGGTGGGCGGCGCGTTGGGCTGGCCGGCCTGGTACGGGGCGAGCATTGCGGCCGTGTGGCTCTCGGTCGGCACGCCGTCGGCGAACACCTTGATGCAATTGGGATCAAGGTTTCGGCGTGCGTAGCGGCCCCGTGCTGCCAACGTCTGCTCAAACGCCGGGTTGGGTCGGCCCGCTTCCGAGAACGCGATGCAGCCACGCACGCGCTGCTTCAGCAATGCCTTGTCGGCCAGCGAGGCATAGACCTCGAGGTCGTCCCGGTAGACCATGGCGTCGACATGCCCGACCACGCCGTAGCCCGCGAGCATGGCGAGGTTCTGCTGCAATCGGCGGGCGGTCTCCGCCTGGGGTTGGGGCGGCAGCTTGCTCGTCACCAGCCGGCCCGCGGTCTCGCGCAGAATCCCGGTCGGTTTGCCGGCCGCGTCCCGCTCGATGATGCCACCTTCTGGGTTGGGCGTGTCCGCCGTGATTCCCGCCAGTTCCAGCGCCTTCGAATTGGCCCAGATGCTGTGGCCGCTGACGTCAAACAGCATCAGCGGATTGTTCGGCGACACCGCGTCCAACGTGGCAGCCGTTATGGGGGTGCCTTCCAGGAGCGAGGCCTGCCATTGCGCGCCCGTCACCCATTCCCCCGGCTTGGCCGCCTTCACGCAATCGGCGACAAGCGCGAGCAGGCGCTTGGCGTCTGCATCCTGCGGAATCCGGCAGCGCCCCTCTCCGCCCTTGGCCTGCAGCACCGGATGGACATGCATGTCGTACAGGCCGGGAAGAACGGTCGCGCCTTTCAGGTCGATGACCCGGCTCGCCGTGCGCCGCCAGGCCGACGCCTGGGCGGGACCGCCAAGGCCCGCGATGCGCTCGCCCTCCACCCGCATCGCGCTGCGCCAACCGGTCGGGGTGTAGATCCGGCCGTTGACGAAGAGAACGCTGGCCTCGCGGCTGGTGCCGCCCTGCCCCGCCGCCCCGGCCGGCGAAGCGGCCAGGATGGCAAGGGCCGCCGCAGCGGCGGCCATCGTGCTGGTCAGGAAAGCGGATGTCATGTGCAGCTCCTTTCCACCGATGGACCGCTCGGCGACCCAGCGACGACCGTTCAGTACCGGTAGGCGACAGTGACGCCGAAGGTTCTCGGCCGGATGATGTCGCGGCGGAAGAATTCGAACGGGTTTCCGGCGCGCTCTCGGCGGGTCCATGTCGACTTGTTGAGAATGTTGTTGACGAACACCGACACGTCAAAGTCACCCGGCCGCACCCCGAGACGGGCGGACCAGAACGCAAGCGCGGGCGGCACCTCCAGCTGGGGATCAATGGCGCCGTTGGCCGGGTTCAGGAACGCGGGAAGCTTTGTCTGCCGGGCCCGGTAGTCGAAGTCCGTGCGAACATAGCCCCCACGTTCCTTGAAGGCGTCAAAGTCATACTGGGCATGGAGCGACAGGGTCCATGGCGCACCCAGAACGCGGTCACCCCGGCTGACCAGCGGATCTTGCGCGGTCGGCCCGCCAAGGACGGTTTCGAGGAACTGTGCGTCCGTGTAACCGAACTCGGCCTGCAGCGTCAGGCGGTTGACCGGCTTGATTTCGAACTGGACGTCAAAGCCGCGGCTGCGCGCCTTGCCAAGGTTGGACGTGAACTGGAAGCCGCAGGAGTTGAGGCCAACCGCCTGCTGGATATTCGACCAGTCGACCTGGAACACGCTGGCCTGGATATTGCCCAGGCCGTTGCCAAAGCGGCTCTTCACGCCGAGTTCATAGCTCCAGACCGAGTCCGAGTTGAACAACGCCGGCCGGCCGTTGGGATAGCCGATCGCGTTGAGCTGTGGCCCGCAGAACGTCCCCACCTGCGGGTTGTAGCCGCCGACGCGGAAGCCCCGCGAGGCCGACGCGTAGATCAGGGTGTCCGGCGTGGCCTGGAAGTTGACGCCGAAGCGCGGATTGAACGGACGCTCCTGCTGGCGACCGGTGTCGACCACGGTTGGGCCGACGACGAAGCCGCTGGCCACATTGTCGATCCGGAAATCGGTGTCGCTATAGCGAAGGCCGGCGGTCAACGAGAGCGTGTCGGTCACGTTGTAGGTCGCTTCGCCGAACAGCGCGAACTGCTTGTCGACCGTCACCGCGTTCTGGTCGTAAACGACAAAACCGGGAACCGGGTTCGATGCACCGAACAGGTAGACCGGCAGATACTGGTCCGTCACCAACTGCAGCGAAGTCTGCCGGGCGTGGGAGTAGAAGGCGCCAACCACCCACTTGAGCGGGCTGTCGGGGGTCGTCGACTGGAGCCGCACTTCCCCGGTCCAGTTCTTCTGGGCGACCAGGAAGTCCGACGGCGCCTGCTGGTCCGGGAACTGCGGGAGGCGGTTCTGGCCGGTAAACAGGTTCTGGTCGAAGGTCGTGTAATCCTGCACGAAACTCTGGCGACGATTGAAATAGGCCCCGACCGCGATCAGGTCGACGCCACCCAGGTCAACCGTGGTGTTGATTGACGCGAGGTAAAACCGGTCACGGCTTTGCTCGCGCACCTGGTTGGCGCTCTGGAACACGCCATCATCATAATCCGAAAAGCGTTCCCAGGTTTCGGCGCTGTCGTTGGCGCGGATGTTCTGGAAGAAGATCGACGGCGTGATCTTCACGCTCTCCACCGGTTGCCACGTCACGGCCAGTCGACCGACGTAGGTGTCGGTGCGGTTGGCGTTCTTGTCGACCACGTTGCCGGTGAAGCTGCTGATCCGGTCCACGAAACCGCCATCCCGGCGATAATAGCCGCTGGCGGCGAAGCCCAGCTTGTCGGCAACCAAGGGACCGCTGACCGAAAGCCCGGCTTCGCCGCTGGGGCCACCATACTGGGTGGTGGCAAGCTCGGAGCGGCCATAGACCTGCAGCTTGTCCATCGACGGAGCCCCCGTGATGAACCGGATGGTGCCGCCCATGGAGCCGGCACCAAACAGCGTGCCCTGCGGTCCGCGCAGGACCTCGATGCGCTCCAGGTTGAAGACAATCGGGTAGACGTTGCCACCGCCATAGCCCAACTGGCGGATCTGGATCGGCACGTCGTCGATGTAGATACCGGTCGTCGCCGCACCCACGTCGGAGTTGATCCCGCGGATCGAGATATTGGTCGTCGTGTTCGACCGCTCGAAGGTGATGCCCGGGGTCTGCCGAATGACGTCGGTGAAGTCGCGGATACCGCGGGAGTCCAGCTTTTCCTGCGAGAAGGCGCTGATGCTGACCGGAACCTTGTTGATGCTCTGGCTCTGGCGGGTCGCGGTGACGATGATTTCGCCGGCTTCCGCTTCGTCCTGGGCGACATCCGTCGCCGGTTGGGTGGCGGCCTGCGCAAACGCGGGCTGTGCAGCGATCAGCAGCGCAAGCGCACTGACCGACACGGTGGCGAGCAAATTCTTGTGGCGCATGGTAGCCCCTCTCCTCCCAGAGATCCCGAACCGGACAGCTGGTTCGAGTTGACAATTTTGCTATCAGGCTTGGCTATCGGGCTCTGTCCCCTGAACTGATGACAGCCGCGCTTTCCGGGTGGCGGAAGACATTCTCGCCATTGATGAATGTCAGCCAAACCCGGGTCTTGTGGACGTCGTGAACAGGCGATGAGAGCGGGTTCTCGCGCGTCACGATGAAGTCGGCCTTGCGGCCAACCGACAGCGTGCCGACCGCACGGTCGAGGCGCATGGCGCGCGCGCCGTTGATGGTGAGCAGTCGAAGCGCGTTCTCGCGGTCGATGGCTTGTCCAGCCCCGAGCGCCTCAGGGCTGCCACCCGGCCGCTGGCGGGTCACCAGGGTCTCGAGCGCCAGCCACGGATCCACGGACGGCACAACCGGCCAGTCGGATCCGGCAACCGCCAATGCGCCGGTACGCAGGATGTCGGCAATCGGGATCCAGCGATGCATGCGCTCGGGCCCAACCGCCTTCAGGATGTCGACCGACGCAATTGGCGTTGGGTACCAGATGTAGGGCGAGAACTCCCAGACCCCGTTCAGGGGGCCGAGACGGTCGGTGTCCGCCGGATCGACGAAGGTGCTGTGGGCAACCACGTGCATGGGCCCCGTCTGACCGTTGGCGTTCCGGGCAAAGGCAATGGCATCGATGGCCGCGCGGACCGCCGCATCGCCGGCCGCGTGGAACTTGACCGACAGGCCCATGCGATCGAAGCGGGCCACCGCCGGGTTCAACTCCGCCAGGTTGGGCAACAGCAGTCCCTTGGGCGGACGCCGATCATCATCGGTGTGATCCGCGTAGGGCGCCAGCATCGCCCCGGTGTGGCTCTCGGTCGGCACACCGTCCATGAAGATCTTCACGCAGTCGGGCTTGAAGCGATCCGTCTCGTATTGGGCACGGGCCGCGATCAGGCGCTCACCCGTTGCCTTCTGGTCACCGTCCTGGGTTTCCCAGACGATGCAGCCCCGAATGCGCTGCTTGACCAGTCCTTCACGAGTGAGCTGTGCAAAGGGCTCAATGTCGGGATCCCGGATGGATGCCACCGTAAAGGCGGTGATGCCTTGCGACAGCATGTGGTCGGCGGCCCATTTGATGGCGGCTTTCCGTCTTTCCAGGCTGTCAGGCGGCACGACCTTGGTGATCAGGCGCGTGGCGCTTTCCCGGAGCAGCCCGGTGGGCTCACCGGCCGCGTCGCGCTCGATAATGCCACCAGGCGGATTGGGCGTGTTGCGATCAATACCGGCAAGCTGCAGCGCCCGGCTGTTCACCCACAGGCTGTGCAGGGCCTCGTCATCAAGGGCAACGGGATTGTCCGGCACAATCGCGTCCAGAAACGCCCGCCCCTGTTCACCGGCTGCGAAGCTCGCCGCGACCCAGTTGCCGCCCCGGATCCACTCGCCCTTCGGCGCCTTGGCGACACATTGGCGAATCGCCTCGCGGATCTGCGGGCTGGTCCCGTTCACGGGCAGGCGGCAGTTCATTTCGGTGAGGCCGGCAAACAGCGGGTGGACATGGGAATCCACCAGGCCCGGCAGGACCGTGGCGCCTTTCAGATCGAGCACGGCTGCACGCGGGCCGGCCCGGCGGCGCGCGGTCCGTTCGTCGCCCAGGTACCCAATCACGCCACCATCCACCACCATGGCGCGCGACCAACCCGTTTCCGTCCGGATCAAACCGCCGACGACGAGCAGGCGTTGCGGTGCAGGTCGCTCGGCGGCGGCGGCCCCGCCCGCAATCGTCATCGCCAACAGGCTCGCACGCACGGCACAGGACAGGCGCGTTCGCATCAGATCATCTCCAGGAAAAACTGGTTGCTGTGGGTGACGCGATAGCGCTCATAGGCGCGACGCCGATACGTCAGCACGGATGCCATCGAGATGCCGAGGTCGAGCGCAATGGCTTCCGCCGTCATGCCCACCATGGTGCGCGCGCACACGGCCCGCTCCCGGTCGGTCAGGCAGACGTAGATCGCGCCCAGTCGCCGTTCGATCTTCTCGATCGCGCGGCGAGCATCAAAGGCGGGGGCAGCGACCGAGGCCATCGCTTCAACCGATGGTCTCGCCGATCATGACCGTCGCCAGCCCCTCGGCAAAATTGGCGAGGTCAGCGCCGGTGGCGGCGTTCTCGGGGCTCTTCATCGCGGCCTTGAAGCTGTCCGCATCGGCGAAATAGAGCTCCGCCATCAGGAAGAACTTTTCCCCCATGAGCGTGCGATTGAGGCGTGTCACCTCGGATCGCACCAGGCCCGGGATCTTGGCCACCAGCGGCAAGTGAACGTCATGGTAGTGACGCAGGAACTGTTCCGGATCGGCTGGTTCCCGGTAGAGAACGATCATCTTGTGCATGCCTGTCTCCCCATCACGTTGTTCACAGGTGACGTTTGTCGATCACCCTCTTGGCCTTGCCTTCCGACCGCGGAATGGATCCGGGCGGCCGCGCGTCGATGCTCACGCTGATCCCGATCAGCGACTTGATCCGGTGCTGGAGGTCAGCGAGGTCGCGCTTCACCTCGTCATCGCCCGCACCGACGCGCCGCTCGACGGCCAGCGCCACGACATCCATCCGTCCCGGCCGGCTGAGCTCGATCAGGTAGTGCGGTGCCAGGGCCGGGCAGCTCAGCAGGATCTCCTCGATCTGGCTCGGGAACACGTTGACGCCGCGGACGATCAGCATGTCGTCGCTGCGCCCGGTGATCTTGGCCATCCGCCGCATCGGCCGGGCGCTGCCGGGCAAGAGGCGGGTCAGGTCGCGCGTGCGATAGCGGATGACGGGCATCGCCTGCTTGGTCAGCGAGGTGAAGACGAGCTCGCCTTCGGCGCCATCAGGCAGGACCGCCCCCGTCTCGGGATCGATGATTTCCGGGTAGAAATGGTCTTCCCAGATCGTCGGCCCGTCCTTGGCAACGCCGCATTCCTGGGCAACACCCGGTCCCATCACCTCGGACAGGCCATAGATATCGGTCGCGCTGATGCCGAACGCGGTTTCGATCTCGCGGCGCATCGCCTCGGTCCAGGGCTCGGCCCCGAAGATGCCGATGCGCAGCGACGTGGCCGCCGGATCGAGACCCTGCTTGGTGTAAGCGTCCAGCATGGCCAGGAGATAGCTCGGCGTGACCATGATGATGTCGGGCCGGAAGTCGGCGATGATCTGCATCTGCTTCTCGGTCTGCCCGCCACCCATGGGAATGACGGCGCAGCCAAGCGCTTCGGCCCCGTAATGGGCACCCAGGCCGCCGGTGAAGAGGCCGTAGCCATAGGCCACGTGCACCTTCATGCCGGGACGACCACCCGCGGCATGGATGGACCTCGCCACCACTTCGCTCCACGTCTGGATATCAGCCCTGGTGTAGCCGACCACCACCGGCTTGCCGGTTGTGCCCGAGGAGGCGTGGATACGGGCCAGCTGCTGCTGGGGCACCGCGAAGAAGTCAAACGGGTAGGCGTCCCTGAGGTCGGCCTTGGTGGTGAACGGGAAGCGCGTCAGGTCGTCGAGGGACCGCAGGTCATCGGGATGGACACCGGCGGCATCGAACTTGGCCCGGTAGCGCGGGTTGCCTTCATAGGCGTGCCGAACCGACCACTTGAGCCGTTCGAGCTGCAGCGACCGCAACTCGTCAAGCGATGCCCGCTCGATCGCGTGCAGCGTCTCGATCATGCGTGGATCACCTGCACCGTGGTGCATTCCGCAAGACCGAGCGCCGCGAACTCAACCCCGATGCCCGACTGCTTTACCCCGCCGAACGGCGCATCGGGCCTGATCGCACCATGGTTGTTGACCCAGACGCTGCCGCATTCAAGCCTGGCGGCAAGACGGCGGGCAGCATCCACGTCGCGTGACCAGATGGATCCGCCCAG
Organism: Sandarakinorhabdus cyanobacteriorum; assembly: GCF_002251755.1. Taxonomy (GTDB): domain Bacteria; phylum Pseudomonadota; class Alphaproteobacteria; order Sphingomonadales; family Sphingomonadaceae; genus Sandarakinorhabdus; species Sandarakinorhabdus cyanobacteriorum. The sequence goes on from NZ_NOXT01000104.1 coordinate 13,808, forward strand.
ACCGTTCTCGCTGGCGTTGGCGCGGGTGATCACGTCCTCGACATCGTGGTAGCGGATGACGGGGATGGCCGGGCCGAACTGCTCCTCGTCGACAAGAGCCATGCCCTCCGTCGCGTCCGCCACGATGGTCACCGGGTAGAACAGGCCCGGCCCGGCCATCGGCTCGCCACCGCACAGAACGCGGGCCCCTTCCTGGCGTGCGCGGTCCACCAGCCCCTTCACGCGCTCGAACTGCATGGGGTTCTGGATCGGACCAAGGTGGCTGGTCGCCTCCAGCCCGTTTCCGGTCACGATGTTGGCGGCATAGCGGACCAGCTTCTGGCAGACGTCCTCGTAGATGGAGTCATGCACATACAATCGCTTGAGGGCCGCGCAGGTCTGGCCGTTGTTGATGAAGATGCCCCAGAACAGCTTGTCGATGTTGGCGTCGACGTCGGCATCGGGAAGCACGATCCCCGCGTCATTGCCGCCCAGTTCCAGGGTCAGGCGCTTCAGGTTGCGCGCGCCGCTGGCCATGACCTTGCGACCGGTCGCGGTCGATCCGGTGAAGATGATCTTGTCGATGCCCTCGTGCTCGGCCATCGCCTGCCCGATCTCGTCGCGGGCCGACAGCACGTTGAGCACACCGGGCGGCAGCGCCTTTTGCAGCAGTTCGCCCAGCCAGAGCGTGGCCAGCGGTGTCTTGGGCGACGGCTTGAGCACCACGGTGTTGCCGGCGAGGATCGCGGGCATCATGTGCCAGATCGCGATCATGATCGGGAAGTTCCATGGCGTGATCGACCCCACCACGCCGATGGGACGATGGTGCAAGGTGACGTTGGCGGTCTCATCGGCCTGGATCACCTCCACCGGAAGCGCGAGGGTGGCCGTGTGACGGGCCCAGGCGATGGCGGCGCCAATCTCCCAGTTCGACCCGAGACCGCCGAGCGGCTTGCCCTGCTCGCGGGTGACGAGGGCCGCCAGGTCCCCGGCATGGGCCTCGATGATGTCGGCCATGGCGTTCACGGCCGCCTGGCGCTCCTGTTGGGTGCGGGCGGCCCAGCCGGGAAAGGCGCGGCGTGCCGCTGCCACGGCATCGTCCAGCTGCTGGCGGCTCGCGGCCGGGGCCGCGGCAAAGGCCGTGCCCAGGGCCGGGTCAAGAACATCGAAACTGTCGGCGGCGGAGACCTGCTGGCCATCGATGGTGAGAGCAAAGCTGCGTTCCATGAGCGATCATCTCCTTGGCAAATCGCCGGTTCTACGGTGTCGGTGGCTCCGCCATCGCCATGCGCGTCGGTGCGGGCATCTTCTGGATCAGCGCGTTGCGAGCCGCGCGCACGTCCTGGAGGCGCATGCGGCGCAGCGCGCCCACTTCCTGGGCCGTGTAGGGCTTGAAGGGCTGCGGGAGGGCCGGGCCCATGGCCGGCACCAGCCAGTTCATCAATGCAGCGAGATCCGCGTCATTGAGCGTCGAGTTGGCCACCCCGGGCACGCGCACCAGGAATTCCCGGCCGCCTGGGACCAGCAGGAAGTTGGCCAATTGGCCCCGCATGGGAGGGACCTTGCCGGCCATGCCCTCGCCCGAGGGCAAGTGGCAGCCCTGGCAATTGGTCATGTAGTTGATGCGCGGTGCGCGCTGCAGCGATTGCGCGGCCACGGGAGCCACAAAGGCCACAAGGCCAACAAGCGCTGCAAGGAGCACCGGCGCGCGCATGGTCAGGACGCGGCCCCCAGCACCACCGCCGTCGAGCAATTGTAGACAACCCCGGACTGCGTGCCGAGGCACCAGTTAAGATCGTTGGCGCCCTGCGGCTGGTAAATGGGGGTATCGCCCTCGTTGCGGTTGCAGATGCACCGGCCGCAGGCAGCCTTGCCGCAGCAGTCATTGTAGGAAATCACGTAGTCCTTGCCATCGACCGGGTTGCGACATGTGCCCACCCAGGTGATCGGCGAAGGCTCGGTGCCGGGCGGGCAGGTCGAAACCGACCCGCCACAGCAGGAGCACAGGAACCCGTCGATGGCGCAGTACCGCCAGTAGTCGCAGGACGACGGGTCACCCTTTTCCCCGGGCTGCTGTTTCGGGGTCTGGGCCTGGGCCCGGGCAACGGGAAGCGCCGGAACGCTGGCGGCGGCCGCGAGACCTCCAAGACGGGCCAGCAACCCGCGCCGGGATATCCCCCGGGCGGCCTGGCGGGCCAGTCGTTCAGCGATGCGATCCAATCGGTTCATGGTGAGAACTCCGGCACTCGTCAGGCGTCGACACTGATGGGCTGCGGGCGGGCAAGGAACTCCTGCAGGGAGGCAACGCCCAGGTCCTGGGCGGTCAGGAGGCTTTCGAGGTGCTCGCGGTTGTTGATGAGGCCCGAGGCGGCCAACCGGCCGTCCGCGTCGATGAGAGCGGCATGCGGCAGCTTTGAGACCCCGTAGGCCATGCCAAGTTCGCTCGACAGCACCAGCGGAAACTCGAACAGCTTCTGCTCCTCGATCATGCGCCGCTGGGCGGGCTCGTCGCCGTCGCTGGCCAGGACGACGGTCAACCTGTCCGCCTCGTCGTTGGCCACGCGCTTGATGACCGGGATCAGCGTCTTGCAGACGGGACACGTCGGCGAGAGGAAGAACAGCAGGGTCGAGCGGCGCCCACCCGGCATACCGATGCTGACGCTTTGCCCATCGAGCGCGGGCAGCGTGAAGCGGGGCGCGCTCTGACCGACCTTGGGCCCGCCCGGCAAGACCAGCGCACCGACTGGTCCGAGCCGTTCGTGCAGCATGCCAACCTGGCGGAAGAGGGCCACGATGGCCAGGGACAGGGCCACGATAATGACCCATTGCAGGACAACGGCAATCAGCAAGGCATCGATCATGAGCGCGCGTCCTTTGCGGGCAAGGCCATGGCGACCTCGAGGGCTGCGTAGATGAGCGCGCCGCACAAAAGGCATCCGGCAACGCTGAGATAGTCAATCCAGACCAGGGGTCGAGCCTGCGCCGACTGGGTCGCAGCCACGAGGGCAACACCGGCCAGCGCCATGTTGCGCACGACCATGGCCGGCTTCAGTTGCGGGCGCCCCCGGGCAAATCCCAGGCAACCGCAGTCGATGAAGCGGTTGCCTCGCCACATGTTGAGGCCAATCGCGCCGGCGTAGAGCAGCAACAGGGCAGCAGCGCCATAAAGACCGACGGGCGACAACGCTGCCGCCAGCGCCGCGCCGATCTCGAGGCCGACAAGGAGGGCGGCAATGACTGTGCTGGCGCGTTCGGGCGCGAGCCGATAGGCGGCGATCACGCCGGTGATCCGCGGCCAACCGACCACCTTGTGCCAGGCTGCCGTTGCGAACAGCAGCGCGGCGCCGAACCGGACGGACAGTAGCAGGGTGGGGTCGAGCGCCATGGCCTATTGCCCAACCGGTGCCGGCTGGATGTACGTCAGCGTTTGACCCAGCTGGTCAATGGACCGGAGCTTTTGGCCGTTCAACGCGTCGTACACGTGCAGGGACGGGACGCCGAACTGGGCGGCGTAGAGCAGCGGCTTGGCGTCTTCACTCACAGCGATGGAGGTAGCCGGACTGGCAAGGTCGATCTGCCGGATCTTCTTGCGCGTGCGGACATCAAACACCCACACCTGTTGACCCGGGTCCTTGCGGGTCTCCCGACCACCCTGGTGCATGACCGCGTACAAGGTGCCAGTCGCGGCGTGATAGGCACTGGGCTGCAGACCTCCGAGGCGCCAGCCATCGGGCTTGGGGCCAACGAGCGACCATTTTTCCACTACCTTGGGCTGGTCGCCCGAGCCGTCCACGACGATGACATCGCTGTCGAACGTGAAGAACATCCAGCGGCTTTCGCTGATGCGCACGGCGCGTTCCGTCGCCGGATTGTCCAGGTCCCACAGGGGCTTCGACACGCCGCCAAGGGTCACGCGGCCATCCGCGGTCAGATTGGCCAACTGCATGGACCCGTCGCCACACTGCATCATGAACCGGCGCGGTCCGACCGGGTAGATGAGCGCACAGCCCGGGGTCTCGAACTCGCCGACCAGGGCCTTGCGTTCGAGGTCTGCGACCGTGACCGACTGTTCGGGCGTGAAATTGTAGATGATCATGAACCGACCATCATCGGTCAGGTTCGATGTGCCCACGAAGGGCAACCCGCTGTACTTCTTAGGCGGCAGGATGATCTCGGAGCCGGGCTCGAGGTTCTTGGTCGCGTAGAAGGTGAGCACGTCGGTGCGCTCGCCGCGCGTGCCGCGCGAATAGTAGGTGCCCGGCACCACGAACCGGTCACCGCGGCGATCGATGCCAAGTTTGAGGTGACTGTAGCCACCGCTGACCATGCCCATGAAGCGCCCGGTATCGGCATCGATAAGGTAGGCGCGGCCATCGGACATGTTGAAGAACGCAACGTCGTTGACCCACACCCAATGGGGCGGAAGCTTCTCCGGCAGGCTTTCCACGACCAACTCTTCGGGCACGAGTTGCGCCGTTGCAGACCCCGCCAGGAGCAAGGCGGCAACCAGGGTGAGCGGGCGAAGGCCAGGCATGATTGGCTACCTTTGGTCGGTTGAGTGTGTCTTGGACGCGAGAAAGGCGATGACCTGGGCCCGGTCGGCCGCCGCGGTCAGACCCGGAAAGGCCATGCGATTACCGGGCACCACGCGTTGCGGTGCCGCCAGGAACGCGTCGAGCTTGGCGGCATCCCACCGGATCTGGGACTTGGCCATTGCCGGGGAATAGGGGAAGCCCGCAAGGCTGGCGGCGTCGCGGCCCACCACTCCCGCGAGGTTTGGCCCCAGACCTGCCCGCTTGGCAAGGTCGACGGAATGACAGATCTGGCACTTGCCAGCGAACAACCGCGCGCCAGCTTCTATGTCCTGAGCGTTGGCCCCACTGGCGTTTAATGCAAGGAAGACGATCGACAACATGCCGGACCATGGCCTTGCCAGATGCAGGGGCCGGAACGAGGTCCGCGGCCCTCCCCCTCGGTGCGAGGCCGACCGGCTCATCACTGGAACCTGTAGGAGACGCTGGCGCCCAGCCAACGCGGCCGCGCGAACGCTTGGTTGGATAGGCCAAGCGGCCCTGACAGGTCGAGATTGTAGATGCGATAGCGGCGATCAAGGATGTTGTTGGCGAAGACGGCCAACTCGATGCCGCTGGTCAGTCGATACTCAATCCGGGCATTGCCGACGACCCGGGCCCGCTCCCGGTCAATTGGCGCGTTGAAGGTCGAGAAGAACTGGGCGCTGTCGTACTTCCAGTCGGTTTGCAGCGCGAGGCGGCCGGGGCCGGCGTCGAACTCATAGCGGCCCATCCAGCCAATGCTGACATCAGGCGCCTGCGGCAACACGCGGTCCGCGACACGTCCGCCAGGCAGCACGATGCCCCTCACCTTGGTGTCGAGGACGGTCCCGAAGACCTGCAGGGTCAGGCCACGCAGGGGACGCGTGACCAGTTCAAACTCGGCACCGGTGACCTCGGCCGGGTTGTTCGTGATGAACTGGGACAGCGCGATGATCGAGAAGGCCTGGTAGCTGTCGTAATCATAATGGAAGACGGACGCGTTGAGGTTCGTCGTGCGATCGAACAGGGTCAGCTTCGCGCCCATCTCGTAGCTGGTAAGGACCTCGCTGCGGAACGGCAAGGTCGCCGGGTTGATCGGCGTGAAGGCCTGGGTCCCAAAGCCACCGCTCTTGGTGCCCCGGTTGACGCCGCCGTAGATCAACACGTCGCGATTGGGCTTGTAGTGCAGCTCAAGCCGCCCGGACCAATCACGGAACGTCTGCCGCGCAAGGTCAGGGTTCGTGCCCTTGTTGAACGCAAAATCCGGCACGAGGTCTGTCTGGTGGAAGAAGTCGTAGGTCTTGACGTCGTTCGAGTAGCGCCCGCCAATCACCCCGGACAGCGTGTCCGTCAACTTGTATTCAAACTGGCCGAAGATCGACCAGTTGTCCGTGCTGAGCCGGCCGCCGTAGTCTTGCCGTGGAAGGATCTGTAACGGCGAGGTGATCAGGTAGGCGTTGTCGCTCCGGATGGAGAGATAATAGGCGCCGGCCAGCCAGTTGAAGCGATCAGCCTGCTGGGCAAGTCGGAGCTCCTGGGAAAACTGGTTCAGGTTCTGGCTGGTGTCGAAATTGAAGATGCCGTTGGGGGACATGTCGGTATCTTCGCCATAGCGCTTGTCGAGGCTCTGGTAGTCGGTGATCGAGGTCAGCTCGATGTCACCGAAACGATGGACATAGCGCGCGGACACACTGGCCACGGTGCGGTCAAAGCTGCCGATCCGGTCGTAGGAGCCCGTGAAGGGATCATCGTCCGGCTCGACAAAACCAAACGGGTCGGCGCCCGGCCCCGTGCCATAGAAATCCTCGGTCCGCCCGAGCGCCACGCCCAGCCCATCCGCGTTGGGGCGTGCGGCGACATGCGAATAGAGGCCGCCGCTGCGCTCCTGGTCATTGCGCAAATACTGGGCCTTGAGTGTCAGCTCGCCGTCGTCGCCGACGTCAAAGGCCAATTGCCCCCTAAACCCGTAGAATTTCGAATTCCCGAGGTCGGCGCCGATACGGTTGTCGATGTAGCCGCCATGGTGATTGGTGGTGAAGGACAGGCGCCCCCGCACCCGCTCGCCCAGCGGCCCGCTGATGGCCCCCTCGGTGGCGACCTGGCCATAGCTGCCAACGGTCACGGTCATGAAACCCTCAAGCTCGCGAGTCGGCTTCGCCGAGACGATCTGGATCAGGCCGCCCGTGGCGTTACGGCCAAACAGCGTGCCCTGCGGGCCGCGCAGGACCTCGACCCGCTGCAGGTCAAAGGTCTGGCCACTGATCGCGCCCAACGCCGAGACATAGACTTCGTCGGCATAGAAGGCGATCGGGGCCTCCTGGCTGTCCGCGAAGTCGTTCTGGCTGACGCCGCGCAGGTTGAAGATCGTGATCGTGGGACTGTACTGGTTGACCTGGAGCGAGGGCACCTGGCCCGCCAGCGCCGTCACGTCCTGGCGACCGATCGAGGCCAGCGCGTTTGCGCCCAGCGCCGTCACCGAAGCCGCGACGTCCTGCAGGCCCTGCGCCCGCTTTTGCGCGGTGACAACGATTTCCGCCGCATCCTCGTCCGCGCCCTGCGCTGGCGGCGAAGCCTGGGCAAATGCGGGAACGGAGACCGTCGACAAAGCCAGCGCGGCAAGACCCAGTCGCATTCGATCCCCTCCCCATAAGTCGAATTTTTTCGAGTTTAGTTTAGGTGGAGAATTTTTGAGTTGTCAAGCGCGAATGAAGTGGCGAAAGAGCAAGGACAGACAGGGCAGCTGGATTGTGAACCGGCGGATGAAGACAGAGCTTGCCACCGCAGTGTCGCTCGAACCGACAGACAAGCCGTCGGGGCGATCCATGCAGGCACGGGGACGTGCCCGTCGGGCGGAACTCCTGTCGGCCGCGCGCCGCATGCTGGATCACGGCAGCCTCGACAAGATCAGCATGTCGGCCGTCGCTGAAGCGGCCGGCATTCCGCTGTCATCGGCCTACCATTTCTTTGGCGACATCTCCGACTTGTGGAAGGAACTGGCCCGCACGATCGCCAGCCAGCAGGCCTCCGAGGACCTTGACCTGCCGCGCGTGTCGAGCTGGCAGGAGCTGATCAAGGCGTCCCTTGTTCACCACCAGACCGCCTTCAACAGCGACCCCGCAGCCCGCAAGCTCATGCTCGGGCCGCACACCCCAGCCGATATCAAGAACGCCGCCTGCAAGGAGGACTATCGGTTCGGGACGGCGCTCTGGATCGCGGTCCGCTCGCAATTCAACCTGCCGGAACTGGCGGACTCGCGGGTACTGTTCTTCAAGGCGCTGCTGATCGCGGACGTCTTTTTCTCGCTGTCGGTCTCGGAGCATGATCGCGTGACCGACGAGGCGCTGAGCGAGGCTGTCCTCGCGGTCACGTCCTACTTGAGCGTCTATCTCCCCAACCAGTTGGCCCAGATCAGTCGCGACAGCGACGGCTGAGCTCTTCAACGGCACAGGCCGGACGCGCAAAGATGGTGCAGGCGTGTACCGGACGGACGCTGACCCTTGACGCACGTCGGCAAGGCCCTAGTCGGGAATGGCAATCCAGCGAATTTCCGGGAATGCCGATCGATGGCACGAACGCAAGCGGCCGATTACGAAGAGCGCAAGGAGGCGATCCTCGACCACGCAGCCCGGCTGTTCGCCACGCAGGGCTTTCTCGGCACCTCGATCATGGACATCGCGCGCGCGTGCGGCGCCTCGAAGTCGCTGCTGTATCATTACTTCCCGTCGAAGGAAGACGTGCTGTACGGCGTGATGAACTCGCACATCGACGTGCTGTTGCACGATATCGAGCAGGTCGCCCAAAGCCGCCAGGAACCGGCTGACGCGCTGCACAGCCTCCTGGAGTTGTTCATGCGGGATTACGCGGGAGCTGCGTCCCGCCAGAAGGTCCTGCTCAACGAGATGCGCAACCTGCCGGAGGACAAGCGCACCGAAATCGTGGGCAAGCAGCGCCAGATCGTGGCGGCCGTCCAGGCCCTCCTGGCCGCGGCCATGCCGGCCACGACCGACGACCCGGTGCGCATGCGCGCGCGCACCATGCTGCTCTTTGGCATGATCAACTGGACCAGCAACTGGTTCAGGCCGGGCGGGCCGCTGTCCTCGTCCGATATTGCGGACATGGCCTTTGAACTGGCCCTCGGCGGCCAGGGCACCCGCCCGCCCCGCGGGGCCTGAGCGACAGGGCGCCGGTTTCAACCGTCGAAGTCGATCTCGACGTCGTCGGTCACCGGGATGGCCTGGCAGGTCAGCACGTAGCCGTCGGCAATGTCGGCATCGCTGAGGCCGAAGCGGCGAACCATCTCCACCTTGCCGCTGACCACGCGTCCCCGGCAGGTGGCGCACACACCGGCCTTGCACGAGAACGGGGCCGGCAAGCCGGCGGCACGGGCGTTGTCGAGAATGGAGCCCAGCGCCGGGTCAAAGGTGAGCGTGCGCCGACGGCCATCAATGCGCACGCGGATCGGCTTGCCGGCGGCCTGCCGCTCGAGGCGGGAAACCGCCTCCTTCTGCTCGGAGCTCAATTCGCTGGCGGTGAAGCGCTCGGTGAGGATGCGATCCGGCCCCATCCCGGCCTTCACCAGGCCGGTTTCGACCGCCGCCATCATGTCCTCGGGACCACAGATGAACGCCCGGTCGATTGCCTCGGCCGGCAGCAGACGGTCAAGGATCTGCTCGACCTTGGCCGCATCAATGCGGCCATTCAGGATTTCGAGGTCGTCCTCTTCCCGCGACAGGAAATGATGCACCTGGAGCCGGTCGAGATACAGGTTCTTGAGCTGGGCGATCTCCTCGCGGAAGATGATGTTGTTGGTGTCGCGGTTGCCATAGAACAGCGCAAAATGGCTGCCCGGTTCCGTTGCTAGCCCCGTCTTGAGCAGCGACAGGATCGGCGTGATCCCCGAACCACTGGCAAACATCGCGTACTGGGCCTGGCGCGCCGGATCGAACGACCAGGTAAACGCGCCGGTTGGCGGCATCACGTCCAGCGTGGCGCCCGAGACCAGGTTGTCGTTGGCCCAGTTCGAGAAGCGCCCGCCAGGCACACGCTTGATGGCGATGCACAGGCCTTCATCGGACGGCACCGAGCAGATCGAGTAGCTGCGGCGAACATCCTCTCCAGCGATTTGCGCGCGGACAGTCACATGCTGGCCGGGGTGGAACCGGTAGGCGTCGGCCAGGGGGGCCGGCACCGCCAGGCGCACCGCGATCGCCTCGGGGGTCTCGTGCCAGACGCTGGCGATGGCAAGCCGATGAAATCCGGTCGACATGAGGGCTCCTAATGGCATTTGAACCGATCGAACGGTTCGTGACAGGCAAGGCAGCGCCACAACGCCTTGCAGGGCGTCGATCCAAAGCGGGACACCTCGGCCGTCTGTCGCGAGCCGCACCGCGGGCAGGCGACCTCAGGACTGGCCGGCTCGGGCGGCGCAATCCCGTACCGCCGGAGCTTTTCCCGGCCGTCCTCGGTAATCATGTCGGTCGACCAGGCGGGTGACAACACGATGCGCAGATCCACGTGACCAAGCCCGCCCTGGTCGAGCGCGTCCCGCGTGGCTTGCTTGATGACCGCCGTGGCCGGGCACCCGGTGTAGGTGGGCGTCAGGGAAACCCAGCTGCCGTTCGCATCGTGCCCGATGTCACGGACGATCCCCAGGTCCACGATCGAGACGACCGGGATCTCGGGGTCGGGCACCCGCGCGAGGACCTCGGCAATCTGCTGGCTGAGGTCCCGCGGCGCCATGTCTGCCATGCCCGCCACCGGCTACCACGTTGCTTCAGGGTGCGCGCGGGGCAGCACCTGCATGGTTGCCAGCAAGGACGACAGATGCTCGCTGTGCTTGCCAAGACGTCCACCCACGATGGGCCAAACCGGCTTGGGCTCGGCCAGACCGGCCCGGGCCAGTCCGGCATTCAGGGTCTCGTCAAAGGCAGGGCGCAGCTGTGCACGCAATGGCCACAGTCCGCTCTCAGCGCCGCTCTTCCAGGCCTCGCTGTCAAAAAACAGGTCGTCGACGAAGCGCCAATGCCAATCGTAGGCCTCTGCGACCCGGCGGTGGCTTTCCTCGGTCCCCTGGCCCAGCCGCTCAAGCCAGTCGGTGGCGTACTCCAAGTGGTAGCGCAGTTCCTTAATGGACTTGGCCGCAATCTCGGCCAAGCGGGCGTCGGGCGACGAGGTCAGGGCCTCGAAGAGCGGATTGGCGTAGGCGGCAAACAGGAAATGCCGCATGACCGTGCGCGCGAAATCCCCGTTGGGTTGCTCGACGAGCATGCTGTTGCGAAAGGCTTCCGCATCGCGGTGAAAGGCGAGTCGGTCGGCATCACGGCCTTGCCCCTCGCGTTCGCCCGCATAATCCAAGAGCAAGGTCGCCTGGCCGATCAGGTCGAGTGCGAGATTGGAGAGGCTGAGGTCGACCTCGATGGTCGGCGCGTGGCCGCACCATTCGCACAGGCGCTGCCCCAGGACGAGGCTGTCGTCGGCAACTTCCAGCAGGGCCTCGATGTGGTTGGGCTGCATGGCCGACCTCACATGTGGTTCACGGCTTCGGGAAGCTCGTAAAAGGTGGGATGGCGGTAGATCTTGCTGGCCGCCGGTTCGAAGAGCGCTTCACCCTTGGCCGGATCGGAGGCCACGATGTCGGCTGATCGCACCACCCAGATGCTGACGCCTTCCATGCGCCGTGTGTAGGTGTCGCGCGCGTGGCGCAACGCCATGTCCGCGTCCGGCGCGTGGACCGACCCGGCATGCCGGTGATCCAGCCCACCCCGTGCGCGCACGAAGACTTCCCAAAGCGGCCAGTCCTTCATGTGCCTGCCCTCCCCTCAAGCGGCCTTGCGGGACGCGCGCTTGGCCTCAAACGCCGCGGCGGCATCGCGAACCCACGCTCCGTTGTCCCAAGCCGCCCGCCGCGCGTCCATCCGTTCGCGCGCCACCGGGCCTTCGCCACGAACCACGGCGTAGAATTCGTCCCAGTTGATGGAACCAAAGTCGTAGTGACCGCGCTCCTCGTTCCAGCGCAGGTCCGGGTCCGGCACCGTCAGGCCCAGCAGTTCTGCCTGGGGCACGGTCGCATCAACGAACTTCTGGCGGAGTTCATCGTTGGTCTCGCGCTTGATCCGCCAGCGCATGGACTGCGCGCTGTTGGGCGAATTGTCATCGGGCGGACCGAACATCATCAGGGCCGGCCACCACCAGCGGTTGAGCGCGTCCTGCGCCATCGCGCGCTGCGCGGGCGTGCCGTTCACCATCGTGAGCAGCAGGTCGTAGCCCTGGCGCTGGTGGAAGCTCTCTTCCTTGCAGATCCGCACCATGGCCCGCGCATAGGGGCCATAGGACGTGCGCTGGAGCGGCACCTGGTTCATGATCGCCGCGCCATCCACCAGCCAGCCGATGGCACCGATATCCGCCCAGTTCAGCGTCGGATAGTTGAAGATCGTGGAGTATTTCGCGCGGCCGGCATGGAGCGCTTCGATCATCTCCTCGCGGCTCGTCCCCAGCGTCTCGGCCGCACAATAGAGATAGAGCCCATGACCGCCCTCGTCCTGGATCTTGGCCAGGAGGATGGCCTTCCGCTTCAGGCTCGGGGCCCGCGTCAACCAGTTGGCCTCGGGGAGCATGCCCACGATCTCGCTGTGCGCATGCTGGGAAATCTGCCGCACAAGCGTGCGCCGGTACGCCTCCGGCATCCAGTCGTTCGGCTCGATATACTCGTCCGCCGCCACGCGCGCCTCGAAGGCCGCGAGGCGCTCGGGATCCTCGATCGTCACCAGCGCCGGTGCCGGCTGCTTCTCAAGCTCGGTCGTATACATGGTCTGAGTCTCTCCCCGATGATCCCGAAATAGTTTTAATCGACCGGTCGGTCAATTAATTTTCCGGCGCGCTCAAACGCGCTCGATCGCCACGGCTATCCCCTGCCCGACGCCAATGCACATCGTGCACAGGGCACGGCGACCACCGCTGTTCAGAAGCTCCTGCGCCGCGGCCATGACCAGGCGCGCGCCTGACATGCCGAGCGGGTGACCGAGGGCGATGGCGCCACCGTTCGGGTTCACGTGCGCACTGTTGTCCGCGAGCCCGAGTTGCCGCAGCACCGCAAGACCCTGAGCCGCGAAGGCCTCGTTGAGTTCAACGACGTCCATGTAGCCAATGCCAAGGCCAAGTCGTTCCAGCAGCTTCAGGCTGGCTGGCGCCGGGCCGATTCCCATGATGCGCGGCGCCACGCCGGCGACCGCGCAGCCCAGGACTCGGGCACGGGGCACCAGGCCATGGCGCTCGACGGCCCGCTTGCTGGCCACGATGATGGCGGCTGCGCCATCGTTGACACCGCTGGCGTTGCCGGCGGTGACCGTGCCCTGGGGCTTCACGATCGGCCGCAGTCGCGCCAGTGCATCCAGCGAGGTCTCGCGCGGGTGCTCGTCCTGGTCCACCGTCACGGTCTCGCCCTTGCGGCCCGGGATGGAGACCGGAACAATCTCCTGGGCAAAGCGGCCCTTCGCCTGGGCGGCCGCGGCCCGACGCTGGCTTTCCATCGCAAAGGCGTCCTGGTCGGCGCGGCTGACACCGAACTCCTCGGCCACGTTCTCGGCCGTCTCCGGCATGGAATCGATACCGTAGCTTGCCTTGAGGCGGTCATTGACGAAGCGCCAGCCGATCGTCGTGTCATAGACCGCCGTTGTCCGCGAAAAAGCCGCATCGGCCTTTGGCATGACGAACGGCGCCCGGGTCATCGACTCGACACCCCCCGCGATAATCAGGTCCGCCTCCCCGGCCTTGATGGCCCGGGCTGCCATGGCCACGGCGTCCATGCCCGACCCGCACAGGCGGTTGATCGTGGTGCCCGGGGCCGACTCGCCAAACCCGGACAGCAGAGCCGCCATGCGGGCAACGTTCCGGTTGTCCTCACCCGCCTGGTTCGCACAGCCAAGGAGGACATCGTCGACAGCGCTGACGAGGCCGGGATTGCGTGCCACAAGCGCCGCGAGCGGGACAGCCGCCAATTCGTCGGCACGAACGCTGGCCAGGGCACCGCCATACCGACCGATCGGCGTGCGGGCAGCGTCACAGAGAAAGGCATCAAGCATCGGTTACGGCTCCGGTTGCGATGGTTGCGACAGATCGATGATGGCGCCGCCAATGGTCCGGGATTGCCCCTGGAGCTGGGCGATGACACGGCCATCCCCCTCGACGGTGACCTGGACGGTGTAGACGCCGGTGCGGCCACTCACGGCCTCCTCGCGGGCCTCGGCCACCAGCGTTTCGCCAACGCCGGCCGGGGCGAGGTAGACGACAGACGCGGCCTGGGCGACGCTGACGGTGTTGCGACTGTTGCAGGCATAGGCGAACGCCGTGTCGGCGAGCGAAAAGAGCATGCCGCCGTGCACGCTGCCGTGCCCGTTGGCCATGTCGGGCCGCACCATCATGGCGAGCCGCGCATAGCCTTCCCGCACCTCGCGGATCTGCAAGTCCCACGCCGGGCCCGTGCCCTCGCGCGCGAACATCGCATGGGCAACGCGCCTGGCGATCTCGTCCTTGTCCATGGCGGCCCTGTCCCTTGCCGGCACCACTGCCTCGCCTCCCGTCTACCGCGACTTTTCCCTCTTGCCAATATTTGACCGACCGGGCAGTTAATTTATAAGCACGACAAAAGTGGGGAGGTCACGATGGGCTATGAGACCATCATTCTGAACATCGAGCATGGCGTCGGGAGCGTCACGCTCAATCGTCCCGACCGGCTGAACAGTTTCACCGTGCAGATGCACAAGGAGCTTGCCGACGCCCTCGACCGCATTGAGGCCGATTCGGCGGTGCGTTCGGTATTGCTGACTGGCGCTGGCCGTGGCTTCTGCGCCGGGCAGGACCTTGCCGACCGCGCCGTGGCGCCGGGACAGGAGGCCGTCGACCTCGGCCATTCGGTAGAGACCTATTATTCGCCCCTGATCCGCCGGCTGGCGACCATGGATCGCCCGGTGGTGTGCGCCGTCAATGGCGTTGCCGCCGGCGCCGGGGCGAACATCGCGTTCGCCTGCGACGTGGTGATCGCCGCCCGCAGCGCCAAGTTCATCCAGTCCTTCGCCAACATCGGTCTCATCCCAGACTCGGGCGGCACCTGGGTGTTGCCACGGCTGGCCGGGCAGGCACGCGCGCTTGGGCTCGCGCTCACCGGCGAACCCTTGCCAGCCGAACGCGCCGAACAGTGGGGCATGATCTGGAAATGCGTCGACGATGCCGAACTGATCGGCGAAGTGCAGGCCCTCGCCCGGCGTTTTGCCGAAGGCCCGACCCGCGGCCTGGTGGCGACCAAGCAGTCCCTGCGCACGTCGTTTGGCCGGACCCTCGACGAGTCACTCGCGCTCGAACGCGACCTGATGCGCGAACTGGGCCGGAGCGATGATTATCGCGAAGGCGTGGCGGCCTTCACCGAGAAGCGCCGTCCCAATTTCACCGGCAAGTGACCCAAAACCCCAAGGCTCGATGGAGGCCGCGATGACCAAGAGATTGCTCAACTACGCGAAGGACGCATGGGTGGCGGGGGCTGGCGCCGCCGTTCCCGTGGTCTCGGCGATCAGCGGCGAAACCGTCGCTGTTGTGGGCAGTGACGGCCTCGATTTTGCGGGCATGCTCGAACACGCCCGGACGGTGGGTGGACCGGCCCTGCGCGCCATGAACTTCCACGAGCGCGGCGGGATGCTGAAGGCCCTCGCCCAGGCCATCATGAACCGCAAGGAGGAGCTGTACGAACTGTCGGCCCAGACGGGCGCGACCCGCAATGACGGCTGGATCGACATCGAAGGCGGTGCCGGCACCTTCTTCACCATGGCCTCCAAGGCCCGCCGGGAACTTCCGGCCGACGTGGTCATTGTCGATGGCGAACACGAGGTGCTCGGCAAGACGGGCAGTTTCATCGGCCAGCACGTCTACACGTCGCTTCAGGGCTGCGCAGTCCAGATCAACGCCTTCAATTTCCCGGTCTGGGGCATGCTCGAGAAGCTCGGGCCTGCCCTGCTGGCGGGCATGCCAGCCATCGTGAAGCCGGCTACAGCCACAGCCCAGGTCGCCGAGCAGGCCGTTCGCATCATGATCGAGGCCGGCGTGCTGCCCAAGGGCGCCTTGCAGCTGGTTGTGGGTTCGCTAGGCGACACCCTCGATCATCTGACCTGCCAGGACGTGGTGTCTTTCACCGGCTCGGCGGCAACGGCCATCAAGCTGCAATCCCATCCCGTCATGGCACGGGAGTCCGTCCGCTTCGTGGCCGAACGGGACTCGATCAACGCCTGCGTCCTTGGGCCCGACGCGACACCGGACGCCCCGGAATTCGACCTCTTCGTGAAGGAGGTCGTGCGGGAAATGACCGTCAAGGCGGGCCAGAAATGCACCGCCATCCGGCGCGCGTTCGTCCCAAGGGCGCTGATGGACGCCGCCCAGCAGGCACTGGCGGCCCGCCTGTCGAAGGTCGTCGTGGGTGACCCCGCGCAGGACGGCGTGACGATGGGCGCCCTCGTCAGCCTATCGCAGCGCGCCGATGTGCGCGACGCGGCGCGCGCCCTGGCCGGCGAATGCACGCTTGCCTGGGGCAGCATCGACACGGTGGAGGCCAAGGGCGACGCAGACCGCGGCGCCTTCCAGTCCCCGCTCCTGTTCCGCAATGACCAGCCGTGGCAGGCGCAGCATGTGCATGACGTGGAGGCCTTTGGCCCCGTCTGCACGCTGATGCCCTATGCCGATGTCGAGGACGCCATTGCGCTGTGCAATCGCGGCAAGGGTTCGCTGGCCCTGTCCGTGTTCACCTACCAGCCGGAAACGGTGCGCGCGTTCGTGTTGGGCAGTGGCGCCTTGCACGGGCGCATGGTGTTCGTTGATCGGGACAGCGCCAAGGAGTCGACCGGTCATGGGTCCCCCTTGCCGATGCTTATCCACGGCGGTCCCGGCCGTGCCGGTGGCGGCGAGGAAATGGGCGGCGTGCGGGGAGTGAAGCATTACATGCAACGCTCGGCCCTGCAGGCCCATCCGCGGATGATTGGCCACGTCATTGGCCAGTGGCTGCCGGGCGTTCCCCAGCCCTCGGGCGAGGCCCATCCGTTCCGCAAGCGGTTCGGTGAACTGGACTTGGGGTACACGCTCCACACTGCCGCGCGCACCATCACGCTCGCCGATGTTGAGCACTTCGCCGAGTTCACCGGTGACAATTTCTACGCGCACATGGACGAAGTGGCCGCGGCGGCAAGCCCGATCTTTGGAGGCCGGGTGGCGCACGGCTATCTCATCCTGTCCTTTGCGGCCGGCCTGTTCGTTGACCCGGCGCCGGGCCCGGTGCTGGCCAACTTCGGCCTCGAGCACCTGCGCTTCATCAAGCCGGTCAAGCCCGGCGACAGCATCAAGGTTGCGCTCACGGCCAAAGCGAAATCGCTCCGGACTGCCGACATGGGCGAAGTCCGCTGGGCCGTGGCCGTGACCAACCAGGACGATGAACTGGTCGCCGCCTACGACCTGCTCACGATGAACGCGGTGTAGGCGGGGCCCAAGACGCCGGGAACCGCCGGCAGCTTGCAGGATAGCGGGACATTACTCGTAGGGCGTGCATGGCTCGGACACTGTTCAAGATGGCGATCATAGGCACGCTGGTGTCCACGACGGTGCTGGCGCACCCGAACCACGAGTTGAGCCATGTGCGCCTGACCACGGCCCAGTGGGCGGCCGCGATCCAGAGCGAGAACGAGGACTCGATGAACGAGCTCCTCGCGCCCGATTTCATGGGCATGGGCGATGACCGCCAAAACTACATTGCCACCATGGGGAAGTTTCCCATCACCAAGGTGGTCTGGCGCTACTCGGAGTACAAGATCAAGGATGGGATGGCCGAGGTTGGGCCAATTGTCATCTACCCGACACGCCAGATCAAGAATCCCGTCGCCGTGAAACTGAAGATGCGGCTGATCGGCGAAGACTGGAAGATCTTCGCGATTGAACCCGGCGGCGAGGTCCCGGCAGAGCTGCTGCCAAAAAACCACCCGCTGCAGAGCGTGTTGAAGGAGACGTCCTTCTCCCTGCGGGACAAGGACACGGGCGAAGCCGTTGCGGCCCGGGTGCACATCGAGGATGCCAATGGCGTCTACTGGCCCCCACAGTTTCACATGAACGTGATCCCGCGCGGGTGGCGGGAAGACATCGGCGGCGACGTGATCATTGGCGGCAAGACCTTCGCCTATGTGCAGTCGGACTTCGTCGCCGGGCTCCCCGCCGGCCGCTACACGATGGAGGTGGCCCGGGGGCTGGAGTACAACCCCATGAAGCTCAGTTTCGAGGTTGGCGAGAGTGGACCCGCAAAGTTGGCCGTTGATCTCTCGCGCTGGACGGACATGAAGAAGCAAGGCTGGTACTCGGGCGACAGCCATGTCCACTTCCTTGATCCGCAGACAGCCCTGCTCGAAGCCCAGGGCGAGGATCTCAATGTCATCAACGTGCTCGCCTCGTCCGGTGGCGACCTCATCACCAGCGTGAACCACTTCACGGGCGCCCCGAGCGTGCATTCCACCGGCCAAAACATCGTCTACATCGCGGAAGAGACCCGGCACGACTATCTCGGGCACACGACCCTGCTCGACATCAAGAAACTGATTTACCCGATGGGCTGGGGTGAGCCGACCACGGGGGTGCCCGGCGGCTATGACAGCCCGGCCATGGCTGACCAGGCGGACAAGGCGCACGCCAACGGCGCCCTAGTCGTCTGGGCGCACTTTCCGGATCCCGGCGGCGAGATCCCGATCGATTTCACGCTGGGCAAGATCGATGGCGCGGAGGTGGCCGTCTTTGGAAACCCGTTCGTCACAACCCGCGCCACGGGCCCAGGCCCCATGGTGACATGGTACCGGCTGCTGAACACCGGCTCCAAGGTTCCCGGCCTCGGCGCCACCGACAAGATGTGGAACACCCAGAAGGTCGGCGGCGTGCGCACCTATGCAAAGGTGGACGGCCCCTTCAGTTACGCGTCATGGATCAAGGCTGTGCGCGACGGCCGGACATTTGTGACGTCAGGCCCCATGATCAGTCTTGACGTGGATGGCCATGCGATCGGCGACACGGTTGCGCTGGCCAAGCGCGGGCAATTGCCGTTCACCGCCAAGGTGCACTTCAACCAGCCCGTCGAACGGCTCGAAATCATCGTGAACGGCAAGGTCGTCGCGTCCAGGCTCAACAGCGAGGGCAAGACCGCGATGGAGATCACCGGCAAGGCCGACTTCCAGGCAAGCTCCTGGATTGCGGCCCGGGCGATTTCGGACACGCGTCTCCCAATACAGGGCGAATACAACGGGCCTGACGGTGTGCCTGTGTTTGCCCACACCAGTCCGATCTATGTGGACATTGCGGGCAAGCCGCGCACCTCTCGGGAAGACGCGGCCCATCTGCGCGATTGGTGTGGACGCACCGTGGAATGGGCCAGGACCAAGGCCAAGTACCCGAGCGCCGCCGAGCGGGAACGGATCGTGGGGCTCTATGCACAGGCCTGCGCGAACTACGCCGCACAGGCCGAGGGCAAGTAAACCGCTTTCGCGGGGAGCCAAACGCCAGGAGGTGTTCGACCGCCATGCGTGGGATGTGCATTGGGAGGAGTTCGCGCTGAAAAGGGACGGCACGCGCCCGAGGACGCCGAGGGTCTGGGCTGCTTTTTTCTCGATATGAAGATATCGGGTCCCGCAAACTGCGAAGCCAGTCCCGAAATCGATCGACACGATCCCGCAATCGGCATGTGCCGTCGCGATCTACGGTCCTGACGTCTCGAAATACCGATGTTTCGTTCCGCTTTGCGGGTTTTGCATCCCGCTATCGGCGGATTCCGTCCCACAAAGAGCGGGATCAAAGCGGAATCGGGGGTTGGGCGAGGTGGAAACGGGGCAAAACAGGGGGAAATTGCCTGTTTGAGGCAGGGGAGTTCCCTGTTCTGCGTGCGGGAATTCCCTGTTTTTACAGCAGGGTATTGGTGCCCTCCGACGTTTCCATGGAGCACTAATCGACAGAAAACATTGCGTTTCTCGACGCGGAACGACTGCGCCAGAGACGATGAAGCGCCCGGGAAAATCATCAATTACAGGGAATATCAGGGAGAGAGCTCTGTGGTTCGGACTGCGTCGCGCACCACGCAGTCCATGGGTGAACCCGAGAGTGGGGCCCCGACTGCGCCCGCTCCAGAATTACCCGGGATTACCGTGGCTTTGCGGCGTCGCGCCGCTTGGCTTGTAGTCAGAGACCGCTCTCTCGGCCCGTAATTTCGGTCAAGAATGAGCCGGAATCTCTCCTTGAAGGTTCCCGGCTTCACCTCAGTTCGGCGGGTTCGCGGCGGCTAGACCGCGAGACCAAATTCCCGCTCTTGTTCGTCCCAAGCAAGGGGAATCGGCGCCGACAACAACACTCGGCGAGTCAGCGTCTTGGGCTGAGTGCCTGATGCAATCGCCTCGACGATCTTGGGGCTGATCCACGAGAGGCGGAGCAGCCTGGTCAAGTGGGTTCGGCACCGGCCTTCTCGCTTGCCCAGTTGGTTGAGGCTGAGTTCGGGCGATTGCAGCACCAGGCGCTGCACCTGCATCGCTTCGGCCATCAGTGCGACAAGGTCGGCATCATATCGGTCGTCATTGCGCTTGGCTTCGATTCTGAGTTTCGCCTCGCAGTGGGGCCTACAAGCAGTGGGATGCGGGATGGCGTGAGACCAACTTGCCTGCGCATCGTTCCCCAGTGCCGCTGGCTGAAGCTCCACTTGCATGTCCTGTTTACCCACGTGGATGGCCATGACGAAGCTTCGCAAAGCATCTTGTAGGCGCTCCGGCCGCGAAAGATCTTGCGCCAGCCACCGTCCCCGCTCGAACAGGCTATGCAGGGTCTCCCCTTCGGTGGCGCCCGACATTCGACGCAGCAGATGCTCGTCGTTGAGAAGGGCGACAAGCTCGTTTGTGAGTGCTGGACGTAATCTCCCCATAAGCGCTGGATGA
>NZ_NOXT01000087.1 GCF_002251755.1 Sandarakinorhabdus cyanobacteriorum
CTCCAACCCGCCCACACAAGTCCGGGGTGACGTGGGCAGGGGCGAGGCCCCTGCACCCGTTTGCTTTCGGGCGGTGCTCAGCAGCTGATTTGAGGTAGGAAGCCACCCCATCCCCACGTCGTCGCCCCGTGCTTGACACGGGGCTTGGCTGTTCTTTCGCACCGTCTTCAACAAGGCTCGGCGAGCGCCTTTCCCCTGACCCAAGCTGATGATCCCAATTGGGATGATCTGTGGGACAAATGGTCCAATTGGGACGGGGCACAAGGCGAGCCAAGCCCCGTGTCAAGCACGGGGCGACGGGGATTTGGAGCGACTGGAAAGAGGGCGAAAGCGGACGCGCCCCCATGCAGCACACCCGAAAACGAACGGGTGCAGGGGCCGCGCCCCTGCCCGCCGGAGGCCCCTGCCTTCTGCCCTTGAACGTACATCGGCGGCGCTGCCTGAAGGCAACGCCGCCGCCGGTTCGGTCAGTTCAGATCAGAGTGCGGTCCATTCGCCGTCGCGGTGGTAGCGGTGAGAGACCTGGCCGTCGTCGCCGATCGCCCAGAGGTGGATCCACTGGTTGTCGACGAGGTCGCGCACGGTCTGGCTGTTCATGATGACGCCCGTCATCGCGTCCAGCGGGGCTTCGATGAAGACGTTCAATCGCAGCGGTTCGTGGAGCAGCTTTTCGCCGTCGTAGACCGATTGCCAGGCGAGGCCGGTCTTGAGGTCGCCGGCGTTGCCTTCGAGCACGCCAAGCGTGCCGACGACGTTGTGCAGCACCTTGTTGCCGGCGCCCCACACCTTGTTGTTCACGGTTGAGCCGTAATATTGGAGGTTGATCCAGCTGGCGACGACCATCGGTGCGGTCATGATCAGGGTGAGGATGCCGAAGCCTTCATCCTGGCTCCAGTCATAGCTGTGCAGGAAGCTGCGGCCGCCGAGATCGATGCCGGCGGTGCGGTGGCGCGGGGCGGCGATGAAGGCGCCGTTGCCGGCGAGGCCCCATTCCGGGCGCACCTGGGCCCAATCGCGGCTGCGGCGCAGGACCTGGGCATCGATATCGCCATCGGGGGCATCGAGATTGAGGAAGCGGGCGCGTTCGCGGCGGGTGAGGGCCGAGGCGCGGTCGAGCCAGCCTTCCAGTTCGGCGACATCGGCGCGCAGGGCCGGCGGCACCCGATTGGTATCGAACAGGGTGATCTGATCGGTGGTGGTGCAGTGCAGGGCGCCGAGGAACCAGCAATCATCGGGCACGTGGATGCCGCGGCCGCGGAGGCCGATGCGCACCGCCGGATCGTTGAGGATATCGGCGGCGATGCGGGCATTGGCTTCGCCGGTGTGGCCACCGCAGGCCCCGCAATCAAGGCCGGAGGCGTGCGGATTGTTGGCGGTGGTGCTGCCGTGGCCGGCAAGGAGGACGAGGCGGGCGAAATCGCCGGTGAGGCTCATGGCGCGCAGCACGGCTTCGGCCTGGTTCAGCCGTTGTTCGGCATTGAGGCCGGTCATGCGGCCGCCCACGGTCATCGGATCGAGCCGGGGGCCGAGCTTGCCGATCACCTTTGCATCAAGGCCATCGGTGTTGGGATCGGACACGGTGCGGGTGAGGCCCAGTGCGTCGGACACCAGCTTGGGCGCGAAGGCGAGGCCCATCGCCTCGACATAGGTGAAGCTGGAGACGGCGGATTGCTTGAAGCTTTTCCAGGCCTTGGCGGCACGGCGGCGCAGCAGGCGCAGGCCCAGCACTTCGGTTTCCTCGGCCGGATCGGCGCCGTTCACCATTTCGGTGATGGTATAGGCCGGGGTGAGCAGCACCGGGCATTGCGCGCCGCCGGTTTCGCGGCCGATCGGCACATATTCGATGGGATAGCCGAAGAAGCCGGCAAAGCCGATGGTTTCGCCGCCCGGCACCACCTGTTCCAGCGCCCGGCGATAGACTTCGGAGCGGACATCGATGCAGAAGGCAGCCTGCAGCGGCTTGCGGCCCGAACGCGCCGGGATGGCAAAGGGCTGGGCGGCGGCTTCGTCGCGGGCGAGCTTGGCCAGCAGCTGCTTTTGCCAGGCGATTTCATAGGCCTCCTGGAACACCAGATCGAGCGCCAGATCGGGATCGGCCGACAGGCCGGCATCATCGGGCAGCTGGGCGGCCTGCTGCATTTCGGCAGCCCAGGCGGCCTGGAACTCGGCATCGGTGCGCTGGCGGAACAGGGCATAGCCCCAGGCCATGCGGATGGCGAGCAGTTCGACCAGGCGATTGTCTTGCCGGCCGTAGAGATTGTTGTCCCACACGAGGTAGCGGACATAGGCGGCCCAGCCGCCGATATCGAACAGGGCGCGGTGGAGATAATCGGTCTGGGCGCGCTCGGGGATGCCGATGGCTTCCACAATGAGCCCGATGGCGGCAACCGGATCGGCCGGCAGATCGGCGATGATGCGGCGGAAATCCTTGATGCCCATGGCTTCGGCATTGCGATCATGGCGCATGGTTTCGCGCCAGGCGGCCCAGGGGCTCATTTCGCGCTGCGGCATTTGCCAGCTGGCCTGGCCTTCATCGAAATAGGCGGCGCACCAGCGCGAGATTTCATCGACCATGAAGGCGGTGCGGCTGGCCTGACGGTCACCCGACGACAACCGGTCGAGCACTTCGGCGATGGTGGCGACCACAGCCGGGCCGCCCTTGCGCTGTTCGGCCGGATCGCGGGCCAGCGCCGCCTTGGCCAGCGCCACATCGGCCGGGATCGGCGAGTTGGCCGGCGCACGGGCCAGGGCTTCGGCGATATGGGCATCGGTGATGATGCCGGCGGCCAGCGCTTCGCGATAGAAGGGGCGGGCCATCAGCATGTCCACCTTGGCGACACGGCGCATGGTGGCAGTGGTGGCGGCAAAGCTCTGCCCCGAGAAGCCCAGATAGGGATTGACGGCGACGAAGTGCTTCAGCGGCCACAGCGGCGCGATGCGCTGGCAGGCGGCGGCGACGGCGGTTTCCAGCGCGGACGGGGCCGGCGGGGTGGCCGAGGCCTCGGCGGCGGCGGGGGGAGCGGTGTCGGTCATCATGGTTCAGGACCTTTCGCGAAATGGGGGGATCAGCGCCGGGCCGGCAGGCTGGTCGGCCACAGGGCCAGCACCAGCCGGTTGGCGAGCGTGTTCACATAGAGGCCGTTCTGGACATGCACATAGAAGGCGCGGGCCCAGGCCGGGGTGGCGGCCCCCTTGGCGGTGATGAAGCTGGCCTGGCCGATGGTGAGGGCGGCAAAGCCGGCGACGATGATGGCGATGGCGATCAGCGCAACCAGATCGGTGCGGGCGCCTTCGGCCGGCAGGGTGCCGTCCATCAGTGCGGCCATCCCGGCCTGCAGGGCGAACCAGCCGGCAGCGACCGCGATGGCGCCGACCACGGTGCGGGCGATCACGAAGCCGGTGGGGCGTTGATCGATCGACTGGGCGATATAGTGGGTGAGGCCCATCAGCAGGATGGCGCCGAGGGCGAACACGCCCGGCTGGGAGGCGACTTCAAAGCCCGACAGCGTGCCGGTGACACCAACCGCGGCCAGCACCAGCGCCACGGCCATGGCGAGGCGCGCCGGGTGCGGGGCACCGCCGGGGCTGGGCGACCAGCTGGCGCGGGCGATATCGATCACGCTGCCCGACGACAGGAAGGCGTGTGCCTTGTAGAGCGAGTGGGCAACGATGTGCAGCAGCGCCGCCGGCCAGGCACCCAGGCCGCACTGCAGCAGCATGAATCCCATCTGGGCGATGGTGGACCAGGCCAGCGAGACCTTGATGGCGTTTTGCGTGAGCATGACGACGCTGGCGAACAGCGCGGTGAAGCCGCCCACCACCAGCAGCAGATCCATCGCCGCCGGCGACAGTTCGAGCAGCGGGGCAAAGCGCAGGGCGAGGAAGCCGCCGGCGTTGATGATGCCGGCGTGCAGCAGGGCGGAGACCGGCGTGGGGGTTTCCATCACTTCGGTGATCCAGCCGTGCAGCGGGAACTGGGCGGACTTCAACAGGGCGGCAACCGCGATCAGCACGCCGGCCAGGATCACGCCGGGGGTGGCGCTGCCCTGCGCCTTCAGCGCTTCGACCATGCCGGTGAATTCCAGCGTGCCGCTGGCCTGCCACAGGCTGTAGATGGCGACGCCCAGCGCGGCATCGCCGATGCGGCTGGCAATGAACTTCTTGCGGGCAGCGAGGATGGCGGCCTGCCGGTCCCCATAAAACAGCAGCAGCTGGTTGAGGCCGATGGAGGTTGCCACCCAGGCGATGAAGAACATTGCCATGTTGCCCGACAGGATCAGCAGCAGCACGCTGGCAAGCGTGACCGACAGCAGCCGGGTGAAGCGGGCATGGCCGGGATCGCCGGCCATATAGTTGCGGGAAAAATGCACCACGATGCTGCCGACGAAGCTGACCAACAGGAACATCACGGCGGTGAGGCCATCGAACAGGATGGAGACGCCGGACAGTGCCGGGCTGGCGGCCGGGCCGGCCAGGGCAACGCCGATGGCGCCGGCCAGCGCCGTGGCAAGGGCGATCAGCGCGGCGGTGCGGGCATTGGCGGCAAGCGCCTTGGGATTGGCGGCGGGCACGAGCGCCACGGCGAGCAACGCCAGCGGGCCGGCAAGCGCGCTCCAGACAAGCGGGGTGATGGTCATCGGTGTCACTCCATGGGCGGCAGGGAACGACTGGCCATCTATGGGCTGTCATGATCCACGTAAAATAGATATATTGTGATGGTTCATTCGTTTTTGTGAAAGTGAAGCCATGCCGGCGCTCAATTACAACCATCTTCGCTATTTCCACGCCGTCGCCCACGCCGGCAGCCTGACCCGCGCGGCGGAGCAGTTGAACCTGTCGCAATCGGCGCTTTCGGTGCAGTTGAAATCACTGGAGGAGGCGCTGGGCCACGCTCTGTTCGATCGCGGCCCGCGGCGCATGTCGTTGACGGAGGCCGGGAAAATCGCGCTGGATTATGCTGACACGGTGTTTGCCGCCGGTGAGGCGCTGCAGCAGACGCTGGCCGGCCGGGTGCGCATCGATCAACAGGTGCTGCGCATCGGCGCCCTGCCCACACTGTCGCGCAACTTCCAGGCGGAGTTCATTGCGCCGCTGATCGGCCGGCGCGATGTGGAGCTGATCATGCTGTCGGGCACCATGCGCGACCTTCTGGCGCAGCTGGAGGCGCATGAGCTGGACGTGGTGCTGGCCAACCAGCCGCCGCACGGCAGCATCGCGCCCGACATCTTGTGCCGGCGCATCGCGCAGCAGCCGGTGGGCCTGGTCGCACCGCCCGGCCTGCTGCGCCGGCCGCTGGCGTTTCCGCAGGATCTGGCGAAACTGCCGGTGCTGCTGCCCACGCGCGGCACCGATATCCGCACCGGCTTTGACCAGTTGCTCGACGCCGCCGGCATCCAGCCGATCATCCTGGCCGAGGTGGACGACATGGCGATGCTGCGCCTGCTGGCGCGCAGTTCGGAAGCGCTGACGCTGGTGCCGCCGATCGTGGTGAAGGATGAACTGGCCGCCGGCACGCTGGAGGCGGTGTTCACCATCCCCGGCCTGACCGAGGATTTCCACGCCATCACCCAGCGGCGGCGGTTTCCCAATCCGTTGCTGCGGGAATTGATCCAGTGATGATCCTCCCCCTCTGGGGGAGGTGCCCGTAGGGCGGAGGGGGCCCACATGTATCGACGGACCCGCCCCCTCCGTCAGCCTGCGGCTGCCACCTCCCCCAGAGGGGGAGGATTTAGGGTGCCAACCGCGCCCGCACCACGCGGATCAGCGTGGGCAGATCGGGGATGGCGGTGAAATCGGCGGCGGTGACCAGTTGGGTCAGCTGCCCGCCGTCCTCCGCGGCCACCAGCGGCAGCGGCCAATCCGCGGCGTGCGGAAAGGCGGCGCGGAAGTCCGGGCGGTGGTGAAAGATCGTCTCCAGCCCCGTCTCGTCCAGAAACGCCCGCCATTCCCGCCGCATGCTGGTGAGCCCATAGGTGACGGCGCAGAGCTGGCAGGGGTAGGTGGACGGCGAGACAATCTTGTGCACGCTGTCCATCACCCCCGCCAATATTCCGGCATTGGCGTTGTAGACGATGACGAGCCGCCGGCTCACGCTGAGGCCGAGAGCGCTGACTTGCCCCGCTTCACCATCAGCTTGTTGAGCGCGTTCACATAGGCACGGGCGGAGGCCACCAGCGTGTCGGTGTGGGCGCCGGTGCCGCGCACGGTGCGGCCGTTTTCGGCCAGCACCACGCTGGTTTCGGCCTGGGCATCGGTGCCGGCGGTGACGGCATGAACCTGATAGAGGTTCAACACCGCCTCCTCATGCGGGACCAGCTTGCGGATGGCGTTGAACAGCGCATCGACCGGGCCATTGCCCTTGGTGGCGGCGGTCACCTCCTCCCCGTCGATGGACAAGGTGAGGATAGCGCGCTGCGGGCCGTTGCTGCCGCAATAGACCTCCACCTCCACCACCTGGATGCGGTCATGCCCACGCAGCACCTCGTCATCGACCAGCGCGATGATATCCTCGTCGAACACCTGCTTCTTGGCATCTGCCAGGTCCTTGAAGCGCTTGAAGGCGTCGCCAAACTCGTTGTCGCTGAGGTCATAGCCCAGCTCGGCCAGCTTGGAGCGGAAGGCGGCGCGGCCGGAATGCTTGCCCAGCACCAGGTTGGTCGCCCCCTGCCCGACGCTTTCCGGCGTCATGATCTCATAGGTGGAGCTGTCTTTCAGCATGCCATCCTGGTGGATGCCGCTTTCGTGGGCAAAGGCGTTGGCGCCAACGATGGCCTTGTTGGCCTGCACCTGCATGCCGGTCACGCCCGACACCAGCCGGCTGGCGCGGGTGATCTCGGTGGTGACGATGCGGGTCTGATAGGGCATCACATCCTGGCGCACGCGCAGCGCCATGGCGATTTCCTCCACCGCGGCATTGCCGGCACGCTCCCCGATGCCGTTCACCGTGGCTTCCACCTGGCGGGCGCCGGCGATGATCGCGGCCAGCGTGTTGGCAACGGCGAGACCCAGATCATTGTGGCAATGGGTGGAGAAGATCGCCTGATCGGCGTTCGGAACCCGGGTGATGACATCCCTGAACATCGCGCCATAGGTTTCGGGCGTCGCATAACCCACCGTGTCGGGCAGGTTGATGGTGGTCGCGCCCGAGCGGATGGCGGTTTCCACCGCATGGCACAGGAAATCCGGATCGGAACGGGTGGCATCCTCGGCCGACCATTCGACATCGCCGCACAGATTGCGGGCGAGGCCGACGGAGAAGCGGATCGCTTCCAGCACCTCTTCCGGGGACTTGTTCAGCTTCACCTTCATGTGCAGCGGAGAGGTGGCGATGAAGGTGTGGATGCGCGGGTTCCTGGCGCCCTTCAGCGCCGCCCAGGCACGTTCGATATCGGCGGCGGCGGCGCGGGCCAGGCTGGCAACGATGGCGGTGTCACACATGTTGGCGACGGCCTGCACGGCTTCGAAATCGCCTTCGGAGGCAATGGCAAAGCCGGCCTCGATGATGTCCACCCCCAGCGCTTCCAGCTGGGCGGCGACCTTCAGCTTCTCCTCGAGATTCATCGAGCAGCCGGGGGATTGTTCCCCGTCGCGCAAGGTGGTGTCAAAAATGCGGATACGATCGGTCATGGCTCTGCCTGTTCAAACTGGGCTGACATATTGGATGCGGTTTGTCCCCTCAAGGCGCGGCGCCGAGGGATCACGCCCAGCGGCCGCCATCACGCCCGAGGGCGTGTAAGTCGAAGCAGGAGGGCGGACACGAAAGCCATACGCCGTCCTTTACCGTGAACCCGCCCCCCCGCGCAAGATGTGTGCGCCAAATCGGCGCTTGCGGCGGCGACGATTGCGCGGCTTGATGGCAGGCATGGCCAATTTGTTCACCGTGATCGACATCGGCTCCGCCATTCAACAGGCGGTGGCACCAGTGTTCCTGCTGACCGCCATCGGCGGCATCCTGAACGTGCTGGCGCACCGCCTGAGCCGCGTGGTGGATCGGGCGCGCCACCTGGAAGGCGAGGTTGGCAGCTATCCCGCCGACCGGCGTCGCATTGCCATCGACGATCTGTCGGTGCTGGCGCGGCGGATGGCGGCGGCCAATTGGGCGATTGCACTGTGCACGCTGGCGGCCCTGCTGGTGTGCCTGGTGGTGGTGCTGTTGTTCATGGAGCAGTTGGTGAAGAACCAGCTGGACGAGGCGATTGCCTGGGTGTTCATCGCCGCGACGCTGATGCTCACCGGCGGGTTGCTCTTGTTCCTGTGGGAAATCCAGCTGGCCCTGCGCAGTGTGCGCGTGCGGGCGGCGGATATCCTGGCGGAGCGTCGGTAGGGCGCAGGCGCGACGGGGGACGCTGCCCACGCTCACGCCGCCGGCGGCGGAGCCGCCGAGTCGGCTTTTGCAAACAAGGAAAGCCAGAAAAGCGCGTGGCGGAGCCACGCCGTCAGACGAGTCAAAAAGGGCGGCCTGTCAGGGCCGCCCTTTTCGCTCGCTGGCCGATCTTGCCGGAGTCGGCGCGCGGCATGCGCGCTCGCCCGGCTGCGATCAGTTGCGGGCCTTGTCGACCAGCTTGTTCTTGGCGATCCACGGCATCATCGCCCGCAGCTTGGCACCGGTTTCCTCGATCGGGTGAGCGGCGGCGGCCTTGCGGCTGGCCTTCAGCTCGGGCTGGCCGGCGCGGTTGTCGAGGATGAAGTTCTTCACGAACCGCCCGCCCTGGATATCGGCCAGCACGCGCTTCATTTCGGCCTTGGTTTCGGCGGTGATGATGCGCGGGCCGGTGGTGATGTCACCATATTCGGCGGTGTTGGAGATGGAGTAGCGCATGTTGGCGATGCCGCCTTCATACATCAGATCGACGATCAGCTTCACCTCATGCAGGCACTCGAAATAGGCCATTTCGGGGGCATAGCCGGCTTCCACCAGGGTTTCGAAGCCGGCCTGGATCAGGTGGGTGAGGCCGCCGCACAGCACGGCCTGTTCGCCGAACAGATCGGTCTCGCACTCTTCGCGGAACGTCGTTTCAATGACGCCCGAACGGCCGCCGCCGATGGCCGAGGCATAGGACAGCGCCACATCATGGGCATTGCCGCTGGCATCCTGGTGGATGGCGATCAGGCAGGGCACGCCGCCGCCCTTCAGATATTCGCCGCGCACGGTGTGGCCGGGGCCCTTGGGCGCGATCATGAACACGTCGATATCGGCGCGCGGTTCGATCAGGCCGAAATGCACGTTGAGGCCGTGGGCGAAGGCCAGTGCGGCGCCGGGCTTCATGTTGGGGCCCAGATCATCGGCATAGATGGCGGCCTGATGCTCATCGGGCGCCAGCACCATGATCACATCGGCCCAGGCGGCGGCTTCGGCATTGCTCAACACCTTGAACCCGGCGCCTTCGGCCTTCTTCGCGGTGGCCGAACCGGGGCGCAGGGCGATGGCAACCTCCGCCACCCCCGAATCGCGCAGATTCTGCGCATGGGCATGGCCCTGGCTGCCATAGCCAACGATGGCGACCTTCTTGGCCTTGATCAGGCCGACATCGGCATCGGCATCATAATAAACGCGCATGTCCTGTCCTTCTTCCTTCTGCTCCCCTCCCGCTGGCGGGAGGGGCTGGGGGTGGGAATGCCCACCCGGATCGATTGTGCGGGATTGGCAGCAACGCCCACCCCCGACCCCTCCCGCAAGCGGGAGGGGAGATTTAGACCGCCTCCGCACCCCTTGCGATGGCGACCACCCCGGTGCGGGCGACCTCGACGAGGCCAACCTCCCGCATCAGGGCGATGAACTGGTTCACCTTTTCGGTGGAGCCCGACACTTCGAACACGAAGCTGGCGGTGCTGGTGTCAACCGGGCGGGCGCGGAAGATGTCGGCGAGGCGCAGCGCCTCCACCCGCTTGTCACCCACGCCGGCCACCTTCACCAGCGCCATCTCGCGCTCCACATGCGGGCCCCAATCGGTGAGATCGACGACCTTGTGCACCGGCACCAAGCGATCCAGTTGGGCCATGATCTGATCGATCACCGGCGGCGGGCCGTTGGTGACAAGGGTGATGCGGCTGACCTCGTGATTGTCGGACACGTCGGCCACCGTCAGGCTCTCGATATTATAGCCGCGCGCCGAGAACAGGCCGACGATGCGGGCGAGCACGCCGGCTTCGTTGTCCACCAGGATCGACAGCGTGTGCCGTTCAGACGGGAGATGTTTCATCACACCAGGGCCTTGGCATCGTCATCGGCTTCGCCGCGTTCATCGGCGGCCGACAGGATCATGTCGGTATGGGCGGCGCCCGACGGGATCATCGGGAAGCAGTTGGCGAGTTTCGCCACCCGGCAATCCACCACCACCGGGCCAGGATGATCGAGCATGGCCTGGATGCCGGCATCAAGATCGTCCGGCCCCTCGATGACAATGCCCTTCCAGCCATAGGCTTCTGCCAGCTTCACGAAATCGGGCAGGCTGTCGGAATAGGATTCGCTGTAGCGGCTGCCGTGGTTCAGCTCCTGCCACTGCCGGACCATGCCCATATATTCGTTGTTGATGATGAAGATCTTCACCGGCAGGCGATATTGCACCGCCGTGCCCAATTCCTGGATGTTCATCTGGATGCTGGCTTCACCGGCGATATCGATCACCAGCGCGCCCGGAAACGCCAGCTGCGCGCCGATGGCGGCCGGCAGGCCATAGCCCATGGTGCCAAGCCCGCCGGAGGTGAGCCACTTGTTGGGATCATGGAAGCCGAAATGCTGGGCCGCCCACATCTGGTGCTGGCCCACTTCGGTGGAGATGATCGGCTTCTTCGCCTTGGTCATCTCGTAAAGGCGCTGGATGGCCTTTTGCGGCAGCAGCGAATCGCCCTTCTGTTCAAAGCCGAACGAATTGCGCGCGCGCCAGCCTTCGATCTGGGCCCACCAGGCCTTCTGATCGGCGGCGCGATGACCACGCGCGCGCCAGACCTTCAGCATATCCTCCATCACGCTGCCGACATCGCCCTGGATGGTCAGATCCACCCGCACCGTCTTGTTGAAGCTGGAGCGGTCGATATCGACATGGATCTTGCGGCTGTGCGGGCTGAAGGCATCAAGCCGGCCGGTCACGCGATCGTCAAAGCGCGCACCGAGGCAGACCATCAGGTCGCACCGGTTCATCGCCATATTGGCTTCGTAACTGCCGTGCATGCCCAGCATGCCGAGGAACTGCGGATGCTCGTGCCCGAAGCTGCCCAGACCCATCAACGTGCTGGTGACCGGCGCGCCGGTCACCTTGGCCAGCTCGCGCAGCAGCTGGCTGGCGATGGGCCCGGAATTGATGATGCCCCCGCCGGTATAAAGGATCGGACGCTCGGCCGCGGCCAGCATGTCCACCGCCGCCTCGATCGCGGCCAGATCGCCCTTCACCTGCGGCTTGTAGGTCTTGTGGGTGATGGCGCCGGGCTTGGCATAGCGGGCCTTCATGATCTGCACATCCTTGGGGATGTCGATCACCACCGGGCCGGGCCGGCCGGAGCGGGCGATGTAGAAGGCCTCGTGCAGCACGGGGCCCAGCTTCGCCGTCTCCTTCACCAGATAATTATGCTTGGAACAGTGGCGGGTGATGCCCACCGTGTCGCATTCCTGGAAGGCATCGGTGCCGATCAGATGCGTTGGCACCTGGCCGGTAAGGACGACCAGCGGGATCGAATCCATCAGCGCATCGGTGATGCCGGTGACGGCATTGGTGGCCCCGGGGCCGGAGGTGACCAGCACCACGCCCACCTTGCCGCTGGCGCGGGCATAGCCTTCGGCGGCGTGCACGGCCGCCTGCTCGTGGCGCACCAGGATGTGGCGGATGCGGTTTTGCTGGAACAGCGCATCATAAATCGGCAGCACGGCACCACCCGGGTAACCGAACACAACCTCCACCCCGAGGTCGATCAGCGACTGCACAACGATTTCGGCGCCGGTGATCTCCGTGCCCATGGCCTTGCGTCCCAAAACAACAAGCGTCTGCGGGGATACGCGGACGCAGGGCTGCTGTTAGGGGAAGGAAATTAGCCGGTCAAGCCTTTATCACGCAATTTTCATGCGCAAAGGCCAATCAGAAAACAACTTCCTGCAAGCCGGCGCCGCGACGACCAAAGGCCAGGGCCAGAGCCAGAACGCCAACAAAGCTGGCAACCAATGGTGCCGGCACGTCGGTACCCGCCGGGGCAGCGGGCGGCAATTGCCCCGGTTCACATGTATCGACCGCTGCAAAGCAGGCGCTCGGCAACTGGGCGGGCTGGTCAATCATCACGGTAGCGGCAGCGGGCATGGCCAACACCATCACCACAAGCCCCATCGTCATCCATCGGCCCATCGTCATTTCAACCCCCGGTCTGCTGCGATGCACAATGGCATGGGCCGATGACAGCATGATGACTCCTGCCAGAGCCAGCAACGCAATCTCAACAGCTTGCCCTGAGGATAAATCCGGCCCCACCCGGCAATCCCCGTGCATCGATACGCATATTGGAGTGTCAGTTACGCAGGTGCGTCAATACGCGATGCATGCACAGCGCATATCCCGGGCAGCAAATGCGATGAAGCGATGGCTTCAGGCGGCAAGGGACCGGCGACGGCGGGCCATGGCACCGACCAAGCCAAAGCCGGCGATCAGCATCGCCCAGGCCGATGGCTCAGGGATTGCGCCCGCCATAAACGTGTCGGCCGCCTGAAACGTGCCCAGATGGACTTCATCCTGCATGGTGTAATTGCGCGCCACCACCGAACCTTCCACCACTTTGGCCGTGATGCTGGCCAAAGGTGCCAGAATCGAACCCTGGAATTGCGCACCAATGTTGATGTTGGTGGCGTCCACGAAGTTCCAGATGACCTGCGGATTGTTGGCGCGGGCATTGTTGATGAAGTTGCTGTTGATGGACAGCGCGTTGCTTCCAATACCGGTGACATTGATGATCACCGGCAGGCTGGTGTTCGGGAAATTGTAACTGAACTGCTGCGTGTTGAAGAAGCTGGAACCGTTGATGCTGAACAGCGCAAAGCCGGAACCACCATCAACCGCATTGAAATATGCGGTCTGGTTGCCGCCGGTGAAACCGATGGTGCTCGGCGTGGTAACGGTAAGACTGGCCAGCGTTGTGGAAAGCGCCTGCACATTTGCCGCCATAACGAGGGCTTCGCTGGCGATCGCAGGCGCTGTGGGAGCTGCGGGCACCACTGGCGCTGGCACCAGCGGATTGAAGCTGTAGTTGCTGTTGAAGGTCGCGCCGTTGGTGTTGCCACTGATGCTGCCGCCGGCATAGACGGCCACGCCGCTGCTGCCGTTGAAATTGGTGATACTGCCACCCGCCTTGATCACACTGCCGCCGCCAGCATTGCCCTGGCTGATATTGCCGGCAACTGAAACCGTCTGATTGTTGCTACCTGCAAGCTGCTGGACATTGCCGCCAACAGTTGCCGTGCCGCCGGCGCCAAATCCAAGTGTGCCAACATTGCCGGACACGCTGACATTGGTGTTTTGGCCGCCATTGATGCTGCCGTTGACACTGCCGCCGACCCCAAGTGTCACCCCGTCAGACAAATTGACGCCGTTGAGCAGCGACCCGGTAACATAGAGGGCCGTACCGGCGCCAAGGTTAAGATTGTTGGTGACGTTGCCGCCGATCCGGGCCGTGCCACCGGTGCCGTTGAAGCTGATGCCCGGAACATCGCCCTGGATGTCGACGCCAAAGACATTCTGCACGCCGAAATCACCAACCTTGGCGCCGCCTGTGCCATTGGCACCATTGTTGATGTTGAGCGTGGGCGAAACACTGCCGCCAACCGAGAGCGTGGCGCGCGTCGATGCGGTGAAGCCCTGGCCGTTGGCGCTGCTGCCGATACCAATTTGGGTCGAATTGCCGGTGACATTGCGGCCGACAAAGGCCTTACCCTCAACCTCCCCGCCCTGGACGTTGAGATCGTCGAGGACAATCAAGTTCAGTTCCCGCATCGCCTGGAGGCCTGCATGCGCGGGGGTGACCGCAGCGGCAGGCGCCGCCATTGCGGACACGGCGGCCGCCATCAACAACGTGGTTCTTACTGTTGCGCTCATGACCCATCCTGAAGCGGCGCGGCCCTCGATGCGGCGCATGGACCGGTTATAGCGAATTCCGGCCTGAATGAACGCCTAATATATTACTAATCAGGATTGGTGCGCCCTTTCTCCGATGGCCGGGCGGTGCGCAGGATCAGGAATGCGCTCGACCCAAACAGAAAGAGGGCTGCACCGGTATCCGGTGCAGCCCCCTTTTGAACCTGTTGGCTTGATCGAAGGATCAGGCGGCAACAGCGGTGCGGCGACGGCGCAGACCGAAGCCGACCATGCCGAAGCCGGTCAGAATCATGGCCCAGCTGCGCGGTTCCGGCACGGCGGTGATGACGCGGACATAGTCACCAACGAGGGCAGTCGACGACACGGTGAAGGTCAGGGTCTTGTTGCCCGCGCCACCGATCGAGTAGGCGTCCGGAGCGCCGTCCAGGCCCGAGTGCAGGGTGCCGTAGGTGGTGCCCTGCGCGCCGAAGATGCCGTTGGTCGACACGAAGTTGGCGCCGGCGCGGCCGGTGTCATGCAGGATGATGCCCAGGATGCGGCCGTTGAAGGTCACCGAACCGGTGGCGTTGCGCGATTGGATGCCAGCCGGATCCAGGATGATCAAGTGGCTGTTCACGGTGGTGCCGGCGGCGATCAGCGTGCTGAGCGGCGCGATGGCGGCCAAGGTGTTGGCGATGGTGGTGCCCGAAGCCAGGTCCTTATTGATCACGCGCTGGGCAGCGCCCAGGGTGACCTTCTGACGCTCGTTGATGCCCAGCACGTTGGTGCTGTTCACCTGGTTCGCCTGGATGTGCGCCAGGTTGGTGACCTGGAAGCTGCCGCCATTGGTGACGATGTTGCCACCGGTCAGCACGCCCGACACGATCACGGCGTTGGCCGGGACGGCGGCGAGCAGGGCAGCGGTGGCTGCGACGAGGAACTTACGCATGGGTTATCTCCCGTTTTTGAAACCGCAGAACATCATGCAAAGGTCGTGCCAATTAAATTCGGCTGCATTTTCAACGATTTGCAGAATCTCGGGCAAAATTGCCTGTAAAGCGGCTCGACAAGTGCCAAAATGGAGCGGCTTCAGCCTCGGCCAGATCGCCCCTAGCGACGGCCCAGCCGCACCCGCCGAACCTTAATCGTATATTGCGCGTTTCTTTGCCGGCACAGGATTGGTGCGATTCCGGCGCTCAAAAATGACCAATTGGTTGCGTTAAGGTTAATTAACAGCGCCCCGCCAGACGCCGCCTGACAAATATGTTTTCAAGGCGTTAACCATGAAATTCACAGCAGAGTGTAAAGCTGACCGACACCCTGCCGTTATGCTTGTTCCCGCCGATCAGGCCGGGGCCACGCGCGCCCAATCGGGGCACTGGTTCCGCGCCCAGGTCTGCTGGCGCTTCTGATATTGCCGGGTCGCGGCCAGCGCTTCAGCCAGCGCCTGATCAAGGCTGCATTGGCCGGCCAGATGTGCGGCCAGTTGCGGCACGGCCAGCGCCTTCATCACCGGGGCATCGCCGGGCAGACCCAGCGCGACAAAGGCCGCCACCTCCGCCAGAGCGCCGGCTGCCACCATGGCGACCAGCCGGGCTTGCGCGCGGGCATGCAGCTCGGCACGCGGCCGATCCACCACCAGGCCCTGCACGGCATCGGTGCCCAGCCCGCCCTCGCGTTGCTGCTGCCAATCGGCCAGTGGGCGGCCGGTGGAACGCACCACCTCCAGCGCGCGCAGCGTGCGCTGCCGGTCGGCCGGCATCAGCCGGGCGGCAGCGGCGGGGTCTTCGCGTTCCAGCGCGGCGCGGGCATCGGCCGTTTCCAGGGCACGCACGGCGCGGCGCACATCTTCATCGATGGCCGGCACCGGCGCCAGCCCGTGCACCAGCGCGGTCAGATACAGGCCGGTGCCGCCAACAATGATCGGGTGCCGGCCCTGGGCACGCGCCGCGGCAATTTCGGCCTGTGCCATGTCGGCCCAGCGCGCGGCCGAGCAGACATCATCGCCGGCCAGCACGCCATACAGCCGGTGCGGCGCGGCGGCGAGATCATCGGCGCCAGGCCGGGCGGTGACAATGGCAAGATCGGCATAAAGCTGGCTGGCATCGGCATTGATGATCACGCCGCCCACGCGGACCGCCAGTTCCAGCGCCAGAGCAGACTTGCCGCCGGCGGTCGGCCCTGTCAGGACGGTGACCCGGTTGAGGTCGAGGTTCATGGCAGACGCGCTCATCATCACTCTGGTTGCCGAAGGCGCCTTGTCGCCCGGCGATGTCTCTGCGGCAAGCGATGTCGTGCGCGGCATCGGGGCCGAGGTGGTGGCGCAAAGCTGGCTGGAGGCCGGCGACGCCTTTGACATATTGGCGCGCGGCGACGGGCCAGCCGTGCGGGCCGCGCTGGAAGCGGCGCTGCCAGCGGTGGATGTGGTGGTGCAGGCCGGCGGCAGCCCGCGGCGCAAGCGGTTGATCGTGGCCGACATGGATTCAACCATGATCGCCTGCGAATGCATCGACGAACTGGCCGATTATGCCGGGGTGAAGGCCGAGGTTGCCGCCGTGACCGAGGCGGCGATGCGCGGTGAACTGGATTTTGCCGGCGCGTTGAAGGCGCGCGTGGCGTTGCTGAAGGGCTTGGCCGTGGCGACGCTCGCCGATTGTCTGCGCGACCGGGTGCGGCTCAATCCCGGCGCGCGCACCTTGGTGCAGACGATGGCGGCCAATGGCGCGCGTTCCCTGCTGGTGTCGGGCGGGTTCATGGATTTTGCCGTGCCGGTTGCCCAGCAGATCGGCTTTGCCCGCGCCATCGCCAACCGGCTGGACCGGGATGGTGACCGGCTGGCCGGCACGGTCGCTGATCCAATCGTGGATGCCGCCGCCAAGCAGGCGCTGCTGGAAGCCGATGGCACGCCCCTGAACGCGGTGGTGGCGGTGGGCGATGGCGCCAACGACATTCCGATGATCACGGCCGCTTGTGTCGGCGGCGGGCTGGGCATCGCCTATCACGCCAAGCCCAAGGCGGCGGCCGCGGCCCAGGCCCATGTGCGCCACGGCGATCTGACCGTGCTGCTGCGCGCCCAGGGCTATGTGCGGGCCGACTGGCAGGGCTGACGGTTCAAGCCGCCGGCGGTTTCGGCCCACTGGGGCGGGTGAGGATGAAGAGGCTGGTGGCCGGAAGGATCACGGCCTGGATGATGATCACCCGTTCCGGCGCACCCATGATCCAGCTGGCGGCGAACACCCCGGCCATCGACACGATGGCAAAGGCCTTTGCGCGCGGGCTGATGGCACCATGTTCTTCCCAATTGCGGATGAGTGGCCCGAAGCTGCGGTTGGCCAGCAGCCAGGCGTGCAGGCGCGGGGAGCCATTGGCAAAGGCCCAGGCCGCCAGCAGCACGAACGGCGTGGTGGGCAGCAGCGGCAGCACGATGCCGGCAATGCCCAGCGCCAGGCTGGTGAAGCCGAGCAGGAGCCACAAGGGCCGGAACAGGGGCCGGAACATGCCCCTGCCATAGCAGGCGGCGGCCGCAGCGCCAGTGGTCAACCGGCCCGGCGGATGGGCTGCGACGATGCCGCTTGTGCGTTTGCCGCCGCCGGGGCCAGCACATGGGTCTGCTTGGGCAAGCGGTCATCGCACAGGGCTGCCCGTTCGGGCGCCTGGCCGGCGGCGCCTTGCGGCAGCCGCATGTCGGCCGTGACGATGCGGGTGAGCATGGCGCGGGTGGCCTGCCACAACGGCACGTGGGACACGGCGCTGTTCATGCCATTGGTGAACAACGACACGATCAGCCGGTCGCGCGCCGGGCTGTCCTCGGCGGCAAAGGCGATGCCGATGCGCCCGCCGTGGCAGCGCGCCACCACGCCATCGATGCTGCCGATGCCGCGCAGGCGCACGCGCACCGGTTCGCCCTTCACCAGCCCGTCGCCGGCCAGCGCGATGCCCGACACCGAAATGTCGAGCCCGCGTGCCAGCGTGGCGTGGCGGGCATCGCGGCGCCAGATCGCCACCTGATCATCCAGCGCAAACCGCTCCTCGGCCCTAAGCGCCGGGCGGCCGAGGCAGAGCATGGCGGCGAGGAACAGCACGACGATATTGACCAGCCCCCAGAAGGCCACCATCGGCACCAGCGCGCCCTGGGCGACAATGCGGGTTTCCGGGATGGCGTTGATGACAAGGCCGGCAAGCGTCGCCAGCATCAACCCGGTGGCGGCAAGGAAAATCCCGCGTTGATAGCCGCCGCCGGCCGCATCGCTGCCCTTGGGGGTCACCTTGAAGGCGTGGCCGTGCGGCTTGATCAGCGTTTTCAGGATCACCGGCAGCAGGCGGAAGCTCTGGAAGGTGCCGAGCACCTGCGCCGCGATGGGGAAATAGCGGCCGCCGCCCAGCAGCACGATGCCGCCCACCTGCGCCACCACCATCGGCACCAGGAAGAAGATGGCGCTTTCGGCGGTGACGCCGACCAGGGGGGGAATGTCGAAAAACAGGAAGACCAGCGGCGAGATGATCGAGGTCAGCATCATCAGCGCTTGGCTGAGCCACGCCGTGGGCAGGAAGAAGAGGCGGTGGCGCAGCGCATGGCCGGGGCCGAGCGGGCCCGATTTCA
The DNA here is from genome assembly GCF_002251755.1 of Sandarakinorhabdus cyanobacteriorum. GTDB lineage: Bacteria > Pseudomonadota > Alphaproteobacteria > Sphingomonadales > Sphingomonadaceae > Sandarakinorhabdus > Sandarakinorhabdus cyanobacteriorum. The sequence goes on from NZ_NOXT01000087.1 coordinate 18,643, forward strand.
GGAACAATATCTGCATCGCCCCCTGCGCCCAGCGCGCCCGCTGCACGAAAAAGGCATCCAGGCTTTCGGGAGCCAGACCAAAGGCCAGCGGCTCATTGAGATAGCGGGTGACATAGCCTTTCTGCAGCAGCGCGAGGCTGAGCAGCATGTCTTCGGTGATCGATCCCGCCGGCAGGCCGCCGCCAATGGCGTCGAGCGCGGCTCTGCGGGAGATGCTGTTGGAACCGCAGCAGAAGGCGGCATTCCAACCGTCGCGGCCGGGCATGATGGCTTCGAAGAAAAAGCGCTGATCATCGGGCAGTGCGTCGCGCAGGGCGAGATTCTGCTGCAGCGGATCATGGTTGTAGAAGCTGTGCGGCACCTGGACGATGCCGATGGCCGGATCGTCGAAAAAGCCCATGGTGCGTTTCAGAAACCCGCGCTGGGGCACGAAATCGGCGTCGAACACCGCGACGAACGGCGCGCGCGTCACCTTGAGCGCGTGGTTGATGTTGCCGGCCTTGGCATGAAGATTGTCGGGCCGGGTGATATAGCCGGCGCCCTTGGCGGCACACAGGTCGCGCAGCCAGGCGCGGCGGCCATCATCGGCCACCCAGACATTGAGATTGGGCCAATCCAGCGCCAACGCGCCGAGGATGGTCTTTTCCAGCACCTCGATCGGTTCGTTGTAGGTGGCGATGATCAGGTCCACCGCCGGCCAGTCGGCGCGCGGGCGTGCCGCCAGCCGGGCGGCGCCGGCGTCGGCCTCCGCACTGCGGTTGGTGCGGCGCATCAGGCCGGCAAACAGGATGGCGGCATCGAACAGGCCGAACAGTTCGACCGCCAGGCAGAACAAGGCAAAGCCCAGGGCTGCCCAGCCGGCATCCCAGGGGATTGTGACGGTGAAGCGCCAGTGGAGATAGGCGCCGACCACCAGCGCCACCACCGCCACAATGCCGATGCGGGTGGCCGGCCGCTCCAGCCCGGCCAGCGGCGCCAGCAACAGGCCGGCAACGCACAGCAGCAGCGGCGCGGCGACCAACAGCGCCGGCGCGGTGTCCAGCGGCGGGATCATCACTTCCAGCGCGGGAAGCGCACCTCGGCCAGGCGGCCGACATCGCAGCGGCGGGCGAGGCTGGCCGGCGGCGGCAGGCTGATCTGCACCGAAAGCGCCCGCGCCTCCTTGTCGGGGTTGGCGGCCAGCATGGCACCATCGCGCTGCGCCGCGGCCTCGGCGATGGAGGCGACCCGGCCGGCCAGCCACTCGTCGCTGCCGATCAGCCGCACCTTCGCCGGGCTGCCCGGCAGGATCGCCTCCATCCGCCGCTCCGGCAGTGCCACCTCGACATAGCGGCGGTTGCAATCGGCCAGTTCAAGCAGGTTGGAACCGGGCGCCACCGTGGTGCCCCTGGGTGCCGGTTGCGACCAGACGACGGTGCCAGCCGGCAGCCGGGCATCAAAGGCGCTGGCGCGGGCCAGCCGCTCCTCCTCCGCCGCGATTTGCCGGGCCAGCTCGGCCAAACGGGCCTCGGCATCGGCAACCACGCTTTCCAGTTCCTGGCGGCGCAGCAGCAGCCGGTCGCGCTGCTGGTCGCCATAAGGCGCGTCCATTGCCGCCCCGGCCAGATAGAGGCCATGGCCCGCCGCGCGGGTTTCGATGGCGAGCGCCATGGCCTGATCCTTCAGCGCGGCGCAGCGGCGGGCGCTGGCCAGCGCCTGGGCGCGCAGCCGGTCGCGCTGGGTGAAGGTGGCAAAGCGCTGGGCGGCCAGCGCCTCGATGCGGTCGCGTTGCAACACGGCCTCGGCGGCTTCGGCCTCGCAGGCGGCCAGCGCCTCGTGCGCGGCGCGGGTGGTGGCCGCAAGGCGCGCGCTGGCCGCCTGGCCAAAGCGGGCGGAGCGGCTGGCGGCGCGGGCGCTGGCGCTGGTGAGTTCGGCAATCTGGCGCAGGGCCAGATCCCGCACGCTGATCAGGGCGGCCTGCTGCCCCTTGAGGGCGGCCAGCGGCCCGGTGTCGATGAGGCGCGCCGTCACCAGCCGGGCGGTGCGGCTGGTGGTGATGGCGCTGCCCGGCGGCGGCAGATCGGTGGCGACGATGCCGGGGATCGGGGAGGCCATGCGGATGATCGGGGCGTTGACGAACGCCTCGCCGCCCACTTCGGTGGTGACATAGGGGGCAAAGGCCCACAGCCCCAGCGCCGCCATGCTGGTGGCCACCGCGACGCGCACCTGGTTGGATCGGATCAGAGTTTCAAAACGGCCGGCCATTGCTGCCCTTTCCTTGTGAGGAAGGAAACGGCGGCGCAGCCGGCGCGCTTAAGGGGCGGGGTACGAAAAGGCCTCGGCCGGCAGGCCCGCCAGATTGGCGACGAAGTTGACGGTTTGATAGGCGCCGGCCAGCGCACAGATTTCCAGTTGCTGCGCGCAGCTCCAGTGCGCTTCGAACCCGGCCTGGGTTGCGGGGGCAAGGCGGCCGGTGCTGCACAGCTCGCCAATCGTCAGCAGCAGATTGGCCTCCACCGGGTCCCAGGCAGTGGCATCAAGCGGCATGGCGCGGGTGGCGGCCAGCTGGGCTTCGTCCAGCCCGGCGGCACGGGCAAAGATGGCGGCGTGGACACCCCATTCATAATCGCAGCCGCGCAAGGCCGTCACCCGCAGGATCACCAGCTCGCGGATGCGCAGCGGCAACGGGCTGTCACGATCGAGCAGGTTGGGCACGCCCTTGCGCAGGAATCGCGCGCTGTTGGCAAAGGTGCGGAACAGCGACAGGATCTCGCCATTGGCCTTGGGATAGGCGGCGAGCAGCGCGCTCACATCCTCGGGCCAGGGCGGCGGCAGCGGTTGCAGATGGTTGGACATGACGGGCGCTCTTGCTATGATTCCCATAGCAACCATGCGCTATGTTTTTCATAGCGTCAAGCGGAGTGGATTCATGGCAGTGCGGGGCTCAGACAGTGGCCGGCCGATCATGCGGCTGCTGGATGTGCTGGGCCAGCGCTGGGTGCTGCGCATCCTGTGGGAATTGCGCGCCGGCCCGCTCAGCTTCCGCGCCCTGCAGGCGGCGTGCACGGCGATTTCGCCGGCGGTGCTGAATGATCGCCTGAAGCTGCTGCGCGGCCATGATCTGGTGGCGCTGCAACCCGATGGCTATGCGCTGACGGCACGGGCACACCAACTGGTGCCGTTGATCCTGCAGATGATCACGCTGGCCGATGGCTGGGCCGCGGCTGGCGATTGGCCTAACGAAGGGCCATAGCGATTTCGGCGGCCAGTTCCGCATCGCCCGCCGCGATCACCTGGCCAACGCTGGCCATGCCGAGCTGTTGGCCCTGCCAGTCGGTCATCACCCCGCCGGCGCCCTGGATCACCGGCACCAGGGCGGCCCAATCATGGATTTTCAGGCCGGATTCGATCACCGCATCCAGATGCCCGGCGGCGACCAGGCCATAATTATGGCAATCCCCGCCATAAAGCGTGTCGCGCGCGGCGGTGCGCACCTGTTCGAAGCGGGCGAAATCGGCGGCGTCGAACGCCTGCGGGCTGGTGGTGCCCAGCCGGGCTTCGGCCAGCGCCAGGCCGTGGCGGACATGGCAGCGCTGGCCGTTGAACAGGGTGGGCTGATCCGGCCCGGCGATCCAGCGATCCTTGATGATGCACTGATCAATCACGCCCAGCACCGGCTGGCCGCCCTGCATCAGGCCGATCAGCGTGCCGAACAGCGGCCGGCCGGTGACGAAGGCGCGGGTGCCATCGATGGGGTCGAGCACCCACACCCGCTCCGCATCGGGCCGGTCATCGCCATATTCCTCGCCGATCACGCCATCGTTCGGGCGATATTGCGACAGCAGCCGACGAATGGCGGCCTCCGCCTCGCGGTCGGCGATGGTGACAGGGGAAAAATCTTCTTTCGTTTCCACCAGGAACGGCCGGCGGAACCAGGGCCGGATGGCAGCGCCAGCGGCATCGGCCAGCATCTGGGCCAGTTCAAGATCCGTCACAGCTTCGGTTCCTTCAGGCCCAGCTCCTTCAGGATCGCCGCCCGGTCGCCATCCAGCGCCGGGGCCGGCGGGCGGTGGGCGCTGTCTGGATGGCCAGACAATTTCACCGGATTGCCGGCGGCGATCAGCGGCGTGCCATCCGGCAGCGCGGTTTCCACCACCATGTTGCGGGCGCGCACCTGGGGGTTGGCCAGGGCCTGGCCGATATTGTTCAACGGCCCGCACGGCACCCCGGCTTCATCCAGCGCCGCCAGCCAGTGCGCGGCGGGGCCGGTGGTCAGCACCGCCTCGATCACGCCGGCCAGCGCATCGGCATTGCTGGTGCGGGCATCGTTGCTGGCAAAGCGGGGGTCATCGGTTGGCAGCCCCAACGCGCCGCACAGCGCGGCAAACAGCTGATCATTGCCGGCGGCGATCACGATGGGCGCATCCGCACATTGATAGGCGGCAAAAGGCGTGATGCTGGGGTGGCGGGCGCCCAGCGGCCCCGGCGATTGGCCGGTGGCGGCATAGCGGGCGATGGCATTTTCGAGGATGGCAATCTGGCCATCCAGCATGGCGACATCCACAAACTGGCCTTTGCCGGTCTTGGCGCGATCGTGCAGGGCCGATGTGATGCCGATCACGGTGAACAGGCCGGCGGTGATATCCCCCACGCTGGTGCCCACCCGGGTGGGCGGCCCGCCCGCATGGCCGGTCACGCTCATGATGCCGCCCATCGCCTGGACCACCATGTCGTAAGCGGCCTTTTGCGAATCCGGCCCGGTCTGGCCGAAACCGCTGGTGGCGGCATGGATCAGCCGCGGATAGCGCGCGTGCAGCACATCCCAGCCATAACCCAGCCGCGCCATCACGCCGGGGCGATAATTGTCCACCAGCACATCGGCGCGTTCCAGCAGTGCCTCGAACACCGCCCGGTCGGCCGGGGCCTTCAGATCGAGCGCGATCGATTGCTTGCCGCGGTTGATGCTGGCGAAATAGGCGCTCTGCCCCTTGATGAACGGGCCATAAGCGCGGGCATCATCGCCGCCGTCGGGGCGCTCCACCTTGATCACCCGCGCGCCCAGATCAGCCAGCACCATGGTGGCATAGGGGCCAGCCAGCACCCGCGACAGGTCGATGACCAATATATCAGAGAGGGGACCGGGCATGCGGCACGGCATAGCGTTTTCAAACGGCGGCGTCACCGGCTAGTCTTGGGCCACAACAAGGGGGTTGAAATGAAAAGACTGATTCTGGCCGCGCTGCTGGCCACCACCGCTGCCGCTGCCCAGCCGGCTGCCCAAGAGGCGGCCTTTGATGCCCAGGTGTCGAGCGCCGACCAGATGGCCTGGTTGAAGTCGTTGAGCAGCGGTCCCAACCATGTCGCCAGCCCGCACAACCAGGCCAATGCAGCCATGATCGAGAAGCTGTTCCGCGATTGGGGCTGGCAGGTGAAGCGCGCCGATTATCAGGTGCTCTATCCGACGCCGGTGTCCACCGCGCTCGAACTGGTCGGCCCGGTGAAGAAGGCCTTGGGCGGGCAGGAACCCGGCATCAAGGACGACGCCACCTCCAACACTCTGGCCGGCGCGCTGCCGCCCTATGTCGCCTATCAGGGCGATGGCGATGTGACGGCGCCCGTCGTCTATGTGAACTATGGCCTGCCGGGCGATTATGAGGCGCTGGCCCGGCGCGGCATTTCGGTGAAGGGCAAGATCGTCATTGCCCGCTATGGCGGCGGCTGGCGCGGCCTGAAGCCGAAACTGGCGCAGGAACAGGGCGCCATCGGCTGCCTCATCTATTCCGATCCGCAGCAGGATGGCTATGGCGCGGCCGACACCTATCCCAATGGCGGCGGCCGCCCGCCGGCCGGCGTGCAACGCGGCAGCGTGGTCGACATGACGACCTATCCCGGCGATCCGCTCACCCCCGGCGTCGCCGCCACCAAGGACGCCAAGCGGCTGACGCGCGAAACCGCGCCGACCGTGCTGAAAATCCCCACCCTGCCGATTTCCTATGCCGATGCGACCGAGATCCTCTCCCGCCTGAAGGGCGCGCCAGTGCCGGCCGATTGGCGCGGGGGCCTGCCCTTCCATTATCGCTTTGGCGGCAGTGACGATGTGCAGGTGCATCTGAAGGTCGAATCCGAATGGTCGCTGAAGACCATTTCCAACGTCATCGCCTCCCTGCCCGGTTCGTCGAAGAAGGACGAATGGGTGGTGCGCGGCAACCATTATGACGGCTGGGTGTTTGGCGCCTCTGATCCGCTGTCGGGCGAGGTGGCCATGCTGTCGGAAGCCAAGGCCTTGGGTGCGCTGTGGAAATCCGGCTGGCGGCCCAAGCGCAGCATTGTCTATGCCAGCTGGGATGGCGAGGAGCCGGGCCTGCTCGGCTCGACCGAATGGGTGGAGCACAACCTGCCCGAGCTGCGCCAGAAGGCGGTGATCTATATCAACAGCGATTCCAACGGCCGTGGCTTCCTGGGCGCCGATGGCAGTGCACAGTTCACCAGCCTGATCGGCCAGGTCGCGGCCAACGTGAAGGATCCGGCCACCGGCGCCAGCGTGGCGGAACGCTGGCGCGCCGGCGTGCGGGCCAAGGCCTTTGATGGCCTGCGCGGCAACCCGGCGGCGCTGGCGGCGGCCGAACTGGGCGGCGACCAGCCGATGGACGCGCTGGGATCGGGAAGCGATTATACTGCCTTCATCCACCATGCCGGTGTCTCATCGATCAACATCGGCTTTGGCGGGGAGGGCGAAAGCGCCGGCAGCTATCACAGCATCTATGACAGCTATGATCATTTCGTGCGCTGGGACGATCCGGGCCTGGCCTATGGCGCGGCGCTGTCCAAGGTGGCGGGGCGGCTGGTGATGCGACTGGCCGATGCCGATGTGCTGCCGGTCCGCTTTGGCCCGGTGGCGGGATCGGCCCGGGCCTATCTGGGCGAGATCAAGGCGCTGATCGACAGCCGTCGCCGTGAGGACCAGCGGCGCGAGGGGCTGACGGCCGACATCTACAAGCTGGGCAGCGATCCGCGCGATCCGCTGGGCCCGCCGCTGGCCAAACCGGCGACCCCGGCGCTCGATCTGTCGGCGCTGGATGCCGCCATCACCCGGCTGGATGGCGCGGCCAAGGCCTTTGATGCCGCCATGGCGGCCAAGGCGGCCAGCCTCACGCCGGCACAGGCGGCCGCACTCAACAGGCAGATCCAGGGCATCGAGCAGAGCTTGCTCAGCCCCGCCGGTCTGCCGTTCCGGCCGTGGTTCCGCAACATCCTCTACGCGCCGGGCCGCTTCACCGGCTATGGTTCGAAGACCCTGCCCGGCGTGCGCGAGGCCGTGGAGGAGCGGCGCTTTGACGATGCGGTGCGCGAAGCCGGCGTCGCCGCCAAGGCGCTCACGGACTATGCGGACCGGCTGGCCGCCGCGACGGAGTTGCTGAAGTGAAGCGTGCACTGCTCATCGCCGCCCTGCTCGCCAGCCCGGCGCTGGCGCAGCGGATGCGCCCGGCCGATGTCGATGCCCTGCCCGCATCGAAACCGGTGCTGGTTGAAGCCTATGGCACTGCGCCGGCACAGGTGGGCGAACTGCGCCTGCCGGCCGGACCGGGGCCGCATCCGGTGGTGATCGTCATCCACGGCGGCTGTTGGTGGAAAGGCTTTGCCACCAAACAGAACACCGCCGCGCTGGCCAGCCGCCTGACCGAAAAGGGCTTTGCCACCTGGAACATCGAATATCGCCAGGCCGGCGAAACCGCGCCGGATGGCAAATATTCGGGCGATGCGGGTGCTGGCTGGCCCGGCACCTTCCGGGATTGGGCTGCCGCCACCGACCATTTGCGCGAACTGGCCAAACGCTATCCGCTTGATCTTGCCCGCGTTGCCGTCACCGGCCACAGCGCCGGAGCGCACGCGGCCCTGTGGGTGGCCAGCCGCCACAAATTGCCCAAGGACAGTGAAATCGCCTCGCCCGATCCGCTGAAGATCGGCGCGGTGGTCGCGATCGACGGGCCGGGCGACCCCGGTGCCGAGATCGAGACGTTCGAGAAAGGCTGCGGCGTGCCGGCCGGCAAGGCGATGTTTGGCGGCAGCCCGGCCGAACAGCCGAAGCGCTGGGCCGAAGGCAGCCCGCAGGCGCAGCTGCCGCTGGGGGTGAAATCGGCCCTGGTGTCGGCCAGCCTGTTCCTTTCCCCCACCGCCACGGCAAAATGGGTAACCGAAGCCCGCAAAGGCAAGGACAAGGCGAGCGCCCTGATCCTCGGCGGCACCGGCCATTTCGAGGTGATCGCACCCGGCAGCCCGGTGTGGCCGCAGGTGGAGGCGTTCCTGGTTGAACAATTGAAGGTGACCCCGTGAAGCTGCTCGCCTCTGCCACCTCCCCCTATGCCCGCAAATTGCGGGTGATCGCCCATGAACTGGGCATCACGCTGCCGGTGGAGGACACCACGCCGATGACCGATCCGGCCGCCCTGCTGGCCGCCAACCCGCTCGGCAAGGTGCCGGCGCTGGTGCTGGAAGATGGCAGCGCCATCATCGATTCGCCGGTGATCGCGGCCTTCCTGTTGGCCAGTGTGCCGGGGCAGCAGCTGATGGCAACATCGGGCCCCGCCCATTGGCACGCCCGCACCACCGAGGCGCTGGCCGATGGCGTGCTCGATGCCGCGATCATCCTCAGGTTCAACATGGCCCAGGGCATCACCAGCGGCCCGTGGGTGGACCGGCAATATCGCGCGATCGAACGCGCGCTCAGCGTGATGAACACCCGCGTGGGCGGCAGCGGCCTCGGTGACATCTGCTGCGCAGTTGCGGTGGACTATCTGTCGTTCCGTTTCCCCGATCTCGACTGGCGCAGCCACAACCCGGCGCTGGTGGCGCTGGCTGACCGGCTGCTGGCCACGCCAGCTTTCATCGCCACGCAGCCGCCAGCCTAACCATCCCGCCCGCGCGGCAGACGCACGGTGCCATCGGGCACCGCCACCCATTTGTGCCGCCGTTCCTCGAACACGCTGCGCAGCGGCGGCGGCGTGTCGGGATCGGCGAACAGGCCGGCGGGGATGGCGATCAGGCCGGGGTTGATCGCGGCGGTGTAGCAGATGGTGCTGCCACAGCGCGGGCAGAAGCGGTTGGTCAGCGCCCGGCCCTTGTCGCTGGCATGGTCAAACGCCCGCGTCTCGCCGCTGATCGCCACGTCGCTTTCGGCCAGCCACACCGCCATGCCGAACGGCGAGCCGCTGCGCCGCTGGCAATCGGCGCAATGGCACATGTTGACCATGGCCGGCTCGGCCGCCAGCACCACACGGACGGCGCCGCACAGGCACTGGCCGTGGCGGTTCATGCCGCCCCCATTCCCCAGGCCCGCCACATCACTCAGGCCAGCGCCGGCAGGCCAATCAGATCGGCGAAGGCAATGCTGTTCAGCGCCGCCGGTCGGCCAGCGCCCTGCCACAGCCACAGGAAGGACAGCATCGATACGGCCACCACCACGCTGGCCGCCTGCCGCACCCCCGGCACGGCCGCCGCCCACAGGCACAGGATCAGCACGCCCAGGAACAGGGCGGCGCGGTGGTGCAGCAGCAGGAACGCCCCATCACCGGGCGCAACGCCATAAAGCCGGCTGATGAGGCCGGGGTTGAACAGGGCCAGCGCGGGCAGCGCATGGATCAGCGCCAGCACTGCCCAGGCTGCCCGCTCGATCACTTCTTCAGTTCACGCGCCAGCGCCTTGGCCGTCTTCTCGCCATAGGGCGGCTTGAACCCGGCCAGGCCAGCCAGATCGATCTTCGGCTGGGTATAGACGGCCTTGGGGTGGCTGAACTGCTTGAAGCCATCGTGGCCATGATAATTGCCCATGCCGGCCGGGCCGATGCCGCCAAAGGGCAGTTCCTCGGCCGAGACATGGAAGATCACGTCGTTCACCGTCACGCCGCCCGAAATCGTGCGGTCGAGCACGCGGCGCTGTTCCAGCTCGTCCTGTCCGAACCAATAAAGGCCCAGCGGTCGGTCGCGGCGGTTGATTTCGTCGATGGCGCCGTCCACCGCCTTGTAGGTGCGCACCGGCAGCAGCGGGCCAAAGATTTCCTCCTGCATCACCGTCATCTCGTCGGTGGCGCCGCGGATGATGTGCAGCGGCATCTTGTTGGTGTTCTGCTTCGAAAAATCCTCATTGGCCGGGTTCACCACCTCCACCTGCGCCCCCTTGGCGCGGGCATCGGCGACATGGGCTTCCAGCCGCTCGCGGTGGCGGGCGCCAAGCACGCTGGTGTAATCCGGATTGGCCAGCATGGTGGGATAAAGCCGGGCGGTCGCGGCCTTCAAGCCTTCGACAATCTCGCCCTCCTTCTCTTCGGGCACCAGCAGATAATCGGGCGCCAGACAGATCTGCCCGGCGTTCATCAGCTTGCCCATTGCCACCCGCTCCGTGGCCTGGGCCACATCGGCCGAGCGGCTGATGATGGTGGGTGACTTGCCGCCCAGTTCCAGCGTCAGCGGCACCAGATTCTTCGCCGCCGCCGCCATCACGTGCCGCGCCACGCTGGTCGCACCGGTGAAGATGATGTGATCGAACGGCAGTTCGGTGAAGGCCCGGCCCACCTCCGTCCCACCGGTGATCACGGCAATTTCGGTCGGGTCAAAGGCGGCTTCCAATATTTCCTTCATCAGCGCGCTGGTCACGGGCGTGTATTCCGAAGGCTTGATCATCGCCCGGTTGCCGGCGGCCAGCACGCCGGCCAGCGGCGCCCAGGTCAGGTTGATCGGGAAATTCCACGGGCTGATGATGCCCACCACGCCCTTGGGCTGCCATTCCACCCGCGCCCTGGCGCCCAGCAGGCCGAGTGGGAAATCGAGGCGGCGCTTTTCCGGCTTCATCCACTGGTCCAGATGCTTCAGCGCATGCTTCACCGGCTTCACGCTCGACATGATGTCGGTCACCAGGCTCATCTCGTTGGAACGATGGCCGAAATCCTCTGACAGGGCCGCCACCAGCCGATCCTTGTGGGTGAGCACCACATCCAGCGCGCGGTTCAGCCGGTCGCGGCGGGCGGCGGCCGATACCGGCAGTTCGGCGGTGAAGCTGGCGCGCTGCGCCTCCAGCACGGCGCGCATGGCGCTGGCATCGCGGGCATCCCATTCGGCGGTCTTGGCGTGGCTGGCCATGTCATTCCTCCCAACAATGGCGCACAGCCTATGCCGGGAATGCGCCGTCGCCAAGCCGCCCATTTGTGGCAGCCACCACCCTGACCTATTGTATTGCTCCAATAATACACTGGAGGCCCGGCCATGGCGCGTCTTGCTGCTGTTCTGCTGTTGTCGATGCTGCCGGCCCCAGGCCTGGCCGCGCAGCGTGACCCGGCGGCGATCCGGCAACAGCTGGATGGCGTGGTGCCGGCGGCCTTGGCCCGCCACAAGGTGCCGGCGCTGTCGCTCGCCCTGATTCGCGATGGCCGCATCGACGTGGTGGCGGCCTGGGGTGCACAGGGCGGCGGCCAGCCGGCCACGCCCAACAGCCTGTTCAATGTTGCCTCCCTCACCAAACCCATCACCGCCGAAGTTGCGCTGCGCCTGGCCAGCACCGGGCGGATCGACCTTGACGAGGCCATGGCGGCGCACTGGCTGGATCCCGACATCAAGGATCATGAATGGCGCAACCGGCTGACGGCGCGGCTGGCGCTGTCGCACCAGACCGGCTTTGCCAATTGGCGGCGCCAGACTGGCGGGCAGCTGCGCTTTCGCTTCGCCCCCGGCACCGGCTATGGCTATTCGGGCGAAGGCTATGAATATGTGGGCCGCTATCTGCAGGCGAAAACCGGGGAAGGGCTGGATGCGCTGGCGGGCCGGCTGATCTTCGCGCCGCTGGCCATGGCGAGCACCAGCCACACCGGCCAGGCCTGGTTTGCCGGCCGCATCGCCGCCCCCAGCCATGATGGCGCGCCGCTGCCGCCGGTGATCGCCGCCCAGCCGACGGCATCCGATGATCTCTATACCACGGCCGCCGATTATGCCGCCTTCCTGGCAAGCCTGATCCGCAGCGAGGCGGTGACCCCTGACCTCGCCAGCCAACGCGCCACCGTCCACGCCGATCAAACCCGCCAGATGTGCAACCAGCGCGCACCGGCCACCTGCCCGGCGCGCGCCGGCTTTGGCCTGGGCTGGCAGGTGCTGGATTTTGCCGGCACGCGGTTCCTGATGCACACGGGCAATGATCGCGGCGAATTCACCTTTGCCTATTGGTCGCCCGACACGCGGGAGGGCGGCGTGATCCTCACCAACAGCAATGTCGGCGGCCTCGCCATCATCGATGCCCTGCCGGCGCTCGATCTTGATCCGCGCTTTGCCGCCTATCTGAAGGCCGTGGCCGAGAATTGACCGGAACCGGCATCCGGCAGCCCCAAACGCAAGCGGCCGCCGCTCCGGTTCGGGAGCGGCGGCCGCAATGCCTTCGCGAAACCGGGCTTAGCCCGGATTATTCACCGGCCGGGTGATTTCGGGTTG
>NZ_NOXT01000084.1 GCF_002251755.1 Sandarakinorhabdus cyanobacteriorum
CTCAAACCAAATAGCCTCCGGCAAACCCAGCGCGGTTCAATCACTGATGCGGTTGCGCTATATCAGGCAGCGGGTCGTTGCGTTTTGTCGGGACAGCAGATCACCGATCTCCAGACCCATCATGCGCCTGCGATTGTTGGAAATTTTGTTAGCCACTACGAGACCGGTGCAGGAACGCCCTTTAATGCGTATGCATTGCTAGGGGTTCTGCAAAGTATCGACAGTCTGGTCGATTGCTTCACACATGTCGATCCAGCTACGGGTCAGAAGAAATACTATTGGCGCCTTGATAAGCACTGACAGCCGCGTGGGTGAGCGCAGCGTTTTCGAGGAATCGCCATGCAAACACGCGCTTGCCGCGTATCGGCACGACGCGTGGGGGACGTCCCTCCACTGAAATCTCGGGAGACGCGCCGGGCTGTCAACGCCGGCTCCTCCTCTCCAACCCTGGGTGGATTGGCGCACCCGGCACGATCGAAGGTGCGGCCTTCGCCTTCGGAGGTCAGCTCCTACGCTTGGTCGGCAACCATGGAGCGCCTCGCCTCGAGGCCCGGTGCGTGATAGAGCCGACGCGACGGTACTTTTTGTGGTCGGCGGACCGGGACGGTCGCCTCCGAAGATTGGCTCGAGCCGGCGATTTGTCCCGATACATGCTGGAACCCACAAAAAAATTTTTCCGACGATTTCTTTTTAAAATCAACATCGTAGCAATCTGACGGCCCATAGTTCGGAATTCGACGCCTCTAGCGAGAAGAAATGTCATTAAAGTCAATGACGTAGCTGGACTTTGAGCAATCGAGTGGGAGTGAGGCACCCGGCGGCAGTGCGTCAAGTGGATCAAGGCGCAGACGATCCGGTGTAAAGCGCCGCATATTCGGCACTGGGCGCGATGGGTGTTATCACATCGACAAGCACGCCATTGGGATCACAGGTAATGAAATGGCGCTGGCCGAAGTCCTCGTTGCGCAGCGGTTGCAGGATCGGCAGGCCGGCAGCAACGGCGCGACCGTAAAGGGCGTCGACGTCAGCCACCTCGAGGTTGATGAGCACGCCGCGCGCCTCACCGCGGCCTTGCGTCGGTATGGTCTGGTGATCGCCGGCCATGATGGCGATGTTCACCGCTGGGTTGTGGCATGATTGCAGATGCACATACCAATCGGACGCAAAGGCCGCAGTGAAATCGAATTGCTGTTCCCAGAAGGCGGCTGTCGCTGCGACATCCTTGACCATGAGCACGGGGTAGAAGCTGGCGATCCGCATGGTTTGCATCCTTTCTCAAAAACATGCAGCCTGTATAGTGATGCATCATTAACAAACAGGCAGACTGTATGCAAATGAAATCGACGCGCCGTCCCAATGTGGAGCGCACGGCCGACATGCGGGCCCGGTTGATCGCTGCGGCGCGGGCGCTGTTCGTTGCCGAAGGCTATGCGGCGGCCAGCACGCCGTCGATCGTGGCTGCGGCCGGGGTCACGCGCGGCGCGCTCTATCACCACTTCCCAGACAAGCAGGCGATCTTCCACGCCGTGCTGTTGGCCGAAGCCGAGGCCGTGGGGACGGCCATTGCCGCCGCCGAACGGCCAGGCATGTCAGCGCGGGACAGCCTGGTTGCCGGCGCTGGTGCTTATCTGGCGGCGATGGCCGTTCCGGGCCGGGTGCGCCTGCTGTTGATCGACGGGCCGGCCGTGCTGGGCCGTGAGGCACTGCACGCGATGGAACGGGCGCATGGCGAGGCCGCATTGCGTGAAGGGCTCCAGTCCGCGCTCGCCGAAGCGGGCAGGATGGATGTGCCGGTGGAGCCGCTCGCCATCTTGCTGTCGGCCCTGTTTGAACGGGCGGCCGTGGCGGCTGCCGATGGAATGGCGCCCGACGCGCTGATGAACGCCGTCAACTTTATCATCAGTGGCCTGTTTCCGCAGGGCGACTGATCCGTCAGCCACAAGGCCAGTTGATGGCCATGATCTCCCAATGTTTCACGCCGGCGGGCAGGCGCACCACGCGCACATCGCCCACGCGGGCGCCGCGCAGCGCCCGCGCGATCGGGGCGCTCCAGCCGATCAGGCCGCGGGCGGCATCTTGTTCATCGTCGCCAACCAGGGTGAGGGTGCGGCGCTTGTCGTCATCATCGGCGATCTCGACGGTGCAGCCGAACAGCACCTTGTCGCGTTCGGTCTGGCGGGTCGGATCGATCACGCGGGCGGCGGCCATGCGTTTGGACAGATGCGCCAGTTCGCGGTCAATCTCCCGCAACCGCTTGCGGCCATAAAGATAATCGCCGTTTTCGGAGCGGTCGCCATTGCCGGCGGCCCAGCGCACCACCTCGACAATGGCCGGCCGGTCGCCGTGGAGCAGCTGGTCATAGCGGGCGCGCAGGGCGGCCATGCCGGCCGGCGTGATGGGATTGCCGTCAGTCATTGGTTCCTTGGCACAGATCAAGCTGGCCCTGGGTGGTTGCGGGCAGGGTTTTGCGGCGGCGCGTCGTGTCTGGCAAGCCGGCCTTGCGGCTGCCGTGGGTGCGCACGATGGCGCGGGCCGGGCCGGCATGGGCAGGATCGCGGCGGATGGCGGTGATGGCCGCCCTGGCGTCGCGCGCGGCCTGTTCGTGGTCGACCAGCGGCGCGGGATAGGCGGCGGCGCCGGGGGCCTTCCAGGGTTCGTGCACGAACGGCGTTGGCAGATGCGCCAGTTCGGGCAGCCAGCGCCGGATGAACCGGCCCTGCGGGTCCTGATCCAGGCCCTGTTTGACCGGGTTGTAGATGCGCGGGATGTTGGTGCCGGTGGTGCCCGATTGCATCTGCACCTGCGGCCAGTGGATGCCGGGTTCATAATCGGTGAAGGCCCGCGCCAGCACCGCGCCCGATTGCCGCCAATCCAGCCGCAGATGATAACTGGCCACCGCCATCACCATCGCCCGCATGCGGAAATTCAGCCAGCCGGTGGCATTCAGGCTGCGCATGCAGGCATCGACAAACGACCAGCCGGTGCGCCCTTGCGCCCAGGCCGCCAGCCGGGCCGGACCATGCGCTGGCAGGCCATCATAGGCCGGGTGCAGGCAGCGCGCCTCCAGCCAGGGCGCGTCCTCCAGCTTCTGGATGAAGTGGCAATGCCAGTGCAGGCGGCTGATGAAACTGTCGATGGAGCCGACGAACTGGGAGTCGCCGCCATCCTTCCAGCGCTGACGGGCGGTGAGGGCCGACTGGAAGGCCTCGCGCATGGAAATCGCGCCCAGCGCCAGATGCGGGGAGAGGCGGGAACAATGATCGGCGCCGCTGGCGGGTGCCGACATGGCGGCGCGATAGGGGCGCCCGCGTTCGCCCATGAAGCTTTTCAGCAGCGCCAGGCCGGCACGCCGGCCGCCGGGCTGGCGGCCGGGGCAGGGATCAGGGGCGAGCCCAAGATCAGCGGCAGACGGCAAGGCATCCCCCGCCACATCGGCCATGGCAATCGCGGCTGGTGCCGGCAGGCGGGGGCGGCGCATCATCGCCTCCCACCGCGCCGCCCAGCCATCGCGATTGTCATGGGCGCGCCACACGCCGTGCTGCATCGCCTCGTGCACCGGCACGCCGGCCGCCCGCGCCCAGCGCCGCACCGCCTTGTCGCGCGCAAAGCTCCACAGATTGCCCGTCTCCTGGTGGGCGTGGATGGCGGTGATGCCATAGGATGCATGGAGATCGTGCAGGATCTGCACGGCATCACCCACAAGCACGACCAGCCGGGCCCCGCCTGCCTGCAGGCTGCGGTCCAGATCAGCCAGCGATTCGGCCAGGAAGGCGAATTGCCGGCCGCTGGCATCGGGCTGGGCCCAAAGGTCTGGCTCGACGATGTAGAGCGGCAGCACCGGCCGGCCGCTGGCACAGGCGGCCAGCAGCGGCGCATGGTCATGCACGCGCAAATCCCGCTTGAACCAGACAATCTCCATGGCGGTGGGTGTAGCCCTTTTGTTCCACCCCGGCATGGGCCAGCCTGTCGCAGGCGGCCCATTTGTGCTGCGCATGCTTGGCAGCGCGGCCCCGGCTTGGCATGAGGCTGGCCATGATCCTCTATGGCATTCCCAATTGCGACACGGTGAAGAAGGCGCGCGCCTTCCTGGCCGAGCGCGGCGTCGCCCACCAGTTTCACGATTACAAGAAGGCCGGTGTGCCGGCCGATGCGCTTGCCCGCTGGGTGGCGCGCTGGGGGTGGGAGGCAGTGCTGAACCGCGCCGGCACCACGTTCAAGGCCCTGCCCGATGCGGACAAGCAGGGGCTGGATGCCGACAAGGCCATAACGCTGATGCTGGCCAACTCCAGCATGATCAAGCGGCCGATCGTCGAGGGCGACAACATCGCGCTGATCGGTTTCAAGGCCGATACCTGGGCGGGAGCGTTCTGAGATGGCGCGCTGGTTGGTGAAATCCGAACCGTTCAAATACAGCTGGGACCAGCTGGTGCAGGACGGCAAGACCGCGTGGGACGGCGTGCGCAACAACCAGGCCGCCATCTATCTGCGCAGCATGAAGATCGGCGACGAGCTGTTCTTCTATCACTCCAACGAAGGCCTGTGCATCGTCGGCATCGCGCAGGTTGTGGGCGAATATTTCATCGATCCCAGCGACCCCAAGGGCCGCTTTCCGGCGGTGATGGTCGGCCCCAAGGCGCCGATGCCCCGCCCCGTCACCCTGGCCGAAATGAAGGCCGAACCGCGGCTGGCCGGCATGGCGATGTTCCGCCAGTTCCGCCTGTCGGTGGTGCCGATCAGCGATGACGAATGGGATGTGGTGATGGAAATGGCGCGTGCCTAGCGTGCTGCTTGGTTTCGCCCTTGCCGTCACGATGGTCGCCCAGTCGGCGCCGCCGGTCGCGCAAGAGGCCCCTGCGAATGTGCCGTTTCTGGCGCAAATGCTGGACCGCTGCATGGCCACTCATGCCGTGCGGCTGAGCAAGACCGATATGGACGATGCAGCGATTTATGCCGAGGCCGGCAAGGGCTGTGCTGCCATCGACCAGCAGTTGCGCGCCGGGGTGCGTAGCCAGATGCCGCCCGCCGAAGCCGAAGCCCTGATCAAGCAGTTTGACGCGACGGATCGACCCAACTTCTTGGTACTGCTGCAACGGATACGGGCTGATCGGGTGGCTAGGGGCAACGGCAACTGATCATTCAGCCCAGATCAGTAGCCAGAAAGCCGACCGCCACCCCCAGCATGACCAGCGCGAACAGGCGGCGCACCAGCCGCATCCGCCGCGCATCCTGCAGCAGTGCCTGCGCCTGCGCCCCGGTTGCCACGATGGCCAGATGGATGGCCGTCGCGATGCCGGTGCTGATACCGGCCAGCAGCAGCGCTGCGGGCAGATCGAGCATGCGGCCGGCCATGAACTGCGGCGCCACCACCACGAAGAACATATAGGCCTTGGGATTCAGCAGGTTGATGAGTGCGCCCGCCAGGAATGACTGGTGGGTGCCTGCCGCCGGGCGGCCCTGGCCTGCCGGCGCATCAGCATCGCGCCAGGCCGAAATTGCCAGCCACAGCATCATGCCGGCGCCGGCCAGCCGCAGCGCCCACAACAGCTGTGGCGCGGCCTGCAACAGCGCCACCAGCCCCAGCGCTGCCAGAACGCCGTTGGCCAGCAGGCCCAGCGCCACGCCCACGACGGCCGCCAGCCCGGCACGTCTGCCTTCGGTGGCCGCCAGGCCGGCGAGCCAGGCCATGTTGGGCCCCGGCGTCAATTCGATGAGCAGCACCGCAAGCGCGAAGCCCAGCAGATCCAAGATGATGCCCCTCCCGTCCGGCCCAGCCTGTGGGCCGGGTTCGGGCCATGGTCAAGGAGAGGCCAGGGCGCAGGCGCTGCGTTCGGCAAAATCAAACACGGCCAATTTCCGGCGCAGCGGCGAGACGCGCACGCCCTCGGCTTCCAGCAGCTCCGCCTGCAGCGCGCCGCCGCCCGGGGCCTTTTCGTTGAGGAAGCCGCCCTTCTTCAGCAGCCGCCACCACGGCGTCAGACTGGCCGGGTCTTCGCCCATGGCCCGGCGTTCCTCGGCGGCGCGGGCGGCCATGTTGGCAAAGATGGCGGTGGACACCGGGCAGGCCACCGCCACACCGTGCGCCTGCGCGATGGCGGCGCGCAGCTGGTCAAGCGTGGCGACCTCGCCGGCCTGGATGCGGCGCAGATATTGGTCCACCTCGGCGGGCGAGCTGATCACCATGGCGCCGCCATCGGCCTCCCGAAAGCCGGGCGCGCCGGGCGGGATCATGTGGACGATGTGCGGCGGTTTCGACGCGGCGAGATGATCCAGGGCTGTGCGTTTGCGGCTCATGACGCTGTTCGTGCCACAGCGCTGCCACCGGGTGAATAAGGCGGCTTCGTTCTATTCCTGTTCGCGCAGCCGGGCCAGATTGGCCTCGTGATCGGCGCGGCTGAGGCGATAGCGGGAAGCGGCCAGGATCATCAGTGCCCGCACCAGCCAGATCGCCGGCACATAGGTGGCGCCCAGCCGCCACAGGCTGTCGGGCCCGACCTTGTCGGGGCTGGCACCGGTGGGAGATTGCGCCAATGTCAGCACGAAGCTGGCCGCCATAACGCCCAGCCCCTGCACCGATTTGCGGATGAAGGTGTTGGCGGCAAAGAAAATGCCCTCGTTGCGCCGGCCGGTGCGCACCTCGGCCTGCTCCACCAGATCGGCCAGCATCGATGCGCCCAGGGTCTGGAAACAGATGATGAGGCCGACATCGACCATGGTGACGACCAGCACGATCCACAATATGGCCGGATCGCCGTTGGGCGGCAGCAGGCCGAACAGCCTGAGGATGATCGGCAGCGGCAGGATCAGTCCGGCGAGCAGCCCGATCACCACCGCGCCGCGCTGCTTGCCCAGCCGCCGGGTGACCAGCGGGGCCAGGCCGGCGCCAATCGCGGCGGAGGCAAACACCGTCATGGTCACCAGCCCGATCTGCTGCGACGACAGCCCCCAGAAATAGGCCGAGAAATAGAAGCTGAGGCTGGACGAGATGCCGGCCGCGATGGCGCCGAACATGTTGGCGAGGAACAGGGCGGTGAAATCGCGGTTGGCCAGCGTGTGGAAAATCTCGCGGAAAATCGCCTTGAGGCCCAGGCTGCGCGTGGCCGGCGGCGCACGCAGATGCCTGATATGGCCGTGGGTGCCGATGGCCGATACCAATATGGCGATCAGGATCAGGGCCGAGGCCAGCATGCCATAGAGCGCATAGGCATCGCGGTTGAACTGGCCGTTGGGGATGGCGGGCGTGGCAAAGGCCGGGAAGATCAGGGTGAAATTCGCCACCGTCATGATGCTGCCGATCACCCAGGCAAAGAACAGCCTGAGGCCGAACAGGGCGCTGCGCCCGTCATAGCTTTTGGCGAGTTCGGGCGCGAGCGCGGTGCTGGGCGTTTCATAAAAGGTGATGGCGGTGCGGATCGCCACCGCCAGCAGCAGCAGCAGATACCAGAACAGCGCACCCTGGCTCCAGCCCACCGGCGGATTCCAGATCAGGAAATAGGTGCCGGCGGTGGGAAGGGCCGAGGCATAGAGGAAGGGATGCCGCCGCCCCCAGCGCGAGCGGACATTGTCGGACCAATAGCCAACGATGGGATCGCTGATCGCATCGAGCATCAGCGCGATGGTGAGCGCCAGGCCGACCAGTCGGGCATCCAGCCCGATCACCTGGCTGTAGAACAGCAGCAGGAAATAGCTGAAACCGCCATCCTTGATGCCATAGGCCCCGGCGCCAAAGCCAAAGGCCATGCGGGTGGCCAGCGTGGGCTGGTCGGCTGCTGCCATCAGATCATCCCCTGCGGCACATGTGGCCGCTCCGCCGCACTATCAGGGGCTTGGAGCCGGCTGTAAAGTTGCGGCTGGCCAGAACCCTGCCATAGTGGCCTGAACAGGCAGGAGGTGCGGCAATGGCTCGATGGACGATGATGATGGCCGCGCTACTCGCGGCGGCGCTGCCCGGCGCGGCGCAAGCCCAGGCCCGCTTCCAGTCCGAACAGCCGGCGCCGCGGGTGGATTATTGGCAGAAGCGCGCCGCCGATATCGGCCAGCAACTGGCCAGCACGCCGGATCTTCGCCCGGTCCGGCTGGTGTTCGTCGGCGATTCCATCACCGATTTCTGGCATCTTGATGCCAACCCCTGGCTGCCGGGCCGCTTTTGCGGCCGATCCGTGTGGGATGAAAGTTTTGGTGGCACGGTGCCGGCGCTGACGGCTCTCAACCTTGGCGTGTCGGGCGATCGCATCGAACATGTGCTGCACCGGTTGCAGCCGGCCGCCGAAGGCGGTGCCGGCTGGCTGGACCGGTCCGATCTGCAGCCGGATGTCGTGCTGGTGATGCTGGGCATCAACAACAGTTTCGATGCCGAAACGCCCGCCGATGCCAGCATCGGGCGCGGCATCATCGCCGTCGTGCGCCGCATCCGCGAACGCAAGCCGCAGGCGCGCATCATGATCCAGTCGCTGCTGCCAACCGATGACGATGCCAAGAACCGCGCCGTGGTGCAGCCGGTGAACCGGGCCATGCAGGCCTTTGCCAGCCAGATGCCGGGGGTTCGCTTCATCGATCTCTATCCCGATTTTGTCGATAGCGCCGGCCGCCAGCGCCGCGACCTGTTCAATGATGGCCTGCACCCCAGCCGCGACGGCTATCGCCGCTGGCGCGACCGGCTGCTGACCGTTTTGAACCCACCGGCCTGAAGCGGATCAGCCGCCGCCCTTCGCCAGCCAGTCCATCAACCAGCACGCGGCCGGGCCCGGCGTGTGATCGGGGCGGTGCAGCAGTTCGATGGGATAAGTCGTTCCCGGCCAATCCGGCAGCTGCAATTGCACCAACGTGCCGGCCGCAAGATCGGCCGCCACCATCGGCACCGGCATGTTGCCCCAGCCCGCCCCGCTTTTCAAAAGCGCGTGCTTGGCGCTCATGTCGCCCAGCCGCCAGCTGCGGGGGGAGAGAACGCCGAAATCCTTGCCTTCAGTGAGGCGGGAGCGGTCGGTGAGCACCAACTGCAGATGGCGTTGCGCCTCGCCGGGCGCGATGCCGGGGCGGGTGAGGGGGTGGCCGGGGGCGGCCACCGGCACAAGCGGCACGCCCGGCAGGCTGCGGCGCACCAGCCGGTCGTTCACGCCATCCAGCGCGCCGCCAATCGCCAGCGTGGCGCTGCCATCGAACAGGCGCGCCTGCACCGCGCCCAGCGCCTCCACATGCAGGCGCAGCGCCAGGGTGGGAAAGTGCGCTTGCAGCGCGGTGAGCGCTGCCACCAGCGTTTCGATGGGGAACATGACGGTCACCGACAGCGACAGTTCCGCCTCCTGCCCCTGCGCCAGCGCGGCGACGCCGGCCTGCAGCGCGCTGACATTGCCCAGTGTTTCGCGGGCGTGGGCCAGCACCAGCCGCCCGGCATCGGTGAGGGCCGGACGGCGGGTGGTGCCGCGGGTGAACAGGGCGAGGCCCAGCTGCGCCTCCAGCCCATCAAGCTGATAGGCGATCACCGACGTGGCGCGGCCGAGCGCCCGGCCGGCGGCGGCCAGACTGCCCTGATCGGCAATGGCGACCAGGACGGCCAGCTGATCGAGCTCGGGCGTGCCCACTTTCATATCGAAAATCCTGAATAGTGATTTCGATATTATCCAGATTTTCAGGAAAAATTCGAGGGCTTATCACGCCTGCCATGCCGGATGCCCGGCGCGATGGGAGTGACGACAATGCCGAAAGTCCTGGTGCTTTATTATTCCACCTATGGCCACATCGAAGCGATGGCCAATGCCATGGCCGAAGGCGCCCGCGCCGCCGGTGCCCAGGTTGATGTGAAGCGTGTGCCGGAAACCGTTCCGCACGCGGTGGCCAGCGCCAATCATTTCAAGCTGGACCAGGCCGCCCCGGTGGCCAGTGTGGATGATCTGCCCAATTATGATGCCATCATCGTGGGCGCCCCAACCCGCTTTGGCCGCATGCCCAGCCAGCTCGCCGCCTTTTTCGATGGCGCCGGCAAGCTGTGGGCGACGGGCGCGATGAACGGCAAGGTGGGCGGCGCCTTCACCAGCAGCGCCACCCAGCATGGCGGCAATGAAACCACCTTGTTCTCGATCATCACCAACCTGCTGCATTTTGGCCTGACCATCGTTGGCCTGCCCTACAGCCACCAGGGCCAGATGCGCGTGGACGAGCTGGTGGGCGGCGCCCCCTATGGCGCGACCACCGTGGCCGGCGGTGACGGCAGCCGCCAGCCTTCGGAAACCGATCTGGCCGGTGCCCGCCACCAGGGCGAGCTGATCGCCAAGACGGCGGCCAAGCTGTTCGGTTGAGATATCATGGCCGGGGGCGTAAAGACCCCGGCCATGAGCACCACCTTCACGCTTGATACCAGCACAAGCCGCGCCCATCCGGTGCCGGAACCGGTGCGGCGGTTGACGGTGCCGGCGATTGCGAAGCGCAAAGGTGCAGAGCCGGTGGTGATGCTCACCGCCTACACCGCGCGCATGGCGCAGCTGCTCGATCCCCACTGCGATCTGTTGCTGGTCGGCGATTCGCTGGGGCAGGTCATCTATGGCCTCGACACCACGGTGAAGGTCACGCTGGAGATGATGATCGCGCACGGCGCCGCCGTGGTGCGCGGCAGCTATCGCAGCGTGGTGGTGATCGATCTGCCGTTCGGCACCTATGAGGAAAGCCCGGAGGCTGCCTATCGCACCGCTGCCCGGGTGCTCCGCGAAACCGGGGCGGCGGCCGTGAAGCTGGAGGGCGGCGCGGTGATGGCGCCGACCATCCGCTTCCTCGTTGATCGCGGCATTCCGGTGATGGCCCATGTCGGCCTCACGCCGCAGGCGGTCAATGCGCTGGGCGGCTATGGCGCCCGCGGCCGCAGCGAGGCGGAGCGCGCCAAGATCCTGAGCGATGCCCAGGCCGTCGCCGCCGCCGGCTGTTTTGCCATGGTGGTGGAAGGCGTGGTTGAAGGGCTGGCGATCGACATCACCCGATCAGTCCCCTGTGTCACCATCGGCATTGGCGCGGCGGCCGAATGTGATGGCCAGGTGCTGGTGGTGGACGACATGCTGGGCATGTTCGATCGGGTGCCGCGCTTCGTCAAGCGGTTTGACGATCTCGCCAGCCGGATTTCGGCCGCTGCCGCCGATTATGCCGGCCGGGTGCGCACGCGGCAATTCCCGACCGAGGCGCAGCTGTATCGCTGAGGCTTTACCTGTGCGGCCACATCGGGCATTCACCCGCCGGCAATATCGGCGGTGTCACATCGCCCAAACCGTCCTGTCCGGAGCTTGATCACCTTGGCCAACACGCCCGCCAGCCCTGAAGATGCCTTTCTGCGCGAGGTGGATGAGGAATATCGCCGCTCGGAATTGATGACATTGTGGCAACGCTATGGCCGCATCGGCATCGCCGCCGTGGTGCTGGGGCTGGCCGCGCTCGCCGGCTGGCTGTTCTGGCAGGACCGGCAGGAAAAGGCCGCTGGCGCCGCCGGCCAGGCCCTGACCCAGGCCATCACCCAGCTGGAAGTGGGCGAGGGCGCCCGCGCCCGCCCGGTGCTGGAAGCGATGACCCGCGATGGCCCCGGCGCCTATGCCGGCCTGGCCCGCATGGTGCTGGCCAACGACACGCTGGCCGGTGGCGACAAGGCCAAGGCCCGCGGCCTGTATGAGGCGATCGCCAACGACAGTCAGTTGCCGCAGACCCTGCGCGATGCCGCGCTGGTGAAGGCGGTGCGCGTCGGCTTTGACCAGATGGCGCCCGGCGAAGTGGCGGCAAGGCTGAAGCCGCTGGCCGTGCCCGGCAATCCCTGGTTCGGT
The DNA here is from genome assembly GCF_002251755.1 of Sandarakinorhabdus cyanobacteriorum. GTDB lineage: Bacteria > Pseudomonadota > Alphaproteobacteria > Sphingomonadales > Sphingomonadaceae > Sandarakinorhabdus > Sandarakinorhabdus cyanobacteriorum. The sequence continues at coordinate 11,787 of NZ_NOXT01000084.1, forward strand.
GTGGCCGGGGAGCTGGTGGCCGTGGCGCAGATCAGGGCCGGCAAGCCCGATCTGGCCAAGCCGATGCTGATCGCCATGGTGAAGGACGAAGGCCTGGCGCCCTCGCTGCGCTCGCGTGCGGCCCAGCTCGCCATTGCCGCTGGCGTTGACGTGGCCGCGCTGGGCCTTGCCAAGCCGGCGGCCCCAGCCGCGCAATAAGGACATGTCGGTGAGCCAACCCCAGCAGCGCAGCGTGCGCGCCATCACCATCCTTCTGATGGCCAGCCTCGCGCTGGCCAGCTGCGGCGTGTTCAAGAAGGGCACATCCAAGAAGCGGACCCCAACGCTGGGCGAACGCATTCCGATCATGTCGTTCGAAAGCCGCGCCGAAGCCGAGGCGGAGCTGAAGGACACCGCGATCGTGCTGCCGGCGGCGGAAGCCAATGCCGAATGGGCCCAGCCGGGCGGCTCGCCGGCCAAGGTTGGCGGCCATCTGGCCCTGGCCGAAAAGCCGGTGGAAGCCTGGCGCGCCAGCATCGGCAAGGGCAGCAGCGGCACCGCCCGGCTGAATGCCGCGCCGGTGGTGGGCGGCGGCAGGGTCTTCACCATGGATATCCTGGGCCAGGTCCGCGCCTTTGATGCCGACACCGGCCGTGTGGCGTGGAGCGCGCAATATCGCCTGCCCAAGCGCAATGTGCGCCCCGCCTTTGGCGGCGGTGTGTCCTACGGCGATGGCCGGGTCTATGCCCTCACCGGCTATGGCAGTGCTGTCGCCTATGATGCCGAAACCGGCAAGCAATTGTGGGATCGTGCGCTGGGCCAGCCGCTGCGCGGGGCGCCCACGGTGGCTGGCAACCGCATCTTTGCCGTCAGCCAGGACAATCAGCTGCACGCCCTGAATGCTGCCACCGGCGAATTGCTGTGGACGGTGACGGGCACGGTCGAAATTGCCGGCATCCTGGGCGTGGGCGCGCCGGCGGTGCAGCTCGATACGGTTGTGGCCGGCTTCTCGTCGGGCGAACTGAACGCCCTGCGCGCCGAAACCGGCCGCACCGTCTGGCAGGATCAGCTGGCGCGCACCGGCCGCTCCACCGCCATGGCGGCGCTGGCCGATATCGATGGTTCGCCGGTGATCGATCGCGGCCGCGTGTTCGCCGTCGGCCATGGCGGCCGCATGGTCGCGCTGGAAATGGCGACCGGCCAGCGGGCCTGGGAACGCAATTTTGCCGGGGTGTGGACGCCCTGGCTGGCCGGCGAGTTCATCTATCTTGTCACCGTGGATGGCGAGGTGCTGTGCATCACCCGCAGCGAGGGCAAGGTGCGCTGGGTGCTGCGCCTTGATCAGTATCGCAAGCCCAAGAACAAGAAGGGTGCCATCCAGTGGGCGGGCCCGGTGCTGGCGGGTGAGCGGATCTGGGTGGCCGGTTCCAACCGCGAACTGATCGCGGTTGATCCCTATGAGGGCAAGCGCACCATCACCATCAAGCTGAAGGCCGCGGCCTATCTGCCGCCGGTGGTGGCTGGTGGGCGGCTCTATCAGTTGACCGACGACGGCACGCTGACCGCCTATCGCTGATCTTGTCGCCCGCTTGGGTGGCGCTGGGGCGCGCGCGCTGGTAAGGCCGGCGCGATGAGCATGACCAGCGTTCTTGATATTGATCCCGATGCCCCGCGCGTGGCCATCGTGGGCCGGCCCAATGTGGGCAAATCCACCCTGTTCAACCGGCTGGTGGGCAAACGCCTGGCGCTGGTCGACGATCAGCCCGGCGTGACGCGCGACCGGCGCGAAGGCCGCGCCAGCCTGTTCGATCTGGATTTCGTTGCCGTTGATACCGCCGGCTTTGAAGACGGCAGCGACGAAAGCCTGTCGGGCCGCATGCGCGCCCAGACCGAGGCTGCGGTGGGCCGCGCCACCGTTGCCGTGCTGGTTTATGATGCGCGCGCCGGCATCACCCCGCTCGACCGCCATTTTGCCGGCTGGCTGCGCCGACGCGGCGTGCCCCTGGTGCTGGTCGCCAACAAGGCCGAAGGGCTGCAGGCCGAAGCCGGTTTGAACGAAGGCCATGAACTGGGCCTGGGTGAGCCCATTGGCCTGTCGGCCGAACATGGCCTTGGCCTTGCCGATCTCTACCAGGCGCTGGCCCCGCATCTTGAGAAAGAGCCGGAGGCCGAGGCCGAAGTGGCCGAACTGGCTGAGAGTGACGATGCACCGGAACCGCCGCCCGGCCCGCTGAAGATCGCCATCGTCGGCCGGCCCAACGCCGGCAAGTCCACGCTGATCAACCGGCTGCTCGGCGAACAGCGGCTGGTCACCGGCCCCGAAGCCGGGATCACGCGCGATTCGATTGCGATTGATTGGGAATTTGATGGCCAGCCGGTGCGGCTGGTGGATACCGCCGGGCTGCGCAAGCGGGCGCGGGTGACGGAAAAGCTGGAGAAGCTGTCTGCGGCCGACACCAAGCTGGCAGTGGACTTTGCCGAGGTGGTGGTGCTGCTGCTCGATGCAACGCAAGGGCTGGAATCCCAGGATCTGCGCATTGCCGACATGGTGCTGTCCGAAGGGCGGGCGCTGATCATCGCGCTCAACAAATGGGATGTCGCCGCCGATCAGAGCCGGCTGTTCAACGGTGTGCGCAAGGCGCTGGACGAAGGGCTGAGCCAGATCAAGGGCGTGCCGCTGCTCACCTGTTCGGGCGCCACCGGCAAGGGGCTCGACACGTTGATGAAGGTGGCCTTCGAAACCCGCCAGCGCTGGTCGCGCCGGGTGCCGACATCGGCTCTGAACCGCTGGTTCGAAGCCGCCTTGTCGCGCAACCCGCCGCCGGCGCCGGGCGGCATCCGCATCAAGCTGCGCTATGCCACCCAGGTCGCCACCCGGCCGCCCACCTTCGTGGTATTCGGCAACCGCACCGATGCGCTGCCCGCCAGCTATGGCCGCTTCCTCACCAACAGTCTCGCCGCCGATCTGGATTTTGGCGGCCTGCCGATCCGGCTGAGCTTCCGCGGCGGGCGCAATCCCTTCAACAAGGGCTGAACAGACAATCGGGGAGACACGCCATGGGCGCGCTGGTTCTGCACGATTATTGGCGGTCCAGCGCCGCGTGGCGGGTGCGGCTGGCGCTGGCGGCCAAGGGCCAGGAGGCGACTCGCCTGCCGGTCAGCCTGCTGGCCGGCGATCAGCGCAGCCCCGCCCACCTCGCCCGCAACCCCCAGGGCCTGGTGCCGGTGCTGGAGGATGGCCCCCTGCTGCTCAGCCAGAGCCTGGCCATCATCGAATATATTGAGGAATCCTTTCCGGAACCCCCTTTGCTGCCGGCAGATGCGGCCGGCCGGGCGCTGGTCCGCAGTGCTGCCCTGGTGATCGCGGCCGATGTGCATCCGCTTGGCAATTTGCGCGTGCAGCGCTGGTTGCGCGACCGCATGGGCCAGGATGATGATGCCGTGACCTTGTGGTTGCACCACTGGATGGCCGACGGCCTTTCCGCGCTTGAAGAATTCGCCGCTCGGCATGGCGGGCAATTTCTGTTTGGTGACCGGATCAGCATCGCCGATTTGTGCCTGGTGCCGCAGCTTTACAATGCGCGGCGGTTCGGTCTCCAACTGGATGACTACCCACGATTGCTGGCCGTGGACATGGCGGTGGCCGCCTTGCCGTGGTCGGCAGCGGCCCGCCCGCAAGAGCCGCTAAATCCAACGTAAACAACGATTATGGACGATTTATTCGCATCCTGGGCTGTTGCATTTGCGTAGCTTTTGGCTATTGTCCGGGCCAGTTCTGCCACTAGACCGATCCTCGGGGGTACCATGTCGAACGAAACGTTGAACCGCGACGCTGTGATTCTGAACGGCGCGCTCCGTGAAGAGAGCCGGTTTGCCAAGGGTTTGAATGCACGCCGAATCGGCATGACGATGGCCGCCGCCATGCTGGCGGGCACCGCGCTGGTTCCGGCGACGGCGCAGACGTTTGACGTGGCCGGCACGCTGGTGGTGGTGGACAATTTTGTCGACGCCCCGCTGCTCGCCCCGGCGACCATCCTGAACGATGATGCGGTCAACGAAGGCACGCTGCGCGTCAACGCCAACGTCGGTCAGGTCTTTGGCGGCAATCTCACCAATGGTCTTGGTACACTGGCATTCATCAAGGCGGGTGGTGAAACGCTGACGTTGTCGGGCAACAACACGTACCTGGGGCAGACCTCGGTGCTTGTTGGCACGCTTGCTGCAGGTTCCACCACGGCCTTCTCGGCCGGGTCCACGCACCTGGTGTCGGGCAACGGCACGCTTGATCTGGCTGGCTTCAACAACAGCATTGCGGCCCTGAGCGGCAACGGCACTGTCACCAACAGCGGCGTGACCCCGGCCGTGTTGACGATCAATGGCACCGCGATTGGCAATTTCGCCGGCTCCATCTCCGGCGATCTGGCGCTGGTCAAGCTCGGCGCCGAAGAGCAGGAACTCGGCGGTCCGTCCAGCTTCACCGGCGGCGTGACGCTGCAGCAGGGCCAGTTGCGCCTTGGCAATGATTTGGCGCTTGGCACCGGCGGGCTGGCCGTGACCGGCAACAGCAGCATCGCGACGGTTGCGATGCCGCTGCTCACCATCAACAACGCCATCTCGCTGGGTGCTGGCACCCAGCTCACGGTTGATCCCAGCGGCATGGGCTCCGTGCTCGTGCTGGGCGGCGCCATCAGCGGTGATGGCGGCCTGATCAAGTCGGGCGCGCAGACCCTGCATCTCACTGGCGCCAACAGCTACAGCGGCGGCACCGAGCTGGCTGGCGGCACCGTGCTGATCGGCAGCGGCGATGCCTTTGGCACCGGCGCCGTGCTGGTCAGCGGCTCGTCGGTCATCGGCCAGACCAATCCGGCCCAGAGCCTGACGGTCGCCAACGCCGTTACCCTGAACAGCCTGCTGTCCGTCCAGACGCCGGATGCTGGCCAGACCCTGACCTTGTCGGGCCCGATCACCGGCACCTTTGCGCTCACCCTTGCTGCCGGCACTGGCGGCACCGTGGCGCTGACCGGGGCCAACAATTTCGGCGGCGCCGAGGTGCGTGTGGAGAACGGCACGCTGCAGGTGAACGGTGCCGGCGCCCTCACCAATTCGTCGCTGCGCTTTGCCGGTGGCACCGGCCTGTCGGTTACCGGCGTTGATCCGGTCACCCTGGTCAACAACATCCTGCTGAACGGCAACGCCACCTTCAACAGTGGTGGCACGCTGACGCTGAACGGTGCCGTCACCGGGGCCGGTGGTCTGTTGAAGACTGGCGCCTCCACGCTGGTGCTCGCCAACGCCGCCAACAGCTTTGGCGGCAACATCCTCCTGATCGACGGCCGGCTGGAAGCGCGCAGCGGCGGCGCCCTTGGCAACGGTCCCGGCATCGGTGCAGCCAATGGCACCACGCTTGCTGTTGGCACCGCCGTGCCCACCAACCTGGTTGCCACAACCGGCCGCGCCATCAGCATCATCAGCGGTGGCAGCATGACGCTGGACCTGATGGGCGATGCCGGCAATTTCTTCTTCAACGATGCCGACGGTGCCGCCAATTTTGACGGCACCGATCTCACCCTGAACGGCGCCGTCAACGGTGGCACCCTCAACATCGTTGGCGCTGGCCGCGTGCGTCTGAACAGCGCCAGCACCCTGGAAGGCGTGGGCATTGATCAGGCGGCCGTTGTGCTCGGCAATGCCAGTGCGCTTGGCGGCGGCGCGATGCGCGTCAACGAAGGCGCCATCTACACCAGCACCGGTGCGGCGGTGACGCTGAACCAGAATATCGTCGTCTCCAACAACTTCTTCATCGTCGGCTCGGACGAGGTGACGCTGAACGGCGTGGTGTCGAGCTTCGGCGCGGTGGCGGGCGAACTAGGCGCACTGGTGAAGATCGGCAACGGCACCCTGCGCCTGAACGGCAACAACACGCTGGACAATGTGCGCCTGCAGGATGGTCGCATCGTCATCAGCACCAACACCGCCCTTGGTCTGCGCGATCTGAACACCGTCAATTTTGCTGGCACCACCCGCACGCTGGAGGCGGGCGTCGACGGCCTGGCCGTGGCCAACAATGTGTCGCTGGTCGGTCCGCTCAATGTCGATACCGCCGGCAACACGCTCACCCTGAACGGCCTGCTGTTCAACACCGGTTCGCTGGTCAAGGTCGGTGCCGGCAATCTGGTGCTGACCGGTAACAATATCTATTCCGGCCCGACGACGGTGAATGCCGGCACGCTCACGGCGGGCAGCGACACCGCTTTCTCCACCGGCATCGTCACGGTGGCCGCTGGCGCCACCCTGTCGATCCAGACGGCTCCGGCTGGCGGCACGCGCTCCATTGCCAACAACATCGTGCTCAACAATGGCTCGACCGTTGATTCCAACGGCAATATCTTTGTGTTGTCCGGCCTGTTGACCGGCGCTGGCACCACCACCAAGACCGGCACGGGCACCCTGCACATCACCGGCGACAGCAGCAGCCTGGTCAATGGTTTCACCGGCCTGTTCGATGTGGCTGCGGGCGAATTGCGCCTGACGGGTGACATCGCGGGCGGCATCACGGTGCAGACCAACGGCACCCTGACCGGGACCGGCCGCGCCCGCGGCACCGCCACGCTGACCGACACGTCGGTCCTGGCGCCGGGCAACGGCCCCGGCACGCTCACCTTTGGCAACCTGGTGCTGGCCAATGGCGCCAATCTCAATTTCGAACTGGCCGGCCTGGCTGGCATCCCGGGCACCGATGCCGATCAGATCGTCGTCACCAACAATCTCACGCTGGATGGTGTGCTGAATATCACGCCGCTGGCCGGTTTCAATGTCGGCGTCGGCGCGCGCACGCTGATGACCTATGGCAATCTCACGGCCAACAATGGCGTGACGGTCAGCAATGCGCCGCCGGTTGACGTGACCTATTCGGTCGTTGCCGGCCCGGTGGCTTCCGGTCCCGGCATCGTGCAACTTCTGGTTGGCTTCACCGGCACCTATCGTTGGGATGGCGCCAATCTGGTGCCGAATGGCGCCATTGACGGTGGTTCAGGTGTCCTCAACCTGACCAACACCAACTTCACCAACAGCGACGGCACCTTCAACCTCGCCTATGGCAACAACGCCACCGACGATATCGAGTTTGGTGGCACCGCCGGCACGGTGGACGTGGCCGCCGCCATCAATTTTGATCAGATGGGCTTTGTCACCACCGGCTATGTGCTGGGTGGGGCCGGCTCGCTGAACGCCAACAACAGCGCCCTCAACCTGGGCGCCAACGATGCCACCATCAACACCAACATCACCGGCGGCGCCCTGGCCAAGAATGGCACTGGCACGCTGACCCTGGCCGGCACCAACAGCTTCAGCAGCTTCGCCGTCAACGGCGGCACTGTTGTCGCTGCCAGCGACACGGCCCTGGGCGCCGGCACCGCCACCTTCGCGGGCGGCACCGCACTGGTCGCGTCCGGTACCCCGCGCTCGATCGGCAATGCCATCGTGATCAACGCGGCCGGCGGCCTGACCGTTGATGCTGCCACCAACGATCTGACGCTGGGCGGTGCCATTTCGGGCACCGGTCCGCTCAACTTCATCTCCTCGGGCGGCGTGGCCCGCGATGGCCGCATCTTCCTGAACGGCGTCAACAGCTACACCGGTGGCACCACCATCACCGGCACGCAGGTGTTCATCGCCTCAGATGCCGCGCTGGGCAATGCCGCCGGCAGCCTGACTCTGGACACCGGCCATCTGCGCACCACGGCCAATATTGTCACCGGCCGTGCGATTGCGCTGAACGGCGCGGTGCCGAACCTGATCGACACCGATGTCGGCACCACCTTCACGGTCAATGGCATCGTCAGTGGCGGCGCGGCGTTGTACAAGAATGGCCCGGGCACCCTGGTGCTGGCCAACGCCGGCAACACCTATTCCGGTGGCACCCAGATCGAAGCCGGCACCGTTTCGGTTGCCAGCAACGGCGCCCTGGGCAACCTTACCGGCGGCGTGGAGTTCGTCGGTTCTTCCACCCTGCAGTTCACCGCCGATGTCACTTCGGCCCGCACCGTGGCGGTCAATGCCGGCTTCACCGGCACGATCGACACCGGCGCCAATGATGTGCGCCTGGATGGCGTCATCTCGGGCGCGGGCACCCTCGCCAAGATTGGTGACGGCCGGCTGACGCTCACCGGCAACAACAGCTATGCCGGCGGCACCAACCTGAACGTCGGCACCCTGCGCATCGAGGATGGCCAGTCCATCGGCACCGGCCTGCTGACCACCCAGAACGGTACAACCTTCGTCGCTGGCCTCGGCGCTGGCGCTGGCACGATCACGCTGGGCAACAACATCAACTTCGCTGGCGGCCAGACCACCATCGATCTCAATGGCAATCTGCTGATCATCAACCCGGTCACCGGCGCGGTCAGCACCAACGGCACCAACCTGGTGCTAAACGGCACCATCACCGGTCCTGGCGGCTTCACCACCAACGGTGCCACCACGGGCCAGATCGTCATCAACGGCAACAACAGCTTCACCGGTGACGTCAACCTGAACAGCGCTGTGGTTGTGGTGAACAACAACAACGCCCTGGGCGTCGGCAACACGGTCAACATCAACGCCGCTGCCGGCATCCGCAACAACACGGGCGGCACCACCCGCACCATCGGCAGCGCCATCGCCATCAACGATCCGAATGCGACCGTGGGCGGCAACGGCAACCTCGTGCTGACGGGTGTCGTGTCGGGCTCGGATGTCAATGTGTTCAACAAGGTTGGCCTGGGCACCGTGACCCTCGCCAACGCGGCCAACAGCATCGCCTCGCAGATCGAAGTGGCGCAGGGCGAGCTGTCGGTGACCGGCAACCTGATCAACGTCAACCAGCTGACCAACGTGCGCGCCGGCGCCACCCTGTCGGGCACCGGCAGCATCGCCGGCATCGTGGAAATCGCCAATGCGGGCGTGCTCTCGGCCGGTGTCGGCGGCAACGGCCAGACCGGCCAGCTGACCATCGGCACCCTGCTGCTCAACGAACAGTCGTCGCTGGTCTTCGACTTGGGTGACAATTATGTCCTCGGTGGGACGCTCAACGACAGCGTGGCGGTGACCAACCTGCGCCTCGGCGGCCGCCTGACCGTGCGCCAGTCGACCGGCGGCAACTTCGGCCTCGGCGTCTACAACCTGTTCACCTATCAGGGCGCGCTGATGGCGGGCTCCACCAATGTGCAGGTGCAGACCCTGCCGGGCGCCTTCAGCGGCCTGGTGCAGACGCTGATCCCGGGCCAGGTCAATCTTGTGGTGACCATGCCGGGCACCTTCATGCAATATTGGGATGGCGGCGATGCCACCGGCAATGGCGCCATCAACGGCGGCGATGGCATCTGGTCGGCCACCGGCTCCAACTGGACCGGCGATCCGGACAGCCAGCTGAACACCAACTGGTTCAACAACAGCGTGGCGGTGTTCGCCGGTGCTGCGGGCACGGTGACCCTCAACGGCACCTTCCGTCCGCAGGGCCTGCAGTTCGCCACCAACGGCTACACGTTGACCGGCGGCATCCTCGACAACCAGAGCACCGGCGTTGGCACCGGCATGTTCGCCTTCGCCGATGCTGGCGTGACCGCGACGGTCAACAGCACGCTGCAGGGTGACGGCATCCTGTTCAAGCAGGGCGCCGGCACGCTGGCTCTGGGCGGCAACAATGTGAACTTCTCCGGCGGTACCGAAGTGCAGCAGGGCACGCTGCAGCTGAACACGGCAACCGCTGCGGGCACCAACAGCATCTCGCTGCTGGGCAACACCACCCTGTCGAACGGCGGCGGCGTGCTCTCTGTGGCCAACGCCATCATCACCACCGGCACCAACACGATCGACAGCGCCGCGGGCAGCTTCACCCTGACCGGTGTGATCTCGGGCAATGGCGGCATCGTGAAGGCCGGCACCGGCACGCTCACCCTGTCGGGCGTCAACACCTATGCTGGCGGCACCACGATCGGTGCCGGCACGCTGGCGGTGACCAACAACAGCAGCATCAGCACCGGTGGCCTCACCATCAACGGCGGCGCCACCTTCCAGGCGGCGGCCAACGGCCTGAGCTTCGCCAATGCTGTCACCCTGAACGGTCTCGCCACCATCGACACCCAGGCCAATGGCCTGACCCTGTCGGGCCTGATCAGCGACGGCGGGATCTCCGGCACCCTGGTCAAGATCGGTTCGGGCAACCTGAACCTGACCGGCGCCAACACCTACAGCAACGGCACCAACCTGAACGGTGGCAGCATCACCGTGTTCACCAACACCTCTCTGGGTGGTGGCACGCTGGCGATGGCCGATGGCACCAGCCTGATTGCCGGTGCCAATGGCCTGAACCTGGCCAATGCCGTCACCACCGCCGGCGTCGGCACCATCAACACCGGCACCAACAACCTCACGCTGAGCGGCGTGATCGCGGGCGCCGGCTCGCTGGCCAAGATTGGCGCGGGTGATCTGACCCTCAGCAACGCCAACGGCTATAGCGGCGGCACCGCCCTGCAGGCCGGCTCGATCACCGTGACCAATGACGGCGCGCTGGGCACCGGCGGCCTGACGATGACCGGCGGCACCACGCTCAACGCGGGCGCGGCCAATCTGGTCCTCGCCAATGCGGTGACCACGCTGGGTGCCGGCACGGTGAACACCAACGCCTTCACCTTCACGCTGAACGGCGTGATCGATGGCGCTGGCTCCATCGTGAAGACGGGCGCTGGCAACCTGGTGCTGAACGGTGCCAACAGCTATGCCGGCGGCACCAACGTCACGGCCGGCACGGCCACGGCGGGCAACAACACCGCCTTCGGCACCGGTTTGGTGACGATGGCCAACGGCACCACGCTGGCCAACAATGTCGACGGCCTGAACGTTGGCAACGCCTTCACCATCGGCAATGTCACGGTTGCCACCGGCGCCAACAGCTTCACGATGAGCGGCGTCATCGGCGGCGCCGGTCTGCTGACCAAGACCGGTTCGGGCACGCTGATCCTGTCGGGCGCCAATGGCTACACCGGCGGCACCGCGCTGACCGAAGGCACCATCACGGTGGCCAACAACAGCGCGCTCGGCACCGCTGGCCTCACCATGTCGGGTGGCACGACGCTGCTGGCTGGGGTCGATAGCCTCTCCATCGGCAATGGCATCACCACGCTGGGCGTTGGCACGGTGAACACCGATGCCTTCACCTTCACGCTGAACGGCGTCATCGGCGGCGCCGGCTCGATCGTGAAGACCGGCACCGGCAATCTGGTGCTGAATGGCGCCAATGGCTACACCGGCGGCACCAATGTGACCGCTGGCACGGTCACCGCTGGCAACAACACCGCCTTCGGCACCAATGACGTGACGATGGCCGGTGGCACCACACTGACCAACAACAGCAACAACCTCGTCATCGCCAACAACTTCAGCATCGGCAACATCACCGTTGCCACCGGTGCCAACACGTTCACCATGAACGGCGTGGTGTCTGGCGCTGGCGCCATCACCAAGACCGGCACCGGCAACCTCGTGCTGAACGGCGCCAACAGCTATGCCGGCGGCACCGCGTTGACCGAAGGCACCATCACGGTGGGCAACAACACCGCGCTGGGCACCGCTGGCCTCACCATGTCCAACGGCACCTTCCTTGTGGCTGGCGTTGATGGCCTGACGGTTGCCAACGGCATCACCACCCTGGCCGGCAGCACGGTCAACACCCAGGGCTTCACCCTCACGCTCAACGGCGTGATCGATGGCGCCGGCCTGATCGAGAAGATCGGCAGCGGTAACCTGGTGCTGAACGGTGTCAACAGCTACACCGGCGGCACCAACGTCGTGGCCGGCACGGTGACCGCGGGCAACAACGCCGCCTTTGGCACCAGCCTGGTCCAGATGCAGAACGGCACCACGCTGGCGAACAACACCAACAATCTGGTGATCGCCAACGCCTTTGACATCGGCAACGTCACGGTTGCGACCGGCGCCAACACCTTCACCCTCGCCGGCGTCGTCAACGGCACCGGTGTGCTCACCAAGACTGGCAGCGGCAACCTGATCCTGAACGGTGCCAATGGCTACACTGATGGCACCGCGCTCAACGCCGGCACCATCACGGTTGGCACCAGCACCGCGCTGGGCAGCGGCCGCCTGACCGCGGCTGACGGCACCAGCCTGGTGGCGGGTGTGTCCGGCCTCAATGTCGCCAATCTGGTGACGCTGAACGGCGGCCTGACCGTGGACAGCAGCGCTGGCAGCTTCGAACTGTCGGGCGTGATCGGTGGCGCTGGCGGCATCACCAAGGTGAACAGCGGCAACCTGATCCTGTCGGGTGCCAACAGCTATGCCGGCGGAACCAACCTCACCAACGGCTCGCTGACCATCACCAATGACAACAGCATCGGCACGGGCACGCTGACGACGACCGGCGGTACCACGGTGATCGTGGGCACCACCACTGGCGTCAACACCGCCATCACACTGGCCAATGCGGTCAACCTGGGTGCAGGCACCACCACGCTGAACCTGCAGGGCTCGACGCTCAGCTTCAACAACGACTCGTCGATCATCACCAACGGGGCGGCGCTCACGTTGAACGGTGTCGTCAGCGGTGCAGGGGCTCTGGCAACCGGCAACTTCGGCACGCTGACGCTCAACGGCAACAACAGCTACAGCGGCGGCACGCTGATCAACACCCGCAGCGTGGTCTATGTTGGCAGCAACACGGCTGTCGGCACCGGCACCGTGACGATGGGTGGCGCAACTGGCCTTTACAACAACAGCGGTGCCACCCGCACGCTGGCCAACAGCTTCGTCCTGAATGGCGGCAGCTGGCTCGGCGGCGCCAACGATCTGGTGCTGAACGGCACCATCAGTGGCGCTGGCTTCGTCATCAAGGCCGGGTCGCAAACTCTGGTCCTGAACGGTGCCAACAGCTACAGCGGCAACACCCAGCTGCGGGACGGCCGGATCACTGTTGGCACCAACACCGCCATTGGCACTGGCAGCCTGACGGTATTTGCCCCGGTGCAGGCACCGGTGGCAGGGCTGGCCACCACGCTGGCGGCTGGATCGACGGGTCTTGCCCTTGCCAACAACGTGACGCTGAGCAGCGGCAGCAACCTGATCGTGGAAAGCGGCACCGGCAGCTTCACGCTGAATGGCGTGATCTCCGGCACTGGCCCGATCACCAAGATCGGTGCGGGCAACCTGACGCTGGGCGGCACCAACAGTTTCACTGGTGGTGTCAACCTGAACGTCGGCGGCATCACGCTCACGAACAGCAGCGGCCTCGGCACTGGCACATTGACCACTGCCGCGGGCACCAGCCTGACTGCCGGCACCAACCTGACGCTGGCCAATGCCATCGCGATGGACGGTGCCTTCACCCTCGACACCGCTGCCAACACGGTGACGCTGAATGGCATTGTCAGCGGCACTGGCCCGCTGAGCAAGGCTGGCAGCGGCAACCTCGTGCTGAACGCCGCCAACACCTATACGGGCGGAACGGCGCTCAACGCCGGCACCATCACGGTCGCCAACGACAGCGCGCTGGGAACTGGCGCTCTCACGATGGCTGGTGGCACCACCTTGACCAGCGCGGTCAACGTCGGTCGGGCGCTGAACAGTGAAAATGTCCGTGTGTCGAACAGCATCACCCTGGCCGGCAATGCCACGGTTGCTGCGACCACGGATCTGGCCCTTGAACTGGTCGGTCCGATCTCCGGCACTGGCAGCCTGACCAAGACCGGCACCGGCCTGCTCGTGCTCGACGGCACCAACAGCTTCACGGGCGGCGTTGCGCTCACGGCCGGCACCCTGCGCACCGGCAGCAACGCCGCGCTGGGCACGGCTGGTCTGACCACCTCGGCTGGCACGACGCTGCAGAACGGTGTCAACGGTGTTGCCTTGGCCAATGCAATCTCGGTCGGCGGCGCGCTGACGATCGACACGCAGGCCTTTGGTTACACCTTGAACGGCGTGATCTCGGGCTCCGGCCCGATCACCAAGATCGGTTCTGCGACGCTGATCCTGAACGGTGCCAACACCTACACGGGCGGCACCGCCCTCAACGGTGGCACCATCCGCATCGGCACCGGCACCGCGCTGGGCACCGGCGCGCTAGCGATGGCTGCCGGCACCACCCTGCAGGCGGGCGCGACTGGCCTCACGGCCAACAACGCCATCAGCATGGCTGGCGGCGCTACGGTGGATGTGAACGGCAATGTGCTGACCCTGGGCGGCGTCATCTCGGGCACCGGCCCGCTGTCGGTGATCGACAGCCAGTCGCTCGCCACGGATGCGCTGATCCTTACCGGCACCAACATCTACACCGGCGGCACGGTTGTGACCGGCACCACGGTGCAGGTTGCGGCGGATGCCAACCTCGGCAACACCAGCGGCGGCATCACTCTGGTCGGCGGCGCCCTGCGCACCACCGCCAGCTTCACCACCGCCCGCACGGTGGCGCTGGGCACGGGTGGCGGCACCATCGAAACCGCCACCGGCACCACCCTCACCACCACCGGTGTGGTCAGCGGCACCTCGCTGACCAAGGCCGGGGCGGGCACGCTGGTGCTGAACGGCGCCAACACCTACACGGGTGGCACTGCGTTGAATGCCGGCCAGATCACGGTTGGCACCAACAGCGCGCTGGGCACCGGCACCCTGACGATGGCGGGCGGCACCACGCTGGCCGCTGGCGTCACCGGGCTGAACACCGGCAACAGCATCGTCACCCTGGGCGCGGCCACCATCAACAGCGGCAACACCCCGTCGGCTTACACCGTCAGCGGTGTGATCAGCGGCGCTGGCAGCGTCACCAAGCAGGGCACCGGTGTGCTGACGGTCTCGGCTGCCAACACCTACACCGGCGGCACGACGGTGGCCGCCGGCACCCTGAATGTCACCGGCAGCCTGGCATCGGGCGTCACCGTCAACAGCGGTGCGGCCGTCACCGGCACGGGCAGCGTTGCGGCGCTGAATGTGCTGGCGGGCGGCTCGGTCAACCCGGCGGCGGCTGGCACGACCGACCGTGCCACCCTGACGGTGACCGGCAACGCCACGCTCGCAGGCACCTTCACGGCGGACTTCACCCCGTCGACCAACGACCGCATCACCGCGGGCGGTGTGCTGACCCTGGGTGGCACGCTGGCGGCGGCGCCGACGACGGCGGGTGGCTTCACCACCTTCAACCAGACGTTCACCGTGGCCAGCGGCGCCAGCCGCACCGGCACCTTCGCGACCGTCACCGGGCTGGATCAGTTCGGCCTCGCGTTCGCTCCGGTGGTGGAATACACCGCCACGGCCGCCAACATCCGTCTGGCCCCGCAGAGCCTGGTCACGCTGGGCAATCGCTTCGGTGGTGTCACCGGCAACGCGCTGGAAGTGGCCCAGGCCTTCGACCGCGCGGTGGCCGCTGGCTACAACCCGCAGGCGTTCTTCAACGTCTATTCCAACGGGGGAAGCGCCCTGCCGCGCACCCTGGCGCAGATGTCGGGTGAACAGCGGGCGACCGAGCGTCGCGTGGTGCTCGACACCAGCCGCACCATCCGTGAAGCTGCGCTTGACCGCCTGAACAACGGCATCGCCTCCATGGGTGGCCAGCAGGTGACCACGTCGGATGGCGACAAGTCGCTGACCTTCTGGCTGCGTGGCGCCGGTTCGTGGGGTCTGGCTCGTGCCAACGACGCCACCACCGCCTTCACCACCGAACAGCGTGGCATCCTCACCGGTCTCGACTGGAAGATGGATGGCATCACGTTTGGCGGCATGTTCCACTACACCAGCACGGATGTGGAATATCGCCAGCTTGGCGGCAGCTCGAACGTCGAAACCGTCGGCGGCACCCTCTATGCCGGCTATCGCAAGGATGGCGGCCTGGTGGCCAACGCCGGTGTGACCGTGGCTGGTTCGCGCAGCAATGGTGCTCGCGGCATCTCGCTGCCGAGCTTCCAGCAGTCGCTGCAGGGCCGCACCAACGGCACCACCTACCAGCTGTTTGGCGAACTGGCCTGGGATCTGGCCGGTGATGCCAACACCCGGGCCGAGCCGTTCGCCCGCCTGACCCATGTGAAGGCGGACTTTGGCGGCCTGGTGGAAACCGGTGGTGTCGCGGCGCTCACGGCCGCCAAGCAGGGCAATGATGTCACCATCACCAACCTGGGTATGCGGTTTGGCACCAACGTGGCCAACGGCAAGGTTGCGCTGAATGCGGCGGCCTCGTGGCAGGCCATCAGCGGTGATCGCGACGCGCTGACCGTGCTGGGCATCCCGGCGGTGGGCCAGAATGGCAACATCCGCTCGATCGGCATGGACCGTTCGGCCCTGAACATGACCGCCGATGTCGGCGTCGGCCTGTCGGACTCGATCCGCTTCAGCGTCGGCTACTCGGGTCTGCTGGGCAACCGCAACGACGACCATGGCGCCCGCGCCACCCTGAACTTCGCCTTCTAAGTCGCGAAGCCAAGGGCCAACCGAAAGGCGGCGGTTCCTTCGGGAGCCGCCGTTTTTCGTTGCGACAATGCCACTGTCATCCTTGGTGATTGACCTCGCCCCGCCCGCCTCCCTATCGGTGGGCCATGGCCACGCTGTTCAACTTCATGTCCGACAATGCCGCCGCGCCCTGCCCGGAGGTGCTGGCTGGCCTTGCCGCCGTCGCCCCGGCGCAGCCCGCCGGCTATGACGGTGATGACTGTTCGCGCCGGCTGGATGCGCTGTTCAGCGATCTGTTCGGCCGGCCCTGCATGGCCCTGCCGGTCAGCACTGGCACCGCGGCCAACGCGCTGGCCCTGGCCACGCTCGTGCCGCCCTGGGGCGCCATTGCCTGCCACACCGAAGCCCATGTGCAGGTCGATGAATGCGGCGCGCCGGAATTCTTCACCGGCGGTGCCAAGCTGCTGCTCTGCCCGGGTGCCGATGGCAAGCTGACGCCCGCAGGTCTCGATGCCGCGCTCGCCAGCCATCGCGGCGATGTTCACCAGGTGCAGCTGGGCGCGCTCACCCTCACCCAGGCCACCGAATGCGGTACGGTCTATACGGCCGACGAAATCGCCGCGCTGGCGGCCCATGCCAGGGCCCGGGGCTGGCGCCTGCACATGGATGGTGCCCGCTTTGCCAACGCCGTCGCCCATCTCGGCCATGGCCCGGCTGCACTGGTCGCCGATCTCGACGCGCTCAGCTTTGGCTGCATCAAGAATGGCGGGCTCAGCGCCGAAGCCATTGTGCTGTTCGATCTGGCGCTGGCCGATCAACTGCGCTGGCGCCGCAAGCGCGCCGGGCAAATGCCCTCCAAGGGCCGCTTCAACGCCGCGCAGATCATAGCCATGGTGGAAAATGATGTCTGGCTGCGCAACGCCCGAACCGCCAATGCCGGGGCGCAGCATCTGGCCCAGGCCGCCGGCAACCGCCTGATGTATCCGGTCCAGGCCAACGAGGTGTTCGTGCAGCTTGCTCCCGGCGAGCCGCAACGGCTGCGCGATGCCGGCTTCCTTTTCTATGATTGGGGCGACGCCGGCTCCAACCAGGTGCGTCTGGTGGTCAGTTGGGACACGCCGGCCGATGGGGTGGAGCAATTGGCCCGCGCCCTGGCCGGCGGCTGATGGCCGCACCGCCCGCACCCGGCCGCTTCACGCCAAAGGCCTGGGCCGCCTTCGCCGGCTGCACCCTGATCTGGGGCAGCACCTGGTTCGTCATCCGCACCCAGCTCGGCGATGTGCCGCCCAGCTGGTCGGTCACCTGGCGCTTTGCGCTGGGGGCCAGCATCATGCTGCTGCTCTGCCTGTTCACCGGCAAATCGTTGCGCCTCTCGCCTCGCCAGCACGGCTTTGCGCTGCTGGTGGCGGTCACCCAGTTCGTGCTCAATTTCAATCTGGTCTACCGCTCCGAACAATATGTCACCTCGGGCCTGGTCAGCCTCACCTTCGCCTTCCTGCTGGTGCCCAACACGCTGTTCGGCGCGCTCTTCCTCGGCCAGCGCGTCTCGGCGCGCTTCATCGCCGGCAGCATATTGGGTCTCGCCGGTGTCGCTCTGCTGTTCGCGCCTGATCTCGCCCGTCCCGACGGCGCCAATGTCGGCCACGGCCTGGCGCTGGCCTTCGCCGGCGTGCTCAGCGCCAGCATCGCCAATGTGCTGCAGGCCATGCCCGCCGGCCGCGCCATGCCGCTGGAGGCTGGCCTCGCCTGGGCCATGGCCTGGGGCGCGCTCATCGATGGAGCGGTGGCGCTGGCGGTCGATGGGCCCCCACGCTTTTCCACCGATCCCGTCTATCTCGCTGGCCTCGCCTATCTTGGCATCGCGGCGTCGGCGGTGGCGTTCAGCCTCTATTACACGCTGATTCGCACGGTGGGGCCGGGGCAGGCGGCGTGGAACGGCGTGGTGGTGCCGATGGTGGCGATGGGCATTTCCACCGTGGCCGAAGGCTTCGCCTGGACCGCCACGGCCGTGGCCGGCGTCATCCTCGCCCTCATCGGCCTTGCCATCGCCTTGCGGGCCAAGGCGGCGGGCTGATAGCTACTCCGCCGCAGTCTGCAACGGGATGATGGCATCCAGCGCAGCGCCTGCGGCACGGCGGGCAATGTCCAGTTCAAACTGATGCTGCAACCCGAGAAACAGACCCTCGGAAACACCGAAAAAGCGGGCAAGGCGCAGGTCCGTGTCGCCATCAAAATCCGCCTGCTCCGCCAGAATCGCGGCCAGTTTCTCCAGATCGATGCCAGCGGCATCTGCGACCTGCACCAACGTCACCGCGCTGCCAATGCCGAATTCCTCACGCAGAAATTCGCCCGGGTGCACCGGGGGCAGTAGTTCCGCCTCAATGATAGTCTTCGACGCGCACATCTTCCGCCGCTCCATCAACCCAGCGGAACGTAACACGCCACTGGTCATTGATGCGAATGCTATATGTGCCGGCGCGGTCCCCCTGCAAGGGCTTCAGGCGATTGCCTGGCGGATTGCGCAGATCGTCGAGCAGCTTGGCCGCCGTCAACATGATCAGCTTGCGCTGGGCGCTGCGGGCCACATCAGGCGGAAAGCGACGCACGCGAAGGCCAGCAAGCAGGGCTTCGGTGTCCTTGTCGGCAAAGCTGCGGATCAATGTCGTCTCCAACGAAATTGTTGGAGACGATGTAGTAGAAGTTACTCACTGAGTCGTTAGGCTAGACCGCCTTGGAAGCACTTGTCCCAGATATCCACAAGTTCCAAATTCTTCGTTAGGGTTCAGACTCATTCAAAGCCAGAATGCGATAGCGGC
>NZ_NOXT01000099.1 GCF_002251755.1 Sandarakinorhabdus cyanobacteriorum
CCGGCGCGGTGCTCAGCTGAGTTAATGGAGGTGCCCAGCTGATCCCGCACTTCAACGTAATGATTGTGACCAAAGAAGTCTTCAATCTTGGTGGCCTCAGGATCGGGCATGTCGATCAGGAGATATCCTGCATCTGACGTGCTCAGGTCGAAGCCCATCTGCACAACCCCTTGCCCAACCGTCACCACTTCGGACGCGCTAAGCAGGTCCACCTTCAATCTCCCTCGGCTGAGGCAGGATTATCGCCGGCCCATTGCGATTGTCGAGGAGCAAGATCCCTACCAGCCGACACGAAGACAGACGGGTGCAGGGGCCTCGCCCCTGCCCGCCGGAGGCCCTGCCTTTCTCTTCAATCCCCAGCCTCACGCCGCCACCGCCAGCCGCACGCCCAGCGCCTTCAGCACGCGCAGCAATGTGTCCAGCGTCGGGTTGCCGGTGTCGCTGAAGGCACGGTAGAGGGCTTCGCGGCTGATGCCGGTTTCGCGGGCGAGTTCGGTCATGCCGCGGGAGCGGGCGATGGTGTTGATGGCGCGCAGCAGTTCTTCGGGGGTGCCGTCTTCCAGATAGCCATCGAGATAGGCGGCGATATCGGCCGGGGAGTTCAGTGCTTCGGCAGCGTCCCAGGGTTTGGTTTCGATGGTCATGATCAAATCTCCCTGGCACCAATCTCTTTTGCCATGGCGATGGCCCGTTCGATGTCGCGTTGCTGGCTGTGCTTGTCGCCGCCGCAGAGCAACACGATGATCAGCTGGCCGCGCTGCACATAATACACCCGGTATCCGGGGCCGAACGCGAACCGCAGCTCGCTGACGCCGCCGCCAACCGGTTTGGTGTCGCCGAAATTTCCGTCTGCCAGCCGATCGAGCCGCTTGGCAATCCGCGCCCGCCCTTGAATATCCTTCAGGTCGGTCAGCCAGTTCAGGAACGCGGCCGTCCGTCTGACCTCAAACATGTGACTTATAATGCACGATTGGGTCAGATCGTCAAGTCACAACACCCCGCCACCCATGAACAGGCGGAACGCGCCGATGGCGATCACCACCAGGTTCAGCATCACGCCGGAGCGTTTGCCGGAGAGGAAGCCGAGGCCGACGCCGACCATGGCGAGCGGGATGATTGCCCAGTTGGCCCAGCCGAGCAGCGGCAGGAAGGCGAAGAAGGCCAGACCCAGCGAGGCGAAGCCGACGATCATGGAAAGGGCGTTCATCATGCCCGCAATGCGGCCCCGGTTCAGGCCCGCTACAAGCTGCCGCAGCGGCAAAATTCACAGGCTTGCCGCGCCTCCGAATCGGGTTTACGTAAACGTCAACCTATGTGCTGGGGAGAAAAGCCATGGATCTGAATTTCAGCGCCGCCGATGTCGCCTTCCGCGAGGAAGTGCATGCCTTCATCCGCGACCATTATCCCGCCTATCTGCACGACAAGATCGACGAGGGCGAGGAGATGGAGAAGCAGGATTTCCTCGCCTGGCACAAGGTGTTGCACCAGAAGGGCTGGATCGCCCCGGCCTGGCCGGTCGAATATGGCGGCACCGGCTGGACCGCGACGCAGCGTTATATCTGGTCGGAAGAGACCGCCCGCGCCGATTGCGTGCGGCTGATGCCGTTCGGCCTGTCGATGGTCGGCCCGGTGATCTACACCTTCGGCACGCCGGAGCAGAAGGCCAAGTTCCTGCCCCGCATCCTGTCCGGCGAGGATTGGTGGTGCCAGGGTTATTCGGAGCCGGGTTCGGGCTCTGACCTCGCGTCCTTGCGCACCCGCGCCGAGCGGTTCACCGGCGACGATGGCAAGGAATATTATCGCGTCAACGGCCAGAAGACCTGGACGACGATGGCGCAGCATGCCGATTGGGGCTTCTTCCTCGTCCGCACCGATCCCACTGCCAAGATGCAGGAAGGCATCAGCTTCCTCCTGATCGACATGAAGACGCCCGGCATCACCGTGCGCCCGATCATCACCCTGGGCGGCGAGCATGAGGTGAACGAAGTCTGGCTGGAAGACGTGATCGTGCCGGTGGAAAACCGCGTGTTCCACGAGAACAAGGGCTGGACCTGCGCCAAGTTCCTGCTGGCGCATGAGCGCACCGGCATCGCCGGCGTCGCCGCCTCCAAGCGCAACGTGGAACGCATCAAGGATGTTGCCCGCAACACCGCCGATGGCGGCGAAAGCCTGCTGGCCAACCCCTTCTTCAAGCGCAAGGTGGCCGAGCTGGAAGTCGATCTCGCCGCGCTGGAATATACCGAGCTGCGCACGCTCGCCGGTGAAAGCGCCGGCAAGGGCCCGGGGCCGGAATCCTCGCTGCTGAAGATCAAGGGCACCGAGATCCAGCAGCGGCTGACCGAGCTGGCCCTGGAAGCTGCCGGTGTTTATGGCGCGCCCTATTTCCGCTCGATGGGCGAAGGCGACAACAGCTTCGCCGTCGGCCCGGACAGCGCCCGCCGCGTCGCGCCGGTCTATTTCAACATGCGCAAGACCAGCATCTATGGCGGATCCAACGAGATCCAGCGCAACATCATCGCCAAGATGGTTCTGGGGCTTTAACTTCTGACCCCTCTCTCCTTGGGGGAGAGGGCGACTCGCGCGCCAGCGCGGCGGGGTGAGGGGTTGGCCCTCTCGGAGCAACCCTCACCCCGCTCGCCTTCGGCGAGTCGACCCTCTCCCCGAACGGGAGAGGGGCTTTCCTTGGGGAAGACACATGGATTTCAATTTCACCGAAGAACAGACCATGCTGCGCGATTCGCTGTCGCGCTATCTGGCCAACACCTATGATTTCGACACGCGCCAGAAGACCGTGCGCGAAGGCAAGGGCTGGAACCCGGCGGTGTGGACCGCATTTGCTGAGGAACTGGGCATCCTGTGCGCGCCGTTCAGCGAAGCCCATGGCGGCCTCGGCGGCGGCGCCGTTGAAAACATGGTGGTGATGGAAGAACTGGGCCGCGCCATCGTGCTGGAACCCTATCTCTCCACCGTCGTCATCGGCGGCGGCGCGCTGAAGGCGGTTGGCGGCGCCATCGCTGATGATCTGATCCCCGGCATCATCGCCGGCCATGTCCGCATCGCCTTTGCCGCGTATGAACCGCAGGGCCGGTTCCACCTGAACGATGTCACCACCACGCTTAAGGGCGGCCAGCTGAATGGCCACAAGGCGGTGGTGGAGCATGCCAGCAACGCCACCCATCTGCTGGTGACGGCGCGCACCGGCGGCGCCCAGCGCGATACCGGCGGCATCGCGCTGCTGCTGATCCCGGCCGATGCCGCCGGCATCACCCGCCGCGATTATCTGACCGTGCATGGCACCTCGGCCAGCGAAGTCTATTTCGAGAATGTCGCCGTGGGTGACGCCCATGTGCTGGCCGCCGATGCCCTGCCGCTGGTGGAGCGCATCGTCGATGAAGCCACCGTCGCCCTGTGCGCCGAAGCCTGCGGCGTGCTGAAGGTGCTGCACGCGCAGACGCTGGATTATGCCAAGCAGCGCAAGCAGTTCGGCAAGGCCATCGGCGATTTCCAAGTGATCCAGCACCGGCTGGTCGACATGTTCATGGAGGTCGAACAGGCGGTTTCGATGACGATGATGGCGACGCTCAAGCTCGACAGCGACGAACGCGCCGCCGCCGTTTCGATGGCCAAGGCCAAGGTGGGCAAGGCCGCCAAGTTCGTCGGCCAGAACGCCGTGCAGATCCACGGCGGCATCGGCATCACCCAGGAACTGGCCGTCGGTCATTATTTCAAGCGCGCGACGCTGATCGAAAACCAGTTCGGCAGCGTGGACTTCCACCTGTCGCGCTACGAAAATCTCACCCTGGCGGCGTAATCACCCTCCCCCTCTGGGGGAGGTGCCCGCAGGGCGGAGGGGGCCGGGCTATCCAAGCCCGGCCTTTTCCGTTTCAGGCCACCGGCGCCAGCCGGGCTGGCACAAACAGATCGGGCGGGATGATCTTGTCCTGCACCGCCTTGAAGCGCGGTTCCTTGCGCAGCGGATCGAGCCATGGATCAACGGCGATGTCGTTCAGGCCAGCGTCCTGAGCTTTCAGCGCCTTCTCGATCGAAGCGAGTGCGGCTGGGATCTCGCCGCGCTGTGCGTGCAATACCGCAAACTGGTAATGCGCGGTGCCATTGTCCAGCGTGCGAAACGCTGCCAGGGCCGCATCGGCGGCGGCGCGATTGCCGGCCTGGGCCTCGATCAGGGCGCGATAAAACGGCTGCTGCCAGCCCTTCGGCACCTGCGGGACCAGTTGGCGTGCCGCATCGGTTTGACCCAGCGCCAGCAGCGTATTGACGAGAAGAGTCGCGCCGCGCCGGTTTTTGCTCTCCTGCCTGAGGCGCTGGATCAAGGTAGCGGCCTCCTGATAGCGGCGGGCAAAGAAAAGTGCGTTGGCACGCGCAAGCATTGCGCCCCGGTCCAGTGGGTCGAGCGTCAGGGCACGCTCGGCGATGCCAACGGCACGATCAGGGTCCACCGGGGTCAGCAAAAGCGCGAATGATGACACCACGCGACCATCGCCCGGGGCCAGTGCGAACGCCCGTTCGATTTCAGCAAGCGCATTGCGGATGTCCAGTATCCCTATGAACGCGTTGGCAAGGGCTGCATGGGCAAAGCCGGACCCTGGCGCAATCGCAACCGCCTGCCGTGCCGTTGCCAGCGCTTCAGCGCCGCCACCACGCTGCTGGCGATCCGGCTCTGCACCGCCAGCACATCGCCGGCCGGCTGGTCATAACTTTGCGCCCAGCTCTGGGCGCCGGTCTTGCCATCCACCAGCTCTGCGCCGATGCGGATGGTGGCGGGGGACCGGCGCACGCTGCCAGTGAGGATGTGCACCACGCCCAGCTTTTCCGCCACGGCCGCCAGATCGGTGGCATCGCGGAACTGTTCGGAACTCACGCGGCCGATCACCTTCAGCCCGCTGATCTGGGCCAGGGCGTTGCGCAATTCCTCGGCAATGCCGTCGGAGAAATAGGCCTGGGCCGGATCGCCCGACAGATTGGCAAAGGGCAGCACCGCGATGCTGGCGGTGCCGTCGTCATCGCTGTTGCCCATCAGCCGCCACGCGCCAACGCCGCCCGCCGCCAACGCCGCCACACCGGCTGCACTCCCGATCAGTGCGCGCCGGCTGGGTCCGGTTGCGGGCACCGGCCTCGGCGCCGCCCCCGGTGCGCCCAGCTGCCGCGCCACTTCGGCCAACACGGCGACCAGGCGCGGATCGCTGGCATTGCCCTTCCAACCGATCAGATCGGCCGATTGCCGCAGCTCAAACGCCACCGGCCGCTGGCAATCCTCGATCATCACCGGCATCAGCGTGCCGCTCTGCATCGCCACCGTGGCTTCGGATCGCACCCAATCCGATACCACCGCGGTTTTCGACCACAAAACGATCACCAGCCGCGACGCGCGCAGGGCATTTTCCAGCACTTGGTCATAAACATCGCCGGCGCGGATCTCGCGGTCCCACCACACATCATGGCCGGCCGCTGACAGCACGGCCGCCATCGCGCCGGCCACCGCCACATCCTGCCGGCTGTAAGACAGGAAGATATCAGGCATGCACCACCTCTGTGGCACCGCCCGAGCCCTCGCAAAGGGCACAGTATCGCATCAGTCGCCCCCGCATGCCGGCATCATTCAGAAAATATCATGCCAGCATACAAAGTCGTTGCTGCGGTGAAAAGCCAGTTGCGGCATACCCCGCCTAAATCAAATCCCCGCCCGCCGCCGAAGCCGTCGTGCCATGCGCCTGATACGCCTTGATCACATTGCGCCCCACCGTCCACCGATGCACCTCGTCCGGCCCATCCACCAGCCGCTGCGACCGGATATGGGTGTACCAACTGGCCAGCGGCGTGTCCTGGCTATAGCCCAGCGCGCCATGCAGCTGGATCGCCGTGTCCACCACCTTGTGCACCATATGGGCCAGGAACACTTTGGCGATGCTGTTCTCCTGCCTGAGATCGAGGCCCTTTTCCGCCTTGTAGGCGATGTGCAGCAGCATCAGCCGCGCCATGTAAAGCTCGCTGGCGCATTCGGCGAGCATGAACTGCACCGCCTGCCGCTGATACAGCGGTTTGCCGAACGTCTCGCGGCTCGTCACATGCGCGGTCGCCAGATCAAGCGCGCGCTGCGCCATCGCCACATTGTGCATGCCGTGCCGCAGCCGGCCATAGGCGAGGCGGTGCTGCCCCATGGCAAAGCCATTGCCCTCACCGCCCAGCAGATTTTCGGCCGGGACCACCAGGTCCCTGATCTCGATCTCGCTGTGGCCGCCGCCCATTACCTGGGACAGCGGGCCCTCGATCGCCATCGTCTTGATGTCGCGCTTGATGATGTAACCGGGGTTGGGCAGCTCCACGATGAAGGTGGAAAATTGCCGGTGGCGCGGCGCATCCGGATCGGTGCGCGCCATCACCACGGCGATATCGGCGGCGCTGGCGGCTGACGAGAACCATTTCTCGCCGTTCAGCACATAATTCTCGTTGCCGTCCTTCACCGCTGTCGTGCGCATCCCCGTCGCATCGGCGCCGGCGGCCTTCTCGGTCATCGAATAGCACACCCGCTTCTCGCCATTGAGCAGGGGTTTCAGGAACTTCTCCTTCTGAAACTCCGTCCCATGCGCCAGCAGGGTCAGCATGGTGGCATCATCCGGCCCCTGGCTGTTCATCGACAGCGCGCCCAGGTGGCTCTGCCCCAATTCCATCTGCACCAGCGCGTTGGCCAGCGGGCCCAGCCCCATGCCGCCATGCTCCTTGGGAATGAACGGCAGCCACAGGCCTTGGGCCCGCGCCTTGGCCCGCAGCTCGGCCAGCACCGTCCTGTAATCGGCGCCGTCCTTCAGCTTCTGCTCGGCCGGCCGGCATTCATCCTCCACCCACTGCCGCACCCGCGCGCGAATGGCCTTGGCTTCGGCTGGAATTTCGAAATCGATCGACATGGCGTGATCTCCCCCCTCAACAAGGCCCAAGCTTACGCCAATGCGCCGCCAGTTCCCCTCCCGCTTGCGGGAGGGGGTGGGCATGCCACGCGACACCACGCCCGGTTGCCGCGCTGCACCGTCAGCCCGAGAGCGGGCGCATGCCCACGCTTGTGCCCATTCTTGGCGATCAACTCAGCCACAGCCTCGCGGCCTTGCGCGCCGTGCCGAAATCCGACGCCGTCATCCTGATGATGGAGGTGGCCGAGGAAGCCACCTATGTCCCCCACCACCCGCAGAAGATCGCCCTGTTTTTCAGCGCGATGCGCCATTTTGCCGAGGAGCTGCGGCAAGCCGGCTGGCGGGTCGATTATGTCCCGCTCGACGATCCCGCCAACACCGGCAGCCTGTCCGGCGAAGTCACCCGCGCCGCCACCCGCCATGGCACGGCGCGCACCCTGGCGGTGAAGGCCGGCGAATGGCGTGTGCTCACAGCGCAGCAGCATTGGCCGAACGTCACCCTGCTCGATGATGACCGCTTCCTCTGCAGCATCGACCAGTTCGCCGCCTGGGCAGGCCCGCGCAAACGCCTGATCATGGAGGATTTCTATCGCATCATGCGCCGCCAGACTGGCCTTCTGATGGACGGTGACCAGCCCATCGGCGGCCAATGGAACTTCGACACCGAAAACCGCAAGTCCGTGCCCAAGGGCCAGCGCTTCACGCCCCCCATCCGCTTCGCCCCCGACGCCATCACCGCCGAGGTGCTCGCCCTCGTCAACGCCCGCTTCCACAATCATTTCGGCACCACCGCCAGCTTCGCCTGGCCGGTCACCCGCACCCAGGCCCTTGCCGCGCTCGATGATTTCATCACTCACCGCTTGGCCGGCTTCGGCGATTATCAGGATGCCATGGTCACCGGCGAGGATGTGCTCAACCACAGCCTCCTCTCCCCTGCTATCAACCTCGGCCTGCTCGGCCCGCTCGAGGTCGCCCGCGCCGCCGAAGCCGCCTACCAGGCCGGTCACGCCCCGCTGAACGCCGTCGAAGGCTTCATCCGCCAGATCATCGGCTGGCGCGAATATGTCCGCGGCCTCTATTGGTTCGCCGGGCCGGATTACACGGCGCGCAACCATCTCGCCGCCACGCGCCCGCTGCCCGCCCTGTTCTGGGGCACCCCCACCGGCTTGAAATGCCTGGCTGAGGCCGTCAGCGCCACCGGCCGCAACGCCATGGCCCACCATATCCAGCGCCTGATGATCCTCGGCAATTTCGCCATGCTCACCGGCACCGATCCATCGCAAGTCCACCGCTGGTATCTCGCCGTCTATGCCGATGCCATCGAATGGGTGGAGGCGCCCAACGTCATCGGCATGAGCCAGTTTGCCGATGGCGGCCTGATGGCCACCAAGCCCTATGCCGCCGGCGGCGCCTATGTGAACCGCATGAGCGACCACTGCAAAGCCTGCCGGTACGACGTGAAGCAGCGCACCGGCCCCAAAGCCTGCCCGCTGAACAGCCTCTATTGGGATTTCCTCGCCCGCCACGAGGAAGTTCTGAGCAGCAACCAGCGCCTCTGGCGCATATATGATGGCTGGCGCCGTTTCGCCCCCGACGAACAGCAGCGCATCCGCACCCAGGCCGCCCACTTCCTCGCCACCCTGGCCTGACCCTTCGATCCTCTCCCGCTGGGCGCGCCGATAGATCCTCCCCCTCTGGGGGAGGTGCCGACCACAGGGAGGCGGAGGGGGCCCACCCTCCCAGCAACACCCAACCCCCGGAGGACCAAGATGCCCAAACGCACCTCCCCCCACGATGCCGACGACATCACCGAGGCTGACGACCTCCAACACGCCGTCATCGACAAACGCGAAGCCTGGCGCGCCAACCCCACCAAAGCCCGCCGCCGGCAACGCCGCTACACCGGCCTGCTCACCCGCCAGCTGCTGAAACAGGGCGGCGCGGTCGGGGATGAGGATTGATCGCGCTCAACCGGCAATCGCCGCCAGCGTGCCGCCAACCATCTGATCGATGAACAGCGCCAGCGCCGCATCCTCCACCTGTTCAAACCGCAACAGCGCCAGCGTGTGCGCCCCGCCCACAAACAGCCGCGCCGCCATCGCCGCCCGCGCCGTATCGGCCGCCGCCGGGGCCAGGATCGCCCGCACATGCGCCTGCAATTCCGCCTGCAGCACCAGATACCGCGGCCACACGTCGGCGCGCACGCCCGTGCTCCAATCCAGCCACACCCGCACCGCGTCCGGCTGCTCCACCGCCATGTCGGCCGTGTGCCGGGCCAGCACGGTCAACGCCTCGGCCACGCCAACGCCGGGCCGCGCCGCCTGGGCCAGCATCGCCCGGATCGCATCGGCCACCGCCGCCAGCACCGCCGCCACCAGATCGGCCCGCGTGCGGAAATAGGAATAGACCGCCGACACCGAAACCCCCGCCCGCGCCGCCACCTGTGTGTGGGTGGCGCGCGCAATGCCATGATCGGCAAAACAGGCGATGGCATGCCCCATCAACTGGGCTCGGCGATCGGCCGGCAACAACCGGGTGCGGGCGGGCTTGGCGCTCATGCCCCCGCTCTACCGGGGCTTATTGACAAAAGCCACAACAAGCTTATTGTGTATCTTATCAATAAGGGGGATTCGCACCATGTCCACCACCAGCCCGCGCATGATCGTGCGTCGCATGGCCTTCCGCTTCGCCGCCACCCTGGGCGGCCACTGGAACCCGCAGCGCCCGCAATTCAGCCACATCGTCAACGCCGCCTCGCTGGCCATGCCCTATCTGGAACCCTATTTGATCGATACGATGCGCCAGGCCCGCGCCCGCATCAGCGATCCGCGCCTGCTCGCCGATATCGATCTCTACATCGGGCAAGAGGCCGCCCATTATCGCCAGCACCAGCAGTTCAACCGCCGCCTGGCCGACATGGGCTACACCGCCGTCCCCGCCATGGAAGCAAGGCTGAAGGCCGATTATGCCGGCTTCGCCAAACGCCGCAGCTTCACCTTCAACCTCGCCTATGCCGAAGGCTTCGAAGCCATGGCGCTCGCCATCGGCCACATGCTGATCGAAGATCGGGAACATCTGTTTGGCCGCGCCGATCCCGCCGTCGCCTCGCTCATCCTCTGGCACTTCGTGAAGGAGATCGAGCACAAATCCGCCACCTACGATGTGTTCAAGGCCCTCGACGGGCGCTATCTGTGGCGCATCTGGGGGCTGATCTTTGCCACCGTCCACATCATGGCCCGCACCCGCCAGGGCTATGCCGCCATGCTCCACCAGGAAGGCCTGTGGTGGCACTGGCGCTCCCGCCTTGCCACCTGGCGCCTGCTCGCCCACATCTTCCGCCGCCTCACCCCGCGCTTCCTCGCCGTGCTGCGCCCCGGCTATGATCCGCGCCAGGTGCCCGATCCGGCCTGGGCCCAGGCCTGGTGGCGCCAGCACCACCAGGGCGATCCCGGCCTCGCCACGCTCGACACCCACCGCCTTGCCCACGCCGAACCCATCTGCATCGCGGCGGCCTGAACCATGCACACCACACCCGCCCCACTGCCCGAACGCACCCGCGCCCTGCTCTTCCTCAACGGCACCCTGCTGCTCGCCTTCTCGCTCATCGTCGGCTGGCACTGGTTCATCGCCCTGCTCGGCCAGCTCGTCGCCTGGCCGCTCATCCCCCCCATCGAACTGCACGTGCCCAGCGACAGCCGCGCCTGGCGCATGGCCCATATGGAAGCCATCACCCACGGCCTCCTCCTCATGGGCTGGAGCGCCGGCGGCCGCTGGCTGCTCCTCTCCCCCCGCCAACAACGCATCTTCGTCGCCAGCGCCCTCACCACCGCCTGGCTCTTCACCGTCCCCGCCGCCGCCAACGCCCTCGCCGGCACCCGCGGCCTCGCCTGGAACAACGGACCCTTCCCCGGCAACATCACCGCCAACAACATCATCTTCCTCTTCGGCTGGCCCCCCTCGTCGCCGTCCACATCTGCTTCGCCCTCGCCGTGATCGGCGTGTGGCGGGCGGTAAAGGCGATGCCGGCGGGGTAAGGCAGAAGAAGCCTCCAGCGGGCAGGGTCGCAGGCCGGCGCACCCGTTTGCTGGCGGCTGTCCGTCGGCACCGCAAGCGCGCCAACCCAATCCGCCTCAGTAACTTCAGGCCTGTCAAAAGCAGGTGCAGGGGCCTCGCCCCTGCCCGCCGGAGGCCGCTTGCTTGGCTCTCTGTCCTACACGGGCCCAACCGGGTATCATCGCGGCGTGGCTGTTGGATTTAGGCCTTGATAACCAAGCGAAAAAATCCGGAATCCCGGAATTTTCGTCAATTGTGTCAAATGAAGCCGGGTGGCGTCAAAATCCGGTGAGATGCGAAAAAAGGGCGAAACGGGCCGACGTTGGCGGGCGTTGGATGCGTGGAATTGGGCCTTTTGGAGAAGCAATGAAGAAGGGGCGGCCGATGGGCCGCCCCTTGTGAAGTTGGTGGTGTGAGGTCCGTGGTGTTCCCACCCCCCCGGCCCCTCCCGCAGGCGGGAGGGGAGGAGGGGTCAACCCCCGGCCAGCGCGGCGAGCAGCAGCAGCGCCACGATGTTGGTGATCTTGATCATCGGGTTCACGGCCGGGCCGGCGGTGTCCTTGTAGGGGTCACCCACGGTGTCGCCGGTCACCGCCGCCTGGTGCGCCGGTGATCCTTTGCCGCCGTAGGCGCCTTGTTCGATCACCTTCTTGGCGTTGTCCCACGCGCCGCCGCCGCTGGTCATGGAGATGGCGACGAAGAGCCCGGAAATGATGACGCCCATGAGGAGGGCGCCCAGCGCGGCAAAGCCGTTGCCCTGGCCGGCGACCGCGGTGATGGCGAAATAGACCACCACCGGGGCGAGCACCGGCAGCAGCGAGGGGACCACCATTTCCTTGATGGCGCCCGCCGTGACCAGGCCGACGGTGCGGGCATAATCCGGCTTCACGGCGCGGGTGGCGATGCCGGGGTTTTCGCGGAACTGGGCGCGGATATCCTGCGCCACTGCCTGGGCGGTGCGGCCCACCGCCGTCATCGCCATGCCGCCGAAAAGATAGGGCAGCAGCGCGCCGAGCAGCAGCCCGACGACGACATAGGGGTTGGCGAGGGAGAAATCGACGGCGACGGTGCCGAAGAACTCCTTCAGATCGTTGGTGTAGGTGGCAAACAGCACCAGTGCGGCGAGGCCGGCCGATCCGATGGCATAGCCCTTGGTGACGGCCTTGGTGGTGTTGCCCACCGCGTCCAGCGCGTCGGTGCGGTTGCGCACTTCGCCTTCCAGGCCGGCCATTTCGGCGATGCCGCCGGCATTGTCGGTGACGGGGCCATAGGCATCGAGTGCCACGATCATGCCGGCCAGCGCCAGCATCGAGGTCGCGGCAAAGGCTATGCCAATGAGGCCGCCCAGCTTGTAGGTGGCGATGATGCCGGCGATGATCACCAGCGTGGGCAGCGCGGTCGATTCCATCGACACGGCCAGGCCCTGGATCACGTTGGTGCCGTGCCCGGAGTCAGACGCCTTGGCGATGGATTTCACCGGCCGATATTCGGTGCCGGTATAATATTCGGTGATCCACACGATCAGCGCGGTGACCACCAGGCCGATCAGCATGCAGAGGAACAGCGACTGGCCAGTGAAGCCATCGCCAACGCCTTCGCCGCCGATCACCGCGTTCATGTCGGGGAACACGGCCTGGGTGGCGAACCACAGCGCCGGCACCGACAGCACGCCGGTGACAATCAGGCCCTTGTAGAGCGCGCCCATGATGGAGCCGCCGCCCAGCCGCACGAAGAAGGTGCCGATGATGGAGGTGATGATGCAGACGCCGCAGGCCAGCAGCGGCAGGCCCATCAGCTTGGCGGCATCCGGCCCGCCGACGAGCAGGGCGCACAGCACCATGGTGGCGCCGATGGTGACGACATAGGTTTCAAACAGGTCGGCCGCCATGCCGGCGCAATCGCCGACATTGTCGCCCACGTTGTCGGCGATCACGCCGGGGTTGCGATCATCATCCTCGTCAAAGCCGAGCTCGTTCTTGCCCACCATGTCGGCCCCCACGTCGGCCGCCTTGGTGAAGATGCCGCCGCCCAGCCGGGCAAAGATGGAGATGAGCGAGGCGCCGAACGACAGCGCAACGAGCGCGTTGACGACGGCGCGGCTCGTCGGCTCCAGGCCCGACGAGATCAGCGCATAGAAATAGCCGGCGATGGCCAGCAGCGCGAGGCCGGCGACCAGCATGCCGGTGACCGCGCCCGACCGGAACGCCATGGTGAGCCCGGCCTGCAGCGATTGCCGCGCCGCTTCGGCGGTGCGCACATTGGCGCGGACCGAGATGTTCATGCCGATGAAGCCGGTGGCGCCCGACAGCACCGCGCCCAGCACGAAGGCAATGGCCGGGATGATCCCCAGGAACATTGCCACCAGGCCGGCGACGATCACGCCCACCACCGCGATGGCGGTATATTGCTTGGTGAGATAGGCGCCGGCACCGATCTGGATCGCCTTGGCGATTTCCTGCATGCGCTCATTGCCGGCCGATGCCCCCAGCACCTGCCGTGATGTCAGCAACCCGTAAACGACCGCGGCCAATCCGCATATGATGGCCAGAACAACGCTATCCATGGTTCCCCTTCCCCTG
This sequence comes from Sandarakinorhabdus cyanobacteriorum, assembly GCF_002251755.1. GTDB lineage: Bacteria > Pseudomonadota > Alphaproteobacteria > Sphingomonadales > Sphingomonadaceae > Sandarakinorhabdus > Sandarakinorhabdus cyanobacteriorum. Next base: position 13,553 of record NZ_NOXT01000099.1, read on the forward strand.
ATGTGGTCCGCCCGTGTTTGCACGGGTCGATCATTTTGTCGCAGCATGACATGGGTTTTGCCGAACGCAAGCAAAGAGGTGAGGGTGTTGGCCAAAGGATGAGGGGGCAGAGATGATGGACGTGACACGGCGCGGTGCGCTGATGTTGGCAGGGGCGGCCGCGGTGCCGGTGGGCGCAGCGCTGCCCGCCGGGATGATCGCACCGGATGATGAGGCCGGCTGGGCCCGCATCGCCGCGCTCTATCCGCAGATGGGGCCGGTGACCCAGCTGGAGCATGGCTATTGGGGCAACATGGCGCTGCCGGTGGCCGAGGCGCATCGCGCCATCCTGGCCCGGCTGAACCGCGACACCAGCCTTTATGCCCGCAGAGCCATGCGCAAGGATCAGGAGGTGGTGAAGGCCCGCGCCGCGCAGGCCATGGGGGTGCAGCCCGAAGAGATCGGCTTCTGCCGCAACGCCGCCGAAGCGTTGCAGGCGCTGATCACCCAGGTCCAGGTCGTGGGCGAGGGGGATGCCATCCTCTGGTCGGACTCCGATTATGACACCAGCCACAACGCCATGCGTTCGCTGGCGAAAAGCCGGCGCGCCCGGCCGGTGATGATCAACCTGCCGCGGGCGCCGACGCGGGACAATGTGATCGCCGCCTATGCCGCGGCCATCAAGGCGACGCCGAAGCTGAAGTTCGTCCTCCTCACCCATGGCACCCACAAATCGGGGATGGTGGTGCCGGTGGCGGAGATTGCGGCACTGGCCAGGGCGGCCGGGGCGATGGTGCTGGTCGATTGCGCGCAGAGCTTCCGCATGCGCCCCTTCACCATTCCGGATTTCGGTGCCGATGCCGTGGTGCTCAACTTCCACAAATGGACCGGCGCGCCGGTGGGCGTGGCCGGCTTCTGGATCCGCCCCGGTGCTGGCCCGATGATCGCGCCGGCCGCCGCCGAACCGGATGCCAAACCCGATGATGTGCAGGCCAAGCTGCACCAGGGCACGCTGGATTATGCCCCGCAGCTCACCCTGCCGGCCGCGCTGGATTTCCAGGATCGGGTGCTGCCCGTGCCGATGAAGCTGGCCCGGCTGCAACATCTCAGGAACCTGTGGGTCAAACCGCTCAGGGGGCTTTCGGGGCTGGAGATCATGGTCGGCGATGATCCGGCCACCTTTGGCGCCATCACCAGCTTCCGCATTGCCGGCCACAACAGCACGGCCGACAATATCGCCATCACCGATCGGCTGCTGGCCGATTATGGCGTCAACACCGTGCACCGCACCGGGTTGGCCGATGGGGCCTGCGTGCGGGTGACGCCGGCGCTGTTCACCACGCCGGATGATTGCGTGAAGCTGGTCGCGGCCTTGAAGGATCTGGTGCCGAAGATCGCCCGCTGAGGGGCGATCAGTCGCGGAAGCTGGGATCGATCCGGTCGAGCTTGCGCAGCAGCGCCGGCCAGGCCAGCATGTTGCCCACGATCTTCAGCCCGTCGCGGCCCTGTTCGGCAGCCTTTTCCGGCGTGCCCTGCGGCGGGTGGTTGATGAGATCCTGGCCGCCGGCCAGCGCATGGATCTGCGCCTCGCAGGCCCGTTCCAGGAAATACATCTTGATGAAGGCCTCGGCCACGGTCGACCCGACGGTGAGGGTGCCATGGTTCCTGAGGATCATCGCCGTCTTGGTCGGCCCCAGATCCTCCACCAGCCGTTCCCGCTCATCAAGGTCGGTCGCGACGCCTTCATAGTGGTGATAAGTCAGCTCGTCGCGGATCAGCATGGCGGTCTGGGTCAGCGGCATCAGGCCTTCGGCATGGGCGGACACAGCCTGGCCGTGCGGCGTGTGCAGGTGGATGACGGCATGGGCGTCTTCGCGGGCCATGTGGATGGCCGAATGGATGGTGAAGCCCGCCGGGTTGGTGAGATAGGGCGTTTCCATCACGGGGTGGCCGTTCACATCGATCTTCACCAGGCTCGACGCGGTGATTTCCTCGAACATCAGATTATAGGGGTTGATGAGGAAATGATGCTCCGGCCCCGGCACACGCACGCTGAGGTGGGTGAAGATCAGATCATCCCAGCCGTAATGGGCAACCAGGCGATAGGCGGCGGCCAGATCGACGCGCAGTGCCCATTCCTCGGCCGAAACCTGATCCTTCACCGATGGCGTCTTCAGTTGCGTGGCCATGTGATTCCTCCCCCGGGACTGGCAGTCATTTTGTCGTGCCGGCGCGCGCCCGTCCATAGGCGCCGCTGCGGCAGGCATCGGAACAATAGCGCACATTCTCCCAATCGCGCGCCCATTTCTTCCGCCAGCTGAACGGCCGGCCGCAGGCGGCGCAATCCTTGCTGGGCAGATCGGCCTTGGACCGCATCTTGGGCATCGTGTGGGGGCCCCTCGAAAATGTCACAATATCGGGTTTAATGGCGGCATCATCTAAAGGGGAATCGGCCATGCGTCCTGCCATCGATCGTCGCGCCTTCCTGTCGGCCACGGCGGCCGGCCTGATCCTGCCGGTGCGCCCGGCGCTTGCGCGGCTGTGGCCGGCCAGCGGTTTCACCCATGGCGTGGCCTCCACCCCCACCGGCCCCGGCGCCGTGAAGCTGTGGACGCGCTATGCCAGCGTGACCGGCGCCGCCACCACCCTGAAGCTGGAGGTGGCCGAGGACGAGGCCATGGCCCGCATCATCGCCCGTGCCGACGCCGTGGCCGGCCCGGAGACCTGGGGCACCGTCCAGGCCGAACTGACCGGCCTGCCCGACGGCAAGTGGCTCTGGTATCGCTTCACCGCGCCCGATGGCAGCCAATCCACGCTGGGCCGCACCAAGACGCTGCCGGCCGGCCGCATCGATCAACTCAAGCTCGCGGTATTTTCCTGCTCCAACCGGCCGTTCGGCCATTTCAACGCCTATGCCCACGCCGCCGCCCGTGATGACATTGATGCGGTGATCCACCTTGGCGACTATATCTATGAATATATGGTCGGCGTGTATCCGTCGGTGGTGATGCCCGGCCGCGAGATCCTGCCGGCCGACGAGATCATCATCATCGACGATTATCGCCAGCGCTATGCCAGCTATCGCGCCGATCTGGCCCTGCAGGCCATCCACGCCCGTTTCCCGATGATCGCCATCTGGGATGATCATGAATTCGCCAACGACACCTGGAAGGGCGGAGCCGAAAATCACCAACCGGCCGAAGGCGTTTGGAACCTGCGTCGTGATGCGGCGATCAAGGCCCACCGCGAATGGCTGATGAGCCCCGAACGGCCGTGGCAGCGGCTGGATTTCGGCAATCTCCTGTCGGTGATCACGCTCGACACCCGCATGTCGGGCCGCGACCGGCAACTGGATCTCAACGCGGCGCTGAAGGCCGGGGCCGATGGCATCAAGGCCTTCCAGTCCGGCGAATGGCAGAACCCGGCCCGCACCCTGCTGGGAACCGAGCAGGAGGCCTGGTTTGCGGCCGAGATTGCCGCCAGCGTGAAATCCGGCCAGCGCTGGCAGCTGATCGCCCAGCAGGTGGTGATGGGCGATATCTTCACGCCGAAACAGGCCGTCGAATGGCTGGGCCCCACTGCCGATGCCCGCGCCCAGGCCTATGTGAAGGGCGGCATTGCCGCTGCGCAGGCCGGGATTGCCGGCGCGCAGGACATGTGGTCCGGATACCCCCAGGCGCGGCGCCGGCTGCTCGCCGCCATGCGCGATGCTGGCGCCAATCCGATCGTCATCGCTGGCGACAGCCACAATGCCTGGGCCTTCAACCACAGCCTGGATGGCAAGCCGGTCGCAGCCGAATTCGGTGTGCAGTCGGTCACCTCGCCGGGTTATGAAGCCGCATTGGCGGCGGATCCGGCGGTGATCCGCACCGGCTTGCTGCAAAGTTCGCCGGGGCTGCAATGGTGCGACACCAGCCGGCGCGGCTATCTCACGCTTAGCTTCAGTGCCGGTGAAACCCGCTGCGACTGGGTGTTCATGGAAACCATCAAGCAGCTTTCCACCGCCACCAGCGCGCCCCAGGCCGCGGTGGTCAAGTTTGACAAACGCAAGATGACGCTGGCCTGATCCTGCGCTATGGCGCGGCGGTGTTGTTCCGCCTGCGTCTGCTGTGCCTGACGGCGTTGTGCCTCCTTGCTGCCCCGGCGGCGGCGGCGGTGTGCGACGCACTGTGGGTCGACCGTGCCCGTGGCCGTGCCATCCCGGTGCGCATTCAACTGCCCGAATCCGGCGCCCGCCTGGCCGCCATCATCTGGTCGCCGGGCCTCGGCGCCACCACCAGCGGCGGCGGCGTGTGGGCGCGTGGCTGGCTCGCTGCCGGATTTGCCGTGATCACCGTGCAGCATCCCGGCAGCGACAATATCGCCTATGCCCGCGAACCAGCGGCCACCCGGCCCGCCCGCCTGCGCCGTGCCACCAGCGGGCTGCACATGGCCGAACGGGCGGGTGATGTTGGCCTTGTGCTGGACGAACTGGCCCGCCGTCCGCGGGAAGGGGCGTGCGACCTGGCCCGTATCGATCCGGATCGCATCGGGGTCGCCGGTCACAGCCTCGGCGCCTGGACGGTGCAGGCGCTCGCCGGGCAACGGTTCGGCGGCGAACGCGGCCAGATCGACCGGCGCCCCCGCGCCTTCATCGGGCTGAGCGGCAGCCAACTGGAACCCGGCGATCCCGCCGCCATCTTTGGTGGCATCGGCCGGCCCTATCTGATGATCAGCGGCACGCTGGATGGGGCTGGCGATGGCGATATCGTTGCCCGCCGCACGATGATCTGGCGCGGGCTGCCGGCCGACGGACGCAAATATATGGCGCTGTTCGGCGATGCCACCCACATGATGTTTGCCGGCAATCGCCCGGCCACGACGGCGCTGGGCCGGCGGGTGGAGGCGGAGGTGATCCGGCTTTCGACCGCCTTCTGGCGGCGCTGGCTGCTGGATGATGCGGCCGCCGATGCCGTGCTGGCCCACCCCGGCCTGCCCGCGGCCGACCGTTGGGAGCATAAATAGGCCTCAGCCCTTCAGCGCCTTGGGCAGGCTTGCGCCCAGAACGGCCAGAAGCTCGGGGCCATAGGCGCTGCTGTTCGCTTCCAGTTCGGCCTGGGTGATGCGCTCTGCCCCTTGCGCGCCGAACAGCACCACCTCGTCCCCCAGCCGCACCGCACCCGGCGCGTCGGTCACGTCCACCATCAGCGTGTTCATCGTCACCCGCCCGACCACCGGAAAGCGCCGGCCGCCGATCAGCACCTGTGTCGCCGGCCGTTGCTCGGCCGGAAATTCCGGCCGGTTGCCGCGGCTGACGCTGCGGCGCACGCCGTCGGAATAGCCCAAGGGGATGTTGGCCAGCAGACTGTCCCGCTCCAGCCGCCAGATGCGGTCATAGTTCACTGTCTGCCCGGCCGGATAGGGATTGAGGGCGGCAACGCGGGACTTGATGGTCATCGTCGGCGCGAAGTCATCGGTCTTCACGGAACCGGGATCGCCATAGAGCAGCCCGCCCACCCTCACCATGTCGAGCCAGGTTTCGGGGTGCATCAGGGTGGCAAAGCTGTTGGCCGTGTGGCGCAGCAGCCGGTCGGTGGCGAGGCCCTGCGCCTGCAGCCAGGCAAGATCCGCCCGAAAGCGCGCCAGCTGGCCCATGATGTCGTCGGCCGCCTCGCCGGGATAATGGGTCATCACCCCGGCAATGCGCAGGCCGGGCAGCGCCAGCAGGGCGCGGGCATCGGCCTGCCCGGCAGCATGGGCCAGCTCCACCCCGTTGCGCGACATGCCACCGCTGTTGAGCGCCAGCTGCACCGGCAAGGGCGCCGCCGGCCCGCGCTGCCGCCACAGCGCATCGAGCCGGCTTGCTGCCTCGCGGTTGCCCACCAGCTCCTCGATGCCCAGCGCCAGGCCGTCTTCCATCTCGTCCGGCGTGGCGGTGCGGATGCGCAGCAGCCGGCCGCGATAGCCAAGGTCACGCGCCACCTGCGCCTCGTCATTCGCGGTGATCGCCACCACGTCGACGCCGGCCGCGATCACCGCCGGGATCAGCAGTGCGATGCCATTGCCATAGGCATCGGCCTTCATCACCGCGCACAGCCGGCTGCCGCCGATCAGGCGGCGCACCCGGGCGATGTTGGCGGTGAAGGCGGCGGCATCCACTTCGATCCAGCCGTTTCGCCGTGCGGCGCTGGCCGGGGTCAGCCCGAAATTGTCGGCCCGCAGCACCGGCGCCGCCAAGGCATGCCCCGCCCCCGCTGCTGCCAGACCGGCGAGCAGGGCGCGGCGGCCGATCACGCCAATTCGCCCGCCAGAAACGCCTCGACCTCGGCCAGTTCGACATCGCGCGAGACAAAGCTGCGGCCGATGCCGCGGGTCAGGATGAAGGCCAGCCGGCCGGCGCTCATCTTCTTGTCGTGCTTCATGTGATCGACCAGCCGGGCCGCGCTGCAATCAAGGCCAAGGTCGCGCGCTTCGGTCGCAAAGCCCAGCCCAGCCAGATGCGCCGTCACCCGCGCCGCGTCACCTTCCGGGCACAGGCCCAGCCGGGCCGACAGCCGGTGCGCCAGCACCATGCCCAGCGCCACCGCCTCGCCGTGGAGCAGCCGGCTGGAGAAGCCGGTTTCCGCCTCGAACGCATGTCCAAAGGTGTGGCCCAAGTTGAGCAGGGCGCGCACATCATCGGTCTCGCGCTCATCGGCCGCCACCACGGCGGCCTTGGCGCGGCAGCTGTGCGCGATGGCGTGGATCTGCGCGTCGCTGTCGCCGGCCAGAACGGCTGCACCGTTGGCCTCGCACCAGGCGAAGAAGCCGGCATCGTTGATCAGGCCATATTTCGCCACCTCGGCATAACCGGCCATCAGTTCGCGGCGCGGCAGGGTGGCCAGTACGGCCGGATCGATCAGAACGGCGACCGGCTGGTAAAAGGCGCCGACCAGATTCTTGCCGGCCGCCGCATTGATCGCCGTCTTGCCGCCCACCGAGCTGTCGACATGAGACAACAGGGTGGTCGGCACCTGCACGAAGCGGCAGCCGCGCTTCAGCATCGAACAGGCAAAGCCGACGAGATCGCCGATCACGCCGCCGCCCAGCGCCACCACGGCATCGCTGCGCTCCACCCCCAGGTCGAGCAGCCGCTCCACCACCAGCTGCAGATGGGCCCAATCCTTGGTGGCTTCGCCCGGCGGCAGCACGATCGGCTCCAGCCTGATGCCGGGCAGGCCGGCGGCCAGCGTGGCGAGATGGTGCGTGGCCACGGTTTCATCGGTCACCACCACCAGGCGCTGGCCGCGCGCCAACGGGGCCAGCACGGCGGCGGCATCGCCCAGCAGGCCGGGGCGGATGTGGATGGGATAGGACCGGTCGCCCAGCGCGACATCAATGATCATGGCTGCTCCTGATTGGCACCGGCCAGCGCAGTGATGATCGCATCCACCGTGTCGCCATGCGGGCCGGCCTTGCTGGCCACCCGGATTGGCGCCAGCGCATAGACGGGATTGCGCACCGCCGCGAGATCACGCAGCACCTGGCCCGGATCGCGCCCGGCGAGCAGTGGCCGGCCACCACGCCGCCGCACCCGTTCCACCAGCGTGGCGATATCGGCATCCAGCCACACCGCCTGGGTGCGGGCCAGGATCAGCGCGCGGGTCTCCTCATTCATGAAGGCACCGCCGCCGGTGGCAATCACCTTGGGCGTGCCATCGATCAGCCGGGCGATCACCCGACGTTCGCCGTCGCGGAAATGCGCCTCGCCAAAGCGCTCGAAAATCTCGGGGATGGACAGCCCGGCCGCCAGCACGATCTCGTCATCAGCATCAATGAACGGCAGCGCCAGCCGATCGGCCAGCCGCTTGCCGATGCTGGATTTGCCGGCACCCATCAGCCCGATCAACGTGATCGGCCGGCGCGCCGCCAACGCCAGCCGGTCGGCCGGGCTCACGCCCGGTTCGGGGATTTTCGGGTCGCCGTCCATTGCCTGCAACGCTATACACCGGGGCATGAACCCTGCAAGCAAGCGCATCCCCATGCCTGTTCGCGCCGTGCTGCTGGCCGGGGCCCTTGGCCTGGCCGCGCCGGTGAACAGCCAGAAGCAGGATTCGCCCAAATCCTTGCTGCCCCCGGGCTTTGACACGCCGGCCCCGGCCCCGGCGGCTGCCCCGGCGGCGCCCTTGCCCGGCCTCGCGCCGCCGCCAGCCGAACCCGCCCCCGGCGAAACCCCGCTGCTGCCGGCCGAGGCGCAAGCCCCCGCGCCGGTGGTGGCCGATCCCTTTGCCGGCGCCGTGGCGCTGCCGCCGGGTGCGCCGATCGGGACGCTGGGCCCCGGCACCGGCGGCCTTGCCATCACCGCCTTTTCGGGCAGCAACGGCCGCTTTGTCGGCACGCTGGCCGATCGCATCGCCCGACCGCTCAGCTCGCGCTGGGCGACGATCATGGTCAGCCGCGCCCTCCTCACCCGTGCGCCCACGCCGGCCGGCATCAACGACGGCGATTGGGTGGCGGCCCGTGCCGGCCTGCTGCTGCGGCTGGGCATTGTTGATGGCGCGCGCCGGCTGATCGATGCGCTGCCCGTGGACCGTTACACCCCCGCCACCTATCAGGCTGCCGCGCAGGTGAGCCTGGCCGCCGGCGATCTGGCCGGGCTATGCCCCATTGCCGCCACCGGCCGCGCCCTGTCGCCATCGCCCTTGTGGGATCTGGCCTGGGGCATGTGCGCGGCGATGGATGGGGATGATATCACCGCCGCCAATCTGATGGACGCGCTGCGCAGCCAGCGTGGCCGGGTCGCCAGTTTCGACGTGCGCCTTGCCGCCCGCGTGGTGGTGCTGGCCGGTGGTGCCGGGCGGGCGGACGGCATCAATTGGGAAGAGGCCCCCGGCCTCACCCTCTATCGCTATGGCGTCGCCACGGCGGCCGGGGTGACGGTGCCGGCAGACCGGCTGGCGGCGCTGGGCCCGGCCCATGCCGGCTGGGCAGTGCGCAACCCCGGCCTGCCCGAAGCCACCCGCCTTGCCCTGTTGCGCCCGGCCGCGGCCATGGGCGAGCTTTCGGCGCAGGAACTGGCCAGCGGCATCGCCGCCCTGTCACCGGCCGATGCCAGCGGCGGCTTTCCCGCCGGCAGCCGCGCCGCCAATCTGCGCGATGCCTTCACCGCCGGCAGCGCATCAGCGCGCGGTGCTGCCATTGCGGCCCTGCGCGGCGATGGCCGGGATTTTGGCGCGTTGCTGGAAACCGCCGGGGCCGCCGCCGCGTTGAAGCCGGATGCCGCGCTGGCCGATCAGGCCGATTGGCTGATTGCCGCGCTGCTCGCCGCCGGTGACGTGGCGCGCGCCCGCGCCTGGTGGCCGGTGGCGGCCGATGCCGATAGGGCGGTCAAGGCACGGGCCTGGGCGCTGCTCGCCGTGGCCGGGGCGCAGCCGGCCAGCCTGTCGGGCTATCGGGATTTCGTGAAACAGGCCGGCGCATCGGGCCATGGAGAGGCGATGCTGGCGGCAGCGCTGGCCGGGCTCAATCCCCGGAGCGATTGGGCCGCCGCCAAACAGGATCGGGTGCGCGCCATCAGCAACCGCTGGACCGCCGCCCTGGCCGCCGCCGCCCGGCGCGGTGCCGCGGGCGAGGTGATGCTGCTGGCCGCCACCGGCCTGCAATCGGCCAGCAATGGCGGTTGGGCCGATGTGCCGCCCGCGCATGTGGAAGCGATCCTGGCCGCGCTGGTCGCCGTTGGCCGCGTTCAGGAGGCGCGGCTGCTCGCCGCCGAAGCGGTGATGCGGACGGCGATGCCGTGATCCCAGAGACGTTGAGTGACCGGCAAGCCATCGCGCTGTTCCTCGATCATCTCGCCAGCGAGCGTGGCGCCGCCAAGAACACCCTGCTCGCCTATGGCCGCGATCTGGCGCAGGCCAGCGACTGGCTGGGCGGCCAGCTGGCGGCGGCCGATGCGGCGGCGCTGGCACAATTGGCCCGCCACTGGGCACCGCTGGCGCGGGCCAGTGCGGCGCGCAAGGCCTCGGCCGTGCGCCAGTTCCTTGCCTTTCTGATGGCCGATGGCCTGCGCGGCGATGATCCCGGCCGCGACCTTGCCTTGCCGCAAAGCGCCCGGCCGTTGCCGAAAAGCCTGGGCAGCGGCGATGTCGAGCGGCTGTTTGCGGCGCTGGCCGAACGCCAGGCCGCCCGGCCAGATGACCCGGCGGTGCTGCGCCTCTCCGCCCTGTTCGAGCTGCTTTATGGCTCGGGCTTGCGTGCCAGCGAGCTGGTCAGCCTGCCGCGCGGCGCGGTGCGGGCCGGGCGCGGCCACATGGTGATCCTGGGCAAGGGCAACAAGGAACGGCTGGTGCCGGTGAGCCGCCGCGCCGAAGCCGCCGTGCTGGCCTGGGCCGCGCATGTGCCCGAAAGCAGCAAACATCTGTTTCCCGCCGGCCGGGGCGGCACCGGGCATCTGACCCGGTTGCGGCTGTGGCAGCTGGTGAAGGCGCTGGCCGCCGATGCCGGCATCCCGCCGGCCCGGATTTCACCCCACGTGCTGCGCCACGCCTTTGCCACCCATCTGCTGGAAGGCGGCGCCGATCTGCGCGCAGTGCAGATGCTGCTGGGCCATGCCGATATCGCCACCACGCAAATCTATACCCATGTCGCCGCCGCCGCGCTGGTGGAGCTGGTCAACAGCCGGCATCCGCTGGCCGATGGCGTTGCAAAGCGCGGCGAATCCGCCCAATAACCACGGCCATGGCCATCCGCATCGCCACCTGGAACATCAACAGCGTCCGCGCCCGCGCCGATATCGTGGAGCAATTCCTGCGCGATCATCAGCCCGATGTGCTGTGCCTGCAGGAAACCAAGGTCGCCAACGATATTTTCCCGCACGGGCTGTTCGAGGCGCTGGGGTACAACCACCGCGTGCTGAACGGCCAGCGCATGCACCATGGCGTCGCCACCATCGCGCGGATCCCCATCGATGGTGCCTGGCAATACGACTGGCAGGACAATGGCGAGGCCCGCCACATCGGCGTGCGCCTGCCCGGCGGCGTGCTGCTGGAAAATGTCTATGTACCGGCCGGCGGCGACGTGCCCGACCGTTCGGCCAACCCCAAGTTCGGCCAGAAGCTGGATTTCGTCGAGCGCATGACCCGCTGGTCGGAAGCGCTGAAGGAACCGGCGGTGATCGTCGGCGATTTCAACATCGCACCGCTGGAATGCGATGTGTGGAACCACAAGGCGCTGCTCGATGTCGTGTCCCACACGCCGGTGGAAGTCGATCTGTTGAACCGCCTGCAGGCCAGCCACGACTGGGTTGATCTTGGCCGCCGCTTCAACCCGGCGCCGGAGAAATTCTTCACCTGGTGGAGCTATCGCAACAACGACTGGCGCGCGTCTGACCGGGGGCGGCGGTTGGATCATATGTGGTGTTCGCCGCAAGTCGCCACCACCGCCACCGCCTTCGAAGCGGTGAAGGACGCGCGCGACTGGGGCAAGCCATCCGACCATATCCCCCAGATCGTGACGCTGGACCTGTGAGCATCGCGCCTGATTTCCTGGCCGAGGCGGCGAGCGATGCGCTGCGCCGCGGCCGGATCGTGGGGGTGGGCAGCCTGGCCGTGCTGTCGGCCGAACTGGCCGATGCCGATGCGCTGGCCGCGCTTGAGGCCACGGCGCGGGCCGGCCTGATCATCACCGCCCGCCGAGCCGCCGTGCTCAACCTCGCGAATCAGATCGCGGCCGCCGCTCCTGATCCCGAACCGGTTTGGGTTGACCGGCCCGATTGGCTTGATCTGCCCGGCAGCCGCGCCGTGGCCGATCCGGTGCTTGATCTTGCCACCCCGTTCAAGGGCCCGTTCCGCACCAGGGCGCTGGCCGGCGATGCCGCCGCCGCCCGCGCCGCCATTGCGTTGGCCAAGCATGCCGGGCTGATCCCCGCCGTTTATGCCGTGCCGCTGGCAGATGCGGCCGCCGCCATCACCTGCCCGGCCGAAGCCGCCCTGGCGCTGCCGCCAGGGCAGGCGCGCGTGCATGTCTCTTCCCGCGCACGGCTGCCGCTGGCCAGCGCCGAAGCCCATGGCAAGGATTGCCAGGTGGTCGCCTTCCGCCCGGCCGATGGCGGGCCCGAACATCTGGCGCTGATGATCGGTGATCCCGATGTGGCGCAGCCTGTGCTGGCCCGCATCCACAGCAGCTGCCTCACCGGCGATGTGCTGGGCAGTCTGAAATGCGATTGCGGCCCGCAGCTGCACGCCGCCATCGCCGCCATCGCGCGCAACCCGCAAGGCGGCATCCTGCTCTATCTGCAGCAGGAAGGCCGTGGCATCGGCCTGCTCAACAAATTGCGCGCCTATGCCCTGCAGGATCAGGGCTGGGACACGGTCGATGCCAACACTCGCCTCGGCTTCGAGCCGGACGAGCGGGATTTCAGCCTCGCCGCCGCCATGCTGCGCGCGCTGGGTGTGGGCAGCGTCGCGCTGATGACCAACAATCCCCTGAAGGTCGATGGCCTGGCCGCCCATGGCTTCCGCGTCAGCCGCGTCGCCCACGACATGCCGCCCAACCCGCACAATGCCGCCTATCTCGCCACCAAGCGCGACCGGCAGGGGCATATGTTGTGACGATCTTCTGCGCCAACCCTGCCGCCGGTACGGTCAGCGCCTTTGGCGAAACCCACAGCGCCAGCTTTGGCAAGGGCGGCTGGTGCCCGGCTGCCGACAAGCGCGAAGGCGACGGCAAGACGCCGCTGGGCCGCTGGCCGATCCGCGCCGCGCTGATCCGGCCCGATCGGCTGCCCGCCCCTGCCACCCGCCTGCCCTGGCGCTGGCTGCGGCCGTGGGACGGCTGGTCTGACGGCACGGCCGATCCGGCCTACAACCGCCCGGTCACCATCCCGCACCCGCACAGCCACGAGGCCCTGTGGCGCGATGATCACGCCTACGACATCATCCTGGTGCTGGCCCACAATGATGCGCCGCCGGTGCCCGGCCTGGGCAGCGCCATCTTCTGGCACGTGCGCCAGCCCGATGGCCGCCCCACCGAAGGCTGCGTGGCGATGGACCGTGCCGTGCTGGCGCGCTGGCTTGCGGCCATGCGCCCCGGCGATGCGCTCAGCATCGCGGCAGATTGAGCAGCGGCACCAGCCAACGCCGGGCCGCCCACATCAGAGAATATATTTCGACAGGTCGCGGTTGCCGGCGATCTCGCCCAGTTCACGGGCCACCATCGCGGCATCCACCGTCACGGTTTCGCCGCTGCGGTCGCTGGCATCAAAGCTGATCGCTTCCAGCAGCTTTTCCATCACCGTGTGCAGGCGGCGGGCGCCGATATTCTCCACCGTCTCGTTCACCTGCGCCGCCGTGCGGGCGATGGCGTCGATCCCGTCGGCCGTGATCACCAGCGTCACGCCTTCGGTGCCGAGCAGGGCGGCATATTGGCGGATCAGGCTGGCATCGGTGTCCGACAGGATGCGGCGGAAATCATCCTCGGTCAGGCCTTTCAACTCGACCCGGATCGGCAATCGGCCCTGCAGTTCGGGCAACAGGTCCGACGGCTTGGCGACATGGAAGGCGCCCGAGGCGATGAACAATATATGGTCGGTCTTCACCGGGCCATATTTGGTGGCAACCGTGGTGCCTTCGATCAGCGGCAGCAGGTCGCGCTGCACGCCTTCGCGGCTCACGCTGCCGCCGCGCACGTCAGACACGGCGATCTTGTCGATCTCGTCGAGGAACACGATGCCATTGTCCTGCGCGCTGCGGATGGCTTCGCGCTGAATTTCCTCATCGTCCAGCCGCTTGTCCGATTCCTCGGCCAGCAACGCCTCCCAGGCGGCGTCCACCTTCATCTTGCGGCGCTTCGTGCGGCCACCCATGGCCTTGGCCATCATGTCCGACAGGTTGATCATGCCAACCTGACCGGGCTGCATGCCAGGCATCTCGAAACTCGGCGGCGCTTCCGCCACCTCGATCTCCACCTCGCGGCCCTTCAGGTCGCCGGCGTCAAAGCGCTGGCGGAAAGCCAGCCGCGTCGCCTCGCTGGCATCCTTGCCCACCAGCGCATCGAGCAGCCGGGCCATGGCGGCATCCTCCGCCTTGTGCTTCACCGCGGCGCGACGGGCTTCGCGCACAAGCCGGATTGATTCCTCCACCAGATCGCGGATGATCGAATCGACATCGCGGCCAACATAGCCAACCTCGGTGAACTTGGTGGCTTCCACCTTGATGAACGGGGCATTGGCCAGCTTGGCCAGGCGGCGGCTGATCTCGGTCTTGCCGCAGCCGGTGGGGCCGATCATCAGGATATTCTTGGGCACCACCTCGTCACGCAAATCGTCGGGCAATTGCTGCCGGCGCCAGCGGTTGCGCAGCGCCACGGCCACGGCCCGCTTGGCATCGGCCTGGCCGATGATGTGGCGATCCAGCGCGGCCACAATCGCTTTCGGGGTCAGGCTCGCGCTCATGCGGCGTCTCCCGCCGGCATCACTTCCACGGTCAATTCCTCGTTGGTGTACACACACAGATCGGCGGCGATCTTCATGGCGCGCCGCGCAATGGCCTCGGCATCATGGGCGCTGTCGGCCAGCGCCCGGGCCGCGGCCAGCGCGAAATTGCCGCCCGAACCGATGGCGGCGATGCCGCCCACCGGCTCCAGCACATCGCCATTGCCGGTGATGACCAATGTCACCTGCTTGTCGGCCACGATCATCATGGCCTCCAGCCGCCGCAGATAGCGGTCGGTGCGCCAATCCTTGGCCAGCTCGACAGCAGCGCGCAGCAACTGGCCCGGATGGCGCTCCAGCTTGGCTTCCAGCCGTTCGAACAGGGTGAAGGCATCGGCCGTCGCCCCGGCAAAGCCGCCAATCACCTCGCCCTTCGGCCCAAGCCGGCGGACCTTCTTGGCATTGGGCTTCATCACCGTCTGCCCCATCGTCACCTGGCCATCGCCGGCAACGACAACCTGGCCATCCTTGCGGACGGATACGATGGTGGTGCCGTGGAATTGCGGGAGTTCGCTCATGGTCAATCCTGTCTGTCTGCGCCCTATGTAGGATGGATGGGCGCGGCGAAAAGGCCCTGTTGCTTGCCCCTGTTGTCGCAATGCTCTAGGCGCTTGCGCCCAAGGAGCATGAGCGATGCGCACCGCAAGCATTTCCCGCGTCACCAAGGAAACCCAGGTCGAGGTGCAGGTGAACCTTGATGGCAGCGGCACCTATGAAGTGTCGACCGGGATCGGCTTCCTTGATCATATGCTGGAGCAGCTGTCGCGCCACAGCCTGATCGATCTGACGGTGAAGACCGTGGGTGACCTGCACATCGATGGCCATCACACCACCGAAGACACCGGCATCGCTTTGGGCGAAGCCGTGGCCAAGGCCCTGGGTGATCGGCGCGGCATCACCCGTTATGGCGATGCGCTGATCCCGATGGACGAGACGCTGACCCGCGTCGCGCTCGACATTTCGGGCCGGCCCTATCTCGTCTGGCGCACCAGCTTCACCCAGCCCAAGCTGGGCACGCTGGACACCGAGATGTTCAAGGAATTCTTTGCCGCCTTTGCCGGGTCGGCCGGCATCACCCTGCACATCGAAACCCTGTATGGCGTCAACAACCACCATATCGCCGAAAGTTGCTTCAAGGGCGTGGCCCGGGCGCTGCGGGCGGCGGTGGCGATTGATCCACGCAAGAGTGACGCGATTCCAAGCACAAAGGGCACGTTGGGTGGTGCCTGACCAGGTTGCGCTGATCGATTATGGCGCCGGCAACCTGCGCTCTGCGGCGCGGGCGCTGGAGAAGGCCGGTGCGCGCGTGGTGGTGACGGATGATCCGGGCACTATTGCCGCCGCGGGGCGCGTGGTGCTGCCCGGCGTTGGTGCCTTTGCCCATTGCATCAATCAGTTGCGCGAGAAGACCGGAATCGAGGCGGCGCTGAACGAGGCGGTGATGGCGCGCGGCGTGCCGTTCCTGGGCATTTGCGTTGGCATGCAATTGCTGGCCAGCGAGGGCCATGAACATGGCATCCATGCCGGGCTGGGCTGGCTGCCGGGCATCGTCAAGCGGCTGGAACCCACGGATAACACACTGAAAATCCCGCACATGGGCTGGAACCGGGTGGAGGCCGTGAACGGTGCGCCGGTGCCGTCGGGCGATGCCTATTTCGTCCACTCCTATGCCTTTGCGCCCGATGATGCGGCCGATGTGCAGGCGGTGGCCGATCATGGCGGGCGCTTTGCGGCCATCGTCAAGCGCGGTCATATCACCGGCGTGCAGTTCCACCCCGAAAAGAGCCAGGCCTATGGCCTGGCGTTCCTACATAACTGGTTGAATTCATGATCATCTTTCCCGCCATCGATCTGAAGGGCGGCCAATGCGTCCGCCTGGCCGAAGGCGACATGAACCGCGCCACCGTTTATGCCGATGATCCCGCCGCCCAGGCCGCGCTGTTCCGTGCCGCCGGGGCGACGCATCTGCATGTCGTCGATCTGGATGGCGCCTTTGCCGGTGACAGCCGCAATGCCGCCGGTGTGACCGCCGCCTTGTCCGGCTTTGGCGGCGGCAAGGTGCAGGTTGGCGGCGGCATCCGCACGGCCGCCCATGTCGAAGCCTGGCTCGCCGCCGGCGTGTGGCGCGTGGTGATGGGCACCGCCGCGCTCGACAATCCCGATCTGGTCAAGGGCCTCGCTGCCGATCATCCGGGGCGCATCGTGGTGGCTGTCGATGCCCGCGATGGCCTGGTGGCAACGCGCGGTTGGGCCGATGTCTCCACCCTGCCCGTCGCCGATCTGGCCCGGCGGTTCGAGGATGCCGGGGTGGCCGCCGTACTGTTCACCGATGTCGGCCGCGACGGCCTGTTGAAGGGCGTCAATGTGGAGGCGACGGTGGCGCTCGCCGCCCAGACCAGCCTGCCGGTCATCGCCTCGGGCGGCGTCGCCTCCATCGCCGATATCCATGCGCTGGTCGGCAAGCCGGGGATCGAAGGCGTCATCACCGGGCGCGCGCTTTATGATGGCCGGCTCGACCTGGCCGAGGCCATCGCGGTCGCGCAATGACCTTGGCTGTCCGCATCATCCCCTGTCTCGACGTGGCCGGCGGCCGCGTGGTGAAGGGCGTGAACTTTGTCGAATTGAAGGACGCCGGCGATCCGGTCCAGGCCGCCGCCGCCTATGACGCCGCCGGCGCGGATGAGCTCTGTTTCCTCGACATCACCGCCAGCCACGAAGGCCGCGGCACGTTGATCGACATTGTCGAACGCACCGCCGATCAATGCTTCATGCCGTTGACTGTCGGCGGCGGCGTGCGCAGCGTCGAGGATGCCCGCGCCCTGCTGCTGGCCGGGGCCGACAAGGTGGCGGTCAACAGCGCCGCCGTGGCGCGGCCGGCCCTGATCGGCGAGCTCGCCATGCGCTTTGGCGAGCAATGCGTGGTGGTCGCGGTGGACGCCAAGCAGACCGCGCCCGGCACATGGGAGATCTTCACCCACGGCGGCCGCAAGCCCACCGGAATCGATGCGGTGGCCTATGCCATCGAAGCGGCCAGGCTGGGGGCCGGCGAAATCTTGCTCACCTCCATGGACCGGGACGGCACCCGCGCCGGCTATGACCTTGCCCTCACCCGCACCGTTGCGGACGCGGTGCCGGTGCCGGTCATCGCCTCGGGCGGGGTCGGCGGGGTCGCCGATCTTGTCAGCGGCGTGAGCGAAGGCCATGCTTCGGCCGTGCTCGCCGCCTCCATCTTCCACTTCGGCCAGGTGACCATCGCCGAAGCCCGCGCCGCCCTGGCCAGCGCCGGATTCCCGGTGCGAAAGGTCTATCATGGATCGCTTTGACCAGCTGCTCGCCACCGTCATCGCCCGCCGCAGCGCCGATCCGGCCAGCTCCTACGTCGCCAAACTCACCGCCAAGGGCCGCGCCAAGCTGGCCCAGAAACTGGGCGAGGAAGCGGTGGAAGTGGTGATCGCCGCCGTAGCCGATGACCGCGCTGGCCTGGTCAGCGAAAGCGCCGACCTCATCTTCCACCTCGCCCTCCTCCTCGCCGACGCCGGCCTGACCTTCGACGACATCCGCGCCGAACTGGCCCGCCGCGAAGGCGTGTCAGGGATTGACGAGAAGGCGGGGCGGAAGGGGTAGGGCTTCAGGCAGGGCCTCCGGCGGGCAGGGGCGAGGCCCCTGCACCCGTTGGTTTTCGTTTTTGCTGCATGGCAAGCGCGTCCGCTTTCGCCCTCTTTCCAGTCGTCCCACATCCCCGTCGCCCCGTGCTTGACACGGGGCTTGGCTATTCTTGCTGCCCGATGCCACCCCAAATCGGCCGTTGAGCACCGCCCGAAAACAAACAGGCGCAGGGTCCGCGACCCTGCCCACCGGAGGCATTTTTCATTCTTCCAGCGCAGCCTTGCCCTACCCCAGCCGGCTGAACGCCTTCAGCCGCCGTGCCGTGGCCTGGGCACTAGCGGCGTTGCCGCGCGCGATGCTGGCGGCCAGTTCGATGCCTTGCTGCTTCATCATGGCCTCAAACCCGTCTTCGGCGGGCAGGGTTTCGATGCCTTTCAGCAGGCCGGCGGCGCGGGCGCTGTTGGCGGGATCGAGATCGAGGAGGGTGATGGCGAAGAAGGTGCGGGTGGAGGGCAGGCCGGGGGCGAGGCGCAGAGCCTGGGCGTAGCAGCGTTCCATTTCGGATTTCTTCGCGCCAAGCACGGTGCCGGCGAGGAAGCTGCCGACGGTCGCAACCGCGCCGCCGTGCCAGCCGCCGAGCGCGCCCCACACCAGGCTGTTGTTCGGGTTGGCGGCGCGGATGGCTTCGAAGCGGCGGCGGACATCCTTGGCCAGGCCGATGCCGCGGGCCAGTTGGGCGCGATAGGCGATGGCGACGGCCTTTTGCAGTTGCGCCTCCACATTGCCTGGGGCGCGGGCCAGCGCCTTGTCGAAATCGGCTTCGGCCGCCGCGATGATGGCCATGGCGCTGGCCTTGTCGGCGGTTTGATAGCCGGCGATCGAAAGCTGGGCGCGGCCGGCGAGGATCAGGCTGTCAGGGGTGTTTTCGGCATGGCCGTCGCGCACCACCGCGGCCCAGTTGCCGGCGCGGAATTCGTCGCTGGCGCTGGCGTGAGCGATCTGGGCGTTGCCGGCGAGGCACAGCATGGCGGCGGCAAGGGGGGCGGTGAGGCGGCGCATCCCAGGGTTATCGGCCAGAATTCGCTTGGCGGCAATGGGCATCTTCGGGGGCATGTTGCCGGGCTGTTTCAGGCCACCTTCCCGACGGGATGGATGGCATCGCGCCAATGGGCGGCGACGGCGGCGGCAATGTCGGCCGCGTGGGTGGTGTGGGCAAAACGGCCGGCACCGGCAATGCGCTGCCAGCGCGTGTCGCCCAGCGCGGTCCAGGCGCTGGCGCCGCCGGCATCGGCCAGGGCCGGAGTCCACAAGGGATCGCCATCAGCGACGATGATCAGCCAGGGCCGCGCCGGCCCGCCCGGCTGCACCTGCCAGTCGCGATACTCCTGCTGCTCCGCGATGATGCCCAGCCCGGACCGGTTGCTGAAGGTGAGCAGCTCGGCAATCATGCGGGCGCGGAAATCGGGCTGGGCCAACAGCGCGGCATCGGCGGGGTGGCCGGAAAACAAGAGATCAACGATGCGCCCGGTCATCGCCAGGCCGGCGCGCTCGCGCACAAGCCGCCACAAGCCGGTGGCAAGATCGGAGCCGCCCATGGTGGCGCGGGCAAAGCGATCGATCATGCGGTTGCCGCTGCGCCCGGTGGACGGCGGATGCGGCTTGATCAGCACGCCGGCCAGCAGCCGGTCACCATGCCGATGCCAGAAGCTGACCGCCGCCGGCGCGCCGCCATCCAGCGCGGCGATGATCGCCTGATCCAGCCCCAGCACATCCAGCGCGTGCGACATGTCGTCGTCGGCGGTGCCGAACTGGTCCGCTGCTGCCGGATCAGACAGGCCAAAGCCCGGCCGGTCGATGCCGATGGGCCGCAGCCCGTGCACCTGCAGTGCGGTCACCAGTTCGGCCGCAACCCGCCGCGTGCCCATGCCGCCGTGGCAGATGATGATCGGCTGCGCCCCGGCCGGCCCGAAATCGGCGATGCCGATCTGGCGGGAACCGCGCCGAATGATGCGCGTGGCCTCCAGCAGGCCGCCGCGATCATGCTGCAGCCCGTCGCTGCCCAGCGCGATGGCATGGGTGGCCGCCGCCTCGTTGGCCAGTTGCGCCAGATCCTTCAGGCGCGGGGCAGCGGCGCTTTCCAGCGCGGCGCGGGCATGATCGCGCACCGTGTGCGGCGACAGCTGCAGCCGCGCCGCGATGCCGGGCAGATCATGGCCATCGCCGACGAGCCGCGCCACCGCCGCCTACGCTGGCGTCAAGGCCAGCACCGCCTGCAGCCCCGCATCAAACTGCTGATCCGACACGAATTCATCGGCCAACAACCGGGTCGTCTGCGCCTGCAGGCCCGCCAGGCCCGAAACCCCGATGGCACGATAGAGCGCCGCCACCCGCTTGCGCGCCCCCGCCGGGCTCAGGCCCAGCCGGGCTGCCAGTTCGGCAATGTCGTGCGATGCCAACACCAGCTGCAGCGTCTGCCGCTCGGCATCGGCCAGGCTGAACACGCGCGCCGCCAGTGCCGGGAAATCCGGCGTGCGGCTGGGCACATAGGCGAGCAGGCAGCGGGTGGCGGCGGCATGATCCGGCAATTCCGGCCGCGGCCAGTGCCGGCTGGCGGCGGTGCCGGCCAGCGCCGTCCACACCGGCAGGCGGTGATGGGCAAAGCGCAGCGGCCAGAAGCGGATGCCGCCAAGGCCGCGCGGCGCCGGCGGCGGCAGCGGATCGGCCAGCGGGCCCAGCGCCTGCCACAGCGGATTGGCCGCCAACACGCCGGCATCATCAGCCCAGGCCACGGCAACACCAAAGCGCGGCACAACGGGATGAGGGGCGACCACACGTGACATTGTTGTGGCAGCGCATTGCGGGCGACAGGCCGCGAAAGTCCAGCCCCCTTGGCGGCGCAGCCCGGCCGGGCAATAGTGGCTGCGGCGCTCAGGCCATGGGGAGTGGGATGATGACGGATTTTGCCGGCAAGCAGGTGATGGTGATGGGCGGCAGCCGGGGCATCGGCGCGGCCATCGTGCGGCAGTTCGTGGCGGCCGGCGCATCCGTCCGCTTCACCTTCTCGGGCTCGCCGGATGCGGCGGCGGCGGTCGCGGCCGAAACCGGGGCCACCGCCGTCCAGGCCGACAGCGCCAATCGCGACGCGGTGATCGCTGCCGTGGCCGATGCCGGCGCGCTCGACGTGCTGGTGATCAACGCCGGGGTTGCCATCATGGGCGATCCGCTCACCCTTGATCCCGATGCGGTGGACCGGCTGATCGACATCAACGTGCGCGCCGTCTATTTCGCCGGGGTCGAAGCCGGCCGCCAGATGCGCGACAATGGC
Source organism: Sandarakinorhabdus cyanobacteriorum (assembly GCF_002251755.1). Lineage (GTDB taxonomy): Bacteria > Pseudomonadota > Alphaproteobacteria > Sphingomonadales > Sphingomonadaceae > Sandarakinorhabdus > Sandarakinorhabdus cyanobacteriorum. The sequence goes on from NZ_NOXT01000099.1 coordinate 34,909, forward strand.
CGCATCCTCATCATCGGCTCGGTGAACGGCGATCGCGTGCCATGGCCGGGCCAGACGGCCTATGCCCTCTCCAAATCCGCCGTGCAGGGCATCGCCCGCGGCCTCGCCCGCGATTTCGGCCCGCGCGGCATCACCGTGAACGTGGTGCAACCCGGCCCGGTGGACACCGACATGAACCCCGCCGAAGGCCCATTCGCCAAGATGATGCACGCCGCCATGGCCATCAAACGCCACGCGACGGCCGATGAGGTGGCCTCGCTGGTGCTCTACCTCGCCAGCCCGGCGGCGGCGATGATCACGGGAACAACGCAGACGATTGATGGCGGGGTGGGGATTTAGCGGGCCTTAAGAAGGAGGCCTCCGGCGGGCAGGGACGCAGTCCCTGCACCCGTTTGTTTTGGAGCAGTGGTTGGCGGCTCACTGCACCGGCCAGATCACTTCGCGATATTGCATTTCTGCAGAAATTCGCTCCATTTCGCCCGAGCTGCGGCGTCCATGGGAACTGCCATCGTATAGCCAGTTGTGAAGAGCGAAAGCATCTGGCTTTTTGCAGCCGCCTTGATCTGCTTGTCAGCCAAAGGGAGGCGGATGGTCAGGTCCCAGCCCGTCACGGGATTCTTCGCTGCTTCCGCGGGCAGAAACTGCGGTTCACCTTTCCCGGAAAACAAGGCCATCAACGCGGCCCCTTCCGGCATTATTGCTTTTGCATCATCGCCGATTGGGGCGCCGGTTCTCAGGTCCAACAGCTTCGTGACGCCTGTCTGCGTCACGATTACCTCGGTCGGCGTGCACGCGAAACTGTATGAGACAGCTTCACCGGCAGCATAGGTCAGGAGCGCGCGACGGTCATCTGACGTTGCTACTACCTGCCAATCGCCAGCCTGTGCCCCTGCCGGCAGTGCCATCATCAAGGCGGCCAAGAGTGGGGTAGGAAAGCGAACAGCAAATTCCTTCGTTCAAGTCCTGAGGCGGTCTCAAGTTGAGAGAAAGCTTGGGCGCCAGTTGAACCGCGCCGGGTTTGCCGGAGGCTCCAACTCCTGAGA
>NZ_NOXT01000122.1 GCF_002251755.1 Sandarakinorhabdus cyanobacteriorum
CTGATCGTCGCGTAGTTCTCACCTTGATCGTCGCGCTACAGTTCGAGAGGGCACGGCGGCTGGCGCAGGATCTTGCGCGCCCAGAACGCGCCCAAGATGCACTGCGCAGCTTCGTCACGGCGATCCATGTGGGTAAGCAGGACATGCAGGTTGAACTGCAGCCGGCGGCTCTAGATGCCCAAGGGCCTGTCACCTGGTCCCATCCCATCCCGAGGCCAGTCAGCAGCCGGCCGTTCCGCGAAGCAAAGCTGAAAATCGAGGCAAGGCGTAGCGATGACCGATATGATGCTGAACTGGTCGCGCTGATGGCCGAGGCCATGGAGGTGCAGCGCTTGGTGTTGCAAGCGCCTGAACTCAGCCTCAACCAGCTGGGCAAGCGGGAAGGGCGGTGCCGCACCCACTTGGCCAGGCTGCTCCGCCTCTCGTGGATCAGCCCCAAGATCGTCGNAATCGCTGCTGGCACTCAGCCGAAGACGCTGACCCGCCGTGTGCTTATGTCGGCGCCGATTCCGCTCGCCTGGGACGAGCAAGAGCGGGAATTCGGTCTCGCGGTCTAGCCGCTGCAAACCTGCCAAACTGACGTGAAGCCGGGAACTTTCGCAGAGAGATTCCGGCTCTTTCCTTGCCAATGTGTGGGGCTGAGAACCGGGTCTCTGACCACAAGCCGGGCGCGGGCTCGCCGCAAACCCACGGAGAATGGGCAGTTTTTAGAGAGAGCGCAGCCCGGGCCCCGATAAACGGTCAACCCTGAAACTGCGTGGTGCGGCCAAGAAGACTCGAACTTCCACGGCCTTTCGGCCACAACGACCTCAACGTTGCGCGTCTACCAATTCCGCCATGGCCGCACACCAGGGAAATGGGGCACGAGGCCCCTTCGGCATGAAGCGGCGGGTAGCAGGGGAGGGCTTGGCGTGCAAGCCCTTCCCCACTTCCAAAACCGACTTAGTTGTACTTCCTGAGCTCGTTCTTGGCGATGGCCTGGCGGTGCACTTCATCCGGGCCGTCGGCCAGGCGCAGGGTCCGCTGGCCGGCATAGCCCGAGGCGAGGCCATAATCCTGGCAGACGCCGCCGCCGCCATGGGCCTGGATGGCCATGTCGTGGATCATGCAGCTCATGTTGGGGGCCACCACCTTGATCATGGCGATCTCGTTGGCGGCGGCCTTGTTGCCCACCGTGTCCATCATGTAGGCGGCCTTCAGCGTGAGCAGGCGGGCCTGTTCGATGGCGATGCGGGCATCGGCGATGCGTTCGTGCCACAGGCTGTGTTCCGAAATCGGCTTGCCGAAGGCGACACGCGATTTCAGGCGCTTCACCATCTTTTCCAGCGCGCGCTCGGCAGCGCCGATGGAACGCATGCAGTGGTGGATGCGGCCCGGGCCAAGGCGGCCTTGCGCGATTTCAAAGCCGCGGCCTTCGCCCAGGATCATGTTGGAGACAGGCACGCGCACATTGTCGAGGATCACCTCGAAATGGCCGTGCGGCGCGTCGTCGAACCCAAAGACGTTGAGCGGCCGCAGCTTGGTGATGCCCGGCGTGTCCAGCGGCACCAGGATCTGGCTCTGCTGCTGGTGGCGCGGGGCGCTGGTGTCGGTCTTGCCCATCACGATGGCAATCTTGCAGCGCGGATCGCCCACGCCCGATGACCACCATTTGCGGCCGTTGATCACATATTCGTCGCCGTCGCGGCGGATGGACGTTTCGATGTTGGTGGCATCCGACGAGGCGACCGCGGGCTCGGTCATCAGGAAGGCGGAGCGGATTTCGCCATCCATCAGCGGGCGCAGCCACTGGCGCTTCTGCTCTTCGCTGCCATAGGTGCGCAGCACCTCCATGTTGCCGGTATCGGGCGCCGAGCAGTTGAACACCTCCGACGACCAGCCGACGCGGCCCATTTCCTCGGCCAGGGTGGCATATTCAAGGTTGGTGAGGCCGGGGCCCTTCCATTCCCCCGTGTCATGATCGCAAATGTTCAGGAACAGGTTCCACAGGCCAGCGGCACGGGCCTTGGGCTTCAGCTCCTCGATCACCGGGATCACCTTCCAGCGCTCGCCTTCATGGGCTTCCTGCTGGTACCGCTCCTCGTTGGGATAGATATGCTCATCCATGAAGCCGCGCAGCTTTTCGATGAGGGCTTTCGTCTTGTCACTGTGATCAAAATGCATAGCGCGTCTTCCCGTTGGGTGGATTATCCGGAGCAGGCTGTCATGCCCAAGGCTGCTTCGCCACTGGCAAAATGAAAAGAGCGGGAAATTGCCTAACCGGCCGCCAAATGGACGTGGCTGGCGGGCAAATCGCGAAGCTGGGCTGGCGCATGTCCCTCATGATCGCGCACATCGCCGGCATGGCGCTGACCTGCCAGCACCGCGCCAGCCCATCCGTCGCGCGCCGATGCGACAGACAGCACGTCAAGCCCTGGCCCGCCAATGGCCATGCAGCCGGGGTGGTTGATCCGCACGGGGAGACGGCCGGTCAGCGCCCCATTCGGCTCTCAACAATTGGGCAACGGCCTCGACACCGGCCCAATCTTGCCCCGTCAACGCGACAGGCCCCACGCCGCCAGGAACGTCGCCGCCGCCGCCCGCACTTCGCGCCGGCCTTCTGCCTTATCGCCGGCGCTCGTCATGCCCATCAGGTGCCGGTCCACCACGCCGGCGCGGCACAGGCCGCTGAATTGCTGGGCGGCGAGGGTGGGGTCGCCTTGTTTCAGGGTGCCGGCGGCCATCTGGCGGGCGAGCCAGGCGGCGAAGCGGGCCATGCCGGGGCCGGGGCCGCGTTCGAACATGGCGCGGCCCAGTTCGGGCACGCGGGCGGCTTCGCCCATCACCAGTCGGTGGATGCCGGTGATCGGGTCAGACATGATGGTGTCCATGATGGCGTCGCCCATGCGGATCAGGGCGGATTCGATATCGGGCGCGCTGTCGAGATCGACGGTGAGAGCGGTGCCATATTGCTGCACCACCATGTCCACCACCGCTTCGAACAGCGCGAGTTTGGAGGGGAAGAGGCTCCACAGCGTCGTCTTGCTGCCGCCCACGGCCGCGGCGATGGCGTTCATCGAGGTGGCGCCATAGCCATGGGCGAAGAACAGGCGCTGGGCGGCGGCGATATAGGCCTGGCGGCGCGGATCGGCGGCCGGCGGCGGGGCGGCGCCGCAATCTTCTGTACTGGTCGGTATCAATTCACTTGACGGCGCGCTGAGCACGGCTCAAACCCCTTTCTGTACTGACCAGTATCGCCCGAGTCGCCCGTGCATCGCAAGCCTTTCCTGCTTCTTCCCCTGCTGCTGACGGTCGCCGCCTGCGCCATGCCGCCCCGGCTGGGCCCGGCGCCCGGCGTGCGCACCACCGCCAGTGTGGCCGCCGAACAAAGCCTGGCGGAAACGCCCGGCCGCGCCTGGCCGGCGGCGGACTGGTGGGCCGGCTGGGGCGATCCGCAGCTTGCTGGCCTGATTGAAGAGGCGCTCGCCGCCAATCCCGACCTGGCGCTGGCCAATGCACGGCTGGCGGCGGCCGATGCCGCCGCGCGGCAGAGCCGGGCCGGGCTGCTGCCGACGCTGAATGCCACCGGCACGCTGGGCGGGCAGCAATTGTCCAAGAATCTCGGCATCCCGCCGCAGTTCGTGCCGCCTGGCGTGCGCGAATTCGGCCAGGTCAATCTGCAGGCTGGCTGGAACCTTGATCTGTGGGGGCAGGGGCGTGCCGCGCTGCGCGCCGCCCGGCGGGAGGCCGATGCGCTGGCGGTGGAGCGGGATCAGGCCCGGCTGATGCTGTCGGCCAGTGTCGCCCAGGCCTATGCCGATCTCGCCGCCGCGCTCGATCGGCAGGCGGTGGCGGCCGATGCGCTGGCCATCCGCCAGCAGACTCTGGATCTCACCGCCGGCCGGGTTGCCGCCGGGCTGGACAATGATGGCGCCCGCGCCCAGGCCGCCAGCCGGCTGGCGCTGGCCCGCGCCGATGCCAGTGCGGCCGGCCAGCAGGTGCTGGTCGCCCGCCACCGGCTGGGCCTGTTGCTGGGCGCCGGGCCGGATCGCGGGCTGAGCACTGCAGCGCCAAAGCTGATGCCGCTGCCGCCCGGCCTGCCGGAGGGCGCACGGATCAACCTGATCGCCCGCCGGCCCGATCTGGCCGCCGCCCGGCTGCGCGTGCTGGTGGCCGGGGAGCAGGAACGGGTGGCGCGGCGGGCGTTTCTGCCCAATCTCAGCCTGAATGCCACCATCGGGCAGCAGTCGCTGGGTTTTGACACCTTGTTGAACGGCAACAGTTTCTATGCCCAGTTCGGCCCGGCGCTGAACCTGCCGATCCTGGATGGCGGCCGCCGCGCCGCCGACTTGAAGGGCAGCCGCGCCAACCGGCTGGCGGTGCTGGCCGCCCATGATGCGACGTTGCTGCGTGCCTTCAATGAAGTGGCCGATGCCGCCAGCGCCGTGGTGGCGCTGGGCGATCAGCAGGCGGCGGCACAGGCCGCCCTGCAGGAGGCTGAGGCCGCGCGGCGGGTGGCGGCGCTGCGCTATCAGGCCGGCCTGTCCAGCCAGCTCGCCGTGCTGATTGCTGATGATGCCGTGGTTGGCGCCCGCCGGGCGCTGGCCGATGTGACCGCATTCCGCCTTGCCGCCGATGTCGCGCTGGTGCGCGCGCTGGGCGGCGGCTTTCGTGAACAGGAGCGTGGCTGATGGCCGAAACCGAAACCCTGGCGCCTGCCGCCAATCCGAAGCGCGCCCGCGCCCTGCGCATCCTGGCCGGCGTGGTGGTGATCGCCGGCCTGGGCTCTGGCCTGTGGTGGGCCGCCTCTGAACGCGGCCGGGTGGAGACGGACAATGCCTATGTGGGCGGCGACACCGCGCAGGTGACGCCGCAATTGCCCGGCACGGTGGCCAGGGTGCTGGTGGGCGGCACCCAGGCGGTGAATGCCGGCGATGTGCTGGTGGTGCTGGATGATGCCGATGCCCGGATTGCCGTGGCCCAGGCCGAAGCCGCGCTGGCCCAGGCGCAGCAGCGCTTCACCCAGGCCGCGGCCAATGCCGATGCGGCCGGGGCCCGCGCCGCCGGCCGGCAGGCGGATGTGGCCGCAGCCCGCGCCCGCCTGGCCGAAGCCGATGCCGTGCTGGCCCGCGCCCGCGGCGAGTTTGAACGGCGCCAGCAATTGGCCGGCAGCGGTGCGGTTTCGGCCGAGGAATTGGCGGCGGCGCGTGCCGCGCTCGCGGCAGCCACCGCTGCGCACAGTGCGGCCACCAATGCCGTGAACGCAGCCACCGATGGCGCCCGTGCGGCCACCGGCGATGCCGCGGCGGCCACGGCTCTGGTCAGGAATGTCACCATCGCCACCGCGCCCGATGTGTGCGCCGCCCAGGCCATGCTGGATCGCGCCCGGCTGGATCTGGCCCGCACCGTGATCCGTGCGCCGATTGCCGGCATCGTCACCAACCGCAACGTGCAGGTTGGTCAGCGCGTGGCCGGCGGCGCCCCGTTGATGACGCTGGTGCCCACCGCCGGCCTGTTCGTTGATGCCAATTTCAAGGAAAGCCAACTGAAAGCCATCAAGACCGGCCAAGCCGTTGAATTGACGTCTGATCTTTATGGTGGCGATGTCGTCTATCACGGCCGGGTGACCGGCATGGCGGGCGGCACGGGGGCGGCCTTTGCCCTGATCCCGGCGCAGAATGCCACCGGCAACTGGGTGAAGGTGGTGCAGCGCCTGCCGGTGCGCATCACGCTGGATCCCGCCGAACTGAAGGCGCACCCGCTGCGCATCGGCCTGTCGATGACGGCGGTGGTGGACACCCGCGAATGACAACCGCCACGCCAGCCCAGCCGGCGACGCCCGTCCCCTTGACCGGCGCCAAGCTGTGGATTGCGGCCATGTCGTTGGCATTGGCCAATTTTGTCGTGGTGCTGGATATCACCATCGCCAATGTTTCCATTCCCAGCATCGCCGGCAGCCTGGCGGTGGCGCCATCGCAGGGCACCTGGGCCGTCACCAGCTACTCGGTGGCCGAGGCGATTTCGGTGCCGCTGGCCGGCTGGCTGGCGGCGCGCTTTGGCGTGGTGCGCTGGTTTGGCGTGTCGCTGTTCGGCTTTGGCTTCTTTTCCCTGCTCTGCGGTCTCAGCCAGAGCCTGGAGGCGCTGGTGCTGTTCCGCATTGCCCAGGGCTTTGCCGGCGGGCCGATCATGCCGCTGTCGCAGGCCTTGCTGCAATCCATCTTCCCCCGCGAGAAACAGGGCGCAGCCATTGGCCTGTGGGCCGCCACCACCACGGCAGCACCGATCTTCGGGCCGATCCTTGGCGGGCTGATTTCTGACAATGTGAGCTGGCACTGGATCTTCTTCATCAACCTGCCGGTGGTGGCGATCTGCCTGTTCGCGGTGGCGCGGCAGATGAAGCCGTTTGAAACCCCGCTGAAGCGCCAGCCGATCGACATCATCGGCTTCATCCTGCTGATCATCGGGGTGGGTGCCTTCCAGATCATGCTCGACACCGGGCGGGAGAAGGACTGGTTCGGTTCCACCGAAATCGTGATCCTCGCCATTGTCGCGGCGGTGGGCACCATCGCCTTCATCATCTTTGAATTGACCGACGATCACCCGATCGTTGACCTGAAGATCTTCCGCCATCGCGGCTTTGCAGCGGCGACAGCGGTGATCAGCATCGGCTTTGGCAGTTTTTTTGCGGTGGTCGTGCTCACGCCGCTGTGGCTGCAATCAGTGTTCGGCTACACGGCCACCCAGGCCGGTTACACGGTGGCCTGGATCGGCGTGTTTTCCGTGTTGATTGCGCCGGCGGCCGGGCTGTCGCTCACCAGGATTGATCCGCGCATCACCGTCACCTTTGGCGTGATCTGGCTGGGCCTGATGGCGGCCTGGCGCACCACCTGGTCAACCGACAGCGATTATCTGCACCTCGTCTGGCCCCACCTGCTCACCGGCATCGGCATGCCCTTCTTCTTCATCGGCCTGTCCAGCCTGGCGATGGCCAGCGTGAAGCCGGAGGAAAGCGTGTCGGCCGCCGGCATCCAGAATTTCTGCCGCACCTTGTGCGGTGCGATCGGGGCCGCCATCGCCACCAGCCAGTGGGACAATGAATCGCGCCAGGTGCGGGCAGCCATGGCCGATGGCATGAACGGGGTGGACAGCAGCCTGGCCCGGCTGCAAGCCGGCGGCCTTTCCGCCGATCAGGCCCGCGCTGCGCTTGACCGGGTGCTGGACGTGCAGGCCGCCACGCTGGCCAATCTGCACATCTATGCCGGCACCGCGCTGTTGTTCTTTGCGGCGGCCGCGCTGGTGTGGCTGATCCCCAAGGTCAACATCAGCGGCCCGATGGGCGGCGGCCACTGAGGACGGTCAATCGGCCAGCGCCAGGCAGCCGGCCGCCATCCGCTTGAGGCCGCGGTGGATGTTGATCTTGATCAGCGATTGCGACTGCCCGGTGGCAGCTGATGCCTCCATGATCGACAGGCCGTCGATCTTCACCAGCCGGATGGCTTCGGCCTGGGCCGGGCGCAACTGGCCCAGCAGGCCAGACACGGCATGGCAGGACAGCACGTCGATCTCGTGGCTGGCGACATGGCTGTCACAGGGCACCGGGGTCTTTTCGCGCTCCATCAGGCGCAGCCGGTCCACCCACTTGAAGCGGGCGATGGCCGCCAGCCACGGCCGCAGCGGCTGGCTGCAATCGAAATCATGGCGGCGATGGTGCAGGGCGATCAGGGTTTCCTGCACGGCATCCTCGACATGGGCGGCCGGCAGCCGGCGCTGGAAATAGCGGCCTAGCCACACCGCGGTTTCGCCCAGCAGCGCATCATAGGCGCGGGCATCGCCGGCGCGCCCCCGCGCCATCAGCGCGGCCCAGTGCGCCGTCTTGTCGGTGGTCCCGGCTGATGCACGCCGCCGGGCCGGCTTTACCTTGCTGGTCATGGACTGCCCTCCATTCACGCGGCCTAATGTCGTCGCGGGATGGGGCCTCGCACAGGCATCGCGGGTGCATTGGTTTGATACCGGCCGGCTATGGCCAACGCCGGCCCCTTGTGGTGCAGCGCAGCAATGATAGGATGGGCAACGTCATGGAAATGCACCAGATCCGCTATTTCCTCGCGGCGGCCCGGCTGCTCAATTTCACGCGCGCCGCAGAGGCCTGCAACGTGGCCCAGCCATCGCTGACCCGAGCCATCCAGAAGCTGGAGGAGGAGCTGGGTGGCGCGCTGTTCCGGCGCGAACGGGCGCGCACCCACCTGACCGAACTGGGCCGGCTGATGCTGCCCCATCTGGAACGCACCTATCGCGCTGCCGAGGATGCCAAGGCGCTGGCCAAGGGCTTTGGCAAGGGCCAGGTGGCGCCCCTGGTGCTGGGCGTGTGTTCGCTGGTGGAATCAGCAACGCTGGATGCGGTGCTGGCCGAACTGGCCGATGCGATGCCGGGGCTGCAGCTGAATGTGGTGGGCGGCACCAGTGCCGATCTGCTGGCGCAGGCGCTGGCCGGCCAGCTGGACCTGATGATCATCGAGGCGCCGGCCGACGCGCCGGAACGGTTCGAAGCGTGGCGGCTGTTCAGCCACGATTATCGCATGGTGGTGCGCCGCGATCATCCCGCCGCCAACCAGCCGGCGGTGAGCCTGGCCGATCTGGCGCGCGAGCCGCTGGTGGACCATGGCTGCGAAGGCATGGCTGCGCTGCGCCGGCAGGCCGAGGTGGTGGGCATCACCCTGAACCTGCGCCATGCGGCCCGCGATGTCGGCCAGCTCAAGCGCCTGATCGCCGCCGGGCTGGGCACCGGCTTCATGCCCGATCCGCGCGATCTGGCCATGTGTGCGGTGCCGGTGGCCGGCACGGCGATCAGCGCCGATGTCGTGCTGGCCGGGATCCAGGGGCGGCGGCGCAGCCTGGCGGCGGAAAGCTTCCTGCGCGCCAGCCGCGCCCGCAACTGGGCCAATGGTTCAGCCTGATCGCAAGGCTGCCAGCACGGCAGCCGGTTCGGCGCGGCGGCGGAAATCGGGATCGACAAAGGCAAAGCGCACGATGCCATCCGCATCGATCAGGAATGTGGCCGGAATCGGCAGCAGCCGGCCGCTGCCGCCCAACAACAGCGCCAGATCATCGCCGCCATCGCGATAGGCTGCGGTCATCTCGGCCGGCAGGCTGATCACCAGGCCCAACGCCAGGCACAGGCCCAGATCGACATCCACCAGCGCCAATGCGCCGGCCCGTTCGGCCAGGGCCGCCGCACTGCCATCCACTTCGGCCGAAATCGTCACCAGCCGGCCGCCGGCAGCGGCCAGCGCGGTGCCGGCATCACCCCAGCCGGCGCTTTCCACCCGGCACCAGGGGCACCACAGGCCGCGATGGATGCTGATCACCAGCGCATCGCCGCCGGCCAGCAACTGGGCCAGCGTGTGGAAACGCCCCTGCGCATCGGGCAGGGCAAAACCGGGGAAGCGCTGGCCCACGCGGGGCGCCCGGCGGCCGGCACCCCGCGCGGCCAGTTGGGCCACCAACGCATCATAGGCCTGGGCATAGGCGGCCAGTCGGCGGGTTTCGGCGTCCAGCGCCGGGGCGATGGGTGTCATGCCGTGGTGATAATCCGGGCAAGGCGGGCAGCGCCAGAGGCCACTGTAACGCGCCGCCGCTGCCATGCGAACAGCCGTGCATGGCAAACAGCGGCGCAACGGATCAGGATCCGGTGGTGATCATCGGGGCCGGCTTTGCCGGGCTGGCCGCCGCGCGCGTGCTGGGCGCGGCCGGTGTCGCCACGGTGGTGATTGATCGGCAGAACCACCATCTGTTCCAGCCGCTGCTGTATCAGGTGGCCACGGCCGGGCTTTCGGCTGCCGATATCGCCGCGCCCATCCGGGCCATCCTGCGCCAATGGCCCAGCGTGAGCGTGCTGATGGACACGGTGGTGGGCATCGACCGGGCAGCGCGCCAGCTGCAGCTGGCCAGCGGCGGCAGCCTGCGCTTTGGCGCGCTGATCATCGCCAGCGGCGCGCGCCATGCCTATTTCCGCAATCCCGAATGGGCAGCACATGCGCCGGGCATCAAGACCATCGACGATGCCATCCGGGTGCGCCGCGATCTGTTGCTGGCGCTGGAGCGCGCCGAAACCATGCGCGCCGAACAGCGCGAAACCCGGGCCGAGCACTTGACCTTCGTGGTGGTGGGCGGCGGGCCCACCGGGGTGGAACTGGCCGGTGCCATTGCCGAACTCGCCCGCCATGCCGCCGAACGGGATTTCCCGCACATCACCCGCAATTGCGTGCGCGTCGTGCTGGTGGACAGTGGTGACCGGCTGCTGAAGGCGCTGCCGCCCAGCCTGTCGGCCGCGGCGGCGCAGGCGCTGGCCGGGCTGGGGGTGGAGGTGCGGCTGAACAGCCGCGTCACCGCGCTGGAACCCGGCCGGATCATGCTGGGCGACGACAGCCTGCCCGCCTGCGTGACGCTGTGGGCAGCCGGGGTGGCGGCCTCGCCAGCGGCCAGCTGGCTGGGCGCAGCGGCCGATGGCAGCGGCCGGGTGATCGTGGGCAGCGATCTGGCGCTGCCCGATGATCCGGCGATCTTCGTGGTGGGCGACACGGCCGCCGCCACCAGCCGCGATGGCCAGCCCGTGCCCGGTGTGGCCACCGCCGCCAAGCAGATGGGCGCCCATGCCGCAAGGGCCATCCTGGCCCGCCGCGCCGGGCAGGCGGTGCCGGCCTTCCGCTATCGCCATCCCGGCAGCATGGCCACCATCGGCCGTTCGCATGCGGTTGCCGATCTGGGCTGGCTGAAGCTGGCGGGCGCGCCGGCCTGGCTGTTGTGGTGCACGGTGCATCTGTGGTTCCTCGCCGGGTTTCGCAACCGGCTGGTGGTGGGGGCGAACTGGCTGTGGCGCTATCTCACGTTTGAGTCCTCGGCCCGGCTGATCACCCAGCAGGAAAGCGACATGCGATGATGCTGATGCTGGCATGCCTGCTGGCGGCGGCGGTGGTGGGCTTTGCCGCCCACCAGGGCGGCACCTGCGGGGTGGTGGCGGTGCGCCGCTGGCGGGTGGCGCGCGATGCCCGGCTGTTGATGGGCTTTGCCGTGGCGGGCGGGGCGGCCACCCTGGTCTGCCTGCCGGTGGCCTGGGCGCTGGGCCGCGGCGGCCAGCTGCCGGGCAATGCGCCGCTGGCCCTGCCGTTGCTGCTGGGCGCGGTGCTGCTGGGCACGGGCGCGCTGGTCAATGGCGCCTGCATGGTGGGATCGCTGTGGCGCATGGGCAATGGCGAGCTGCATCTGATCGGCCTGCCGCTGGGCATTGTGGCCGGCGATGCGCTGGGCCGCCTGCTGGGCTGGCGGGTGGAATTGCCACCCAGCCGCTTTGCCCAACCCGATGGCGCCGGTCTGATGCTGGTGCTGGCCGGGGCGGTGGTGCTGATGCTGGCCGGGCGCTGGCTGGCGCGGCAGGGGGCGGATGCGCGCCGGCTGGCGGTGACGATGGCGGCGATGGGGGCGGCCGGCAGCCTGTTGTTCGTCGCGCTGCCGGGCTGGAGCTGGGCCGATGTGGTCAACGCCCGCGCGCGGGCCTGGGCCGGCGGCACAGCCGTGGCCGATACGGCCGGGCTGCGCGCCGCGCTCGCCACCCTGGCAGGCGCGCTGGCATCCGGCTGGATGACCGGGCAACTGCATCTGAAGTGGCGGGGCTGGCCGGCGCTTGGCCGCAGCCTGGCCGGCGGGGTGCTGATGATGCTGGGCATCGGCCTGATCCCCGGCGGCAATGATGCGCTGCTGCTGGGATCGGCGCCGGCCGGTGCGGCCACTGCCCTGCTGGCCTTTGCCCTGATGAACCTGACGATCCTGCTGCTGGGCGCGCTGCCGGCGATCAACCGCGCGGCACCAGCAGGCCGGCACTGAGCCAGATCTGCAGCCAGCCGCCGATCTGGCGCGCGCTGGCACCACTGGCATCGCAGGCCGCGCCAAAGGCCTGGCCGGCCGCCACCGCCGACAGCAAGCCGCCCTCGCCCTCATCCAGCCGGCGAAAGCGCGGGTCAGGCCCGTCGCGCCACACCAGCACCCAGCCCGGGGCCGGCGCCGGGGCGATGGGGTGATCCGGAATGGCCGCCCAGATCGCATCGGCATTGGTGGCGAACGCCAGCAGGCACGCCCCCGGCACCAGCCGCAGCCGCAGCCCTTCCCAATCAAGCCCGCCAGCCTCGGCCCACAGCGCCGGGGCGGGATCGGCCGCGCCAAAGGCGGTGCGCAGCGCCCAATCCAGCGCGGCCAGTTCCGGCACCTCGCGATCATCGGGCAGGTGGCGGTGCAGGAAGGCCGGGAAATCCTCGCCATAATCGGCGAGGGTCCAGCTGCTGGATGGGCTGATGGCGGCATAATCGAGGGCCAGCATGGTGAAGGCATCGCCGCCCAGCCAGTGCAACGTCTTGGCGAAATTGTCGGCCAGCCCTTCCACCAGCATGGCGCGGGCGGCATGGGTGTGGACGGCCAGGCCCGCCGGTCGCACCACCGCATCGGCCAGGCCTGCCAGATTGCCGGCCATCAGGCCGGCCTGGAACTGGCGTTGCAACGCGGCAAGGCCGGTCATGGTCGTGCCGCCTCGGCCTCGCCCAGCCGGGCGCGGTCAAGCTCGGCCAGCAGATCGGCCAGCGGCGGGATGTCATCATCCCGCTCGATCATCACCGCCACCGGCCCGGTGCGGCGCCGCACCTCTTCATACAGGGCCCACACCCGGCCCGGCACCGGCGTGTCGTGCGTGTCGATCAACAGGCCATCCTGGCCCTGGCTGGGGCCGGCCAGATGCAGCTGGCGCACCGCGTGCCACGGCAGGCCATCCAGCCAGTCCAGCGGATCGCGGCCATGGTTGTGCGCCGAAACATGGATATTGTTCACATCCAGCAGCAGGCCGCAGCCGGTGCGCTGCACCAGGGCGGTCAGAAATTCCCATTCGGCCAGGGTGCTGCTGTGAAATTCCAGATAGGTGGACGGATTTTCCACCAGGATCGGCCGGCCCAGCGCCGCCTGGGCCTGATCGATGTTGCGCGCCACGACGGCCAGCGCTTCCTCGCTGTAGGGGATGGGCAGCAGATCATGGCTGTTGACCCCGTCGATGCCGGTCCAGGCCAGATGGTCCGACACCCAGAGCGGCTGGACCGTGTCAGCCAACTGGCGCAGCCGGGCCAGATAGGCGGTGTCCAGCCCGGTGGCGGTGCCAAGGCTCATCGACACGCCGTGCAGGATCACGTCATGATGCTGGCGCACCCCTGCCAGCACGGCGGCTGGGCGGCCGCCATCCACCATGAAATTTTCCGAAATCACCTCCACGAAATCCACCGGCACATCACCGGCCAGAAAATCCGCATGGTGGGGGCGCCTGAGGCCAAGGCCATACAGGCTGCGCTGTGGGGGCGGGATCATCACCGCTCCGTTTCCAGGCCGCTTGGGGCCGGCCGGGGGGAACCGGCCCTGGCGCGGGGCTTACTTTTCGGTCAGACGGCCACCGGCAGCCTTGCAGGCCTTCACGGTCAGCGCCTTGAAGCCCTGGCCCTTGCAGGCATTCTGGCCCTTGCAGGCGCTGCTGGCGGTCGCACAGTCAGAGGTGCCTTTGCAGCTGTTGATGCCATAACAGTGGACCACCTTGTCGTCGGCAGCCTTGGTCTGGGCCTGAACGGCGATCCCGCCGGTGACCGCGATGGCGGCGGCGGCAGTGGCAAGCGAGATACGGGTAGCGAGCATGTTCATCTCCATGGCTGGGCGGCCCGAACGCGCCGGGCCCCCTGGGGTGCCGCCTCCCCTTGGTGGCGACACTGGCAATCCGGGCCGGCCACACCAAAGGTTACAGCCACCGGCACTGTAACCCATGATGCCGCCGCTGCGAATGACCATCCAGATGCCGGCGTCCCTTTTGGTCCGCCTCCCCCGCTGGCATCGGCGCGGCTGCCCCCTCTCACCCCGAACCCGGGGCAGCCGCGCCCCGTATGGAATGCACAAGGGCAGGCGGCAGGAGGCAGACCATGACAGCCAAGACGATGTTGGGCGCCGCCGTGCTGGCCGCGCTGGCCGCCAGCGCCGCCACTGCGGCCGAAAAGCCCAAGATGGAAAAATGCTTTGGCGTGGCCAAGGCCGGGCAGAATGATTGCGCCGCCGGAGCGGGCACCAGCTGTGCCGGCACGTCGAAGGTGGATTATCAGAAGAACGCCTGGAAACTGGTGCCGGCCGGCACCTGCACCAAGATCAAGACCCCCAAGGGCAGCGGCTCGCTGACCCCGGCCTGATCCCTTCGGCATGCACGGCAGCTTGCGCGCCGGGTTGCGCCCGGGACGGCCGTTGGGCGCGGGCATCGGCCTGCGCATGGCCCATCTGGCCGAACTGGCATCGGGCAGCGTCACGCTGCCCGATGGCCTGTGGCTGGAGGTGCATGCCGAAAACTTCATGGTGGCCGGCGGCCCGCGGCGTGCGGCCTTGCTGGCCCTTGCCGAACGCCACCCCATCTCGCTGCACGGCGTGGGGCTGGCGCTGGCCGGCACCCGCATGGCCCCGGCCCGCCATCTGAAGGCCCTGCGCCAGCTGTGCGATGCCGTGCAGCCGGCGCTGCTGTCTGACCATCTGGCCTGGCAGCTTGTGGGGCAGCCGGTGGGAAGCTGGCATGTGCCGGATTTCCTGCCCTTTCCGCGCACGGCCAAGGCGCTGGCGTTGATCATCGGCAACGTCAACCGGGCCCAGGATGCGTTGGGGCGGCGGCTGCTGATCGAGAACCCGTCGCATTATGGCGATGTGGGCGGCCATGCCATGGCCGAGCATGAATTTCTGGCCGAACTGGCGCTGGCCACCGGCTGTGGCCTGCTGGTTGATTGCAACAATATCCATGTTTCGGCCCACAATCTGGGGCTGGATTCGGGCTGGCTGGTGGATCAGCTGCCGGCCGAGGCGGTGGGCGAAATCCATGTTGCCGGGCATCGCCCCGACGCCATGGGCCAATTGCTGATCGACAGCCATGATGCGCCGGTGGCAGCGCCGGTGTGGGCGCTGGCCGCCCGCCTGCTGGCCCGCACCGGCCCGCGACCCATGCTGGTCGAACGCGATGCCGAACTGCCGCCGCTGGCCGATCTCTTGGCCGAAGCTGCCCAGGCCAGCGCCCTGATTGCTTGTGTGCATCATGGCGGTTGAAGGCCTGTCATCCCCGGCCCGGTTCGAAGCCTGGTTCGCCCGGCTGCTGGCGGGCGATGCCGTGCCACTGGCCCCGGGCCTGGCGCGGGCGGTGGCCGTGCATGCCAACAATGCCATGGCGGCCGCCACCGCCGCGCTGGCCAGCAATTTTCCGGTGCTGCTGGCCCTGATGGGCGAAGCGGCCTTTGCCGATCTGGCCCAGCGCCATGCCCGCCGCTGCCCCCCGGCCGATCCGCGCCTGTGCCTGTATGGCCGGGGGCTCGATGAAACGCTGGTCCAGGCGCTGCCGGCTGGCGACTGGCCCTGGCTGCCCGACATGGCGCGGCTGGAACAGGCGGTGGTGGGGGCGCTGTTTGCCGCCGATCCGCCGCGCCGGCCGCGCCGGCTTGATCCGGCACGCTGCTGGCCGCTGGCACCGGCGACCAGGTGGGTATGGTCTGCCGCGCCGATTGCCAGCCTGTGGCAGGCGCACCAGCCGGGCGCGGCCTGGCCCGATGAATTTCCAGCCGCTGGCGAGCTGGCGCTGATCAGCCGCCGCGATGGCCAGTGCCTGATCACCGCCCTGCCGGCCGCGGCACTGCCGCTGCTGGAGGCCTTGAAACGCCGCACGCCGCTGGCGCAGCTGCCCGCCGATGGGCTGCCGCATCTGCCGGCCATCGCTGCGGCCGGTGCCCTTGTTCCTGCTGTTGGAGACGGATGATGAAGCCCTATGCCGCTGTTGCTGCCCTGTTGTCGCGCCTGCCGGAATCGCTGTGGCTGCTGCTATGCCGGCTGGGCATTGGCGCCATCTTCTTCCTGTCGGGGCGCACCAAGGTGGATGGCCTTATCACCCTGAAGGACAGCACCTACACCCTGTTCGAATATGAATATGCCCTGCCGCTGGTGCCGCCCGATATTGCCGCCCATGCCGCCACCTATGCCGAACATGCCTTTCCCATCCTGCTGGCGCTGGGCCTGTTCACCCGGGCCAGCGCGCTCGGCCTGCTGGGCATGACAGCCACCATCCAGATCTTTGTCTATCCCGATGCCTGGCCCACGCATCTCAGCTGGGCGGCGATCCTGTTGCCGATCATCGCGCGTGGGCCCGGCGCCCTGTCGCTGGATCATCTGCTGGGGCTGGATCGCCGGGCCGCGCCATGATGCTGGCGGTGCTGATGGCCGGCGCGCTGGCCTGCCCGGCCAGCGGCCTGGCGGTGGCGGTGCTGGGTTCGGGCGGGCCCATTGCCGAAGGCCGCGCCGGGCCTGCCTATCTCGTCCACATTGCCGGCCGGCCGCGCCTGTTGATCGATGCCGGGCCGGGCGCGCTGCTGCGGCTGGGTGAAGCCGGCGTGGCGCCCGAACGCTTGGACGCGATTGCGCTGTCGCATCTGCATGTCGATCATGCCGGCGATCTGCCGGCCATCCTGAAATCGGCCAATTTTGCCGATCCGCCGGCAAGGCTGGCCCTGTTCGGGCCGGATGGCCGCGGGCTGTTCCCCGGCACCCGTCAGCATGTGATGGCCCTGTTGGGCGAACAATCGGGTGCCTATCGCTATCTGGCTGATTGGCTGGCTGGGCCACAGCCCCGGCTGGCCATCACCGACGTGCCCAGCGGCGATCCCGACCGGCCGCACGAAACCCTGCTGGTCGACTGGCCGGATTATCGCCTGTCGGCCATTGCCGTGCACCATGGCGTGGTGCCAGCGCTGGCCTTTGTGGTGCGCAGCGGCGGCGCCACCGCCGTTCTGGCCGGCGATCAGAGCGAATTTTCCGCCGGCTTCGATGCCGCGCTGGCCGCCAGCCGGCCCGGCCTGTTGATCATGCACCACGCCATCCCGGAAGGCCCCGGCCAGCCGCGTGGCCTGCACCGCCCACCGGCCCGGATCGGCGCCGCGGCGGCCGTACTCCAGGCTGGCCAGCTGGTGCTGTCCCACAACATGAAACGCGCGCTCGACCGGCAGGATGAAGGCCTTGCCGCGCTGCGCCAATCCTATGCCGGCCCGGTCAGCATTGCTGTCGATGGCGCCTGCTATGCCGCCTCACCACCGCAATGAGGCCAGCACATCGGCCGGATCGGCCCGGCGACGAAAGTCGATGTCGACATGGGCAAAGCGCACCCTGAGACCAACTTCGATCACATAGGTGGCCGGGATCGGCAGGATGCCACTGGCCGCGCCATAATGGGCCGCCAGATCCAGGCCAGCATCGCGATAGGCCGCAAGCAGCTCATCGCCCATGAAGAAGGCCAGGCCCAACGCCGTGCTGGCGCCGAAATCGACATCGCACAGCACATGGGCATCCGGGCCAACCCGTTCGGCCATGGCCTGGGCCCTTCCGCCGGTTTCGGGCGTCACCAGCACCAGCCGGCAGCCGGTATCGCGCAACTGGGGCCGCGCGGCCTGCCAGCTTTCCACCTCGGCCCGGCACCACGGGCACCACAGGCCGCGATGGAAGCTCAACACGATCGGCCCATCGTGGCACAGGCCAGCCAGGGTGGTGAGCCGGCCATCGGCAGCCGGCAGGGCCAGATTGGGAAAGCGCTGGCCGGCCGCCGGGGCCAGCCGGCCGGTCCCCAGCCGCGCCAGCCGTGCCACCAGGCGATCGGCCCGCGCGTGCCAGACCGGATCGACCACCGGGCCGCGCAGCGGCTGGGGTTGGGCAACCATCATTGCGATTCCCTAAACCCCGCCGCCAGCAGCGCCCAGCCACGGCGCAACATGGAGTGCATAGCCAGTCGCTATCGCCCGCATCATTGCACGGGCGGGATGCCCGGCGGGTAGTACGAAACCTCGATGCGCAGGCCATCGGGATCGGGCAGGAACAGCGCCACCGTGCCGTCGTCAAACCGCTGCAGCCGCGCCACGTGGCCAGCGGCCGCCAAGCGCGCGGCCAGCGCCTCGACAAAGGCGATATCGGGCGCGGCAAAACCGATATGGTTGGTGCCGGCGCCATAGCGTTCATAGGGGGCGGTGTCCGGCCGGGCGGCGCCAAATTGCAGATTCAGGCCATCCGCATTGCGCCAGATGTGCGGCTTCACCCGTTCAAAGCCCAGATGCGGCAGCAACAGGCCATACCAGGCGGCGCTGGCCGCGGGATCGCGCGACAGGATGGTCAGATGGTCAAGCCGCAGCGCCATTCTCACCCCTCCCGCGCCGGCCACCACAGCGGGCCGACCAGGATCAGCAGCACGATGATGTTGAACCCGGCGTTGGCGGCGTGGCCGGATGCGATCGATCCGGCGCTGTCCAGCATGAACCAGGCCAGCAGCCCGGCCAGAATGATGCGCCGCACCGGCTCGGGCGCCAGCGGATGCAGCCGGGTGGCCAGCCCCCACACCATCACACCCCAGCCCAGCAGGAAGCCCCCGGTGATGGCCGTGAGGAACCGGGTGGTATCGGCCGCATAATCCTGTGCCCCGTCCAGCGGCCAGGCGAGCAGATCAAGCGACCAGCGCGCCGGCTCGGCCAGCGCCGGCACGGTGCCCAGCGAGAACAAGGGCCCAAACAGGCCGATGCCCAGCGCCGTGAATTTCATCCAGCCCCGCTGCTGCGCCGCGTTCATGTTCCCACTCCGCTTGATGGGCCATCATGGCGCAGAATTGTAGCGTATGCTACATATTTTGCAGCGCTCGGCCAACCTCGTCCACGAACAGCCGCAACCTTGCCGAAGCCTCCGCTCGACAGCCAGACGCTGCGGATCGGCATCAACCACTTCGCAACCGGGCCAGCAGGTCGATGCCGGCGGCCTCGAAGCGGGCCATTGCCCGATCAGAATCCAGGCTGACCTTGCCGCTTTCCAGGTCCAAACAAGGCGCCGGCCGATGCGCCCAGATCAGCATCGGTGCGGACCGGGCCCGGTGGCGGCCGGTGCATGGGAACAACCGCACCCAGAGGATCAATCAGCGCGCCAACCGGCTGCTCAGGGGGTCCGCGCTGCATCCCTCCCCCAAAACACAAACGGCCCCTCGCTCCTGAGTGGGGGTAGAGCGAGGGGCCGGGCGGGCCCTCCCCGCCAGAGTGGCTGCCCCGGGGGGAGGCAGCACACTGGAGACAATATCAGAACCTGAAGCCGATTTCAGCCCCGATCACGCGGCGCTGGCCCGGCGAGATGAACGAGCCGCCAAATTCGATGGCGGGGATGACTTCGTTCAGCCACTGCTTGTCGAGCAGGTTGTTGGCGAACACCGAAGCGGTCCAGTTCTTGCCTTCGATGCCGGCGCGCAGGTTGACGATGCCGAAGGCGTTGCGGCGCGTCACGTCATAGCGGGCGTTGCCCACCACGGCGGGCAGCGCCAGCGCGGAGATCGGCAGCAGGCCGCTGAACAGGGTCGGCTTTTCCTGGTTCTGCACGCTGTGGAACCAGGTCGGGCCGGTCAGGCGATAATCGGCGCGGAAATTGGCCTTCAGCCCATCGGTCACCGGCAGGCTGACCTGGGTGCCGACATTCAGCGTGTAATCGGCGGTATAGGGGCTCTTGTTGCCCACCGTGTCGGGCCGGCTGCTGTTCTTCTTGATCTCGCTGCCATTGAGGTTGCCCGAGGCGAACAGCGTCCAGCCATCGACCACCTTGGCCGAAACATTGGCTTCGGCGCCCCACACATCAACCCGGTCGATATTGGAGACGACGCGCAGCAGGCCAAAGCCGCCGACGAAGAATTCGAAGAACTGCATGTCGCGCACCTGGGTGTAATAGGCGGCGAGGTCATAGCTGATGCGGTTGTCGAACAGGCTGCCCTTGATGCCGGCTTCAAACGCCGACGAGCGTTCCAGGCGATATTGATCGTTGATGCGCACGCCGGCGTTGATGGTGCCTACGGTCACGCCGTTGTTGAAATTCTGCGCGACGATGGCGGCCGAACCCTGGTTGTTGAAGCCGCCCGATTTGAAGCCCACGCCCCAGTTGGCGAACAAATTGGTGTCGTCGTTCAGCTTGTACCCCAGGGTGATCTTGGGCTGCAGCTGCTTGAACGTGTTGGCGGCCGGCGGGATGGCGGCGCCATTCTGGCCGGGGTTGATCGGCCCGCCGGTGATCGGATCATTCACCAGCGGCACCAGATTGGTGGCGCGGCGGCGTTCAATGTCATAGCGCATGGCCAGGCCCACGGTGAAGGCATCGGTGGCCTTCCAGTCCACGGTGCCGAACGCGGCATAGACATCGGTGTTGAACCGGTCGTTGAACAGCTGGCTGGTCGGGTTTGACGAACCCGGCGCGTTGTAGAGCGTGGGCGACACGCCCTGGCCCAGATCGGCGCCCAGGCTGACGCCGGTTTCGCGACGGATGTTCAGATAATAAAGGCCAACCGACCAGTTGAGCGGGCCATCCAGCGTGCTGGCATAGCGGATTTCGGCCGAGACATCCTTCTGCTTGCGGGTCTGCAGCTGGGTGCCGTCGCAGGTGGTCGGGCTGTAGGCGCCAAAGGTGGAGCCGTTGGCCGGCGCGAAGATGAACGGCACTGGGATCTGGCCGATGAAGGTGGGGGCGGCCAGGCCAAAGCCGGTGAGCTGCGCCGTGGTGGCGAAGCAGCGGTTGTTCACCGCCTGGCTGGTGGGGTTGTTGATGTTGCTGATATAGCGGGCAAAATCGGCCGACGTCCCATCAGCGGTCAGCGACTGGTCGACATCGGAAAACAGCGTCCACGCCGTCAGCTTGCCCTTTTCGAACTCATGCTCGATGCGGGCGCTGGCTTCCCAGGTGGTCTGTTCGTTGGTCGGCCGGATGTTGCCGTAATAACGGAACTGCCGGTTGTTGACATTTTCATAGAAGGCCGGGTTCACCGCTGCGAAATTCGGCAGATGGAAGCTGGCGTTGAAGTTGATCGACGCGCCCGACAGGCGGGCGTGGCGGGCCTTCACATCAAGCGTGGTGGCATCACCCAGCTTGGCGACGACACGGCCATCGATGCCATAATTTTCCTGATCGTCGACGACCTTGCGGTTGCCGAGGAATTCGTTGCGCCAGAAGCCATCGGTCGTCTGGTAGTTGGCGGACAGCACAAAGCCAACGCCATCGGCAATCGGCCCCGCCACATGGCCAAAGGCCTGGCCGGTGGCGAGCTCGCCATAATTGGCGCGGAACGCGCCCTCGATCACGTCACCGGGCTTCACCGTGGTCATCACGATGGCGCCGGCGGCGGCGTTGCGGCCATAGATGGCGCCCTGCGGCCCCTTCAGCACTTCGACCTGGCGCAGCGTGCCCTGCACCTGGTTCAGCTGGGCGGTGTTGGTCTTCAAGATGCCATCCACCACCAGCGCCACGCTCGATTCGGCGTCGCGGGCGCCGTTGAGGCCGCGGATGTTGATCTGGGTGTCACCGGCCTCGGCCGAACCCGACACGATGGTGACGCCGGGGGTGAGCTGCACCATTTCCTGGGTGCGGAAGGTGCCGGTGGCGGCCAGCGTCTCTGCGGTGATCACCGAAACGGTGGCCGGCACGTCCACCAGCCGCTCGCTGTTGCGGCGGGCGGTCACGATGATCTCGTCACCGGCATCCTCGGTGGCGGCGGCCTGCTGGGCGGCAGCTGGCGATGCAACGGCGGCCGCCGATAGCAGCAGCGCGGTCACCAGTGCGCGGCGCGCGGTCACCTGATTGCCCGTTTCGGCCACGAAATCCTGCATCTTGCCCACTCCCGGTTGGTGCGCGGCCACTCCCTGCCGCGCGATTCAGCCGCTCTTGTATACAAAAGCGTCCGCTGGCAAGCTGCCAATGCGCCACATCCATGCAAACGGCGGCGGGCGTCACCGCTTTGCAACAGTTTTCCATCCAGTCCGGACCAACAGCCATGACCACCGCGTCCGACAAAGCATCCGAACGGGCCTATGCCGAAATCCGCGGCCTGATCCTGGCCGGCGATGCCAGCCCCGGCACCCCGCTGCGCGAAGAGGCGCTGGCCGATATCGTTGGCGTGTCGCGCACGCCGGTGCGTGAGGCACTGAAACGGCTGGAGGCGGAACATTATGCCATCCGCACCCCCGGCGGCCGGCTGGTGGTGGCGGCCTGGGATGTGGACGATGTGGCTGAAATCTTTGCCCTGCGCGCCATGCTGGAAGGCCATGCCGCCGCCCGCGCCGCGCGCCGGCTCAGCCCCGATGGCCTCTCCGCGCTGAAGGCCTGCAACCAGGCCCTGCACGATGCGTTGGCCGCCGATGAACCCGATGTGGCGCGCTTCCTTGCCGAAAACCGCCGCTTTCACGATCTCGTCATCGGGGCCTCGGCCTCGGCCCGGCTGGCCACCATGCTGGCCAGCCTGGTGGAACAGCCGATCGTGCGGCGCACCGCCACCCGCTATGCCCGCGATGATCTGATGCGCTCAGCCAACGAACATGATCAATTGATTCAAGCCTTTGCGGCGCGTGATGCCGATTGGGCGCGCGCCGTGATGGCCGCCCACATCCACCGCGCGCTTCACGCCTTCCGCGCTGCAAGCCCTTCGAAATAGGCAATGATTTCGGCGGCCGGCATGATTTCGGCGGTCTTGGCCTTCAGATCGAACAGATTGGCTGCGTGCACGCTGTCCAACCGGTCCCCCACGCCATCTTCCACCACCAGCGGCACATAGCCGCAGCAGATGGCATCCACCGCGCTGGCCCGCACACAGCCGGAGGTGGACAGGCCGCAGATCACCAGCGTGTCGATGCCCAGCGCCCGCAGCCGCGCATCCAGATCGGTACCGAAAAACGCCGATGGATATTGCTTGGTGATCACCGCCTCGCCAGGCACGGGGTGCAGCGGCGGCTCGAAATCGCCGAGCGGGCTGCCACGGTCGAACACCCGGAGCGCGGCAATCTTGCGGTAGAAGACGCCACCATTGGCGCCGCCCGGTTCATATTCCACCCGCGTGTGCAGCACCGGAACGGCCAGCGCCCGCGCCGCCGCCAGCACGGCCGCCGCCTCGTCGCGTACCGCCTCCACCCCCGCATAGAGCGGCGATCCGGCGGCAAAATATGCGCGGGCAAAATCGATCATCAACAGCGCCGGCCGCGCTCCCGGCGCCAGCCCCTGGCCAAAGCCCGCGCTGCGATAATCCGCGCCTGCGTCAACCATCTCAACCTCTCCCGCTGTCAAGCCGTCTATACAGAGGCACAGCAGCTTTGTATACAAAACCCATGTCTGCCACCCCCGCCATCACCATAGTCGAGGTTTCCCCCCGCGACGGCCTCCAGAACGAGGCCAATCTGGTGGAAACCGCCAACAAGATCGCCCTGATCGAGCGGTTGGTGGCCATGGGCGCCCGCCGCATCGAGGTGGCCAGCTTCGTCAATCCGCGCCGCGTGCCGCAGATGGCGGATGGCGAAGCGGTGATCGCCGGCCTGCCGGATGCGCCGGGCGTGCGCTACATCGGCCTGTGCCTCAACGAACGCGGCGTTGATCGCGCCATCGCCACATTGGATGGCCGCCGCCCGCTGGATGAAGCCGGTTGCGTGCTGGTGGCGAGCGACACGTTTGGCATCGTCAACCAGGGCCAGAGCATCGCCGATGGCATCACCGCCAACAGCGCCATGCTGGCCAAGGCCAAGGCCGCCGGCCTGTTTGCCCAGGTCACCGTCAGCGCCGCTTTCGGTTGCCCCTATGAAGGCCCGGTGCCCGCAGACCGCGTCATCGATCTGGCCCGCCGCATGGCCGATGCCGGCGCCCAGGAAATCGCGCTGGCCGATACGATTGGCGTCGGCGTGCCATCCCAGGTCGGCGAATTGACCGAGCGGGTGATCGAAGCCATCGCCCCCATCCCGATCCGCCTGCACCTGCACGACACCCGGGGCCTGGCACCGGCCAATGCCTGGGCCGGTTATCAGGCGGGCTGCCGAACCTTTGACTCGGCGCTTGGCGGCCTCGGCGGCTGTCCGTTCGCGCCGGGTGCCGCCGGCAATGTCGGCACCGAAGAGCTGCTCTATCTGTTTGGCCGGTCGGGCATCGACCATGGCCTTGATCTTGAAACCACCCTCGCCGCCAACGCCTGGTTTGCCACCATCATGGGCCGGGCCCTGCCCAGCCGGGCGGGCAAGGCCGGTGATTTCGTTGCGCGCCCCATTCCCACCGGAGCAACATCGTGAGCTATCGTCTTGGAGTCGACGTCGGCGGCACCTTCACCGACCTGATCGTGATCGACGAGGAAACCGGCCGCGCCGTGCGCGACAAGGTGCCCTCTACCCCGCATGATCCCTCCGAGGCGGTGATCGCCGGCGCCCGTCAGTTGGCCGCCAAGGCCGGCATTTCGGCGGCCGATCTGTCGATGTTCCTGCATGGCACCACGGTCGCCACCAACGCCGTGCTGGAACACAAGATCGCCCGCGTCGGCCTGATCGTCACCGAAGGCTATCGCCACATCTTGCAGATCGCCCGCAGCCTCGTGCCCGGTGGCCTGGCCGCCTGGATTGTGTGGCCCAAGCCGACGCCGATGGCGCCGCTGGAAGCCACGATCGAAGCCCATGAGCGGATCGGTGCCGATGGTGCCATCGTCCGCCCGCTCGACGAAGCGGCGCTGCGCCAGAGCCTGAAACGGCTGGCCGCGGAAAGGGTGGAAGCCATCACTGTCTGCCTGATGAACTCCTATCTCAACGATGCGCACGAGCGCCGCATCGCCGAAATCTGCGCCGAGGAGCTGCCTGGCCTGCCGATCTCGCTGTCGGCCGATATCCTGCCCGAAATGCAGGAATATGAACGCGCCCTCACCACCGTGGCCAACAGCGCGGTGCGCCCCACCGTGTCGCGCTATGTCGGCAATCTCGAAAACGCGCTCAAGGATTGGGGCACCACCGCCAAGCTGAACCTGCTGCGGTCGGATGGCGGCCTGATGTCGGCAGAGAAGAGCCGGACGGCCCCGGTGAACCTGCTGATGTCTGGCCCGGCCGGCGGTGTGGCCGGTGCGGTGTGGATCGCCAAGAACGCCGGTTTCCCCAACGTGCTGACGCTCGACATGGGCGGCACCTCCACCGATGTCGCCCTGATCGAGGATTATCAGCCGCGCCTGCGCCGCGAAACCAGCGTGGGCCACCTCACCGTCCGCGCCTCCAGCCTTGATGTGAAGACGGTCGGTGCAGGCGGCGGCTCCATCGCCACCGTGCCCGAACTCACCAAGGCGCTGCGCGTCGGCCCGCAATCGGCGGGCGCGGTGCCCGGCCCGGCCGCCTATGGCCGTGGCGGCGAACTGCCCACCGTCACCGATGCCAATGTCGTCCTCGGCTATCTGCCGGAAAATCTCCTCGGCGGCGCCTTCAAGCTTGACCGCGAAGCCTCCCGCCGTGCGGTGCAGACGGTGGCCGACGCGCTTGGCCTGTCCCTGTTCGAGGCCGCGGCCGGCATCATCGCCATCGTCAACGAGACGATGTTTGGCGCGCTGCGGCTCGTGTCCGTGCAGCAGGGCTATGACCCGCGCGATTTCGCCCTGATGGCCTTTGGCGGTGCCGGCCCGCTGCACGGCAATGCTATGGGCATGCTGATGGGGTCCTGGCCCGTCATCATCCCGCCCTCGCCCGGCGTGCTCTGCGCCTATGGCGATGCCACCACCCGCCTGCGGGTCGATGCGCAACGCAGCTTCAACCGCCTGGTCACCCAGACCAGCGATCCCGAAGTCGGCGCGGTGATTGAAGAGCTGATCGCCCAGACCAGCGGCGAGCTGGCCGCCGAAGGCGTGGCCGCGAGTGAAGTGGAAATCCGCGTCGAGATTGATGTGCGCTATGCCGGCCAGGCCTTTGAAGTGCCACTCTACTCGCCGCCCGGTTCCACTATCGCCAGCCTGGCCGAACGCTTTGATGCCGAACACAAACGCCTGTTCACCTTCAATCTTTCGGTGCCGCAGGAACTGGTCAACATCCGCGTCGTGGCGCTGGGCAAGGCGGCCAACGTCTCGGCCGAACGCATCGCCAAGGGTGACGGCAATCCCACCGCCGCCCGGGTGCGCGATCACGAGGTGTGGATGGATGGCAAGGCCCGCGCTGCCGCCATTTTCGACCGCAGCCGACTGCGCGCCGGCGATATCGTGCCGGGCCCGGCGGTGATCACCGAAATGGACTCCACGACGCTGGTCCACAATGGCCACATCGCCACCGTCGATGATTTCGGCAATCTGCTGATCACCCCGGCGTGAGGATGCTGGCCTGATGCCCGACCGTCATCCCCGCGCGCGGCGCCCGGCCGCCAGGGCCCTGAACCGCTCCTCCAGCCGGTGGGAACGCGGCATGGTCCTGCTTGCGGGCTGGTTGCTGTTGGCGGATGCTTTCCTCTCCACCATCTGGGGAGGACGCTGATGAAGACAATGATGATCGCCGCCATGGCCGCTGCCCTGTCGGCCGCGCCGACCGCTGCCCGGCTGGAATCCAGCGGTGCGGACGGCTTTGTCTCGGTGAACGAAGCGCTGGTACCATTGCCGGCCGACAGACTATGGGCTGCCGTGACCAGCTGGAGCAGCTGGTGGGATCCGGCCCACAGCTACAGCGGCAGGCCGGGCGCCATCATCCTTGAACCCCAGGCCGGTGGCGCGCTGGTGGAACGCTGGCCCGGTGGCAGCACCACCCACGCGACCGTGCTCACGGTGATGCCGCCGGGGCTGTTGCGGCTGTCGGACGGCTTTGGCCCGCTGCAATCGCTGCCGGTGGGCGCCATCCTTGATATCGCGCTGAAGCCCGAAGCCGGCGGAACCCGCCTGAAGATGACCTATCGCACCGGCGGCAGCCCGGCCCAGAAGCTGGATGCGCTGGCCGGTCCGGTGGATTTCGTGATGAGCGCCGGTTTCAGCGGGCTCGTGAACTTTGCCACCACCGGCAAACCCAAATAGCCCTGGTTGAAGGACTGTCCCATGCCCGCCCGCATCATCGAAACCAATCCGCAGCCGTTCGCGGCCAAGGCGATCGACCCGGTCACGCTCGACATCATCGAGAATGCGCTGCGCAACGCCCGCATCGAGATGGACGCGACGCTGGTGCGCACCGCCATGTCGCCCGGCATCCGCGAACAGGGCGATGCCTTCCCGATGATCGCCAACCCGGCGGGCAAGATGATCGTCGGCCAGTTCGGCAGCTTCATCGATGGCTTCCTGAAGGGCTGGGACGGCATCATCGAGGAGGGGGACATGATCTTCCTCTCCGATCCCTATTCCTGCGAAGGCGCGATTTCGCACAGCAACGACTGGCTGGTGCTGCTGCCGGTCTATCGTTCCGGTCGGCTGGTGGCGTGGACGGCGATGTTCGGCCACCAGAGCGACATTGGCGGCAAGGTCGCCGGCTCCATGCCGATCGACGCGCGCTCGATCTTTGAAGAAGGCGTGCGCATCCCGCCGGTGAAGATCTGGAAGAAGGGCGAGTATAACGAGGATCTGATCAAGCTGATCATGCACCAGACCCGCAAGCCGGACTGGTGCGCGGCCGATCTGAACGCGCTCATCGCCTCCTGCCGGGTGGCCGCCCGCCGCATCGATGAAATGTGCGCCCGCTTTGGCGAGGACGAGGTGGTCGCCGCCATGGACGCGCTGCTCGCCCGCAACCACCGCGCCATGAAGGCGCTGATCGCCTCGTCCGTCTCCACCGATAAGGTGAGCTTCGAGGACTTCGTCTGCGATGATGGCGTGGGCTATGGCCCCTACAAGATCAAGTGCACCATGCAGCGCGTGGGCGACAAGGTGGTGCTGGATTTCGACGGCACTGATCCACAGTCGGACGCGGCGATCAATTTCTACCTCAACGAGAACATGTTCAAGATGTTCTTCGGCATCTACATGATCATGGTCTTTGATCCGCAGATCATGTTCAACGATGGCTTCTATGACCTGATCGAGGTGAGGATCCCCGAAGGTTCGCTGCTGAAGCCACGTTACCCGGCCGCCCTGTCGGGCCGCACCCATGCGCTCGGCCGCATCTTCGACCTCCTGGGCGCGCTGCTTGGCCAGCGCACCCCGGAATTCCTGTGCGCCGCCGGCTTCTCCTCCTCGCCCCACCTCATGTATTCCGGCCGCGACCAGCGCGCGGGCAAAAATGGTGAATGGTTCCAGCTGTTCCAGATCGGCTTTGGCGGCATTCCCGGCAAGCCGTTTGGCGATGGCCCCGATGGCCATTCGCTCTGGCCGGGCTTCACCAACGTGCCCAACGAGTTTCTGGAGCGTTATTTCCCGCTGCGCATCGAACGCTATGAGGCGCTGGCCGATACCGGCGGCGCCGGCAAGTTCCGTGGCGGCAATGGCATATTGATGTCCTACCGCTTCCTGTCGGCCGGCACCGTGTCGATCCATGATGATCGCTGGTTCACCTATCCCTGGGGCGTCAACGGCGGCGCGCCGGGCAGCCGCGCCCGCAAGATCCTCGAAAAGGCCGATGGCACCCAGACGATCGTCGCCAACAAGCTCGACAGCCTGGATGTGGAGGCCGGCGACCAGCTGCATTTCATCACCTGGGGCGGCGGCGGCTGGGGCAACCCGCTGGAGCGTGATCCGGCGCTGGTCGGCCTCGAAATCCGCCAGGGTCTGGTCAGTGTGGCCGGGGCCCGGGCCTATGGCGTGATCGCCGATGCCGAGGGCAAGATTGATGAGGCGGCCACCGCTGCCCTGCGCGCCGAACTGGCGGCGGCCCAGCCGGCCGAGCCGGCGATCTTCAACCGTGGCGGCACCGTGGAGCAGCTGCGCGCCACCTGCGAAGCCGAAACCGGCCTGCCGGCGCCCAAGCCGCCGGTCTGGCATTTTGCCGAGGCCGCGGAATGAGCAGCACCGCCACCGGCCCACTGGCTGGAATCAAGGTCGTCGAAATGGGCCAGCTGATCGCCGGCCCCTTCTGCGGGCAATTGTTGGGCGACATGGGCGCCGATGTCATCAAGCTGGAACCGCCCGGCCAGGGTGATCCGATGCGCGTCTGGGGCCGCGGCGATTATCCGCTGTGGTGGGAAGTCGTCGCCCGCAACAAGCGCGCCGTGTCGTGCAACCTGCGCTTGCCCGAAGGCCAGCAACTGGCGCGCGATCTCATCGCCAAGGCCGATATCCTTATCGAGAATTTCCGCCCCGGCACGCTGGAAAAATGGGGCCTTGCCCCGGAAACCCTGCACGCGCTGAACCCTGGCCTGATCATCGTGCGCGTCTCCGGCTATGGCCAGTCCGGCCCCTATTCGTCGCGCGCCGGCTTTGGCGGCATTGGCGAGGCGATGGGCGGCTGGCGCGCCATCGTCGGCGATCCCGACCGGCCGCCCAGCCGCATGGGCGTCTCCATCGGGGACAGTCTGGCCGCCACCTATGGCGCGCTGGGCGCGCTCGCCGCGCTCAACCACCGCCACGCCACCGGCAAGGGCCAGATCGTCGACTCCGCCCTTTATGAGGCGGTGCTGCAGGTGATGGAATCGCTGGTGCCGGAATATGTCGCCTCCGGCTATGTCCGAGAACGCTCCGGCTCGGTGCTGCCCGGCATCGCGCCCAGCAATGTCTATCCCTGCAAGGACGGCGAATATCTGATCGGCGCCAATCAGGACACGGTGTTCGGCCGCCTGTGCGAGGCCATGGGCCGTCCCGAGCTGGCCAGCGATCCGCGCTATGTGAACCATGTCGCCCGTGGCCGGCACCAGGAAGAGCTGGATGCGCTGATCGGCGAATGGACGAAAACGCTGACGGTCGAGGAACTGGAAGACAAGATGGTTGCCGCCGGCGTTCCGGCAGGCCGCCTCTATCGCCCGCAGGACATGCTGGATGATCCGCATTTCCAGGCCCGCGATGCCATCATCGGCGTGCCGCACCCGCGCTGGGGCGAGGTGAAAATGCAGAATGTCTTCCCCAAATTGTCGGCAACGCCCGGCAATGTCCGCCGCCGCGCACCCGAATCCATCGGGCAGGACAATGACGATGTCTATGGCGAGCTGCTCGGCCTCGATGCCGCCGCGCTGTCCGATCTGAAGGCGCGCGGCATCATCTGATCAGCTGGGGCCACAGCTGCCACAGCAGCCACAGCCCCAGCCCGGCAAAGATGGCCGCCGCCAGCCGCCGCACCAGGCCCAGCGGCACCAGCGTGAGCGCGCGTTCGCCCAGCAGCACGGCCGGCACATTGGCCAGCATCATGCCGGCGGTGGTGCCGATGGTGACCGACATGATGTCATGAAAGCGCGCGCCCAGCGCCACCGTCGCCACCTGGGTCTTGTCGCCGATCTCCACCAGGAAAAAGGCGATGCTGGTGGCGGCGAAGGCCTGCGCCCGGTTCACCAGTTGCGGCGCATCATCCATGGCATCGGGCACCAGCGTCCACGCCGCCATGGCCAGGAATCCGATGGCGACCGCCAGCTGGAACCACGGCCCCGCCAGCCAGGCCGCCAGCGCCGCGCCGGCCCAGGCCGCCAGGCCATGGTTGGCCAATGTTGCCACCAGGATGCCGGCGATCACCGCGCCGGGCTGGCGATAGCGCGCCGCCAGCAGCACGGCGAGCAGCATGGTCTTGTCACCAATCTCGGCCAGCGCCACCACGCCAGCTGAGGTTGCGATGACCGGAAGGCTGGCGGCGATGACTGTCATGCTGGCCTGCTACACCCTCTTGCCTTCATGCGCCAACAGGCAGACAATGGCGCCATGATTGTCCTTGCCCTGCTGCTGGCCAATGCCACCGTTACCACCCCTGTCCCGGTGATTGCCCCTGCCGTGATCGACAACAGCCTGGAAGTGGCTGGCGACGCGCTGGCCGCCGAACAGCTGAAAAAGCGCATGTTCATCGATGTGAAGGTCAATGACAGTGGCCCGCATCGTTTTCTGGTCGATTCCGGTGCCGACCGTTCGGTGGTGAGCGACGGTCTGGCCGCCCGCCTCAGCCTGCCCGCCGGCGATCCGGTGCGGGTGCAGGGCATGGCCGGCATGCGCGAGGTGGGCACGGTGGAGGTGACCGCCCTCACCCTTGGCACGTCGGAAGTCGGCCCGATCATGGCGCCCGCCCTGTCGGCCAAGCATCTGGGCGCTGATGGCCTGATCGGCATTGATGCGCTCGCCGATCAACGGCTGATGCTGGATTTCGACAAGCGCACCGTCACCGTGCAGGATTCGCGCACCCCCTATGTGGCCAGCGGCAATGAAATCCTGGTCACCGCCCGGCGCCGCAAGGGCCAGTTGATCATCACCCAGGCCGCCATCGACCGGCGCGACGTTTCCGCCGTGATCGACACCGGCAGCGAGATCACACTGGGCAACAGCGCCCTGCGCCAGCGATTGTTCGGCACCAGCCGGCCCAAGGGCATGGAAGATGTCGAGCTCATTTCCGTCACCGGACAGACGCTGAAGGCCGAAGCGGTGCGGCTCGACAATGTGCGCATCGGCGGCCTCACCCTCAACAATGTGGTGATCGCCTTTGCCGATGCGCCGCCCTTTGCCCTGTTCGGCCTCACCGATCGGCCGGCCATCTTCCTGGGCTCGGATCTCCTGTCCAGCTTCCGCCGGGTCAGCCTGGATTTCCGCAACCGCAAGGTGCGCTTCACCCTGCGCCCCGACGCCCGTCAGAGCAGCTTCATTTCCCAGCGTTACTGAAGCCCCCGATCAGTTCTGCAGCGTGTTGGTCGCCAACCGCTGGAACTGGCTCTGGCACCCCGCCTCGATCAGGGCGACGCCCAGCGCCTCCACGTCGGCCGCCGCAGCGATCTGCTTCACGGTCAGCGTCACCGGTGCCTTGCCACCAGCGATGGTCAGCGCCCCGGCCTTGCCGGCCACGGCGGGCGGCAGCGTGGCCAGGGCCTGGCCGGCGCCAAACATCACGCTGGCCGATGCGCCGTCATCGCGGGTCACCGTCACCGTCTGCGCCGCTGTGGTATCGGCGCGCCACAGGGCGATATTGGCCGGATCGATGGCGCACACCGTGTCGCTGGCGCGGGTATCCAATGCCCACACGCCGGGCGGGGTGGGCGGGCCCTGATCCTGGCCACCGGCGCGCACCGCCCCGATGCGGGCGCGGCGGGCGGGCTTTTGCACCAAGAGGTCGCTGAACGCCACCTCCTGCGCCACCGCGCTGGGCGCCGCCAGGCTGAAGCTGCCGGGGCCGGAAAAGCTGCGGGTGCCCTTGGCATCCAGCACCACGATCGAATCGCCGGCCTTCAGGGTGATCGGGCCATCGGCGAGGCGCTGGCCCGGCTTGAAACTTGCAGCCGACGGGCCGGCGGCGCGCACCACCAGCGGGCCCGCCATGGCGGCCGATGCCATCAGGGCCACTGCCACTGCAAGCGCCGGTTTAATCGAGATCATACACCCCTCCAGGTCCAACTTGTTCCATTCGCTGTACCAGATACGCAAGCGCCTTGTCTTGCGGCGCAGCGGCTGAACGCTGCCTGAGCGCCTGCAGCGCCGCGGCATCGCCACGCTCAAAGGCGGCGTAAAGCCCGGCAAACACCTTGTCGGCCACCGCATCCCCGGCGCCAAGCGGTTCATACACCTCGATCGGCTTCTGCCGGCCGCGCACCCGCACCCGGCCCATCGGCCGGAAATGCTCCAGCCCCATCTGGGTTGCGGCCTCGCCACTGATCAGGGCGGCGGTCTTCAACGATTTGTTGGCGCCTTCCAGCCGAGCCGCCACGTTCATTGAATCGCCCAGAGCGGTGTACTGGATGCGGCCTTCGCCGCCGAAATTGCCCACAACGACATCGCCCCAATGCAGGCCCACACGGGTGCGCCCCATCGCCGGGCGGCCATCGCGCGGCTGCTTGAAGCGTTCGCCCACCTGCGCCATCTCCACCGCACAGGCGAGTGCCCGGTTGGCATCATCCGGCCGGGCAATCGGCGCGCCCCAGAAGGCGACCACGGCATCGGCGACAAATTTGTCGATGGTGCCGCCATGCTTCAGCACCACGTCGCTCATCGTGTCGAGATATTCGTTCAGCGTCGCCGCCACCACCTCTGGCGGCTGGCTCTGGCACATCGATGTGAAGCCTTCGATATCGCTGAACAGCGCAAAGATCGGCCGGCGCTCCCCGCTCAACTGCAGGCGCTCCGGCTCGGCCAGGATCTGCTGGGCCACGTCACGCGGCAGATATTTGCCCAGCGCCCCTTGCGCGAACTTGCGCTGTTCGGCGCCCACGATGCGCGCCGTGGTGCTGGCCGCCATCAACGCCAGCAGCCAGCCCACGCCCAGCCCGGCGCAGGGCAGGCCATAAGTGTCAAAGCCCGCCCCCTGCAGGCCATAGGGCAGCCAGCCCAAGAGGCCAATTTCGGCCAGCACGAACGGCCCCAGCAAGCGCGCGCCCAGGTCAAAACCGCCGGTCACCGCGCCCAGCGCCACCGCCAATATCGCCAGCGCCCAGATCACCCAGCCCGGCAGGCGTTTGAAATCGCTGCCATCCAGCGCCTGGGCGATCAGCACGGCGTGCAGTTCCACC
Source organism: Sandarakinorhabdus cyanobacteriorum (assembly GCF_002251755.1). Taxonomy (GTDB): domain Bacteria; phylum Pseudomonadota; class Alphaproteobacteria; order Sphingomonadales; family Sphingomonadaceae; genus Sandarakinorhabdus; species Sandarakinorhabdus cyanobacteriorum. The sequence goes on from NZ_NOXT01000122.1 coordinate 33,391, forward strand.
CCCGGCGTCGTCTTGCCCGAAAGCCGGGTGAACGGCGTGATGAACCGGTCCGCCTCTGGCAGATCGGCCCCGATCAGCACGATCTTGCCGGCGATGGCATCCTTCAACGCGGCCGCCGTATCGGCATTGCCGAACAAGTCCACCGGCAGGGAGGCAAACACCGGCCGGTCGGCATATTGGGCTTTGCGGAAGATGGCCGAACCCTGATGCCGCTCATAGCCTTTCACGCCGGTGATGGCATTGACCAGCAGCGCCGGCGGCCGCCCGGCCGGATTGGGCCACTGCCGCCAGGCATTGTCATTGTCCACATCCAGCCGGATATTGGCGGTGCGGACCGGGGCCGATGCCACGCTGCCAAAGAAATTGCGCATATGCGCTTCCTGCCAGGGCATGACGAACTCGCCATTCTCAGCATTGCTGGAAAAGCCGAAGAAGGTCGGCGTCTTCATGTCCAACAATGCGGCCTTCAGCACCGGGTCTTCCGGCTGCGGCTGGTCAATCAGGATGTCGACGCCGATGGCGCGTGGCCCCAGCGCATCCAGATTGGTGAGTGCCCGGGCCAGCATGGTGCGATCGAGCGGCGACCGCTTGCCAGTGGCCGTCAACGTCTCCTCGGTGAACACCACCAGCACCACACGCGGATCCTGGTCCACCCGTGGGGCGGTCAGGTCCACGCGCACATCATAGAGGCCGCGCTCGGCCGAGAGGGCCAGTGGCAGATTCCAGCTGAAGCGCGCGATGAACAGCGCCAGCAGCAACACCAGCAGCGTCACCGACAGGCGCAGCGGCCCGGCCGTGGTGATCGCGCGGCGCATCGTGGCAATCCGGCTGGCCATGCTTCCCCTGTTGATGGCTCGATGGCCGCATCATAAGACCGTTCCGGCCGCTGGCGCCAGCCCTCCTGCATGATTGCAGCCCAGCAGCACAGCGCCTAGCATCCCGCTTGGGGGGAGGCAGCGGATCAGCATGGGCAGGATCAACCGGCGGCAGGCTTTGCAAGGCATTGGTGCCAGTCTTGGCCTGGCTGCGGCCAGCCGGGCCGCCACCGGCAAGCGGCCAAACATCGTCATGATCGTCGTCGACGACATGCGATTCGATGAATTTGGCGCAGCCGGCCACCCCTGGCTGGAAACCCCGAACATCGATCGACTGGCCCGGGAGGGCGCGATGTTCACTGAAGCCATCCACGCCATCCCCTTGTGCTCGCCCAACCGCGCCTCGATCCTCACCGGCCAATATCCGTCGCGCCATGGCGTGGCCGGCAACGAGGCGCGCAGCGAATTGAGCCATCGGCTGCAGACCTTCCCGCGCGCCCTGCAGCGCAGCGGCTATCGCACCGGCTTTGTCGGCAAGTGGCACATGGGCAATGATGCCACGCCGCGCCCCGGCTTTGATTATTGGGTCAGCTTCCCCGGCCAGGGCGCCATCATCGATCCGCAGCTGCATGAAAACGGCCGACTGACCACGGTGCCCGGCTATATCACCGATCTGCTCACCGATCGGTCTTTGGCCTTCCTGCACGCCGCCGCCGCCGGGTCGCAGCCATTTTTTCTGTATCTCGGCCACAAGGCCATCCACCCTGATGCGGTGCAGCACAATGATGGATCGATCGATCCCAACGTGCCCAGCCGCTTCATCCCGGCCCCGCGCCACGATGGGCGTTATGCCGGCAAGGCGGTGCCACGGCGGCCCAATTTCGTGCCGCCCGATCAATTGCCCGACAACAATGCCCAGGTGGCGGCGCTGTTGGCACGCAAATATGCGGCCGGAACCCGCGCCCGCTATAAGGCCGAGATTGATGCCAGTTCATCGGATGCAACCGTGCGTGGGCGGGCGGAAATGCTGCTGTCCATCGATGAAGGCCTGGGGCGCATCCTGCGGCAACTCGAAGCCGATGGCGTGCTCGAAAACACGGTGATCCTGTTCACCAGCGACAACGGCTATTTCCATGGCGAGCATGGCCTGAGCGTGGAGCGCCGCCTGCCATTCGAGGAGGCGGTGAAGGCCCCCTTGCTGGTGCGGGCGCCCGGTCTTGCCCGGCCGGGCAGCCGCATCGACGCGCTGGTGTCCAGCGTCGATCTGGCGCCCACCGTCCTCGAACTGGCCGGCGCACCCATCGGGCCGCACATCCAGGGCCGCAGCTTTGCCGCCACCCTGTCCGGAGCGGCGCGAGGGCGTGACCAAGTCTATATCGAATATGGCGGTGACGCGGTGTTCGACTGGCTGGACGATGCCGGCTATCGCGCCATCCGCACCAGGCAGCACAAATATGTCCACTGGATCCAGCACCCGGAGCGCGATGCGCTCTATGATCTGGCCAGCGACCCGTTCGAACAGCGCAACCGCATTGGCGATCCCGCCCTGGCGCCGCTGCTCGCCGATCTCAAGGCCCGGCTGCGGGCTGCGGTGGCCGATGCCGTCGGGCTCTAGCGCCGGCGGCCGCGGCCACCGCCGCGACCGGCGCCCTTGCCACCATCCACATCAAACAGCCCGGCCAGGCTTTCGATGATGGTGCCGCCCAGCTGCTCGGCATCCATGATGGTGACAGCGCGGGCATAATAGCGCGTCACATCATGGCCGATGCCGATGGCGATCAGCTCGACCGGGCTGCGCGTCTCGATTTGCTTGATCACGGCGCGCAGGTGCCGCTCCAGATAATTGCCGCTGTTCACCGACAGGGTGGAATCATCCACCGGCGCGCCATCGGAAATCACCATCAGGATGCGCCGGTCTTCGGGCCGCGCCAGCAGCCGCTCGTGCGCCCACAGCAGCGCCTCGCCATCGATATTCTCTTTCAGCAGGCCCTCGCGCATCATCAGGCCCAGATTCTTGCGCGCTCGCCGCCATGGCGCATCGGCCTGCTTGTAAACGATGTGGCGCAAATCATTGAGCCGCCCCGGCTTGGCCGGCCGGCCGGCCGCGAGCCAGGCCTCGCGGCTCTGGCCGCCCTTCCAGGCGCGGGTCGTGAAGCCCAGAATCTCGGTCTTCACCGCGCAGCGTTCCAGCGTGCGGGCCAGGATATCGGCGCAGATGGCGGCAATGGAAATCGGCCGGCCGCGCATCGAACCCGAATTGTCGATGAGCAGCGTCACCACCGTATCGCGGAAATCCGTGTCGCGTTCGATCTTGTAACTGAGGGCATGGGCCGGGTTGGTGACGATGCGCACCAGCCGGGCGGCATCCAGCAGGCCCTCCTCCTGGTCGAAATCCCAGCTGCGGTTCTGCTGCGCCATCAGCCGGCGCTGCAGCCGGTTGGCCAGCTTGGTCACCGCCGATTGCAGCGGGATCAGCTGCTGGTCCAGATAGGCGCGCAGCCGGGTCAACTCCTCGTCGTCACACAGGTCGGCAGCACCCACCACCTCGTCAAACTTGGTCAGATAGGGCTTGTAGTCAAAATCCGGCGGCAGGTCGCTCAATGGCATGTTCGGCCGCCATGGCATCATGCCCTCATGGCCCTCGTCGCCCATCTCGGCGTCAGACACCTCGTCGGTGTCCATCTCCACCTCGCGCTGCTCGGCATCCTCGGGCGCATCGCTGGACTCTTCGGCGCGGGTCTCGGTCGATTGCTCGTTGCCGCCGCCGTCGTCCTCCTGGTTCTCCTCATTGTCCTCGCCGGGCTGTTCCTCCTCGGCGCCATCGTCCGATTGCTCGGTCTCGTCACTGGACTCTTCGGGATCGGCGGCCAGGCCCAGATCGGCCAGCACATGGCGCATCATCTGGCCGAACTGCGCCTGATCGCCCATCGATGCCGCCAGCGCGTCCAGATGGCTGCCGGCCTGCGCCTCGATAGCCCCTCGCACCATATCCACCGCCTGCTGGGCCACCCGCGGCACCGCGGCACCGGTCAGCCGCTCACGCACCATCAGGCTGATCGCGGTGGCCAGCGGCACTTCATCGGCGGTGCGGGCGCGCACGATCGGATCGGTGCGCAGCCGCTGCTCGGTCATCCGGTCAAGGTTGCGGGCGACGCCGGCCATTTCGTTGGCGCCCAGCGCCTCGAACCGCGCCTGCTCAACCGCGTTCCAGATATCGCGCGCCAGCCCCGCATCGGGCTGATCGGCGGCATGCACCTTGGGATCATGATGCAGCCGCTTCAGCGCGAAACTGTCGGCCCAGCCGCGCACTTCGGCCACCTGCTCGGCCGGCAGCGCGCGCGCCGGCTGCGGCACCCGCGCCTGATCGCCGAAACAGCCCGGCTTGTCGGCGGTATAGGCCAATTCCATGTCGGGCGCATGGCCCATCGCCCGCATGGTCGCGGCCACCGCCTGGCGGAAATCCTCGATGGGGCTCTGTTCAGCCATTACCACAGCACCTTGCAGCCAAATTCAGAGAACGCGCTATCGCACGTCACCACCGTCATCCCTTCTGCCAGTGCCTGCGCCGCGATCAACCTGTCAAATGGATCGCGGTGGACGCCTGGCAACAGTCCCGCAGCCAGCGCATGGGCATCGGTGATCGGTAACGGCTCGAACCGGTTTTCGGCCATCAGGCGGGGAAAATCGGCGGCCGGGTCAGGAAACAATCCCAGCTTGCCGATTCGGAACTTGATCGCGATTTCAAGGGCCACAACCGGGCTGACAAACACCGGATGACGCGCGGCCGTCAGCGCTTCAGTCGCCGCTGGCCCCAGCAACGCCGGCGCGGCCCACCACCAAATGGCGGCATGGGTATCAAGCAGCAGCCTCACACCCGTCACATTGCGCTGATCTTGGCTTCCCACGCATCAATGTCAGCATCGGTCATCGCGGAGCTCATCGCATCGTCGACCAGTGCCGCAAGTGCCGGCCAGCCGCCCGGCTTGCGTTCGAAGGGAATGTCATCGGCAGCATCCAGCTTCACCAGCTTTGCATAAGGCTTGCCGGCCTTGGCGATCACGATTTCCTCTCCGGCATGGGCGCGGTCGAGCAGGCGCGAAAGATGCGTCTTTGCGTCGTGAACATTGACAGTTGCCGGCATCACCACACCTCACTTAGCCAAGTTAGTCCAGTTTGTGCCGGATGGCAATCAACGCTTCGCCTTGGCCGCCACGCTTTCCGGCAATTCCTCGCCGAACACGCGCTGATAATATTCGGCGACGATGCTGCGCTCCGCCTCGTCGCACTTGTTCAGGAACGACAGGCGGAAGGCAAAGCCCACGGAGCCAAAGATCACCGCATTCTGCGCCCAGGTGATCACCGTGCGCGGGCTCATCACCGTGGAAATGTCGCCGCCGATGAAGCCCGACCGTGTCATGTCGGCCACGCGCACCATGTTGGCCACGGTCTTGCGGCCGGCATCGCTGTCAAACTGCTTCACCTTGGCCACCACGATGGCGGTTTCGGTGTGGTGGGGCAGATAATTCAGCGTGGTGACGATGCTCCACCGGTCCATCTGGCCCTGGTTGATCTGCTGCGTGCCGTGATACAGCCCACTGGTGTCACCCAGGCCCACGGTGTTGGCGGTGGCAAACAGCCGGAACCACGGGTTGGGCCGGATCACCCGGTTCTGGTCAAGCAGGGTCAGCTTGCCTTCCACTTCCAGCACGCGCTGGATCACGAACATCACGTCGGGGCGGCCGGCATCATATTCGTCGAACACCAGCGCCGTCGGCGTCTGCAGCGCCCAGGGCAGCAGGCCTTCGCGGAACTCGGTCACCTGCGTGCCGTTCCGGAGCACGATGGCATCCTTGCCGATCAGATCGATGCGGCTGATATGGCTGTCGAGGTTGATGCGGATGCACGGCCAGTTCAGCCGCGCCGCCACCTGCTCGATATGGGTGGATTTGCCGGTGCCGTGATAGCCCTGCACCATCACCCGGCGGTTGTGGGCAAAGCCGGCCAGGATGGCGAGCGTGGTGTCGGGATCGAACACGTACGACGGGTCCAGATCCGGCACGCGTTCATCGGCAATGGAAAAGGCCGGCACCGCCATGTCGATATCGACCCCGAACACCTCGCGGGCGTCCACCGTGGTGTCGGGCGCGGAAAGGGCCACCGGGCGGGTTTCGTGCATCTCGCTCACGTCTTGTTCGACTCCATCTTGTATCCGGCAGCGGATTTCAGGTGCGTAAAGGCGTTGACCACCGCCTGCAACTTTCCTTCGTGTGACCGGTCCCCCCCATTGCTGTCAGGGTGGTATCGGCGCACCAGCGCGCGATAGGCGCGGCGGATATCGGCGGGGCTGGCATTGCGGTCCAGCCCCAGCGCGCCCAGTGCCTTGGCATCACCGGGCGCCGCCCATTTGCCGGGTGGCGGTTTCGGCCGCGCCGGGCCCTTGCCGCTGAACAGCTCGTGCGGATCGCCGATGGTGAAGGCCGGCTTGCCCCGCACCATGTCCTGCACCCAGCCGGCCATCGGTGATTGCGCGGCGTGGATCTCGTCAACGCTCATCCCGTCGAAATAATTATAGCCGGCGTTGAAGGCACGCACATGTTCAAGGCACAGAAACTGCCATCCGCCCACATCGCCGGGCACCTTGTTCGATCGCGGCGCGCGAAATTCCCCGGCCTCGCCACAGCCCGGCCAGGCACAGGCCTGCGGCTGGGCCTGTTCAACCCGCCCGTGCCACCGGTTGGGGCGTCTGGCATTTGGCTCGGAAATGACGGTGTCCCTTTGTTTCAGCCGGTCTATAACGGCCGGCAAAGGAGTGCATATGGGCAAGGTTGCCGCAGAAATCCACGCGCGTCTCACCGCCGCGCTGTCACCGTCCATCCTCGAAGTGATTGACGACAGCCACCAGCACCACGGCCACGCCGGCCACCGCGGCGACGATGCCGAATCGCACTTCACCGTGAAGCTCGTCGCTGCCAGCTTTGCCGGCCAGTCGCGCATCGCCCGCCAACGCGCCGTCTATGCCGCGCTGGGCGATCTTGTCGCCCCCGATCGCATCCACGCGCTGCGCATCATCGCTGCGGCACCGGGGGAAGGCTGATGCGCGCGGCGGCCGCCACCATCGCCACCATGCTTGCCCTGCTGTTGGCTGCCCCGGCGCTGGCTGCCACCGAAAGCATAGGCAGCCTCGATGCCGTGCCCATCATCGATCGCCTCGATGTCGCCGATCTGCCCGCCGGGCAGCTGCAGCGCTTCTGGTTCCGCGCCGGCGCCAGCCCGGTGGGCCAGCCCTGGCTGGTGCCGGTGGTGGTGGTGAAGGGCGCCACACCCGGCCCGCGCCTGCTGCTCACCGCCGGCATCCATGGCGATGAACTCAATGGCATCGCCGTGCTGCACCGCCTGGCCGGCACGGTCGATCCCGCCAAACTCGCCGGCACGCTGGTCATGGTCCCAGGCCTCAACCCGCCGGGCCTGATGCAGTCGGCCCGCCAGTTCACGCCCGATTGGGGCCGCAGCGCCCCCAATCTCAACCGCGAAATGCCCGGCAAGGAAGGCGGCAACACAGTGGCCGATTTCGCCGGCCGGCTGTGGAACCGCCTGGTTCGGCCCAATGCCGATACCGCCGTTGATCTCCACACCCAGTCGCGCGGCACCGCTTATATGATGTATGTCTTTGCCTCCAACGCCCGCACGCGGCGCATGGCCGAACTGGTCGGGCCCGACATCATCAAGATGGACAAGGGGGACAAGGGCACGGTGGAAAACACCCTCACCGATGATGGCGTGCCGGCGATCACGCTGGAACTGGGCCGGCCCGAGATGTTCGACGATGCGATGATCGCCCGCGCCGAAGCCGGCCTCACCAACCTGATGCGCGAGCTGAAGATGCTGCCCGGCAAGGTGACCCCACCGCCGGCCAGCCTGTTTGTCGCCAATGATCTGATGCCCGCCCGCGCCACGAAGGCCGGCTGGGCCCGGCTGCTGCTGCCGCTGGGCGCTGCGGTCAAGAAAGACCAGCCGCTGGCCGAAATCCGCGACAGCTTCGGCCGCCTGGTCGAAACCGTGCTCAGCCCGGTGGATGGCCGCATCAGCATGATCGCCACCGATCCCCGCACCGATCAGGGCGCCAGCATCGCCCGCATCACCTGGTGGTCCCCCGACCCCGCCTGCGCAAACGGCTGTTGAACCCATCGCCCCAAGCCGCTAATCCCGCAACCGGGCCGGCTTAGCACAGCGGTAGTGCAGCGGTTTTGTAAACCGAAGGTCGGGGGTTCGATCCCCTCAGCCGGCACCATGCTCGCAGATGAATCGGTCTGCTCCAGTTTGACAAGCAGTGGCGGCGCGGGTGCAGGGCGGGCCTGTCAAAGGCACTGCTGGTCGAATGGCGGTCGCCAGCCCAAAATCCGAATCTGCGCGTTTCGGCCGGTCGCCCTTTGCCCGCATCAACCAAGGGGCAGAAAATCGGCTACAGGGTCCGCGCCAGCAGCGCCTTCAGCTCGCCCTCCCAGAAGACCGACCAGGTGTGGGTGCTGTGGCCGCGGGTTTCGGCGGTTTCGGGGATCAGCACGAAGCGGCCCTGTGGCATGGCCTTCACGTGGGCGGTAGCATCGCCGACACCAGGTGGGTTGATGAAATCATCGGCGCTGTTCACCCAGGTGATGGGCATGGTGATGCGGGCGAGATTGGGGGCCGGGTTGTAATTGCGGCTGGCCTCCAGCTGATAGATGCGGTCGTTGGCGTCGGCGCTGCCGGCTAGGCCCTGCGCCATGGCGCGTTCGGCGGCGGCATCGGCGAGGTCACGCGTCGGCCAATCGGCCTGCATCCTCACCGGGGCCGAACTCGCCATCGCCTGCAACGCCACACCAACCCTCAGGCCGTTCAGCGGCTGTTTGCTGTAATTGCCGCCGTTCCAATCCGGATCGGCCTTGATCGCCTGGATCGCCATCGCCCGCCACATGCGGTTGCGCCCGGCCAGCGGGATGACATTGCAGGCCAGCGGCATGATCGCGGCGGCGCGGCCGGGCAGATCGGTGCCGAACTGGAAGCCCATCATGCAGCCCATCGATGTGCCCATCAGCAGCCGCAGCCGCTTCACCTTGAGATTATCGAGCAGCAGGCCCTGCGCGCGCACCATGTCGGCATAGTCATAGGCCGGGAAGGCCATCCTCAGCCCGTCGCTGGGTTTGGACGAGCCGCCATGGCCGATGGCGTCGGGCAGGATGATGAAGTGGGTGGCGAGATCAAGCGGCGCGCCGGGCGCGAACAGGCGGGTGAACTGGGGTGTGAGGAACTGGGCGCCGGTGCCGCCGGTGCCATGGCCGATCATGACCGCGTTGGTGATATTGCCTGCCGCATCGCGCTGCGGCGTGCCCAGGGTGCGATAATGCTGCTTCAGCTCGGGCAGCAGCTGGCCATCGCCGAAGCGGAAATCGCGGGTGACAAAATCCGCCTCGGCCACCGGCAGGGTTTGCGCGGCGGCGGGGGCGGCGATCAGGGCGGCGAGCAGGAGCGTGCGGATCATGGCGGCGATTTGGCCCGGCGCATGGGCCCGGCGCAACGAAAAAAGGCCGCCCCGAAGAGCGGCCTTTTCGAAAGATGGTGCCCAGAAGAGGACTCGAACCTCCACGCCCTTGCGAGCGCCAGCACCTGAAGCTGGTGCGTCTACCAATTCCGCCATCTGGGCACGGCGCCGCTTTCGCAGCGCGGTAGTTGGCGGCTGTTATGGGCAGGCGGCGGGCTTGTCAACCGCTGCCAGCCGATTTTCTGTCGATTTTTCCGGGGGCACTGCGCCGGGGGCAAGATGGCCCAAGACAGGGCGGGCAACTGCCGCTAAACCCTGCCGCCATGATGGCAAACAGCGTGAACGGGGTGCCCCCCCTGGCCCAGGGCGAACTGGTGACGGTGGTGGGTGGAGCCGGCTTCATCGGCCGCTATGTGGTGCAGGCGCTGGCGCGGGCCGGCTGCCGGGTGCGCGCCGTGTCGCGCCATGCCGACAGCGCGCTGTTCCTGAAGCCGCTGGGCGATCTGGGCCAGATCCAGGTGGTTTCGGGCAACATCACCAGCGATGCCGACATGGCGGCGGCCTTTGCCGGCGCGGCGGCCGGGGTGAATCTCGTCGGCATCCTGGCCGAATCCGGCAGCCAGCGGTTTGATTCGCTGCAGGCCGAAGGCGCCGGCCGGGCCGCCCGGGCGGCAGCGGCGGCGGGCGCGCGCAGTTTCGTGCAGGTGTCCGCCATCGGGGCCGATGCCGGCAGCCCCATCGCCTATGCCCGCAGCAAGGGCGAAGGCGAGCAGGCGGTGCTGGCCGCCTTCCCCGGCGCCACCATCCTGCGCCCCAGCCTGGTGGCGGGGCCGGAAGACCAGTTTTTCAACCGTTTTGCCGGGATGGCGCGCATCGCGCCCTTCCTGCCGGCGATTTCGGGCAGCAGCCTGTTCCAGCCAGTCTATGTCCATGATGTCGCTGATGCGGTGCTGGCGGCGCTGAACAATCCGGCGGCGCGCGGCCAGACCTATGAACTGGGCGGGCCGGATGTGCTCAGCTTCACCGCCATTCTGCAGATGATTTCGGACCTGACCGGGCTCGACCGGCCGGTGGTGCCCTTGTCGGACTTCACGTCGGGACTGTTGGCCAAGCTGGGTGACGTGCTGCCCTTCATGCCGATGAACAGCGATCAGCTCGCGATGCTGAAAAAGGGCAATATCGTCGGCCCCGGCAGGCCGGGCCTTGCCGATCTGGGCGTCACCCCCACGCCGCTGGCCGCCTTCGTGCCGGCCATGCTGGAACGCTTCCGCCGCGGCGGTCGCTTTGCCAAGGCCGCCTGATGAACCAGCCCGATCTTCTCACCATCATCCTGCTCGGCATTGTCGAGGGGCTGACCGAATATCTGCCGGTGTCCTCCACCGGCCACCTGATCCTCGCTGGCGAGCTGCTGGGCTTTTCGGGGGAGGCCGGCGCCACCTTTGACATCGCCATCCAGTCCGGCGCCATCCTGGCCGTGCTGGTCGCCTATTGGGGCCGCTTCATGGGCGTGGCGCAGGGGCTGCTGCGGCGCGATGCCGGGGCCTTTGCCTTCCTGGGCAACGTGGTGCTGGGCTTCCTGCCGGCCGCGGTGATGGGCGTGTTGTTCATCAAGGCGGTGGAGGCGCTGCTGGAAAGCCCGACCACGGTGGCGGTGTCGCTGATCCTGGGCGGCATCGCGATCCTGTGGATCGAACGGCGCATGGTCGAGGCCCGGGTTTCGGGGGTGGAAGCGCTGTCGGCCGGCCAGTCGCTGAAGATCGGCCTCGGCCAATGTCTCGCCATGATCCCCGGCGTGTCGCGATCGGGCGCCACCATCATGGCCGCCCTGATGCTGGGGGTAGACCGCAAGACCGCGGCCGAATTCAGCTTCTTTCTCGCGGTGCCGACCATTTCGGGCGCCACCGTGCTGATGCTGTGGAAGAACCGGGACGCGCTCGATGCCTCCAACCTCAGCGCCATCGGCATCGGCTTTGCCGTCAGCTTCGTGGTGGCGCTGGTGGTGGTGAAGGGCTTTGTCGCGCTGGTCAGCCGTTATGGCTTTGCACCCTTTGCCTGGTATCGAATCATCGCCGGCGGCGCGGCTCTGGCCTGGCTCTGGGCGCGATAGGGCCGGATCGGCCATGAATTTTTGGGCATAATCGGCAGAAATCGCCGCTTTCGTTCCAAAAAGGGCAGTATTGTTGCCCAATCTCCCGCTTTTTGCGTGACAAGCGCGTCGCGATATGGTTTCGCGCATCCCATCGAAAGGGATGGCAGCCATGGGCGCAACAAAATTGCTGAAGTTCATCGAGCGGGACCAGGCCTATCCGGCCAAGCGCACCGCCGACGAACGCGCGCAGGATTTCCTGGAGATCAGCCGCCCCTATATCCTGGCCAAGGCCGAGGAGCAGGCTGGCCGCTGCAGCCAGTGCGGCGTGCCCTTCTGCCAGGTGCATTGCCCGCTGCAGAACAATATCCCCGACTGGTTGAAGCTGACGGCGGAAGGCCGGCTGGAAGAGGCTTATGAAGTCTCGTCCGCCACCAACGCCATGCCGGAAATCTGCGGCCGCATCTGCCCGCAGGACCGGCTGTGCGAAGGCAATTGCGTGATCGAGGAAGGCTTTGGCAGCGTCACCATCGGATCGGTTGAAAAATTCATCACCGACACCGCCTGGGAAAATGGCTGGGTGAAGCCGCTGAAGCCGGTGGCTGACCGCAGCGGCCAGAGCGTGGCGATCATCGGCGCCGGCCCGGCCGGGCTGACCGCGGCGGAAGCGCTGCGGGTGAAGGGCTATGACGTGCATGTCTATGACCGGCATGACCGGGCGGGTGGCCTGCTGACCTATGGCATCCCCGGCTTCAAGCTGGAAAAGCCGGTGGTGATGCGGCGCGTGGAGCGGCTGGCGGCCGGCGGCGTGCACTTCCATCTGAATTTTGCCGTGGGCCGCGATGCCAGCCTGGCGGAGCTGCGCGAACGCCATGATGCCGTGCTGATCGCCACCGGTGTCTACAAGGCCCGCCAGGTCGAGGTGCCGGGCGCCGATGGCCCGACGACGATGGCAGCGCTGGATTATCTGATCGCCGCCAACAAGACCGGCTTTGGCGATGTGCTGCCCGATGCGGGGCAATTTGATGCCGCCGGCAAGCATGTGGTGGTGATCGGCGGTGGTGACACCGCGATGGACTGTGTGCGCACCGCCATCCGCCAGGGCGCGGCCAGCGTGAAATGCCTTTATCGCCGTGACCGGGAGAATATGCCGGGTTCCGCCCGCGAAGTCGCCAATGCCGAGGAAGAGGGCGTGGACTTCGTGTGGCTGGCTGCTCCCGCCGAAATCACCGCCACCGGCGTGGTGGCGCAGGGCATGCGGCTGGGCCAGCCCGGCCCCGATGGCCGCCGCGCCCCCGAACCGGATGCCGACAACCGCTTCACCCTGCCCGCCGATCTGGTGATCAAGGCGCTGGGCTTTGATGCGGAGGATCTGCCCACCCTGTTCGGCGCGCCGGATCTGCCGGTGACGCGCTGGGGCACATGCCGCGTTGACCACAAGACGATGATGACCGGGCTGGATGGCGTGTTCGCCGCCGGAGACATCGTGCGCGGCGCCAGCCTGGTGGTGTGGGCGGTGCGCGACGGGCGTGACGTGGCGGCGCAGATGCACCAATATCTGCGCGCCCGGGCCAGCACGGCCGCCATGGTGGCGGCCTGATCGCGCCCGCGACTGGGGAATTTCAATGTCGTCTGCAGCCACCATCCTGATCGCCGCCGTCGCCTCGTTGGGCAGCGCCACGGCCCAGCCGCCGGCCCGCCCGGCCGGCCCGCCGGCACCGCCGCCGGTGAAGGCCGATGCCGCCACCATGCAGGCCGCCAACGCGCTGGTGGCGCAATTGGGCCTGAAGGCGCAACTGCAGCGCCAGATGGCTGGCACCGTTGCCCAGATGAAGCGCGGCAATGTGATCGGCGCCATGCTGGCCCAGCAGCCGGGCTTCATTCCGGCCTATCAGGCCAACAAGGCGAAATTTGATCCGGTGCTGCAGAAGGCGGGCGCCATTCAGGCCGAAATCGCGCAAGGCGTGATCAACCAGAATGTTAACGCCGTGGTGGCCGCCGCCGCCCAGGCCTATGCCCGGCAATATAGCGCGGCAGAGCTGAATGGCCTGATTGCCTTTTACAAGAGCCCTCTGGGCGTGAAGCTGCAGGCCAAGCAGGCACTGGTGGGCCAGGAGATCGCGGTGCAGACCGCCCGGCTGATCGGCGCCAAGATTGATGCCGCCATGACCGCCAACGCGCCGCGCCTGCGCGCCGCGCTGGCCCCGCTGAACAGCATCGCGCCGCCACCTGCACAGAAATAAGCCCGTTTCGGGAGCCCGACCGATGACCACCCTGCCCGTCTTCACCGCCAGCGCCGAAGAGCGCGCCCGCATCGCCGAGATCGGCATGTATCGCCCCGAGCTGGAGGGCGATGCCTGCGGCGTGGGCCTGGTGGCCGCCACCGATGGCCGGCCACAGCGGCGGGTGGTGACGGCAGCGATCGATGCGCTGAAGGCGGTGTGGCACCGCGGCGCCGTCGATGCCGATGGCAAGACCGGGGATGGCGCCGGCATATTGGTCGAAATCCCGGTCGATTTCTTTCACGAGCATATCGAACGCCACGGGCAGAAGCCGGTCGCCGGCCTGCTCGCGGTGGGCCAGGTCTTCCTGCCGCGCACCGATCTGGGCGCGCAGGAGGCCTGCCGCACCATCGTCGAATCGGAAATCATCGGCTTTGGCTACAAGGTCTATGGCTGGCGGCAGGTGCCGGTGGACATCAGCTGCATCGGCGACAAGGCGATGCAGAGCCGGCCGGAGATCGAGCAGATCATGATCGCCGGGCCCAGGCCGAACGGCGACGATGCCAAGGAGCAGTTCGAGAAGGATCTGTTCCTGATCCGCCGCCGCATCGAGAAGAAGGTGATCGAGGCGCAGATCCAGGGCTTCTACTTCTGCTCGCTGTCGTGCCGCACCCTCATCTACAAGGGTCTGTTCCTGGCTGAATCGCTGAGCGTCTTCTATCCCGACCTCAACGACGAGCGCTTCGTGTCGCGCTTTGCCATCTATCACCAGCGCTATTCCACCAACACCTTCCCGCAATGGTGGCTGGCGCAGCCGTTCCGCTGCCTTGCCCACAATGGCGAGATCAACACGATCCGCGGCAACACCAACTGGATGAAGAGCCACGAGATCAAGATGGCGGCTTCGGCCTTTGGCGAGCATTCGGAGGATATCAAGCCGCTGATCCCGGCCGGCGCGTCGGACACGGCGGCGCTGGACGCGGTGTTCGAAGCCTTTGTGCGCTCCGGCCGCGATGCGCCGACCGCCAAGCTGATGCTGATCCCGCAGGCCTGGCAGCAGGACCCGACGCTCGATCCCGCCACCCGCGCCATGTATGCCTTTTTCGCTTCGCTGATGGAGCCGTGGGATGGGCCGGCGGCGCTGGCCATGACCGATGGCCGCTGGGTGGTGGCGGGGCTGGACCGCAACGCGCTGCGACCCATGCGCTATTGCCTCACCCGCGATGGCCTGCTGATCACCGGGTCCGAAGCCGGCATGGTGGTGGTGCCGGAAGCCGATGTGGCCAAGAAGGGCGCGCTCGGCCCCGGCGAGATGATCGCGGTTGATCTCGATGCCGCGCCGTCGCGTTTTTACAGCGATGCCGAGATCAAGGCCAAGGTCGCCGGCGCGCAGGATTATGCCGCGCTGGTCGCCGGCTTCACCAATTTCGAGGATCTGCCCGGTAGGGCCAGCCCGGAACCCGGCCCGGCCTTTGCCCGCGATGAACTGCGCCGCCGCCAGATCGCCGCCGGCCAGACGCTGGAAGACATGGAGCTGATCCTGGCGCCGATGGTGGAAGACGCCAAGGAGGCCGTGGGCAGCATGGGCGATGATGCCCCGCTGGCGGTGATTTCCGAAAACGCCCGCAACCTCAGCCATTTCTTCCGGCAGAATTTCAGCCAGGTCACCAACCCGCCGATCGATTCCCTGCGCGAAACCCGGGTGATGAGCCTGAAGACGCGCTTTTCCAACCTGACCAACATCCTGGACGACGAAGCCACCCAGGCCGGCGTGATGGTGATGGATTCGCCGGTGCTGACCAACCGCGACTGGGATGTGCTGAAAGGCCATTTCGGCCGGCAGGTCGCCGAGATTGACTGCACGTTCGACATCAACGGCGGCCCCGCCGCGCTGCGCGCCGCCATCGCCCGCATCCGGGCCGAGGCGGAAACCGCCGTGCGCCAGGGCAAGACGCAATTGTTCCTGACCGACGAGCATCAATCGGCACAAAAGGCCGGCATCGCCATGATCCTGGCGACGGCGGGCGTGCACACCCACCTGGTGCGCAAGGGCCTGCGCACCTATGTCTCGATCAACGTCCGCTCGGCCGAGGCGCTCGACACCCATTATTTCGCCGTGCTGATCGGCGTGGGTGCCACCACGGTGAATGCCTATCTGGCGCAGGAGGCGATTGCCGATCGCCACGCCCGCGGCCTGTTCGGCAGCATGTCGCTAAGCGATTGCGTCGCCCGCTACAAGAAGGCGGTGGACGATGGCCTGCTGAAGATCATGGCCAAGATGGGGATCGCGGTGATCTCCTCCTATCGCGGCGGCTACAACTTCGAAGCCGTTGGCCTGTCCCGCGCGCTGGTGAATGATTTCTTCCCCGGCATGCCGGCCAAGATTTCCGGCGAAGGCTTTGAATCGCTGTTCATCAACGCCCAGCTGCGCCACGACAAGGCGTGGGACGAGGATGTGATCGCCCTGCCGGTGGGCGGCCTTTATCGCTGGCGCGCCGGTGGTGAGGCGCACGCCTGGAGCGCCCAGCTCATCCACCTGCTGCAAACCGCCGTCAGCCGCGACAGCTACAGCGATTATCAGAAGTTCAGCCGCGGCGTGCAGGCGCTGCCGCCGATCTCCCTGCGTGACCTTTTGGATTTCGTGCCGGGCACCAAGCCGGTGCCGATCGAATCGGTCGAATCGGTCACCGAAATCCGCAAGCGCTTCGTGACCCCGGGCATGAGCCTGGGCGCCCTGTCCCCCGAAGCGCATGAGACGCTGGCGATTGCCATGAACCGCATCGGCGCCAAGGCGGTGTCGGGCGAAGGCGGCGAGGATCGCAGCCGCTTCACCCCCTATGCCAATGGCGACAACGCCAATTCGGTCATCAAGCAGATCGCCTCGGGCCGCTTTGGCGTGACGGCGGAATATTTGAACGCCTGCGAGGAGATCGAAATCAAGGTCGCGCAGGGCGCCAAGCCCGGCGAGGGCGGCCAGCTGCCCGGCTTCAAGGTGACCGAGCTGATCGCCAGGCTGCGCCACTCCACCCCCGGTGTGACGCTGATCAGCCCGCCGCCGCACCACGATATCTATTCGATCGAGGATCTGGCCCAGCTCATCTATGATCTGAAGCAGATCAACACCCGCGCCCGGGTGTGCGTGAAGCTGGTTAGCAGCGCCGGCATCGGCACGGTTGCGGCCGGCGTTGCCAAGGCCCATGCCGATACCATCCTCATCTCCGGCAATGTCGGCGGCACCGGCGCCTCCCCGCAGACCAGCATCAAATATGCCGGCACGCCGTGGGAAATGGGCCTGTCCGAAGTCAACCAGGTGCTCACGCTCAATGGCCTCAGGCACCGGGTGAAGCTGCGCGCTGATGGCGGCCTGAAGACTGGCCGCGACGTGGTGATCGCCGCCATTCTGGGTGCCGAGGAATATGGCATCGGCACCATGAGCCTGGTGGCCATGGGCTGCATCATGGTGCGCCAGTGCCATTCGAACACCTGCCCGGTGGGCGTCTGCACGCAGGACGATGCCCTGCGCCAGAAGTTCGGCGGCTCGCCGGAAAAGGTCATCAACCTGATGAGCTTCATCGCCGAAGAGGTGCGCGAGATTCTCGCCCGCCTCGGCTGCCGCAGCCTCGACGATGTGATCGGCCGCACCGAACTGCTGCGCCAGATCAACCGTGGGGCCGAGCATCTCGACGATCTCGACTTGAACCCGATCCTCGCCAAGGTCGATGCGCCCGATGCCATGCGGCGCTGGGGCCTGGGCAACGGCCGCAACCCGGTGCCCGACAGTCTGGACGCCGAAATGATCCGCGACGCCGCCCATCTGTTCGAACGCGGCGAGAAGATGCAGTTGGCCTATACCGTGCGCAACACCCACCGCGCCGTCGGCACCCGGCTGTCGGGCGAGATCACCCGCCGGTTCGGCATGACGGCGCTCAGCCCCGGTCACGTCCATATCCGCCTGCGCGGCTCGGCCGGCCAGTCGCTCGGCGCCTTTGCCGTGCAGGGCGTCAAGCTGGAGGTGTTCGGCGAAGCCAACGACTATGTTGGCAAGGGCCTGTCGGGCGCCACCATCGTGGTGCGGCCGATGGTGTCGAGCACGCTCGCCAGCCAGGACAATGCGATTGTCGGCAACACCGTGCTCTATGGTGCCACCTCCGGCCAGCTGTTTGCCGCCGGCCGCGCGGGCGAGCGCTTTGCCGTGCGCAATTCCGGCGCGACCGTGGTGGTGGAAGGCTGCGGCGCCAACGGCTGTGAATATATGACCGGCGGCACCGCCGTGATCCTGGGCACCACCGGGGACAATTTCGCCGCTGGCATGTCGGGCGGGATGGCCTTCGTGTTCGATGCCGATGGCGGTTTCGAACGCCGGGTGAACCGCGAATCGGTGGTGGTGCAACGGCTGGCCAGCGCCCATTGGGAAGGCGTGCTCCACGGTCTGATCGAAGCGCATGTGGCGGAAACCGGTTCGAAATGGGCCGCCGGCCTGCTCGCCGAGTGGGACCGCACTCGCGAGCGCTTCTGGCAGGTGTGCCCGAAGGAGATGATCAGCCGCCTCGCCCACCCGCTCAGCGACGAGAGCAGCGCCATCGCGGCGGAGTGAGGCCGGCTCTTGAAATCGGGTCC
The DNA here is from genome assembly GCF_002251755.1 of Sandarakinorhabdus cyanobacteriorum. Taxonomy (GTDB): domain Bacteria; phylum Pseudomonadota; class Alphaproteobacteria; order Sphingomonadales; family Sphingomonadaceae; genus Sandarakinorhabdus; species Sandarakinorhabdus cyanobacteriorum. Next base: position 51,646 of record NZ_NOXT01000122.1, read on the forward strand.
TTCACTGCCATATATTTGTAAGACAGTTGAAGGACCCGACGATGGCCAAGAGCAATGATCCGCTGATCGAGAGCCTGATGCAGCTGGCGGTGACCGCCGCCCCGCTGATCCGAAAGGCGCGCGAAAGCGGCATTTTCCGCACCGAAACGGTGGTGGAAGCCGAAGTGGTGAAGCCCGAGGCCCCAAAGCCGCCGGAACCGCCGAAAGCCGAAGCCGCGCCGGTGGCCCCAGAGCCGCCGCCCGCCTCGGCCGCGCCCGATCCTTCGGTTGCGGCGATGCAGGACATCATCGTGCGCCAGGCCCTGCGCATCAACGAGCTGGAAGCCGAAGTGGCCGCGCTGAAGGCCAAGGCGGCCAAACCGGCGAAGCCCAAGGCCAAACCGCGCGCCGCCAAGGCCTGAACATCCTCCCCCTGTGGGGGAGGTGGCAGCCGCAGGCTGACGGAGGGGGCCGCCAAACGCGGTCGCGCCAGTCCCCTCCGCCCTGCGGGCACCTCCCCCAGCGGGGGGAGGATCTACGTCACCCCTTCTTGAACAGCACCTTGCCGCGCTGCTCGACATAGAGCTTCTCGAACGTCGCCGGATCGAAATAGGCCTCAACCCGGCCCGTCTCCGGCATCACGCCATAGACTTCATAGCAGCCGCCATCGACCTTGGCCTTCGCCACCGTCCAGCCCTGCTTGGTCAGCTCGGCCTTCAGCGCCTCGATCGGCTTCATGTCGGCCGGCTTGACGTTGCATTTCAGCTTGCCGGTGGCGAGCGCCGGGCCCGCCATCACCGCAGCCGCCACGGCCGCCATCATCATCACGCGCATGTTCATGCCTTTCTGCTTGCAGGAAAAAATCGCACCAGTTGCAGCCCGCCAACCACGCCGGCCACGGCCATCGCCAGGCTGAACGCATCGTGCACCACCGCCATATGGGCCAGCGCCAGCACCGCCGCCGGCAGGGCCAGGCGCTGCACCGGCTTCCACGCCCGTTTCAGCACCCGCATCGCCGCATCACTGCTGGCCAGCGCCGGCAACAGCATCAGCGCCAGCGCCGCCCAGCCGGTGAGGATACCGGGCGTGAAGGCTTCATCGGCAATCAATGCCCATTCGCCGCCCGCTTCGGCAAAGCCGCGCATCGCCAGCACATAAAGCCACAGATGCACGCCGCTGGCGCCAAAGGCCGCCAGACCGATGCCGCGCCGCAGCCACAACAGTCGCGCCAGTGGCCGCCACATCCGGGCCAGCGGCGTCATCACCACGGCAATCGCCAGCCAGGCCATCGCCCAGTTGCCGCTGGCCGCCACCAGCGCATCCACATCGGCATCCGGTGCCGCCGCCTGCCACCACAAGCCAGCCAGCGGCGCCATCAGCACCGCCCACAGGGCCAACAAGGCAAGTCGCCGGGTCATCGCCCAAGGCCTAGAGTTGTTGCGAACGATTTGCAACAGGCGCGTGGATGCACCCGCCTCTTTCCAAGCCGGCAAACATGATTATGACAGGATGAAATGTGGCGACTTTACCATTTCACCCTCTGTCCGTTCAGCCGCAAGGTGCGCTTTGCCCTGGCGGTGAAGGGCGTCACCCACGAGCTGGTGCAGGAACGTCCGTGGGAAAAACGCCCTGAATTCACCGCGATGAACCCGGCCGGGCAAACCCCGGTGATGCGGCGCAGCGATCTGGGCGGCACCGATCTGATCCTGTGCGATTCGGTCGCCATCACCGAACATTTCGAAGAAGCGCTGGAACGCACCCCGCTGCTTGGCGCCACACCCGAAGCCCGCGCCGAAACCCGCCGGCTGGTCGCCTGGTTTGATCAGAAATTCTATGCCGAAGTGAACGCGCCGCTGCTGGCCGAACGCATGTACAAGCGCGCCGTGCTGAAGGGCGCGCCGGATGGCGGCATGATCCGTCAGGCCGGGCGGATGGCCGACATGCACCTGGATTATATCGATTTCCTGCTGGAACGCCGCGCCTGGATCAGCGGCGGCCAGTTCGGCCTCGCCGATATCGCCGCCGCCGCGCATCTTTCGGTCGCCGATTATCTCGCCGGCCTGGAATGGGATGGCCATGAACCGGCCAAAACCTGGTACAGCGCCATCAAATCCCGCCCCACCTTCCGGCCGCTGCTGGCCGAACGGCTGGAAGGCCTGCCCCCGCCCCCGCATTACGACAAGCTCGACTTCTGATCTGTTGATGCCGGGCCTGTCGAGGCACGCTCCAGGCGCGGTGCGTGCCTCGACAGGCTCGGCATGAGCGGTTGGGGTTTGCCCGGCAAAAGCCGGTGATTGGTTGACGGCCGGGCCCACAACCGCCAAGTCTCAAAAAAACGCCTTTGGGGAGAGGCCCTTTGCCCGTCGATGCCGAAGCCCGCGCCCGCCGGCTGCTGATCGCGTTGCTGTTCGTCGGCACTGCGCTGAACTATGTCGACCGGCAGGTGCTGGCGCTGCTGAAGCCCACGCTGGAAGCCGAATTCGGCTGGAGCGATCAGGAATTCGCCCACCTCGGCAGCGTGTTCCAGCTCTCCGCTGCCTTCGCCCTGCTCGCCGTCGGCTGGTTTGTTGACCGTTTTGGCGTGCGCCTTGCCTATGGCATCGCCGTCGCGGTGTGGAGCGCGGCCGGCATGGCCCACGCCGCCGCCGCGAACGTGAGCCAGTTTGTCGTCGCCCGCTCCGTGCTGGCGGTGGCGGAAAGCGTCAACACCCCCGCCGCGGTTAAGGCCGCCGCCACCTATCTGCCGCTCACCCAGCGCAGCTTCGGCCTTGGCATGGTCAACACCGCGCCCAACATCGGCGCCATCCTCACCCCGCTGCTGATCCCGCCACTCGCCCTCGCCTTCGGCTGGAAGGCCGCCTTCCTCGTCACCGGCGCCCTCGGCTTCGTCTGGCTCGCGCTGTGGATCGGCGGCACCCGCCGCCTCGCCCCCGTCGGCGTCGCCAAAAAGGCCGCACTCGACGGCAATTGGGCGCAGCTTCTGTCCGACCGGCGCACCTGGACGGTGGTCGGCGCCAAGGCGCTCACCGATTGTGTCTGGTGGTTCGTCCTCTTCTGGTCCACCGATTTCCTGGTGAAAACCTTCGGCCTCACCCAAGCCGAAGTCGGCCTGCCCAGCGCCCTCATCTTCGCCCTCGCCGCCGTCGGCGCCTTCAGCTGCGGGCTGCTGTTCCCCGCCCTCCTGAAACGCGGCATGAGCATCAACAAGGCCCGCAAAACCAGCATGGCCCTCTATGCCGTGCTCATCCTGCCCATCCCGCTCGCCCTCCAGGCCCCCAGCGCCATGGCCGCCGCCCTCATCATCGGCCTCGCCCTGCTCGCGCACCAGGGCTTTTCCACCAACATCTTCGGGCTGGCCGCCGACACCGTCCCCCCCGCCCGCGTCGCCAGCGTGATGGCCCTGGGCGGCGTCGCCGGCAACCTCACCGGCACCGGCATCATCGAACTCACCGGCTGGTGCCTGACGAACGGGGTGGGTTACTGGCCGATGTTTGCTATTGCAGCAGGCGCGTATCTGACGGCGCTGGCGTTCATCCATGTGATGCAACCGGTCATCCGCGCGGCGGACGAGGGGTAAGGCAAGAGGGCCTCCGGCGGGCAGGGTCGCAGACCCTGCACCCGTCAGTCTTTACGCCGCCCTTCCTGCACACGTCGCTCCGGACTCGATCCGGGTCCCGCCTCCCAATCGCTACCTCCCTGCCTTCGAATAGAGGAATTGTTAACGCTTTCCCGGATTTTGAGATGTCAGTTTTTCCTCGCGGCTTTCAACTGTGCCAAGATCGCAAGGGCTTGGGGAGGAATGGTCGTGTCTCCAATTGCGCGCTTGATAAGAACGATTTGATGTTCGGATTCGGCGCCAACGTTAAGCAGAGCATCATAGGCCTTGCAACCAAGCGCTACGATTCTTGAGGGTGCCAAAGCACGGACCTGACCCGCCTTATTCATGAGCCTTCCTGTCAGGGCGTTGC
>NZ_NOXT01000079.1 GCF_002251755.1 Sandarakinorhabdus cyanobacteriorum
GCCAGGAGATGGTGTTCGACGCGCATGACAAGGCGTTCGCGTTCCTGGGCGGCGCCTGCCAGCGCGGGATCTACGATAATATGAAGACCGCGGTCGATGCGATCTTCGTGGGGCGCGAGCGGCAGTACAACCGGCGATTCCTGCAGATGTGCGGGCATTATCTGGTTGATCCGGTGGCTTGCACGCCGGCGTCGGGATGGGAGAAGGGTCAGGTCGAGAACCAGGTTGGGCTGGTGCGCGAGCGCTTCTTCACGCCGCGGCTGCGGTTCAAGACCCTCGACGAGTTGAACGCCTGGCTGGCGGATCGCTGCGTGGCGCATGCCAAGCGGGCGGCGCACCCCGAGTTGAAGGACCGGACAGTGTGGGATGTGTTCGAAGCGGCGGATCGCCCGGCGCTGATCGGCTACCGGGGTCCGTTCGATGGCTTCCATGCGCTGCCGGCGTCGGTGTCCAAGACGCTGCTGGTCCGGTTCGATCACAACAAATACTCGGTGCACGCCAAGGCAGCGGGGCGAGCGGTNATGTCGCGCGACAAGCGGTCGATATCCATGCCTACGCCGACCGCATCGTGATCCGGCAAGGCGGCGAGATCGTTGGCGAACACCCCCGCCGGTTCGGCCGCGACCAGGTCATCTATGATCCCTGGCATTACCTGCCGGTGTTGAAGCGCAAGCCCGGCGCCCTGCGCAACGGCGCACCGTTCAAGGACTGGGCACTGCCGCCGGCAATCGAGCGGGTGCGCCGCCGGCTTGCCGGCCATGCCGATGGCGATCGCCAGATGGTCGGCATCCTGACTGCGATCACCAGCGACGGCGTCGACGCTGTCGAAGCCGCATGCAGTGAAGCGCTCATCGGCGGCGCGGTCAGTTGCGACGTCGTGCTCAACATCCTGACCCGCCAGCGGCAGCCGCCCGCGCCGCTCAATATCGTCACGCCTGATGCGCTGCGCCTGCGTCACGAGCCGCGTGCCGACTGTGCCCGTTACGACAGCCTGAGGAGACCGTATGGAACGCCACCAGATCCTGGAGATGATGGCCGAGCTGAAGCTCGCCGGAATGCGTCACGCTTATGATGATGTCATCGCTGACGCGGTAAAACGCCAGCACTCCGCGCCGCGGGTCGTCGGCGACCTGCTGACCGCCGAGATCAGCGAGAAGCAGGCGCGCTCGATCAAATACCAGATGACCATCGCCAAGCTGCCGCTGGCCAAGGAGATCGCCGGGTTCGACTTTGCGGCCACGCCGGTCAATGAGCCGCTGGTGCGTGAACTGGCAACCGGCGGGTTCATGGCGGGCCAACGCAACGCCGTG
>NZ_NOXT01000069.1 GCF_002251755.1 Sandarakinorhabdus cyanobacteriorum
CTCAGGAGTTGGAGCCTCCGGCAAACCCGGCGCGGTTCAGTGCCCATTGCGAAGGCGGGAAGCCGCGATCAGCCGATGCCAGCCGATCTCGCTACGAAGCTGGCAGAGGAACGCGCCCAACGTGATGAATCTGATGAATGGGTGTTTCCGGGTCGCGAGGGAGGAACGACCAAGGGCCACAGGATCTGCTTTGCAAAGGGGTTCCGCCGCGCGGTCATTGCAGCCGGTCTCGACGACAAGGTCGTCACGCCACACGTGATGCGCCACACTGCCGTCACAAGGCTGGTGCGGGCCGGCGCCGATATCCCGACCATCATGAAGATCAGCGGACACAAAACAGTGTCCATGGTTCTGCGATATGCACATGTGGATGCAGCCCATATCGATGCTGCGGCGTCAGCACTTGAAATGAGCAGCGGGGATGCGATCCACCCAAAATTCACCGCGCGCACCAACGATACGGTCGCTATCGCATCCTAAGTCTTTGAAATGATGGTGCCCGGGGGCGGATTTGAACCACCGACACGGGGATTTNTCCCCTGCTCTACCCCTGAGCTACCCGGGCCCACTTGCTTCCGGCGGTTGGGTGAACCGCGTGGGAGGCGGCCGTTTAGCCAGCCTCGTCGTGCTTGTCCAGCGGGGATGATGCAGAAAGTTCATCATCATCGCTGCCACCGGGGATGACATAGCGATCCGACAGCCAGGCGTTGAGATCACGCGCCCGGCAGCCGGCGCTGCAGAAGGGGCGGAAGGCCTGGGCCACCGGCGCGGCATGGCAATAGGCGCAGCGGCGCGAATCAGGCTTGCTGGACATGGCCTCTCCCGGCGCCGTCGCGCGCCTCCAGTTGCGTCGCCCCGCCGGTCAGTCGCGACAGTTCGACAGTCAGGGCCGGGCGGTCGTGCAGCCAGGCCACCACGGCGGGGGCGGCCGTGATACGCACCGGGCCGACCAGCCGCATGCCCCGGCGCAGCAATTCCAGCGCGGCAAAGCCCGGCCGCCGCGCTTCGTCCACCAGGCTGCGGCGGGTGCGCGGGCGGATGATCTGCACCAGGCCAAAGCCGTTGATCGCGGTCTTCTCGAACGGGGGCGGCAGCATTTCGGCCAGGATCGCATCCACCGCCGCGCGCGCCGCCCGGCCGCCCAGCGTGGGGAAATCCACCACGATCGGCCCGCCCAGCCCCAGTCGGCGCACGGCCGCAGCCACCGCCCGCGCCGCCGCCTCGGCCAGCGCCTGCGGATCGCCGGGGCCATCCACATCGATCACCAGCATCGCCGGCGTCGGCGCCAGCAGCAATTGCCCGCCGGGAAAATCGATGCGGGCCGACAGGGCTTCCTCCACCACCGCGTCCCACCCGGCCTCGGCCAGCCGGTCCGGCCCATGCGGCGGCAGCACCACCGCGCCGGGCAAACGTTGGGCAAGGCTGGGAGCCGGGCATGCCCGGGCGTCATGCACGGTCACGCGCGCCTGCTTGTCGCGCACGCCGTCGCTCCAGCCGGCACGCACCACTTCGGCCAGCCGCGTCTCCCCCTGCCGCCAATCGGCCGGCAGCGGCTCCACCATTGCTTCGGCACCGGCCATGGCCACCAGCCCGCGCTTGCCGTCGCGCGTCACCAGCCGGGCCGGAGCCACCAGTCCGACCGGCAGCGGATCATCGGCCCGGTCCAGATGCGCGGCGACCACCAGGTCGCCGTCAAGCTCCAGCGCCCGTGTCGCGCCCGGCGCCGCCTCGATCAGGGCGGTCATGCGCCGCTGGCTGCCAGCAGCAGCCGGGTTTCGTTCAATGGCAGGCCCACCACGCCGCTGTGACTGCCCTGCAGGGCGCGCACAAAGGCTTCGGCGGCGCCCTGGATGGCATAGCCGCCGGCCTTGCCCTGCCAATCGCCGCGGCTGATCAGCCACTCCACGTCGGCCGGTTGCAGCCGCTGGAAGGTCACGACGCTCTCGCTCAAACGTTCACGAAGGCGGCCGCCCGCATCCACCACCGCCAGCGCGGTCAACACCCGGTGCCGCCGGCCCGACAGCAGCGCCAGACAGGCGCGCGCCGTGGCTTCATCCTCTGCCTTGGGCAGGATGCGACGGCCCACTGCCACCACCGTATCGGCCGCCAGCACCACGGCGCCCGTGTGCCGCGCCGCCACCAGCAGCGCCTTTTCGCGCGCCAGCCGCCGGGCATGATCGCCTGGGCGTTCGCCGGGGGCCACGCCTTCATCAATGTCGGCGGGGTCCACAGCATCGGGCACCAGCCCCAGCCGGGCCAGCAGATCGAGCCGGCGCGGGGACGCAGAGGCAAGGATCAGACGCATCAGCCGGCCCCCAGCCCCCCTGCCCACTCCACGAACGTGCCATGGGCGTGGGCATGGCCGAGCAGGCGCTCCTCCGCGCCCGCACCGCGCCACAGCGTCAGCCGGATGGTCGGCAGCGCCGGATTGGCGGGATCGTCCATCTCCAGCCGCAGCCAGGCCAGCGGGCGGGCCGGGCTGGCATCCGCCCCCAGCAGCGCCAACCGGGACCGGATGCGATCCTGCACGGCCGGCGGGAAATATTGGAAGGCGATACTGTGATAGACGACAGACGCGACGCCATCGGCCAGCGCCAGTGTCTGCTCCAGCCAGTCGGCCGCATCGCCCTTGGCCAGCGGCGGCGGGAACCGGCGGGCCAGAGCAATCGCCGCTTGCGTGCGCGCCAGCCGTTCGGGCTGGTCGGCCCAGATGAAGGCCAGCAACCGCTGCGCCACCGCCGGATCGGCGGCATCCAGCGGCGCGATGTCCACTCCGGCCCGCGCCACCACCCGGATTTGCGCGGCCGGCGGCGGCGGGCCCTGCCAGTGCGGGCGCACCACCACGTCGCTGCCGGTATCGCCGGCCAGCACGCCACCCAGATCACAGGCAAAGCGATCCATGTTGAGGTTCAGCCCGGCGCTCGCCCCCAGTTCATGCAGGGCCAGCGGCAGGCCGGTGGCGGCCGCCACGCTCAACAGGCCGGGCATCAGCGCTCCGGCCCGGCCAACCTCGTTGGTTTGCGGCGGGCTGTCGAGAAAGGCGGCCACGTCGGCATCGGCCGCCGCATCGCCAAACAGGCCGGCCAGCGCGGCGGCCAGCGCCGCATCATCGGGCATCGGCCCCGGCGGATAGAGCGCGGCCAGGCCCGGCACCCGGCCGGCGCGCACCAGCCAATGCAGCGCCCCGGTCAGCCGCATCGGCAGCGCATCGGTCATCGGCTCCCCCGGCCAGGCGGCGAGGCGCTGCCCGGTCAGGCTGGCGGGCGGCACGGCATCGGCCAGCACCCGGCACAGCGCCCCGGTGAAGGGCGCGCCCAGGCCCACGCAAAAGCGCGCCTGTTGCTGCAGGGCGGCGGGCACCGCCATGCTGCGCCTCAATCTTCCGGCGCGATGGTCACCGTCAGCCCGTCCAGGGCCGCCGTGAAGGCGATCTGGCACGACAGGCGGCTGTTCGGCTGGTTGTGATCCGACGAATCGAGCAGGTCGGCCTCATCGGCATTGGCCGGGCCGGCGCGCGCCATGTCGCCTTCCGCCACATGCACATGGCAGGTGGCGCAGGAACAACAACCACCGCACAGCGCCAGCAGTTCCGAAATGCCGGCATCCTTGATGATTTCCATCACGCTCATGCCGGGGGTGGCGGGCAGGCTGTGGCTGGTCCCGTCGCGGGTGATCACGGTGATGCTGGCCATGCTGATCCTCTTTGAATGTCTGCACCCGCCCTGTAGCGGCGCGGCGGCCAGCGCGCTAGAGGACGTGCAAAGGGGAGAGTTTCGATGCGCGTCGCCCACCAGTTCGCACCGCCGATGTCGGCCCTGCTCGCCGGCCTGCCCGGCATCACATCAGCCACGCACGTGCCCGCCGAAGACCGCTGGGCCCTGCCATGCGATGTCGATGTGCTGTTCGTGCTGCATGGCGAGGGCGATCATGATTCCCGCCACGCCGCCGCCGATGCGCCGCGCCCGCCGGGCTGGCCCGGCCAGGTGAAACTGGTGCAGCTGGCCAGCGCCGGGGCCGATGATTATCCGCCCTGGCTGTGGGAGGCGCCGGCCGTGGCCAGCGCATCGGGCACCACCGCCATTCCGATTGCCGAATATGCGCTCAGCGTGATGCTGGCCCATGCCAAGCGCCTGGCCGAGGTCACGCTGAAGCCCGGTGACGCCTGGCCGGATCGCCAGAATTTCATCGGCCAGCCGCTGGGCCTGCTGCATGGCCGCACGCTGGGCCTGGTTGGCCTGGGCAACATCGCCCGCCGCATCGGCCATCTGGCCAACGCCTTTGGCATGACGATTGTCGCCGCCCGCGCCAGCGCCGCCCCCTCGCCCGATCCATGGATATCAACGGCGCCGCTGGATGATGTGGTGGCCCGTGCCGATCATCTGGTGCTGGCCGCGCCGATCACGCCGTCCACCCAGCACATGATCAATGGCGAGCGGCTGGCCCGGATGAAGAGCGATGCCCATATCGTCAACGTGGGCCGCGGCGGCCTGATCGATCAGGCGGCGCTGCTGGCCGAGCTTGACAAAGGCCGGCTGTGGGCCAGCCTGGATGTCACCGATCCCGAACCGCTGCCGGCCGGCCATCCGCTCATCGGGCATCCGCGCGTGAAGGTGACACCGCACATCAGCTGGTCAAACCCCGACATCAACCGGGCGATCATGCAGCGTCTGGTGGAAAATATCGGCCGCGTTGCCGGTGGCCAGCCGCTGCTCGGCGCAGTCGAAACGGCGCCGTGACCATGACGCCTGCCACGATTATTCGCCGCGCCGGCTGGAGCATGGCCGCAGGCCTGCTGGCCCTGCCGGCAATTGCCATGCAGTTCAGCACAGAGGTGAACTGGGGCCCGGAGGATTTTGTGGCCGCCGCACTGCTGCTTGGCATCACCGGCCTGGGCCTCGAGGTTGCCGCCGCCCTGCCCCGCCGCAGCTGGCGCCGGCGCGGCGCCATCATCACGCTGGCCGCCCTGCTGCTGGTCTGGGCCGAACTGGCGGTGGGGATTTTCCACTGACTGTCAGAACGGCAGGATCTTGCCCTTCTTGCTGAACTTCATGTAGCCGGCGTTCAGGCCCAGCCGCCAGCCAACGCCCAGCTTGATCGGCACGATCACGATATTGTCGCGCTGCAGATAATTGGCGGTGAAGCCGCCGATGACATAGGCCTTGCCCTCGGCCGCCGGGTAGCGCCGGTACAGATCCTCGCTGTCGTTGAGGTTGTAGACCAGAGCGAACACCTTGGACCCATCGCCGCCGATGTCAAAGCCCACGCTTGGCCCGGTCCAGTGGACTTTCCGCTCGCCTTCCACCTTGTGGTAAAGCATGCCCGAGCCATAGCGCACGCCCACCACCACGGCGAGCCCGGCTTCCTTGCCCACGATATAGGCATTGGGCTGGCCGCGATCCTTGAAGGTCTTGCGCACGATGTCGGCCAGGCCCTCGGCGCCCTTGCCGAACACGCCCTCAGCCGCCGTCAGCACATCCTTTTCCTGATAAGTGGCTGGCTTCGCCGCTGCCGGGGCCGCATCGGGCGCTGGCGGCGGCGCTTCGGCCGGAGACGTGGCCTGCGGTGGCGGCGGTGGGGCTTCCTGTGCCCAAGCCGGCCCGGCCAGCGCCAAGGCCATCATCAAACCCGTCACGCGCATCAGCTGATCTTCCCTTGCTGTCTGTGCCATCACCTGCCCTGTGCCCAGATGTGCCTGAACCGCGGCTGAGCCGCCACCCAAAAAAGCCGCTCTAAACAGTTGCCAAGCGCCATCCGGCATGGCTATAGCCTGCCGCCTCGCTCGGAGTCGTGGGTGAGTGGCTGAAACCAGTAGTTTGCTAAACTGCCGATCTGGGTAACTGGATCCGAGGGTTCGAATCCCTCCGACTCCGCCACCACAAAACTGGATTGTCGAACCCTCGCCAGAGGGTCTGGCGCGTGCCGCGCCGGGGGTTCGAATCCCTCCCGCACCGCCAACATCTCATCGCGAATCCATGAGATGGGCCTCAAGGGGCCGAAAAATCCCCAGCTTCCGCGCGATTTTGCCAGCGGCGACCGAACCCCAGAGACTGCCGAAAACCACAAAATCGGTCTCTGACCGGCTTTCGTCTCTTTTCACCCGAACCTCCGGTGCAAAGGTTCTGTCTCCAGAAGCGACGTAAATCCGAGGTTTTCTGGCTTTCCGTCTACCGAACTGTTTGTGTCGGATTGCGGTTAGAGACGATCATGAGAACCGACGCTTCGGGTCCCAAATTGAGGCCTCAGCCGATTGCCTGGGCGATCAGCAACGCTAGGCTCAGGACTCATTGGCCGATCCAGAAGATGACGGT
>NZ_NOXT01000121.1 GCF_002251755.1 Sandarakinorhabdus cyanobacteriorum
CGCTACCCTCATAACCTACACCACCTGCCGGGACGCGACCGCCGGTTGCATTGGATTGTTCGGCTGGTTTGGCATTTTGCCCCCTCCGCGTGTGATAGTGGGATTGCTCGGCGACGATGGCTTCCCCGCCGTGGTTCACATGCACATGCCGCACGGTCTGCTCTCTGGGCTGGTAGAACTTGGCGAGCGCCTCACAGGTTGCCATGGAACGGCGGGCTTCAGGATGGTCTCGCGGCCACTCGAATGACTGGTGTCAGGGCGATTAGCGATCTTAGCAAGTTTAGCTGGAACAGCCCTACTTGCGCCGTCACACCGACGGGATGGCACACCAAAGAACGAGTCACCCACCTCCTCGCGGAGTGGGAAAGCGACACCGGCCATGGGCGCAGCCTCTGCTGCTACAAGCTGAAGAATCGATCCAGGTGCACCGAAACCACAACCACGGTTTTCCGTATTTTTTCCATACGGATGAAACTGAAAGGGCATAAGTGTTTGAAAATATGGCGCACCCGACAGGATTCGAACCTGTGACCTCTGCCTTCGGAGGGCAGCGCTCTATCCAGCTGAGCTACGGGTGCGTGGGCAGGGCTGTTAGCAGGGGTGACGGGCGGGCGCCAGCGGGAATCAGCGTTTGGTCTTTGGGGGTGGCGGCGGTTGGGCCACGAATTTGCCCAGGCCGCAGCTGGCGCCGCGCATCAGGCCGCCCATGTTCTGCAGCACGGTGATGATGTCCTGGCTGCACAGCTGGCTTTGCGCGGTGGCGTAGGAAAAGGCGCGTTCAAAGCCGAGTTGCGGGCATTCGCCGGCTGGCAGGGTGCTGCGCCACACGCTGCCATCGCGCAGGGTGAAATCGATGGTCTTGCCATCGACAACCTTGGTGCCGCGGATCATCGCGAGCGCAAGGCAGGATCGGGTGGTGCCGGGTTCGGGCGGTGCCGCGCTGGCGGGAACGGCCAGCAGGGCCAGAGTGAGGATCAGATGGCGCATCAGTCACTCCCTTCGCCGCGCAGGCTGCGGACTGGCGGCTGAACCCGTGCTGAACTCAGCCGGCCGCCAGCGCCTTGCCGCGGAACTGGCAGAGATCGGCCACCGCGCACTCCCCGCATTTCGGGCTGCGGGCGGTGCAGACATAGCGGCCGTGCAGGATCAGCCAATGATGGGCATCGCGCCGCCACGGCGCCTTCACCCGTTTCATGATGCCGTTTTCCACCGCCAGCGGGGTCTTGCCGGGTGCGAGGCCGGTGCGGTTGGCCAGCCGGAACACATGGGTATCGACCGCACAGGTTTCCTGGCCGAACAGCACGTTCACCACGACATTGGCGGTCTTGCGGCCAACGCCGGGCAGGGTTTCCAGCACATCGCGGCTGTCGGGCACTTCGCCGCCAAACTCCGCCACCAGCCGGTGCGACAGGGCGATGACATTCTTGGCCTTGCTGTTGAACAGGCCGATGGTGCGGATATGCGCCTTCAGCCCCTCCTCGCCCAGTTCCAGCATCTGGGCCGGGGTGTGGACCAGTTCGAACAGCCGCCGCGTCGCCTTGTTCACCCCCACATCGGTGGCCTGGGCCGACAGCACGACGGCCACCAGCAGCTGGTAGCCATTGCCATAGGCCAATTCCGTCACCGGCGCCGGGTTGGCGGCCGACAGCCGGGCGAAAAACGCGTGGATCTCGGGCGGCGTCATCTGCCGGCGGGCAAGCTTGGTCATGGTGCGACCTTGCTTCCACCAAAGCCGGTGGCGGGTAAAGTGGCTGTGACATAAAGAACGGGGCGTCGTGATTCTCGATCTCACCCTCACCCCCAATCGTTCGCTGCGCAGGGATCAGGCGCGGTGGTTGCTGGTGCTGGTGGGTGGGTTTTTCCTGATCGGGTCCATCCGCTTCCTGATTCTGGGCCTATGGCCGGTGATCCCGTTCATGGTCGCCGATGTGGCGCTGCTGGCCTGGGCCTTGCGGGCCAGTTACCGGTCGGGCGGGGCGCGGGAACGGCTGGTGCTGGCCGATGATGGCCAGTTCACCTTCACCCGCATCTCGCCGTGGGGGGAGGCCAGGGTGGCCGAGCTGGAGCCCTATTTCACCCGTGTCCACATCGAGGAGACGCCGCTGGGCGACGCGCATCTGTTCCTGGCCAGCCAGGGCAGGCGGTTGCGGGTTGGCCAGTTCCTGTCGGCCCCCGAACGGCGCGAGGTGGGCGCGCTGATCCGCGAGGGCCTGGCGCGCTGGCGCAACCAGGCCCGCTAGGGTCAGGATCAGCGTTTGGCCGGGGCAAACAGCGCCTGCACCTCGGCGCTTTCTTCCACCGTCTGCACCATGGCCGGGATCAGCTTCATGGTCGGGGCGGCCTGTTCAAAGGCATAACCCATGGCGAGCAGCCGTGCCTCACTCCACGCCGGGCCGATGAACGACAGGCCAACCGGCAGGCCGCGCACGCCGCCCATCGGCACGGTGAGGTGGGGGTAGCCTGCCACTGCCGCCAGCCCGCCGGCACCGCCGCCCGGCGCCTGATCGGCGTTGACCGGATCGATGAACCAGGCCGGCGCGGCCGTGGGGGCGACCAGCACCTCCACCTTGGCCTCGGCCAGCATCTTGTCGATCCCTTCCTTGCCGGCGAATTTCAGCGAGGTTTCGCGCGCCTTCAGATAGGCGGGATCGGTCAGGCCCTTGGTGGCTTCGGCCTTTTCAAACGTGTCCTGCCCGAACAGGCCCATTTCCGTGCCGGCATTGGCCTTGTTGAAGACAATCACGTCGGCCAGTGTGCGGGTTTTGACCGTGGCCGGCGTGCTGGCGAGATAGGCCGCCAGATCGGCCTTCAGTTCGGTCAGCAGCACCTGGAATTCGTTGGGGCCGATTTCGCGCCGGTTGGGGCCGGTGGTGATGTCCACCAGCGTGGCCCCTTGCGCCTTCAGCACGGCCAACGCGGCTTCGAAGCGGGCATCGACGCCGGCGTGCCAGCCGGTGGCCCAACGCAGCACGCCGATGCGCGCGCCCTTCAGGGCATCGGGCTTCAGCGCAGCGGTGTAATCGGTCTTGCGCGCGTCCGCCTCTTTCGTCGCCGGATCGGCCGGGTCGCTGCCGGCCATGGCGGTGAGCAGCCGGGCGGCAGTGCGCACGTCGCGGGTCATCGGGCCCGCCGTGTCCTGGCTGTGGCTGATCGGCACGACATGGGTGCGGCTGACGAGGCCAACGGTCGGCTTGATGCCGACAATGCCGTTCATCGCCGCCGGGCAGGTGATGCTGCCATCGGTTTCGGTGCCGATCGCGGCATCGACCATCTGGGCAGCCACCGCCGCGCCGCTGCCCGAGGAGGAGCCGCAGGTGTTGCGCGACAGGGCATGCGGGTTGCGGGTTGCGGGTCTGCCCGCCCACCGCGCTCCAGCCCGAGATCGAGGCATCGGCGCGGATATTCGCCCATTCCGACAGGTTGGTCTTGCCCAGCAGCACGGCGCCGGCAGCGCGCAGCCGGGCGAGGAACGGCGCATCGCGGCCGGTGACATTGTCTTTCAGGGCCAGGCTGCCGGCGGTGGTGGGCAGCGGGCCGGCCATGTCGACATTGTCCTTCACCAGGATCGGCAGGCCAAACAGGGGCCCGCGCGTCTTGGCGGCATCCAGCACTTTCGCCTGATCCAGCGCGGTGGGATCGATGGCGATCACCGCGTTGAGGCGCGGGTTCAGCGCCTTGATGCGGGTGATGGCGGCGGTGGTGTTGGCTTCGGCAACGCCCACCGCCGGGGCAGAGACGCCCACCGCAGGCGCGGCGAGGGCCGGGGCGGTGCTGGCCAGCAGCAGGGCAAACAGGGTGGTGCGCATCGATGATCCCCCTCGCAAATGCGTGTGGCCTGCTCATGCCAGCCCCGCTGCCATTTGCAACGGACGCAATGTCACCCTAATGTTTGCCGCAGTGCAGCACAGACGGGGGATGCAGCGTGCCATCACGGCCGCCAGGGGAGGACAGCACGGCGCAGCAACTGGCGGCGCTGGCCCAGGCGCGCGATGTCGCCGAAGCGGCCAATCTGGCCAAGACGCGGTTCCTGATGGGCCTGAGCCACGAGATCCGCACGCCGCTGAATGCCATCCACGGCTATGCCCAGTTGCTGGAGCGCGGCGCGGCAATCTCCCCCAGCGAGGCCGGGCGCATCATCCGCCGGTCCTCCGAACATCTCGCCGATCTGGTCGAAGGGCTGCTGGACATCAGCCGGATTGAATCGGGCGTGCTCAAGCTCAACCGCGAAACCGTGGGCCTGCGCGCGCTGCTGGAACAGGTGGCGGCGATGTTCCGCATCGAGGCCGGCAACAAGGGGCTGGATTTCGCCTACAACGCCGCGCCCAATCTGCCGGCCTGGGTGCTGGCCGATGAACGCCGGTTGCGCCAGGTGCTGATCAACCTCCTCTCCAACGCCATCAAATACACGCAGAGCGGCAGCGTGGTGTTGACCGTGCGCTACCGGTCGATGGTGGCGGAGATCGAGGTGGCTGATACCGGCATCGGCATCGCCCCCGAGGATATGGACCGGATTTTTCTGCCCTTTGATCGCGGCGGTGGCCGGGCGGCGGGCGTGGCGCCGGGCATCGGCCTGGGCCTCGCCCTGTCGCGCATGCTGTCCCAGGTGATGGGCGGCGATATTTCGGTGAAGAGCGTGCCTGGCCAGGGCAGCCGCTTTGTGCTCAAGCTGTTGCTGCCGCAACCGAACCAGCCGCCCAATGAAGAGGCGCGCGGCCTGCCCATCGGCTATGAAGGCCAGCGCCGCACCATATTGGCGGTGGATGATGATCCCGGCCAGCTCGCCCTGTGGCAGGAACTGTTGCGGCCGCTGGGGTTCAACCTGTTTGTGGCGGGATCGGGCGGCGCGGCGCTGTCGCTGGCCGATCTGGGCCGGCCCGATCTGGTGCTGCTGGATGTGTCGATGCCGGGCCTCAATGGCTGGGAAGTCGCCGAACGGCTGCGCAGCCGCTTTGGCCGCAGCATCACCATCCTGATGGCTTCGGGCAATGCCAGCGAACTCGTGGGGGCCGAAGGCAAGGGATTGCACGATGGCTTCGTGCTGAAGCCGGTGGACCAGGCGCTGTTTTTCGAACAGCTGGGCCGGCAGTTGAACCTGACCTGGCTGTATGAAGGCACCGACCGGGCGCCATGGCGGGCCAGCGCCCTGCCCGATGCGGCACGCGCCCATCTTTCAGAGCTGGCGCGGCTGGCGCGGACCGGGCATGTGCGCGGCCTGGCAGCGGCGCTGGCGGCGCTGGATGCCGCGGTGCCCGATGCCAAGCCGCTGGTCGGCCGCTTGACGGCGGCGTTGGATGCGTTTGATCTAGTGCAATTCCAGAAGCTGCTGAACGAACAGGCGACAGACAGTCGCGACGACAGGGGAGAGACCGGCCGATGAGCGAAAGCCCGCGCGCCAATGTTCAGGCCACGATCCTGGTGGTGGATGATGCGCCCGACAGCCTGCGTTTCCTCACCGACACGCTGGAGGCCGAAGGCTATGCCGTGCGCATCGCGCTGAATGGCGAGACGGCGCTGGCCAGCCTGGCCGAGGAACTGCCCGATCTGGTGCTGATGGATGCGATGATGCCGGGCATGGACGGGTTTGAGACCACCCGCCGCATCAAGGCCGATCCGGCGCTGGCGCTGGTGCCGGTGATCTTCATGACCGGGCTGACCGATACCCAGAATGTCGTGGACGGCCTGGCCGCCGGCGGCGTCGATTATGTCAAGAAGCCGATCGTGCTGCCCGAATTGCTGGCGCGGTTGAAGGTGCATCTGGGCAATGCCCGCATCACCGCCGGGGCGCAGGGCGCGCTGGATGCCAGCAACCGGCCGCTGATGGCGCTGGACGGCGAGGGCCGCATCGCCTGGACGACGCCGCGCAGCGCCGAGATCCTGGCCCAGCGCTTTGGCGCCGGCGTGGGCGACCGTCTGCCCGGCCCGCTGGTGGGCCAGCTGCAGCGGCTGGGCGAAGGCCGGGTGAAGCAGGATTTCCCCGGCGGCCAGGTGGAGTTCACCGTGGTCGCCACCCAGGGCGACGAACGCCATTACCGGCTGACCGAAACGCTGGAAGGGGCGGAAGAGAAATTGCTGGCCCAGCGCCACGGCCTGACCGAGCGTGAGGCCGAGGTGTTGCTGTGGATCAGCCGCGGCAAGGCCAACCGCGAGATTTCGGAAATCCTGGGCATTTCCCCGCGCACGGTGAACAAGCATCTGGAACAGATTTTCGAGAAGATGGGCATCGAGAATCGCGCCTCGGCGGCGGCGGCGGCGGTGAAGACGCTGAGCCAATAGCCCGCGCGTTTGGCAGGCCGCACCAGACCGGCTATGGCAGCGCCATGATCATCGGCATCGATCTTGGCACCACCAACAGCGCCGCAGCCTATTGGGCGGATGGCGCGCCCGTTCTCATCCCCAACCGGCTGGGGGAGCTGCTGACGCCGTCGGCGGTGGGGCTGGATGATGATGGCGGCCTGCTGGTCGGCCGCCCGGCGCGGGAGCGCATGGCCAGCCACGCCGGCCTGACCGCCACCGCCTTCAAACGCTATATGGGCACCCAGCACCGGGTGACGCTGGGCAGAAAAGATTATGGCGCCGAGGAATTGTCGGCGATGGTGCTGCGCAGCCTGAAGGAGGATGCCGAGGCGCATCTGGGCCAGGCCGTGACGGAAGCGGTGATCACCGTGCCGGCCTATTTCAACGACAAGCAGCGCAAGGCCACGCGCCGTGCCGGCGAACTGGCCGGGCTGAAGGTGGAGCGGCTGATCAACGAGCCGACCGCGGCGGCGCTGGCCTATGGCATCCACCAGCTGGCGGGCGAGACCCGGTTCCTGGTGTTCGATCTGGGCGGTGGCACCTTTGACGTGTCGGTGCTGGAGATTTTCGAAGGGGTGATCGAAGTGCGCGCCTCCACCGGGGACAACCGGCTGGGCGGCGAGGATTTCAACCAGGCGCTGGCCAACCTGATGGCGGCGGCCGACAAGCGGCTGGCGGCCGGCCTGCAGGGCGACCGCCAATTGTCGGCCAAGCTGATGGAAGCGGCCGAGCGGGCCCGCCGGGCGCTGACCAGCGCCAGCAGCACGACAATGACACTGAGCTGGCAGGGCGAGCAATTTGCCCATGATGTGACGGCGGAAGGCTTTGAGTCCGCCGCCCAGCCGCTGCTCGACCGCATGCGCAACCCTGTGCTGCGCGCGCTGCGCGATGCCGATATCGCGCCCGACAGCCTGTCGGAAATCATCCTGATCGGCGGCGCCACCCGCATGCCGATCGTGCGCCGCACCGTGGCCAAGATGTTTGGCCGCTTCCCCAACGCCAGCATCAACCCGGATGAGGCGGTCGCCCTGGGCGCTGCCGTGCAGGCCGGGCTGAAGGCGCGTGACGCCGCCCTGAAGGAAGTGGTGGTCACCGATGTCTGCCCCTATTCGCTGGGGGTGAATATTGCCGAGCGGCTGCCCGGCGGGGCGATTGAAGAGGGCATTTTCTCGCCGATCATCGAGCGCAACACCACGGTGCCGGTGAGCCGGGTGAACATCTATGAGACGATGTCGGCCAACCAGAAGCAGATCGTGCTGGGCATTTACCAGGGCGAGGCACGGCGCGTGGCCGACAATGTGCGCATCGGCGAGCTGAAGGTGCCGATGCCGCGCGGGCCGGAAGGCCAGCCCATCGAGGTGCGCTTCAGTTACGACATCAACGGGCTTCTGGAGGTGGATGTCCACGTGATTCCCACCGGGGAGCGGCACAATCTGGTGATCGCCGATCCGGAGGATCAGGTGAGCCCGGCCGAGATGGAGCGCCGGCGGGCGGCGTTGGCGCTGCTGAAGCAGCACCCGCGCGACAGCGAGGCCAACCGTGCGGCGCTGGCCCGGGCCGAACGGCTGTGGGAAGACGCACTGGGCGACGAGCGGGACTGGATCGGCCGCCTGATCCAGCAGTTCCAGGGCGCGCTGGCCACGCAGGATGTGCGGGTGGCCGACACCGCCCGTGACGAATTGATGGCCGCGCTGGACCAGATTGATGGGCCGCGCTGGCTGTGAACCCCTGGGAAATTCTGGGCCTGCCGCCGGGCGCAGACCGCGACGCGATACGCCGTGCCTATGCGCGAGCTCTGAAGGGCGTGAACCCGGAGGATGATCCCGAAGGCTTCATGGCATTGCGGGCCGCCCATGATGCGGCGCTGAACCAGCTGAAATGGCGCCAGCAATGGCCGGACGAGGCGCCCGACGACGAAGCGCCGACCGCCGAAGCCCCTTCCCCCGCGCCGCCGCCCGAACCCGCCCCGCCCCAGGCTGATCTGACCACGCCGGTCGATCCGGCAGTGGCTGCGCTGGCGGCCGAGCGGGCGGCGGATCAGGCCGATCTGCTGGCACGGCAGCAGGCGCTGTTCGATGCCATCATCGCCGGGCCCGACCAGCCGCGCCAGCAGCGCGCGCTTGATGATTTGCTGGCGGCCCCGGCGCTGATCGACATTGCGGCGCGCGACCGCATCGAACCCTGGGTCGCGGCCGTGATGGCCCATCATCTGCCCGACAGCGACCCGCTGGTGGTGCATGCGATCGAACGCTTTGGCTGGTCCGATCTGCCGCCGGGCCAGCGCAGCCCCGATATCGACCGGCTGCTGCGCCGGCGCGAGGAGGGCGAGTTCGTCGTCAACATGGCCCGCCGCCACACGCCGCTGCATCTGGGCTATGTCGCATTGTCGGCGCCGCCGGGCATGGGCTGGTGGCGGCAGCTGAAGGCGCTGTTTTCGGCCGAGCCGGCGCAGACGCGGCAGATCCTGGGCCTGGTGGACGGGCCCTTGCCGGGCATTGCCGATTGGCTGAATGCCGATGCGCTGGCCTGGTGGCGCAGCTATCATGGCAAGCCCCGGCTGCGGCTGTGGATGATCCTTGTCATGATCCCGCTGGCATCGGTGCTGCTGGTTGCCGCGCTCGATGGCGCGGGCTGGGCGGAGCCGGCCGCGGCCGGGCTCAGCCTGCTGGCCTGGGCGGCGCCGTGGGGCCTGTTGTGGCTGCTCCGCCGCCGCTTGGACTGGCAATCGGATTGGGACCGGCCGGAATGGCATTATGCGGCCTGGCCATTGGCCGTGCTGGCGCTGCCGCTGCTGGCCGCACTGTGGCCGGCGGTGCCGCTGCTGAACCCCCTGTTCCTGCTGCCGCTGCTGCTCGCCTGTGGCTGGATGCTGCTGGCCAATGATCAATTGCACCCGGAAGGCTGGCGCGATCTTGCCCCCGGCCTGATCCGCGCCCTGCCGGTTTGGCTGTTCCTGGCGCTGCTGGTGGGCGGTGCGCCGGCGGCGGATGGCCAAGGGCCGATCCGGGCCATGGCGATCTGCGGTTGCGGCCTGGCCTGGTGGCAGGCGGGAGACCAGATCAGCTGGGCGGCACGGCGGCTGCTGTCGCGCTGGGGGCAACAGGCGGGCGGGCCGCTGGCGCCCTGGCTGGTGCTGGCGGCCGGCGCGGTCGCTGCCGGTCTGGCGGCCGGCCTGGCGCTGATCGATGCCGGGCTGGTGGGCCGGGCCCTGGGCCTGCTGGCGCTGCCGGCGCTGGCAGGGCTGGTGGCCTTGCGGATGACCAGCGGCTGGCAACAGATCGCGCCGGTCGTGGCGTTGGCCGGGCTGGCCCTGCTGTGCCTTGAACTGATCAGCCTGATCGACCCATCGGTTGAGGGCGCCGGCGGGATCATCGCCGGGCTGGGCAGCAGCAGCTGGTGGATTGACGAACGCACCGGCCTGCCGCGCACTGGCCTGCTGTTCTTCCTGGTGTTTGGCGCCACCTCGCTGTGGCGGATGCTGCGCGGCAACCAGGGCGATGGCGGCGGCTGGCTGGTGCGCTTTGTGGTGATTGCCGTGCTGGTGGCCATTGTGGCTGGCCTGTGGGAACGCCCGCCGGCTGGCGAGCAGCAGCCGCCGCGCCGGGAAGGCAAGTGGCAGCCGGCCCGGCCCGTGGGCGATACCAGGGCCTGGATCGATGCGGCCGCCCTGCAGGCGCCCGCCGGCGATTATCGCTATGAGGTGCGGCTGGCCGTTGCCGGTGATGGCCGCGTTGCCGATTGCAGCATGGCGCAATCAACCGGCGTTGCCCGCCTGGACAAGGCGCTGTGCCAGCAGATCATCGCCAACGCCCGGTTCAAGCCGGCCCTGAACGATGCCGGACAGGCGATGGCCAGCCTGGAGTTTTTCAAGGGCCAGGTCCGCCAGCTGCCGCAGGTGGCACCGCCGCCGCCGGCTGCACCGCCGCCGATCCGCTGCCCCGACCGCCAGATCAGCGGGCCGATGGTGGCCGAGCCCTGCATGCAGGACCGCTGGTTCCATGATGGCAGTTATCCGGCGGCGGCGCTGGCGGCCGGGCACAGTGGCACCGTGGGCTATCGGCTGGAGGTCGGCCGTGATGGCCGGGTGGAATCCTGCCAGATCGACGCGTCAAGCGGGCACGCCAGCCTGGATCGCGGCACCTGCGTGTTGCTGAAGGCCCGGGCGCGGTTCGTGCCGGCCCAGGATGTGGATGGCAGCCCGATGCCCTGGACCTATCGCGGCGCGATTGAATGGCAGCTTGCGAAACGGTGATTCGGCGGCCGATTCGGCACCGATTCGAACGAATGTGGCGCTGATCATGCCAAATCGCGTAATTTTTTGACGCAATCGACCTTAACTTTTGTCATTTCCACCCTCGCCAAATGACGCAGAGCGGTGCGCATTTGGCGTGCGCGCTGCCATTTCCGGCATCGGCAGATGGTAAATGGCCCCGGTCGCCGCACCTGCGGGCCTGACCCATTTAGCACGCTGATTTCACGGGCTTTTCACGGCAGCGAATATTTTGGCAAGGGAGATTGCCAATTTCTCGCTGCGTGCCGCTAAGCCGTTGATATCCGCCTTTTTTTGCAATTAATCAATTTCTGTAAAACTTTGCTTCGTTCAAGTAAACATGGAGCATGTCGTTAGTTTTAATGAATATTGCTGTAACCATTTTGGATATTGTGCTGAAAAAAAAGCACCAATATGCATGTTTCTGGGATACCGGCTGGAGGGAGCAGTGGTTTCATCCGACCGGCATCAACGGTGATCCCCTGGATAGAAGTATTTTTCTATCCGGTCTCAATAACGGCTACGGCCGTAACAGCGGGAACAGTTGAAATGATCAAGATCCTCAAGAACCTGAAGTCGAACAAGTCGGGCGCTTCGGCTGCCGAATACGCCCTGATCGTCGCCGTGCTGGGCGGCCTGGTCGTTGCCGGCGCCAACGCCTTCGGTGGCTCGCTGAGCACCGCCATGACCAGCGCCGGCACCGCGCTGGAAGGTCAGTCGGACGGCGACTTCAACGCCGCCAAGTAAGCTGGTCGGGTTGGCTGGCCGGGCGACTGCCCGGCCAGCCAACAAGATTCTGGCCTTTGGCCACAGGTGCAGCCGGAACATCAGGCTGATTGATCAGACGGTCCGACGGGGTTCGCGCGCCAGGCGAGGCAAACAGCAGCTGGTGCGACCCGGCACAAGCAAGGACCCCGACCAGCGTAAGGGGCAGGGGTGCGTTATCCTTGGACGTGCGCCGGCGCAGGGCCGGACGACATGCCAGGCCAGGCCGGCATGAACCATCCAAGGGGTCGATACGTGGGCATGCCCGAGTTCGCGAAGTTTCTCCCGTCCGTCCGCCCGGATGCCGGCCATGGCCGCCCGGCGCGACGTGATCCTGCCCGGATGCCGGCGCCGCGCGCCGCCCGGATGCGGTTGCCGCGCTGATGCGCCGGTCTTCCATCATCATGCTGATTGCCGCCGTGGCGCTGGGCCTGGTGGCCGTGCTGTTTGCCCGCACCTTCATGGGCGTCGGCGGTGGCGCCGGGGCCGATTCCAGCCGTCGGCTGCGCACCGTGCCCACCGTGGTGGCAGCGGCAGACATCAATTTCGGCGAGAAGCTTGCGCCGGCCAAGCTGAAGCTGGTCGAATGGCCGGCCGACAATGTGCCGGCGGGCAGCTTCCAGCGCATCGAGGATCTGACCAGCGCCGACGGCCGCACCGCGATGCGACCGATCGTGGCCAACGAGATCCTGACGGAAAAATCCCTCGCCACGGGTGCCAATCGCCTGTCGACCGCGCCGTTGCTCAATCCGCAAATGCGCGCCATCGCGGTGCCGGTGAACGAGGTCGCGGGCGTGTCCGGCCTGATTTTCCCCGGCGACCGGGTGGACGTGTTCTTCACCCGCCAGCCGGAAGAGGCGATGCCCTATGCCGAGCTGCTGGCGCAGGGCGTGCGCGTGCTGGCCGTGGGCAGCGACACCAACCTGGGCAAGGAAAAGCCCGAGGTGGTGAAGACGGCCACGATCGAGGTGACGCCACTGCAGGCGCAGAAAATCTCGCTCGCCCAGACTGTCGGCACGCTCAACCTGGTGCTGCGCCACTTCACCGATGAAGCCCGCGTGCGGCTGGAAACCGCCCAGGTGATGGACCTGAACGATGGCACGATCACCCGGCTGGTGCGCAAGCCCGGCGCGGGCAGTGGCGGCGGTGGCGGCCCTGCCGGCGCGCCGGCGACCGGTGGTTCGACGCCGGCGCCGCCGCCGCCTGGGGTGGTGGTGATGCGGGGCACAACGGAATCCGTTCAGCCGGTGATGGGCAAATGATGAAACGCGCCTTCCTGATCGCGGCCTTGGCCGCCGCTGCCCTGCCGGTGTTGCCGGCGATGGCGCAGGCCAGCATGGAGGCCCACACCGGCCTGTCGCTCAACCTGCCGATCAACAAGTCGCAGACGCTGCGCGTGCCGCGCCCGTTTGCCCGGTTGGCGATCGGCAATGCCGATATTGCCGATGTCTCGGCGGTCACCACCAGTGTCGCCTATCTGCTGGGCAAGCAGATCGGCACCACCAACCTGACCCTGTATGACAAGGCCGGCGGCGTGATCGCAGTGGTTGATGTGACCGTGAGCCCGGATGCCATGGGCCTGAAGCAGAAGCTGGCCGAGATCCTGCCGACCGAGAATCTGGGCGTCCAGGTGGCGAACGACACGCTGATCCTGTCGGGCACCGCCTCCAGCGCTGCGGCGCTGCAGCGCGCGGCCTCGATCGCGGAGGCCTATGCCCCGCGCAAGGTGATGAACATGGCCGGTGTCGGCACCGCCCAGCAGATCCTGCTGGAGGTGCGCTTTGCCGAGATGCAGCGCGGCACGGTCAAGGCCCTGGGCATCAACAGCGTGGCCTTTGGCGGCCCGGCGCGCGGCACTCTGACCCCGGAAGGGGTGGTGACCGAAGGCGGCACCATCTCGACGCCGGGCGCCGGCATCAGCGGCACCTTTGGCGCCGCCCTGCGTTTTCCCGGCCTCAACGTCTCGTTCCAGGCGCTGGAGAGCAAGGGCCTGATCCGCACCCTGGCCCAGCCCAACATCATCGCGCTGTCGGGTGAAACCGCCAACTTCCTGGCGGGCGGCGAGTTTCCGGTGCCCACCGGTGTTGCGGTGAACGGTCAGGTTTCGATCGAGTTCAAGCAGTTTGGCGTGGCGCTGGCCTTCACGCCCACCTTGCTGGAAGATGGGCTGATCAACCTGCTGGTCGCACCCGAAGTGTCGAGCCTTGACCCGACGGCCGGGATTGACCTGAATGGCCTGCGCATTCCCGGCCTGAAGGTGCGCCGTGCCCGCACCACGCTGGAACTGCGCGATGGCCAGACCTTTGCGCTGGCCGGGCTGATCCAGAATGATTTCCGCGACACCATCAATGCGGTGCCGCTGCTGGGTCGCCTGCCGATCCTGGGCGCGCTGTTCCGGTCAAGCGGCTTCAACCGCCAGGAAACCGAGCTGGTGATCCTGGTGACACCGCGCATCGTGCGGCCGGTGGCGGCCGACAGCGGCGCGCTGGCCCTGCCCACCGACCAGGTGGACGAGCCGAGCGACACCGATTTCTTCCTGCTGGGCAACAGCGAACGCCGCGGGCCGATGCTGCCGGCGCTGCCGCTGCCGGGCCCGGCCAATGCCATCAACAAGCCAGGCGGCGTCGCAGCCGACCACGGCCATATCGTGAGGTGATGCATGGGCAAGGCTGCCATCCTTCTGGTTGCCCTGGTGCTGGCCGCACCGGCTGCCGCGCAAGACCGCCAACTGGGTGCTTCGGTGCAGAAGAATGTGGCTGCCCATGTGGTTGATCTGCATCCCACCTATGCCGGCGTGAAGATCGAGGGCAGCAATGGCGTGCGCTCCGAAGCTGCCATCAACCGCTATCTTGATGGCCGGGTGACCCCGCTGCGTTCGATCAGCGGTGAATCCCAGGTGGGTGCCAATGCACAACAGCGGGGCTCTGGCGGCCCCGCCGCCAGCCCGTCGGGGCCACGCTGATGGCTCTGCTGGCTCGCCTTGGTGCCTTTGCCGGCAAGGCCGCCGATGCCGGCGATACAGCCGCGCGCGAGGGCGGCGACCTGCGCGTGACCATGGTGTTGCACCCGCAGACGGCCGCCAAGCTGGATGGCGGGCGGCTGAACGTGCTCAACGCCGATATCCGGCTGTTTGACGGTGGCTTTGCCGCCTTTGCCGGCAATGCGCCGCTGATCCGCCGCACCGATCTGCTGGTGGTGCAGATCGATCCCGACAATGCCGCCGATCTGGCCGCACTGGAAAATTTTGCCGCCGGCCCCGGCCAGCGTATTCCGGTGGTGGCTGCGGTGGAGGATCTGACCATCGCCATCACCCGCCGGCTGCTGCGTTCCAGCATCGCCGATGTGCTGCCCATCCCCTTCAGCCTGGAGGAACTGGGCCAGGCCATCGATGCCGGGCGGGACCGGGTGGCGCGCGCCACGGGCCAGGGCCCGGCGCGTCAGGCCAATATCATTGCCGTGCAGGGCGTGCTGGGCGGCATGGGCACCAGCATGGTGGCCACCCAGCTGGCGCAGCTGTGGGCTGATGGCAAGCAGGTGCTGCTGATCGATCTGGACGTGCAGCGGGGCAACGCCGCGCTCTATCTCAACCTCAAGCCGCGGCTGTCGATCGCCGATCTGATCGAGGCCGAAGACCGGCTGGACGCCGAATTCCTGCGCATGGTGGTGGAACGCCACCAATCCGGCATGGGCGTGGTGGCGGCCCCGGCCGACATGAACCCGCTGGACGCCCTGACGCCGGAATTCATGGAACGGCTGCTGGATGTGGCGGCGCAGAATTATGATCTGGTCGTGCTCGACATGCCCGGCGTGTGGATCGACTGGTCGGCCGCCGCCATGCAGAAGGCGGATCAGATCCTGCTGGTGTCACAGCTCACCGTGTCGGGCGTGCAGCAGTGCCGCCGCCAGCTCGATGTGCTGGAAGCCAATAATCTGGGTGAGCGGGTGCGGGTGGTGATGAACCGCATGACCCCCGGCCTGTTCGGCAAATATGATCTGTCGGAGGCGGAATCCGTGCTGCGCCACAAGGTGCATTTCGCGCTGTGCAATGATTATCCCACCGTGTCGGCGGCGCTGGATGAAGGCAAGCCGGTCGGCCAGATGAAGCTGAAGGCGCGCATCGACAAGGAAATGCGCACCATGGCGGCCGCCCTGGCCGATGAACTGCTGGCGCTGGAGGTCGGGGCATGATTTTCCCCACCCGTCGCAAGCCCGCGGCGGCGGCACCGCCCACTGCCGACAATGCACCGGCGGCCGTTGCCGCCCCGACCCCGGCACCGGTGGTGAGCATCAAGGACCGGCGGCGCGACGATTACACCGAACTGAAGGTGACGCTGCACCAGAATCTGATCGATCGCATCAATCTGGCCGCGCTGGAAACCATGACGCGCGATCAGATGCAGCGCGACATCGGCGACATCGTTCAGGAAATGCTGAAGGAAAACAACCAGGCCCTGAACGCTGCCGAGCGGCGCCAGCTGGTTGAGGACATATTGGACGAGTTGCTGGGGCTGGGCCCGCTGGAGCCGTTGCTGAAGGATCCGACCATTTCCGACATCATGGTCAACAGCGCGACCAAGGTGTTCGTCGAGCGGCGCGGCCGCATCGAGGAGGTGGGCACCCGCTTTGCCAGCGACCAGCACCTGCTGCGCATCATCGGCAAGATCGTTTCCAACGTTGGCCGCCGGGTGGACGAAAGCTCGCCGATGGTCGATGCCCGCCTGCCCGACGGCAGCCGCATCAATGCCATCATCCCGCCGCTGGCCATCGATGGGCCCTGCCTGTCGATCCGCAAATTCCCGCCCAGCCGCACCAGCATCGACAAGCTGGTCGAGTATGGATCGATGACCCCGGATTGCGCCACCATGCTGAAGGCGGTGGTGGCCAGCCGGCGCAACGTCATCGTGTCGGGCGGCACCGGTTCGGGCAAGACGACGATGCTGAACGCCCTGTCGGCCTCCATCGGTGCCCATGAACGCGTGGTCACCATCGAGGATTCGGCCGAGCTGCAGTTGCAGCAGAGCCATGTCGTGCGGCTGGAAACCCGCCCGGCCAACATCGAGGGCCGCGGCGAGGTCAACCAGCGCGATCTGGTGAAGAACGCGCTGCGGATGCGGCCCGACCGGGTGATCCTGGGCGAAATCCGATCGGGTGAAGCCTTCGACATGCTGCAGGCGATGAACACCGGCCACGATGGTTCGATGACGACGCTGCATGCCAACACGCCGCGCGATGCGCTGTCGCGCCTGGAACAGATGATCGGCATGTCGGGCATCGATATCAGCCCGAAATCGGCGCGCGCCCAGATCGCATCGGCGATCAACGTGGTGCTGCAACTGGAACGCCTGCAGGATGGCACCCGCCGTGTCACCTCGGTGGCGGAAATCACCGGGATGGAAGGCGACATCATCCTGATGCAGGAAATCTTCAAGTTCGTGCGCGAAGGGGTGGATGCCGAAGGCAAGGTGATCGGCGAGATGCGGCCGATGGGCGTGCGGCCCAAGTTCATGGAAGTGTTGAAATCGCGCGGCTATGATCTGCCGTCGACGATGTTCGACCCGTTCCGGCGCAAGGACAGCTGAGCCATGACGCTGCCCGCCTTCATCAATCCGGAACTGGTGCTCTATGGCATCATCTTCTTGGCGGCGGTGTTGCTGTTCGAAGGCGTGTTCCTGTGGTGGCGCGACACCTATGGCGCAAAGCGCCGGGTGTCCAAGCGCATGGCCCTGATCGAACAGGGCGCCAGCAGCGCCGAAATCATCACGGCGCTGCGCCGGCAGACCACCGACGTGTCGAAATCGCTGCTGCCATCGGTCATCCGCTATCTCGACAGCCGGATGAGCCAGGCCGGCATCCGGATGAGCGCGCAACGCATGCTCACCCTGATGGCCACCACCACCGCGCTGATTGCCTTCATCTTCCCGGTGCTCGGCGGCATCACCGGCCAGATCCGGTCGCCCAGCGCGGTGCTGGTGCTGCTGCTGTTCGCCGCCGGCATCGGCATGGTGCTGCCGGTGCTGTGGATCAACTATGTCGCCGCCCGCCGGCTGAAGCTGATCGAGGCGCAGTTCCCCACCGCGCTTGATGTGCTGGTGCGTGGTCTGCGCGCGGGTTACCCGATCAACTCGGCCCTGGAACTGGTGGTGGAGGAGCTGCCGGATCCGCTCTCGTCCGAACTGGGGTTGGTGCTGGCCGAAATGAACTATGGCTATGCGCTGCGCGATGCGCTGGCCAATCTGGCCGATCGGGTGCAGACGCCCGATCTGGCGATGTTCGTCGTGTCGGTTTCGATCCAGACCGAAACCGGCGGCAGCCTGGCCGACATTCTGGACGGGTTGTCGCGCGTGATCCGCGACCGCGCCGCCATGGTGCTGAAGGTCAGGGCGCTCGCCTCGGAAGGCAAGATGACCGGCAGCCTGCTCACCGCGCTGCCGGTGCTCACCTTCATCAGCGTCTTCACCAAGGATCCATCCTTCTATCTGGATGTGGCGGACGATCGCTGGTTCATGCCCGGCGTGCTGGGCGTGCTGTTCATGTATGTTCTGGGGGTGGTGATCATGCGCCGCCTGATCGCGATCAAGGTCTGAGGCGGGGCGGGCGATGGCATTGACCGGAGATCTTGCCAACTGGATCGTGCTGGGCCTGGTGTTCATTGCCGTGGTGCTGGTGGTGCTGGCGCTGGCGCCGATCGTGCTGGGCCGCACCGATATCAAGGCGCGGCTGGCGGCACAGGGCGGCGGCAGCGCGCCCGATGCAGGCCCCGGCAGCATCCGCAACGATATCGCCACCGGCACCTGGTCGCGCCTGGTGCAGGAAATCGAACGGCGCGGCATCGGCCTCACCGATTCCACGTCCGACAAGCTGGTCGAGAAGCTGGCGATGGCCGGCTTTGATCAAAGCTATGCGCCGCGCGCCTTCACGCTGGCCCGGGCCGTGGCGACGTTGGCCCTGCCTTCGTTCGTGCTGCTCCTGATCACCATCAGCGGCAACTGGCCATCGTCCACCAAGCTCTATGTCATGCTGATCGGTGCGGCCGCGCTTGGCCTTTATGTGCCCGGCATCATCGTCTCGTCGCGCGCCAGCGAGCGGGCCAAGGAAATCCTGAACGGCTTTCCCGACACGCTCGATCTCATGCTCGTCTGTCTGGAAGCCGGCCTCGGCATCGATGCCGCCTTCAGCCGTGTCGGCGCCGAGATCACCGGTTCGCACCCGCTGCTGGCGCGGCTGTTTGCCCAGGTCAGCCTGGAACTGCGCGCCGGGCGCAGCCGCGAGGTGGCCTTGCGCATGCTTGCCCGCAAGAGC
Organism: Sandarakinorhabdus cyanobacteriorum; assembly: GCF_002251755.1. Classification (GTDB taxonomy): domain Bacteria; phylum Pseudomonadota; class Alphaproteobacteria; order Sphingomonadales; family Sphingomonadaceae; genus Sandarakinorhabdus; species Sandarakinorhabdus cyanobacteriorum. The sequence goes on from NZ_NOXT01000121.1 coordinate 18,629, forward strand.
GGCGTGGCCGAGATCACCGCCTTCACCACCCTCATCATCCAGTCCGACAAGCTGGGGGCATCGGTCGCCAGCGCCCTGCGCATCTACAGCGCCGAAATGCGCGAGGCCCGTCGCCTGCGCGCCGAGGAAAAGGCTCACCGCATTCCCGTGCTGCTGTCGGTTCCGCTGGTGTGCTTCATGCTGCCGGTGATGGTGGCGGTGCTGATGCTGCCGGCGGCGATCGGGATGCGCGATGCCATGCAGACCGCCACTGACGCGAGCGAGAGCAAGTGATGATGGTCGGCCGCTCCAGCCTTGTCTGCGCCATGCTGCTGGCATCGGCGGCCAGCGCGCGCGATCTGCCGTCCGACATGCGCAGCCGCGTCAGCGCGCTGCCGGGTGCCACGCCGGGCCTCGGGCCGGCCGCTTCGGTTGAATCCGGCCTTGATGAAGGCCGCGCCCTGCTGCTGGCGGCCAATCCGGTGCAGGCCATCGCCGCCTTCCGCACGGTTCTGGCTGTCGATGCCGGCAATGTTGCAGCGCTCAATGGCCTGGGTGTCGCCTATGACCGGCTGGGCCGGGCCGATCTGGCCCGCCAGCATTTCGAACAGGCCCTCGCCATCGAACCCACCGCCGCCGACATCGCCTACAATCTGGGCTGGTCGCTGGCGCGCGCCGGCCACGACCGCGAGGCCATCGCGCCGCTGCAGCGCGCGGCTGCCGGCAGCGACCCCCGCGTTGCCGGCGCCGCCCGCCGCGCCCTTGCCCAGATTGCCGCCCGGCTGGAGGCCGCCGCCGCGCCGGCCGCGGCCCTGCCGCCCGCAGCGGCGCCGCTGCGGCTGGCGGCGGCCCGCATCGACATGGTGGCCAACGGCGAAGCCGTGCTGGTGCTGCCCACACCCCAGACGCCAGCGCCGGCCCGCGCCCCCGCGCCGCCACCCACCGCGGTGGCAGCCGCCCGGCCCGCCACGCCCCGGCTGGCGGCCGCGCTGCCGCCGGCTCCGGTCGCTGTGCCGGTGCTGCCAGTCCAGCGGCTGGCGGCCCCCAAAGGCCAGGCCGAAGCCTTGCCGGCCGAACTTGCGGCGCGCCTGGGCGATGCCGCCGATCTCACCCGCCCGGCGCAGCCATTGCCCCCCGCATCGCCGACCCCGGCCCTGGCCACCCCCGTGGCCGCTGCGAGGGCGGCGGATGCATCGCCCCCGGCCCAGAAGGCGCAACGCCCGGTTGCGCCCGCGCCACTGCCCAATCCTGCGCCCGATCCCGCCCCGGCCTTGGCGCCACCGCCGGCGCTCGCCGCCGCGCCGCGTCGCAACGATCAGGCGCTGCTGATCCTGGCCCAGGCGGCCGTGCTGCCGATGGACCACCGCACCCTGCTGGCGCCGCCGCGCCGCGCCACGCCGCAACCGCTGTTGCCGCCATCGGCACCGGCCGATCCGGCCGCCGATATCCGCCGCGCCATCGCCCGGCTGGAACGGCTGGTCGCCCGCATCGAGGCCAGCCGTGCCTGACCGGTTCGGTCTCGATCCAGACGGCGGCCGCAGCAGCGTGCTGGCCGAGGCGCGATCCTTTGCGGCCGGGGCAGAGGCCGGGCGCATCCGCCGGCTGCACAAGCTGGCGGTGCTGGTGCTGCTGATGGCGATGGTGATAGCGCTGGTTGCGCCGGCCTTCGCCCGCGAGCGCAAGCCCGCCGCCGATGCGGCCGCTGTGTTGGCCCAGGCCAGTGCCCCACCAACGCCCGAGGCGCTGGCGCTGCTGGATGCGGCGATCGCGAGCGGCCGGCTGGCCGATGCCCGCGCCCTGATTGCCCCGATGTGGGCCGCCGGCAGCGCGGATGTGGCCCTGCGTGGGGCCGAACTGGCGCTGGCCGGTGGCTCGCTGCCCGAAGCCGCCGACGGCTTTGGTGCCTTGACCGAAGGGGCGCTTGCCGCCCGGGCCTGGCAGGGGCTGGGCATCACCCGGCTGAAGCAGGCGCGGCTGGATGACGCCATCGCCGCGCTGGACAAGGCGGTGGCGCTGGATGCCGGCCTTGCCCGGGCCTGGAACGCCCGGGCCGTGATTGCCGATCGCCGCAAGGATTGGGCCACTGCCGATGCGGCCTATGAAAAGGCGATTGCGGCCGCGCCCGGTGATGCGGCCATGCTGGCCAACCGGGGCTGGTCGATGCTGCTGCGCGGCCACCATGTCGCGGCCGAGCGCGATCTGGAACGGGCGCAGGCGCTGGCCCCCAATGATCGGGTGGTGCGCACCAATCTGGCGCTGGCCCGTGCCATGCAGGGCCGTTACCAGGAGGCCTTCCGCCACAGCAACCGCGCCAGCCTGGCGGTTGATCTGAACACCGTAGGCTATGCCGCCATGGCGCGCGGCGATCTCACCGTCGCCGAAGCCTATTTCAACCGGGCGCTCAGCCTCAATCCCCAGTTTGACCGCACCGCCTGGGCCAATCTGCAATATCTGGCCGATCTGAAGGCGCGCAGCCGGCCGGCGATGGGGGTGCAGCCTGGCCCGCAGGCCGCCACCGCCCAACAATGACCTTGGCATGACATTGGCCACCGCTGGCCTGGCCTTGCTGGCCATCGCCGTCATCGCCGCGGCCGGCTTTGATCTGTGGCGCTATGAAATTCCCGACACGCTGACCGTCCTGATCATCATTGCCGCTGTTCTCCACGGGCTGGGCACGCCGGGCTTTGCCTGGGCCAGCCATGCGGCGGCCGGCGGGATCTTCTTTGCCTTTGGCCTGCTGGCCTTTGCCCGCGGCTGGCTGGGCGGCGGCGATGTCAAGGTGATGACCGGCTGCGCCTGCTGGGCCAGCCTGGCCACCCTGGCCGAACAGGTGGTGCTGATCGCATTGGCCGGCGGGGTGCTGGCGCTGCTGCTCATGCTGCTGCGCCGCTCGCTCAGCCTGGCCGGCGTGGTGGGTGACGATGCACCGCGCCTGATCCGGGTGGGCGCCGATCTGCCCTATGCCGTGGCCATTGCCGCCGGCATGGCGCTTTGGGCCTGGCGCCACCTGCCGCTGGTCTGAACTTCACAATTCTGACATTGTAACGCAAACGTCATCCAACTGACGTCAAACAGTCACGCCATTGTCATACCGCCGCAGCATTCGCGCTGGCCCGGCCGGCGCTGACTGGGTCGCCTTGATGATGCGTGTCTCGCTTGCTCCCCTGCTGGTTGTTGCCGGCCTTTCCCAACCGGTGGCGGCCCAGCCGGCGCCGGCCGATCCGGCGGCCACCATTGCCGAGATGCAGCGCCAGATTGCCGAGCTGAAGGCGATGGTGGCCGAATTGCGCGCGGCGGTTCAGGCCGGCGCTGCCGCCCCACCGGCGGCCAGTCCGCCCGCGGCCGTGGCGGCTGCAGCGCCGACGGTCCAGCTCGCCGCTGCCCGCGCGCCCGATGCCATCGTGCTCAAGGCCCCGGCCCGGCGCGGCAAGCCCTGGTATGAAAAGCTCACGCTGCGCGGCTATACCCAGATGCGGGTCAACGAGATCGTGGCGGGCGCGGCCACCGCGCCGGCCGGCGTCTCGCGGCTGCGGTCCATCGGTGACAACAGCATCAGCGACCGCAACAATTTCAGCTTCCGCCGCGTCCGCCTGATCCTGCAGGGCGATCTGTCGGATCATGTCTCGCTCTATCTGCAGCCGGATTTCGCCTCGGCCGTGTCCAACCAGTCGGTCGGGGAACGGCGCGAGGGCTTTGGCCAGCTGCGCGATGCCTATGTCGATATCTTCCCCACCGAAGATCACAGCCTGCGCCTGCGCCTGGGCCAGTCCAAGGTGCCGTTCGGGTGGGAGAATCTGCAAAGCTCCAGCGCCCGCCTGGCGCTTGACCGCACCGATGGCATCAACACCGCGGTTCCCACCGAACGGGATCTGGGTGCGGTGCTGTTTTACACCCCGCCCCAGGTGCAGCAGATCTGGAACCGGCTGGCATCCGACGGGCAAAAGCTGTTCGGCAATTATGGCGCCTTCGGCGTCGCGCTCTACAATGGCCAGGGCACCAACCGGGCCGAAAGCAACAACAGCCTGATGGCGGTGGCGATGGCCACCTGGCCCTTTGCGCTGGACGGGCTGGGCCTTGATGGCCAGGTGCTGGAAGTGGGCGGCGCCATCATGCGCAACAAGGTGCAGCCCGAACTGCGCAGCGGCGGGGTGAACCCCACGGCGATCACCGACAATCGGGTGGGCGTGCACGCCATGCTCTATCCGCAGCCGATCGGATTCCAGGCCGAATGGAACTGGGGCACCGGGCCGGAATTTGATCCGGCCACGCAGTCCATCAAGGCCAAGCCGCTGACCGGCGGCTATGTTCAGGCCATGGGCCGGGTGCGGCAATCGCCGCTGGGGCCGTTCATGCCGTTTGCGCGCTGGCAATTTTATCGCGGCGGCTTCAAGGCCGGGCTGAACGCGCCGCGCCTGGAAACCGATGAACTGGAACTGGGCATCGAATTCCAGCCGGGGGTGCCGCTGGAGTTCACCCTGTCCTATGGCTGGGCCCGCCGCCGCGAAGCCGATGAACGCCGGGCCGGCCAGGCCGAAGGCCAGGTATTGCGCGCCCAGGTGCAGTGGAATTATTGACGCCGGCCGTCACAAAGCTGCAACCCGCCCGACGCCAAATCGTCATCCCGGTGCAATCATGACGTCATGGCGGCTGGGTAATGGCCGGCCCGCAGCGCTGCGCGATCCCGTGCGGCGCACTGGGGCCTGCTGCCATGATCCTGTCTTCCCGCCGTGCCGGTCTCCGGCTTGCCTTGCTGGCCAGTCTGGCCGCCACCCCGGCCTTTGGCCAGATCGTCGCCGCCGCCGAGGACCAGCCGGCCCCAGCCAATGCCCCTGCCAATGCCAGCGCCGGCGACACCAGCGGGCAGGATGGCGAGATCGTGGTGGTGGGCAGCCGGCCGATTGCCGAATCGCTGGCCGCCGCGCTGGCCGTGCAGAAGAACAGCGACAGCCTGGTCAGCGTGCTGGCGGCCGACAGCATCGGCCGCCTGCCGGATCAGAACATCGCCCAGGCCATCAGCCGCCTGCCCGGCCTGTCGGTGCAGCGCGACCAGGGCCAGGCGCGCTATGTCAACATCCGGGGCGCGCCGCTGCAATGGACCACCCTGTCGTTCGACGGCATCTATGTGATCAGCCCGGAAGGCCGCGACGCGCGCTTTGATTCGCTGCCGTCGGCCATTGCCGCCCAGGTGGTGGTGAACAAGGCGGTGACCCCCGATCTGAACGGCGAAACCATCGCCGGCAATGTCAATATCGTCACGCGCTCCGCCTTTGATTACAAGGGGATGCATTTCCAATCCAAGGCTGGCCTGGGCTATAATGATCTGGGCGGCGGCATGGAGTATGAAATCTCCGGCGTGCTGTCGAACCGCTGGGAAACCGGCATCGGCGACATTGGCGCGCTGATTTCCGGCAGCTTCTATCAGCGCCGCATGGGCACCGACAATTTCGAGATCGACTGGGAAACCGTGGATCAGGATGTTCGCCCTGTCACCGGCAGCGATCCCAATACGCTGATGGACACCGCCGCCGGCCCGCGCCGCGTGTGGGCGCGGGAGATCGAGAACAAATTCTATCGCCTCACCCGCCAGAACTGGTCGGTCACCGGCCGGCTTGACTGGCAGCCCGATGCCAACAACCGCATCTTCCTCAACAGCATCTATTCGATCTTCATCGACGATGAGCTGCGCGACAATTTCCGCATCGACGCCGATGACCAGCAGAGCCGCGTGCCCAGCGCCGCCTGCACCGGCACCACGCCGCAGCTGCCGGCGGCGGGCACCACCGGCTATGCCGATGTCTGCACCGGCAACACGCCGCTCAAGGGCACCATCTATGGCGTCGATTTCGATGCCCGGTTCCGCCAGACCGCCTATCGCCAGAGCGTGTTCACCAACACGGTTGGCGGCGATCACACGCTGTCGGATGCCATCACCATCCGCTGGCGCGGCAACTATACCCGTTCCGAAGATGATCGCAGCCAGCCCTATCTGATTTCCTATCAGTCGCCGGGCTTTGGCAGCAGCGGCGCCACCGCCACCAGCCGCGTGGCTGCCACCTATGATTTCACCAATGCGTTCAACAGCCAGGTGCAATTGTTCAACACGCTGCGCAGCGCGACCGGCGTGCTTTCGGCCGGGACGCCGCTTGCCCGTTACAGCGATTTCCCCAACGCGATGACCAATGTCACCAGCCTTGATGCGCTGGATGTGACCAACGCCTACACCGCCAAGCTGGAGCTGTTCTGGAAGACCGGCCTGTTTGGCGACACCCGCCTGCGCTTTGGCGCCCAGTATGACAATCGCACCAAGACGGCGCGGGAAAGCCAGCTGTCGGTTTCGGGTGCCACCGGATCGCCGCTGGCCAACAATCTGGCCGCACTCGGCATTCCCAACACGCTGGCCGGCATCACCAGCAACGAACCTTATGCAGGCAAGCTGCGCCCTGGCTATTTCTTCAACTATTTCAGTGACCCGCGTGCCGAAACCATCCTCGCCGAAGCCCGCAAGCTGGGCACGTTCGCGCCGGTGGATGCCAATTTCTACCGGGTCGAGGAAAGCGTGTGGTCCGGCTATGCCATGGGCACCACCCGCTTTGACTGGGGCAATATCGTCTATGGCGCGCGGGTGGAGCATGTGAAGAACAGCGGCACCGCCTTCGTGTTCGGCCTGCCCGGCGCCGCGGCCGTGCTGACCACCATCGATACCAGCCAGACCCTGGTGTTCCCCAGCGCCCATGTGAACTGGAACGTGAGCGACGAGCACAAGCTGCGCCTGTCGTTCACCACCGGTGCCGCGCGGCCGGATTACACCGTGGCCCGCCCCAACCTCACCTTCAACGATGCCAACCAGACCGTGTCGGGCGGCAATCCCTTTGCCCGGCCGGAACGGGCGCGCGGGCTTGATCTTTATTGGGAATATTATGGCCGCGACGGCGGCTTCGCCAGCGTCGGCGTCTTCTACAAATGGGTGTCGAGCGCGCTGTTCAACGACACGCGCATCTTTGGCGACACCCGCTTCGATGCCCTGCCCCAGTTCGAACGCAGCGATTACCGCTTCTCCACCACGGTCAACGGCGGCAGCGGCTATATTGGCGGCGCCGAAGCCGCGCTGCAGTTGCAGGTCGATGATTTCGGCGGCGACCATGGCTTCATCGGCGGCTTTGGCGTCATCGCCAACGTCACCTGGAACAAGAGCCGGGTGACCACGCCCGACGGCCGCCGCATCAGCTTCCCCGGCACCTCGCGCTGGGTCTATAATGTCGGCCCCTATTTCGAGAAATATGGCGTGTCGGCGCGCATCGTCTACCAGAAGCGCACCGAATGGCTGTCGGAACTGGGTGGGCCGGATACCGGCGGCGACCTGTTCTGGGATACGGATGGCGAACTCGATGCCTCGATCCGCTATGCCATCACCCCCAATTTCGAAATCTATGCCGAAGGCGGCAACCTGCTGAACGGCCCCGGCCGCCGCTATGTCGGCAACAAGGTGCGGACTCTGGAATTCGAGAAATTCGGCCGCCGCTTCCAGGCCGGCGTGCGCGTCACCTATTGATGCGCGCTGCCGTCCTTCTGCCCCTGCTGCTCGGCGCCTGCGCGCCGGCGGCGGTGGCGCCCGGCATTCCCACCGCCAGTGTCACCGCCACGGCCGAAACCATGGCCGTGCGCTCCGCCGATGATGCCGCCGATGATCCCGCCATCTGGCAGAGCGCCGCCAACCCGGCCGCCAGCCTGATCGTCGGGACCGACAAGCAGGCCGGGCTCTATGTCTATGGTCTTGATGGCCGGGTGCGCGATTTCTTCGATGCCGGCCGGGTCAACAATGTCGATCTGGCCGAAACCCCGGCCGGGGTGATCGTGGCGGCCAGCGACCGCAATGATGAGGCCAGGGCGCAGATCGCGCTGTTCCGGCTTGACACCGCCAGCGCGCGCCTTGTCCCGCTGGGCAAGGTGCCGGCCGGAGCGGGCGAAGCCTATGGCCTGTGCCTGTGGGCAACACCGGGTGCTTTGACCGCCTTCATCGTCATCAAGGATGGCACCATCCGCCAGGTTGAACTGGATACCACGACGGCGACGGGCCGCATCGTGCGCAGCATGAAGCTCGCAAGCCAGTCCGAAGGCTGCGTGGTCGATCCCCGCACCGCCCGCCTCTATGTGGCGGAAGAAGATGTCGGCCTCTGGCGCTTTGACGCGCGGGCCAGCGGCAGCCCCACGCCGGTGAAGATCGCCGGCACCGACACGTCCCGGCTGGTCGCCGATGCCGAAGGGCTGGCCATCGCGGCCGAAGGCGCCGGCAATGGCGGCTGGCTGGTGGCGTCGAGCCAGGGCGACAATGCCTATGCCGTGTGGCGGCTGGCCGATGACCGTTACATGGGCCGGTTCCGCATTGTGGCCGGCCGCGTTGGCAGCACGCAGGAAACCGACGGCATCGCGCTCGCCACCGGCGATTTCGGCCCGGCCTATCCGGCTGGCCTGCTGGTGGTGCAGGATGGCGACAACCAGCCGGCGCAGAATTTCAAGCTGGTCAGCTGGGCCCGGGTGAAGGCGGCGCTTCGCCTCCCCTGAAGCGCCAGATTGACCGGCCCTCCCCACTGCGCCACCTTGGCGCCAACATATTGGGGAGACAGGCGCATGGCGCTGCTGCAAGGCTATCAACGCTTCACCTTCACGCGCGGCCAGTTCGGGCATGATCGGGTGCTCACCGCCACCATCACCGGCAACAATCCGGTGAACGGCGTGGACGAACAGATGCACCACGAACTGGCGCGGGTGTTCACCGATCTCCAGCAGGATCGGGACAGCGACATCATCGTGCTCACCGGTGCCGGCCGGGCCTTTTGCGCCGGCGGCGATTTCGACTGGTTCGAGGAACAGATCGCCAATCCCGCCAGTTTCCGCGACATCGGCTGGGATGCGAAGCGCATCGTCACCAGCCTGCTGGAGATCGAAAAGCCGGTGATCTGCCGCATGAACGGCGCCGCCGCCGGCCTGGGCGCCACCATCGCCCTGTTGTGCGACATGATCGTGGCCGATGAACATGCCGTGATCGGCGACCCGCATGTGAAGGTGGGGCTGGTGGCCGGTGATGGCGGCGCGGTGATCTGGCCGCAACTGATCGGCTATGCCCGCGCCAAGGAGTTTCTGATGACCGGCGATCTGATCAAGGCCCCGCGCGCCGAGGCGATGGGCCTGATCAACTATGCCGTGCCCGGCGACCAGCTGGATGCCAAGGTTGCCGAACTTGTGGCCAAGCTGATGAACAATCCCAAATATGCCGTGCGCTGGTCCAAGGTTGTGGCCAACCAGCCGCTGCGCGTGCTGGCGCAGCAGTTGATGGACGCCTCCATCCCCTATGAAACCCTGTCCAACCTGGCGGCGGACCGGGCAGAGGCGGTGCGCGCCTTCCGCGAACGCCGGGCGCCGAAGCTGACGGGCGAATGAGCATGGCCCCCCCGCTGCCCCCCGTGACCTTCACCGACGAGCCGGATCATGTCGCCCAGCTGCGCGACACGCTGCGCCGGTTCGTTGCGGACCATGCCCCGCGTGAGGCGCGCATCCAGTGGGATCGCGATCACCGCTGGCCGCGTGACGTTTACGCCGAACTGAACAAACTGGGCCTCACCGCGCTCACCGTGCCGGAGGAATTTGGCGGGGCCGGGCAGGATCTGGTCGCCGCCATCGCAGTGATCGAGGAACTGGCCCAGGCCGGCCCGTGCCTGGCTGGCCCCTATATCCACACCGCCTTTTATGGCGGCATGAACCTCTCTGAAAACGGCAGCCCGGAACAGAAGGCCGAGTTTCTGCCCCGGCTGGCCAGGGGCGAATTGTTCTTTGCCTATGGCCTGTCCGAACCCGATGTTGGCGGCGATCTGGCCAGCGTCACCACCCGCGCCCGGCTCGACGGCGACGAGGTGGTGATCGACGGCGCCAAGCGCTGGTGCACGGGGGCGGACTGGAGCGATTATATCTACACGTTGGTGCGCTCCGGCCCTGCGGAGGACCGCTATCGCAACCTCAGTTTCGTGCTGATCCCGACCAACGCCCCCGGCGTGCGCATGCAGGATATCCATCACGCCAATTTGCGCTACACCGCCAGCCAGGACGTGTATTTTGACGGCGTGCGCGTGCCGGTGAGCCACATCGTTGGCGGGCCGCAGATGTGGAACCAGGGCTGGAAACTGCTCGCCGGCCGCGCGCTCGACGTGGAGAAACTGGAAATCACAGCGGTGGCCTTCGGTATCGCCCGGGCCGCGCTGGATGAGGCGTGGGACTATGCGCAGCAACGCGTGCAGTTCAGCAAGCCGATCAGCCAGCACCAGGCCATCCGCCACAAGCTGGTGGTGGCGCGCACCAAGCTGCAGGCCGCCCGCCACATGCTCTATCATGCGGCCTGGCTCGCCAATGAAGGCCGGCCGTGCAGCACCGAAACCAGCATGGCCAAATTGTTCGTCGCCGATGTCGGCGTGGAGATCGCGCTCGCCTGCCAGCAGGTGATCGGCTCCTATGCCCTGTCCGACGCGTTCGACATGGAACGGCATGTGCGCGATCTGCTCGGCATGCCGATCGTCGGCGGATCGAGCGACATGCAGAAGAACAATCTGGCCAGCCTGTGGAAGTTGTGATGGGCCTTGTTTCCAGATCCTCCCCCTCTGGGGGAGGTGCCGACCGCAGGGAGGCGGAGGGGGCGGGCGAGCGCCGCCTCCAAAGCCCCCTCCGCCCTGCGGGCACCTCCCCCAGAGGGGGAGGATTGTGAACCTCAATCGAAAACTTGCCCGATGATCCCCCAACCCCTCCTCACCACCATCGCCGCCCGCGCGGCCGACACCGAACAGGCCCGCCGCCTGCCGGCCGATCTCGCCGCCGAACTGGCCGCAGCCGGCGCCTTCCGGATGCTGGTGCCCAGATCGCTGGGCGGCGCCGAAACCGATGTCGCCCGCCTGTTCGACAGCCTGGAACAACTGGGCCGCGCCGATGCCGCCACCGGCTGGTGCGTGATGATCGGCGGCACCACGGCGCTGATCTCCGCCTGGCTGCCGATGGACCATGCCCGCGAAATCTGGGCTGATCCCAATGTCATCACCGGCGGGGTGTTCGCGCCGATGGGCCGGGCCGTGGTGGACGGCGATGATTATCTGGTCAGCGGCCGCTGGGCCTGGGGATCGGGCAGCGCCAATTGCTCCTGGCTGCTGGGCGGCGCGCTGATCATGGACGGCGGCGAGTTGCGCCGGCTGCCATCGGGCGCGCCCGATCACCGCATGATGGTGATGCGCGCAGCAGAGGTGGAGTTGATCGACACCTGGGACGCCCTGGGCATGCGCGGCACCGGGTCAGGCGATCTGGCCGCCAAGGACGTGCGCGTGCCGCAGGGCCGCAGCGTGTCGTTCATCACCGACACCCCGCGGGAGGATGGCCCGCTCTATCGCTTCGCCCCGTTCGGCCTGCTGGCACTCGGCATTGCCGCCGTGGCCAGTGGCAATGCGCTGGGCGCGCTTTATGATCTGAAGGCGCTGGCCGTGGCCAAGAAAGGCCAAGGGTCAAGCCGCAGCCTCGCCGAACGCGGCGTGGTGCAGGCGGAATTCGCCGTGGCCCAGGCCGATCTCGATGCCGCCCGCGCGCTGGTCCATGCCGAGATCGCCACCGCGTGGGGGAAGGTGGTGGCCGGCGATGCCCTGGATCTGCCCGCCCGCGCCCGGCTGCGGCTGGCGGCAACCCGGCTCACCCAGGTGGCGGCCCGGGTGGCGGCCAAGATGCACGAACTGGCCGGCGGCACCTCGGTCTATGCCAGCCACCCGCTGAACCGCCGCTTCCGCGATGCCCATGTCGCGACCCAGCACGTGATGGTCGCCCCGCCCACGCTCGAACTGGCCGGCCGCGTGCTGCTCGGCCTGCCCGCCGATGCGTCAATGCTGTAACCATCCCACCAACCAGGGTGAGCCGTATGCCGTTGGTGGCGCCGGCTGGGTGGGGATGGCACGGGCCCCGCGTTTTTGTCTGCGCTGAACGCGGCTTGACGCTTTGCAGCGTCCTTCCGGCATGCCGCTTGATCAAGCGCCTGTGGGGATCATTGATGGCCCCTCGCCTCGGCAATCGGCCGCGCCGCGCCGTCGCGCGCGTCTGCCGCCTTGCCCCGTTGGCAAGTTTCACGATTCGCGAACGTTGCTGCGGCAAGCCTTGCTGCAGGAGAAAGGCATGACTCAGACAAGCGGCAAGCGCCCACTCAAATGGCAGAATTATCATGAGACTGTGGAGCGGACGGCGCCCGATCTGCGTGATCTGGCAACTGTCAGCAGCGGGAATCTGGCGGCCTGGCTGGCGGCCAGCACCGCCGCCGCGCAAGCGCTGCTGACCGAAGCGGCGGCAGCGGGAACCATGGTTCAGGTTTTGGGCGGCACCTGGTCCTTCAGCCGGCTGTTGTCGGGCAACGGCATCCTGGCAGACCCGAAGCTTGTCAATGTCGATGACCTGCCGATCTTCGGACTGACAAGCGCCGACACCGCAAACCCGCGCGTGCTCGTCGGCGGCGGCGTGCGCATCGGCCAGTTGAACGCCTGGCTGGAGGCCCGGCAGCTTTCGCTGTTCACATCGGGCGCCCATGATGGCCAGACGGTGGCAGGGGCCTGCGCCACCAGCACCCATGGGTCGGTGGTGGGCTATGGCGCCTTCCAGAATCATGTGCGCGCAATCCAGTTGGTGACCGGGCCGCAGGATTCCGTCTGGCTTGAACCCCAGGAAGACCGGGGCGCCAGGGTGGATGACGCGCTGCTGGCTGGCGTGGCCCGGCGGATGCCCGATGATGAGTTGTTTGCTGCGGCCCTGGTCCATTTGGGGGGACTGGGCATCGTCAACGTGCTCGTGCTTGAAGTGAGTCCGGCCTACAGCGTGGCCGTGGTGCGCCGCCGGCAGCTGTGGGACGAAGGGCTGAGCCGCCTGCTGCAGGATGGGCAATATGCCGCGTTCGCAGCACAGGTTTGGCCAGACGCCATTGCCCAATTCGGCAAGCAGCCGCCTTATTATATCGAGGTGATCCTGCATCCGTTCCGCAATGTCGTCCAGAATCTGCCGCCGCCGTTCAACAAACCCCGCCCCGCGCTCATCTCATTATACTGGCAAGGCGCTGCACCGGCCGATGAAGAGGATGCGCGCTGGTTCGACGATACGCTCAACCTGCTCGAGCGCTTCGTGCGCCGCCGGCCATCGGAATTGCCCGGCGACCTGTTTGACCGCATCGCCCAGAGCCTGGCTGACACCTTGCCCGTGCCGTGGGCCGTCGGCGATGCAGTCGGCGCCATGTTCCGCCAGACGCCCGACGCGGGCGATCGTCCTCGCCGCGCCACCTGGGGCAAAGCCAATGGCCCCCATCAAAAGCTGCCCATCGATCTGTTCAACGCGGCCTATGCCATCCCGCGCGCCCAACTGGATGGGGCGCTGGACGTCATCCACAAGGCCTTTCTGGCCGATGGGATTGGCGGAGCGGCTCCGGTTGTGTTCACTCTGCGCTTTGTTCAGGGGGCAGCGGGCTTGCTGGCATTTCAGCGTTTTCCCGAAACCGTGGTGATCAACATGGATGGGTTGCGCTCAACCGCCTGTTTCCAGGCCGCGGCACGCATCGCCCTGGCGCTGGAAATGGCCGACATCCCGTTCAGCCAGCATTGGGGCAAACAGGGCGAGATCACCGCATCGCGCGTGGCGCGTGAATATGATGGCGGCAACGATGGCAACCCGCTGGGGCAGGACCGGGCCCAGAGGTGGCGGGCGGCCAGAGCCCGGCTGCTGGCCGCGCCGATGCACGATATCCTGACCAACGACAGCTTGCAGGACTGGCAGTTGGGTTGACGGACGCAGGCGGCGCCGGTTCCGATATCAGGGTGCGAGCCATTGCTGCAGTTGGCGCTGGTGATCAGGGTGCCGGAGCACCGCCCGGATGACCAGCGCACCATTGCCGGCCGCAAGTCGATCCGCCCAGTGGCGGCTTGCATTGATGTGACCGCTTCGGCGCTCCCAGACCATCGCGGCCAGCAGGGCCGGCGCGAAATGCGGTACCAGCGTGGCCGCCTCGAGCGCCATGGCGGCATGCGTGCCGGCGTCGGCAGCATCGCCTTGCGGATCGGCCAGCAACCGCGCCAATGACAGGCCGGCCAGTGCATAGGGACGCACCGCCAGTTCCGGATTGTGCCGCAAGGCCAGTTCCAGCTGCCGCATGGCATCCCCGGCACGGCCCCGTGCCAGCGCGATCCAGCCTGCCCAGAAGCGGCAGCCCGGCATGGTTGGCCCCAATGCAATTGCCCGTTCGATCAGGCTCTGGGCTTCGTCCAACTGGCCACCCGTACCGATCAGGGTGGCGGCAAGGTTGCTCAGCACCATCGGATCACTGCTGCCCGCGGCGAGCGCCAGCTGATAGTGGGTCTGCGCCTCCTGCAATGCCGTCATGGGATCCGCAGCCCAGCCGTTGATCAGCGCCACCGCATTGGCAAAGGCCAGCAAGGATGCAGCCCAGGCATTGCCCGGTTCAATCACCAGCACCTGGCGCGCCATGTCGCGCGCCCGGGCAGTGCTGTCGGGCTGCCAGAGACGGATATCGGCGTTGGCCCGCCAATAAAGATGATGGGCTTCCGGAGCGGTGATCGGGCGCTGCACCGCCAATTGGCGCTCGTGCTTTTCGATCTTGCTGTCGATCAATGGCGCCACTTCGCTGACAATCTCGTCGAGCATGGCAAAAACATTGGCGTGGCTGATCTGCCGGCGGGCCGACCACAGTCGTTCCCCCACCGCGGCATCAACCAGCCAGATGGTGAGAATCATGCCGCCTGCATGCGCCCGCATCTGACCATCAAGCAGATAGCGAACATCGTGCATCCGCGCCGTGACCATCGGCGTTTGGTCGGGCCGGTGCGGACCGGCCTGCACCACAAACAGGGTTGACCATGACGACAGGCCATCAATCAGCGAGCGCGCCATCAACCCGCCAAGCCCCGAATCCGCCAGGCTGCCGTCCCCATCGTGCCAGCCGAAATCGACGATACCAAGCGTGGGTTTGAGAGCCACCGCAACACGGCGGCGCCAGACTTGATCGCGGGCGTGGCGCAGCATGCGGCGCACAAAACTGCGCTGTTCGGTCAGCCAGTCTTCAAAGGCCTCGGCGTCCGAGAGATCAATGCCTTCCAGCAGCGTGATGTCGGGATCGATATTTGCCGCGGCGGGATGGGGCGGATCAAGCAGCAGGGCATCGACCTCGATCCTGGTCAAGTCGAGTGCAACTTGCTGGCGATCAATGACCAGCAACGGTGGCGCATTGACTGGGTTCAGGCAACGCCGCAGCGTCGACAGCTCGCGGCGCAGGCTGCCATCCCGCCGCGCGGCATCAACCTCACCCCACAACAGGCTGCCCAGCCAATGCCGATCGCGACGGCCGTTGCGCCCCATGGCCAGCAAGGCAATCAGCGCTTGGGCACGCCGGCTGGCGATGCGAATTATGCTTCCGTCCGGCTCGAACAGCGCGAACGGGCCAAGAATTTGCAGGCGATATTTGCCCGTGGCCATCCCGATGCTCCCCCATCAGCCAACAGATTAGCATGATTTGTGAACCGGCAGCGTTTTTTTCACGCTGCGCGAACGCTGGACGAACGACTGTTCAGCAATGAAGCCGCCAGTAGCAGGTTTTTTGCTTTGCAATTGTGTGACGGTTGGGAGGAAAATGAAATGAAACCGTTACCTTGTGGAATGGCGCGGGCGGGATGCGCTGTGCTGCTGGCCCTTTCCGCTTCAGCCGCGATGGCAGCGCCAGAACCGCCAAAAACGGACTCGCTGGCGCCACCGAATTCGGCCGCAGTGGCAAACCTGACCATCGATCATGGCGACAGGCCGAATCGGGGTGGCGGGCCGACCTTTGTGGTTTCCACCGGCAAATCCGCAGCGAACATCAACGGCCTTTTCGTCCGCCGTGTGGAGGTGACGCACGGGGACATGGCCTTTGAAGTGGCAAATGGCTGGTCGCTGTCCACAACGACACCCGGCTGCAAGGTTCCGCCCACAACCCAGAAGGCGTTCCGCCAGTGCAGCTTCATCCTCCAGCCGAACGACACGCCGTTGGACCGGTTGGGGCTGCCGGAACCGGGGAGCCATCGCATCCGGATGGCGCTGATCGATGGCAATGGCGAAATCCGCAATTTCGATCTGTTGGCCGATCGCCATTGGGGCTGGATCTGGCTGCTGCTGGCCCTGGTGGCTGGCACGGGCGGCGGCGTGCTGGTGGGCCGTTGGCGGGACGGTGGCCGGGCCCAGGTGCAACAATTGTTGGCGGTCAACAGCGCCCGGGCACAGCTGCATGCGGCGCTGGCAGGCACGGCCTTTGGTGCAAGCCAATTGCTGGGCCTGGCCGATGATCTGGCAAAGCGCATTGCCGCAGAGCCACATGATCTGCAGGCGGAGGTGGCGGAACTGCAGCGGCGGATCGGGATCGCCACCCGATTGATTGACGGATCAGACAGCACGTCTGCCGAGGTGATCAGCGGAATGCTGGTCTGGTTGGGCGACCGGCCGGACGGTCTGGTCAAGCCGGTCTCGACAGCCGAGGTTGAAGAGAAACTGCAGCAGCTCACGCCGGCGGTGGTGATGGCGCAAGCAATGGCTCCCGCTGGCGCCCAGGCTTTGCTGCCAATATCGGCCACACAATTGGAGCCCGACAGCGCGCCGGCCGACCTGCGCCGCCAGCTGCGCTGGCAGGATGGCAAGGTGCACTACATTCTGCTCAGCCTGTTCGTGCTCGTGGCCTTCGTCGCGCAATGGAGCGCGACCTGGGGCGGCATTGGCGACGTGGTGACGGCTGTCGCCACCGGCTTTGGTGCCTGGGCCACCCTCAATCAGGGCGTTGATGTCCTGGTCTCCACCGCACGCCGCCGCACTTGATCCGAATTTGCCGAAGGGGAGGATTTGCCATGAAGATCAACTTGTTTGCTGCCGGGATGATGCTCTGGGCCACAGGCGCAACCGCTGCCGAGCTCCCGCTTGCCACCAACCGCTTGGCCGCGACAGTCACGCTGACGCGCGGGCAATGCGAGGGTCCCGATGAGCAGGCCGCCCCCGCTGCCACAGCTGCCGGCCCCGTCCTGATCGGCATCGTGGCCTCGGCTGCCGTGAATTTGGTCGGCAGCCTGCTGCAGCAATGGCGCGACGGTGCCAGCGGCCAATTCCTGGCCACCGGTGTGGTCGATAGCCCACTCTGCAACGGCGTCCACACCCTCAAGATTGAGCGCAAGCTGCTTGTCAGCGGCGGCAAGATGGAGCCATTCGAACTGACCGCGAAACTGGCGAACAAGGACGGCCAGCTCACGCTGACACCGAACCAGCTGTCCTACGGGAGCACCTCTGCTGCTCGGCAAACCCGAACCAAGCATGTGTCGATCGTGCCCGCTTTCAGCAGCCAGGCGCCAAGTGACGGCAAAACGGTCAATGAGGAAAAGGCGCTCGCGTCCTTCCGGTTGAACTTTGGCGAACTCGAGATGGGCAAGCGATATGATGCAAGCCTGTTGGAAGGCACCGCGGTTATGGCCTCGCTGCCCAAGGACACCAAGGGCTTCAACATGGCCGCGCTGGTGACCGAAAGCCGCGAGGCCGGGCCGGCCCTGAAGGCGCTGGTCGATGCCTATGCCGACGGCAAGGATGACCTGGCCAAGACCTTGGCCAAGCTCATCGAAAAGACCGCCGGGATCAAGAGCGACGACGCCAAGACGAAAACCGACAGCAAATAATCGAAACACGAGGGGAGACAGGACATGCTCTATTCCATCGGTCACGGATCCGTGGTGGTGTTGCGGGCTGGCACACCGGAAGGCGGCCAGGGCGAGATGGCGGCTGGCATCGTGGCCGCCTTTGCCGATAACGGCCGTCGGGCCACCGGCACTGCCGGCACCACTGGCGCCACCGGCAGTTTCGGCTTCCTGTTCCCGGGGGCGCCGCTGTTCCCGGCCCAGCCCAACATCGGGACGCTGCTCGACAATCTGGGCAATGCGATGGCCGAAACATCGGATGCGGAGGTCAGCACCCCGCCCAAGCCCAGCCTGCCGGCCATCTTCACCTATTTCGGCCAATTCGTTGATCACGACATCACCGCCGCCACCGACAGCGATCCCGGCAACAATTCGCCGTTGCGGATCATGGTCAATGATCTGCAGCAGGCCAATCGCAGCCTGGTGGTGACCACCCTGCAGAATCTGCGTTTGGGCACACTGGGGCTGGACAGTGTCTATGGCGATGGCACCGATCAGTCGCCGGCCGTGCTGCGGCTGGAACGGCAGTTGCGCGATCCCGATGGCCTGCGCATGCGGGTGGGCAGCGTGGTGCCGACGCCGGGCGCCAACGGCCGACCGCCCCGCCTGCCGGTTGAATTGCCGGGCAAACATCCGCGTCAGGCCGATCTGCCGCGCATGGGGCTGGTGGTGCCGTCCGTCATTCCCCAGGATCAACTGCCGCCACAACTGGCGAGCCTGCCAGAGGACAGCCTCAAGCGGCGCGCGCTGATCGCCGATGCCCGCAACGATGAAAATCTGGTGGTGGCCCAATTGCACACCGCGGTGCTGCGCTTCCACAATGCCATGGTCGATCGGCTCGGCGATGCCGCCACCTTCGAGGCGGCGCGCGATCTGACCGTGCTGCATTATCAATGGCTGGTGGGCGAACATTATCTGCCCGGCATCTGCGATCCGGCCATTGTTGCCGATGTGAAGGCGCGCGGCGCCCCGCTCTATGCCCATATGCTGGCTGCCGGCCGGCGCGCGGGCACCGTGCCGGTGGAATTCGCCACCGCCGCCTTCCGCTTCGGCCACTCGATGGTGCGCGAAGCCTATGACTACAACAGCAATTTCGAGATTGGTGGCATAGCCGCGACGCTCAATCTCCTGTTCCTGTTCACCGGGCGCTCCTCGAACCCGCTCGGCGGGGAAGGCGTCACCGGCCTGCCTGACAATTGGGTGATCGACTGGGCACGCTTTGTGGACAGGCACGACCAGGATCGGTTGGCCCGGCCGATCGATACCCGGCTGGCGCAAACCCTGAACAGGCTGCCCAATGAAAGCAGCCCGACCTTCAACGATCTGATCAAGTCGCTGGCCCGGCGCAATCTGCGCCGTGGCTATGCCCTGGGCCTGCCCAGCGCCCAGACCTTGATCGCCGAAATGAAGGCCGCCGGCATCGCCGATATTCCGGTGATGAGCGATGCGGACCTGCGCGGCCCGGACAACCAGCGCCGGGCCGCCCTCGATGCCGGCAACTTCGTGCAGCACACCCCGCTCTGGTATTATATCCTGCGCGAGGCTGAAATTTCCTCCGGCCCGCATCTCGGGCCATTGGGATCGCGCATCGTCGCCGAAACCCTGTGGGGCCTGCTGCTCAACGATCCCCGCGCCTACCCCGGCCGCGGCTGGACCCCGGCGGCAGCACCTGGCGCTGCCACCCACGGGCCCATCGATGGCTTTGAGGCCTTCCTGCGCGCCGCAGGTGCCCTGTGAGCCGGCGCCCGCGCACCCTGCGGCTGGCCCTGCTGGCCGGCACCGCCGCCCTGTTGGCCGGCTGCGGCGGCAAGACCCGCGTGCAGATTGCCGATCCACAGGTCTGCCCGCTGACGTTGCTTGATATCAGCACCGATCCGATCCCCAGCAAGCCGGCCACCGGCGCTGCCACTGCAACAGCCGCGACCGCCAAAGCCGAACCACCGCCGCCGGAAAGCCCATTTTTCTCAGAGGTGAAACGGGCGCTGAAATCGTATCGCTACACGCCGAAGCCCACGGCTGCCCCATCTGATGGGGCCGTTCCCGCAGCCGCCGCCGTCCCAGCGGCGGCCCCAGCGCCCAGCGGACCGCCATTTGAACGGCGCGCGCTGGTGCTGTCGGGCGGCGGCAAATGGGGCAGCTTCGGCGCCGGCTTCCTGCAGGCGCTCTATGGCAATGATGCCGGCTGGGCGGGTGGCCCGAAGGAGTTCGCCGTGGTGACCGGGGTCAGCACCGGCGCATTGCAGGCGCCCTTCATGTTTGTCGCCGCCGAAAAGGTGAAAAACGGCAACACCCGCTACACGGCCGCCGCCGATACTCTGCTGGCCAAAACCGACGTGCCGGTGGGCAAGCGCACCTACCTCGATGATCTGCCGCTTGCCTATCGCATCAGCCGGTCCAAGAGCGTCGTTGATCTTCATGTCAAATCGGCCGGCAGCCTTGATCTCTGGGCCGGCATCACCGCGCTGCGCAAGGGCAGTCTGGGCGATCTGAAGGGGCTGCGCACCCGGCTCGCCGCCCTGGTGGACGATGGCATGTTGGAAGCGATTGCCAAGGGCGAAGACGCTGACCGCAAACTCTTCGTCGGCATCGTCGATTTCGACAGCGGACGCCCGTTCGCCGTCGACATGACCAAGCTTGCCAAAGCCTATACGGATGCGGCCGATACCGACAAACCCCGGCTGATCGGCTGCTTCCACGATGTGCTGGTCGCATCCTCATCGGAACCACTGCTGGCCCAGCCAGTGTTCATCCGCAGACAAGCACCAAAGGGACAGAAGCAGGATGATGAACCAACCCGCATGTACATGGATGGCGGTGTCCGCCACGGCGTGTTCCTGCGTGAGGTCGTCGATGCCGCCCAGGGACAGACGAAGCAGGAAACCACCGTCATCATCAACGGCACGCTCACCCCTGCGGATCGCAGCGGGGATTCCGGCTGGATGGCGAAATGGGATCTGCTCGGTCTGGTGCGGCGGGCCCAGGCCCTGGTGACGGATCAGCTTTATCAATCATCGGTGGAACGCGTGCGCGATTTTGCCGTGGCCCAGGGCGTTGTGCGCATCAAGACCGCACGCAACTATGAGAAGCATGTCTATGCCAGCAAAACCGGCGATCCGGTTCCGAACCAAAGCATGATGTGCAAGGACTGGCAAAAGGCCGAACAGAACGAAGGCTTCCCGCTGATGTTCATGCGCTGCCTGATCGATTTCGGTGCAAAGGAAGCCGGGCACCCCAATGGCAAGCCGAACTGGGATCTGGTGCGCCCCGAACCATCCTGATCTCGTCCCCGGCAGTTGATCCGCCCGGGCTCAAACATCGCGCGCGTCATGGGCCGGGAACAACCCCAGCCCATGACGCGCCGCGCCTGGGCGCCAGACACCATTTGCCGTATTGGTTTCCGCCCCATCTGTCCCGATAGGATGCCACCGGGGACGAACCACAGCGCACCACAGGTGCACCATACCGGGGGGCATGAATTGGCACCAGACGGCTTTCGCGAACCCGCCATCCGCATCACCGCCATGCCGGCCGATGCCAACCCGGCCGGCGACATCTTCGGCGGCTGGCTGATGGCCCAGATGGACATGGCCGCCGGCATCGCCGCCGCCCGCCGCAGCAAGGGCCGCTGCGCCACCGTCGCCGTGGAGGCGATGACCTTCCTGCAACCCGTGCGCATCGGCGACGAAGTCACCGTCTACGCCGATCTGGTCAAGGTCGGCCGCACCTCCATCACCATCGAAGTCGAAGCCTGGCGCCGCCCCCGCTCCGCCGAGGAACGCACCCAGGTCACCCACGCCCGCTTCATCTTCGTCGCCATCGACGCCGACGGCAAACCCCGCGTGGTCCCACCGGCGTAAGTCGATCCCCAATCGATCCTCCCCAGCCGCAGGATGGGGAGGGGGACCACAGAAGCTGGTGGAGGGGTCGCGCCGCCGGAGCCATGGCACCAACGCCGACCCTGCATTCTCGCCCTGTCCTACAACGAACCAAATGGGTTACATTCTCGTTCATGGACAGCTATCTCGACCTCGTGCCCCAGGCCCCGCATCGCCAGAACC
Source organism: Sandarakinorhabdus cyanobacteriorum (assembly GCF_002251755.1). GTDB lineage: Bacteria > Pseudomonadota > Alphaproteobacteria > Sphingomonadales > Sphingomonadaceae > Sandarakinorhabdus > Sandarakinorhabdus cyanobacteriorum. The sequence goes on from NZ_NOXT01000121.1 coordinate 40,422, forward strand.
ACAACGGCTGGACGCCGGAGCGGCAGCAGCGGTTTCTCAACCATCTTGGGGTGCATGGCAGTGTGGCGGCGGCGGCGCGGCATGTGGGGATGAGCCGGCAATCGGCTTATTGGTTGCGGCGGCAGCCGCTGGGGGCGGAATTTGGTGCGGCCTGGGATGCGGCGTTGGCGGACCGGGACCGGTTGATTGATGATGTGGCGATGGATCGTCTGCTCGATGGGGAGGAGGAGGTGATCGAGCGCGAGGGCGTGGTGGCGGCGGTGCGGCGGCGGCCGGTGGATGTGCGCTTGCTGCTGTTCCACCTCAAGCGGGTGGAACAGCGGAAAATCGTGGAATTGCAACGCCAGAATCCGGTGGATTCGACAATTGTGTCAAAACTGCGCGCCGAACTGCGGGCGTTGGCGGAGATGCCATACGACCCGGAGGATGATATGCTGGCCCCGCCGTGGCCGGCGGCGCCGTTCACTTCTGCCGACGGATGAAATCCCTGAGATCGTTTGACAATTTCACCCGGCTGGGGCCGTGGACATACATCATGTGGCCGGCGTCGTAATAATGATATTCCACCCGGTCCGTGGGCCAGCCGGGGCGGTTCATCGAATATTCGGCGAAGGCGAACGGGGTGGCGAAATCATACCAGCCCTGGCCCACCCAGACCTTGGTGCGGCTGTTCTCCCGCAGCGTGCGGGCAAGGCCGGGGGCAACGTTGACATAGGCATCGCGGCCATTGCCCAGCCGCCAATCCCATGGGCCAACGCCGCCGATGGAGACATAGCTACGGTCGGTCTTGTAGCCGAGATCACCGCGCAAGTAAGCATTCACCGCCGCCGGGTAGGAGGCATCGATGCCATAGAAGCTGGGGTCGTTGTCGGGCCCCTCGCCGGCATTGTCATAATCCTTGCCGGTGTAGCGGGCATCAAGCCGGCCGATGGTGAGGCCGCGGTCGCGCAGCAGTTCCTTGTAGAAGCGGCCCGGGGTGACGCGCAGATTGGCCTGTTCCAGATAGGTTTCCGACAGGCCGGTGAGGCGGGCCAATTCCTTGCGGATGGCGGCGCGCTCGGCGGCGGGCAGGCTGTTCCCCTTGATCAGCGCGCTGATGTAGGGGCCGGTGGCAAAGGCGCGGGCTTCGGCGGCCCAGGCCTCCACGCTCGCCGGCTTGCCCGCGATCTTGTCGTGATACCAGGCGGCGGCGGCATAGCTGGGCAGCAGGCCCATATATTGCATCTCGTTGCCTTCATCCTCGGCCTCAAGCCCGAAATCGAGGATGGCGGAAATGAGCACGACACCGTTCAGCGCCACATCATTATAGCCCTTGTTGAGCTCATGGGCGACGGCGGCAGAGCGGGTGGTGCCATAGGATTCGCCGCCCAGGAACTTGGGCGCGTTCCAGCGGTTGTGCTCATTGAGCCAGAGCCGGATGAACTCGGCGACCGAACGGGCATCGCTGTTGACGCCCCAGAATTCCTTGGGATCGGTCTTGCCCAGGGCATGGCTCCAGCCGGTGCCAACGGGATCGATGAACACCAGATCGGCCACGTCGAGCAGCGATTCGGGGTTGTCCGTGATGTCATAGGGCGGGGCGCCATCATCCTTGGCATCAGGGATGTTCACCCGCTTCGGGCCAAAAGCGCCCATGTGCAGCCACAGCGAACCCGAACCGGGGCCGCCGTTGAACAGGAAGAACACCGGGCGGTTCGGCTCCGGATTGTCCTTGAGGTACGTGGTGGAGAAGATGGCGGCGGTGGGCTTGCCGTCCTTGTCCTTCAGGAAGGTTTCACCGGCGATCGCCGTGTAGTTCATCTTGACGCCGCCGAAGGTGCCGCTGCGCTTGACCACCACGCGGTTGGGGCTGGGCATGGCGCTGTCCGCCTTTTCGGCGGGCTTGTCGGCGGTCTGGGCCACGGCCGGCAGTGCGAGGGCAGCCGAAAGGGCCAACAGCGAAACGAAACGCAGCATCTTCATCCTCCCCATCTTGCCGACGTGATTAGCCGGCCATGGGAAGGCGCGCAATCAATAGCCGTCAGACGCGGCCGCCCAGGCAATCGGCGGCGGGGTGACGATGGGGGCGCGAGCCGGCTTGGGCTGTTCCACCGGCGCGGCGGCAGCCGGGGCCGATCTCGCCAGTTGCCCCAGCCCCCACGCCCCCACCGCCATGGCCGCCAGGCCCAGCGGCGAGACGCGGCGCAGCGCAAACGGCAGGGCGACGGCGGCAACATTGCCGATGGGCCCCAGATCGGCGCCCTTCACCCGGGCGGCAATCTGGCGGGTGGCGGCGGCAGCGGCGGCGCGAACGGCAAGACGGGCAAGCGGATTGGCCATGAGTCGGCTCCTTTGGATGCAGGATCATAGCACAGATGGGCGCGGCGCGCCGGCCTTCAAGCCTCGCGCTCGGCGAGCTGCCGCGCTATGCCATCGGCATGCCGCACCCGCGCCCGTCCGTGCCCGATGCCCTGCTGCGCCTGTGGCTGGCCGCCGAAATCGCCATGGCCGGCCTGTATGCCTGGCTGGCCCATGCGATGCGGGATTGGCCCGCCGATCTGCCAGGGCCACAAAGGCTGCAATCGGTGGCGATCACCGAGTTCATGTACCTGTTTGTCTTCGTGCCGGCGGCGATTGTGGTGGCGATGCGCTGGAAAGCGACGCGGGACCGGTGGCTGGCCGGGCTGGCACTATTCTATGGCCTAGCTTCGGCCGCGTCGTTCGCAGCCTGGGCGCAGGCCGATACCGCCGGCATGATGCGGGCCTTGTTCTGGGCCGATGCCGCCATTTCGCTGACTGGCGTGCCGGTGGCGGCGCGGGCGCTCCGGCTCAGGGGCTGATCTTCGCCGCGCTGGTGGCACCCGACAGCGTGTCCACCGCCGTCACCCAGCTGGCCCCGGCCGGCACCTCGGCAGCGAAGCGCCCGGTCTGCCCCGCCCATTTCAGCGGCACGGCCTGTGCACCCACCCAGGCGTTCAGGCGGAACCGGCTTTCATCCCACAAGGTGCCGGGTGCGATCGGGCAGCCGCACAGCATCGACACATCGGCCACCACCTGCCCGCCCTCGCGCCTTGCGGTGAGCGCGAGGCCGCGCAGTTCCAGCACCCAGCCATCGCCCACCACCGGCTGGCCGGGCAACAGCCAATGGGAGGCGCTTGCGGTCACCGCGACCCCGGCCGGCTTCAGCGGGCCCTTCACCGTCACCAGCACGGCGCGCGGCGCATCGATATCGATCATGGCATCAAATTTCGCCGTCTTGTCATCGGCCTGCGGCGTGCCGCGCGGAGCGCCGGGCATGATCTTCGCGGTGTCGCCGGTGCCGCCCTCGATGCGGCCGCTGGCCAGCGGCGCGCCGGTGGCGGCATCGGCCAACGTCACTTCCACCCCGCCCATGCCGGTGCCGATGAACTTGGCGCCCTGGCTGATCACCCGCACCGTCACCGGGGTGGGCACCGCCAATGCCGGGGCAGCAGCGATCAGGGCGAGCAGCGGCAAGATGCGGATCATGCGGTTTCTCCCATCAGGCGGGCGGCAGCGGCCCGCATTTCGGCGTCGCGGTGGCCCAGGCGCGTGGCCGTGGCGGCCTGCACTTGCGCGATGATCTCGGGCCGGGCGGTGGCCGGCGTGCCACCATCATGCTGTTCCGGATCATATTCCAGCGCCAGCCGCAGCATCGCCGCCACATCGGGCCCATGCAGATGCGCCAGCACCCGGAAGGCGAAATCGATGCCGCTCGTCACTCCGCCGGCCGAAATGATGTTGCCATCGAACACGGTGCGTTCGGCGACGAACTCGGCCCCGAACAGCGGCAGATAATGGCCCCAGGCCCAGTGGCAGCCGGCCTTGCGGCCCTTCAGCAGCCCGGCAGCCGCCAGCACCAGCGATCCGGTGCACACGCTGGTGATCCATTGCAGCCCGGGCGCCTGGGCGCGCAGCCAGTCCAGAATCTCGGCATCATTCATCGCCGCCGAACAGCCAAAGCCGCCAGGCACGCACAGCAGATCCAACTGGCCCACATCGGCCAGCGTGGCGGTGGGCATCAGGGCGAGGCGACAATCGCTCATCACCGGGTCCATCGTCTTGGCGACATAGTCCACGGTGGCGCCGGGCATGCGGCTCAGCACCTGGGCCGGGCCGGTCATGTCAAGCTGGGTCAGCTGGTCATAGAGCAGGAATCCGATGCGCATCAGCGTCACTCCCTTCGAGGCCGCAGCCATAGCGCGCTGGCATGGCTGGGGCCAGCGCTGCCGCATTGCAGCATCAGCAGAGCCATGCTAATCGCCGCCGCCTGTTCAACGGGTGGGCATATTCGCATGTCAAACCAGGGTGCGTCACCGGATGCGTCCGCTCATGCTGATCACCACGGGCACGACCAATCGCTGTTGAAGCTGGCGCTGGGCGCCGTTGGGGTCGTGTTCGGTGATATCGGCACCAGCCCGCTCTATGCGTTCAAGGAAACCTTTGCGGGGCATCACCCGCTCGCCCTTGATCCCACCTCCATCTATGGCGTCATCTCGCTGATCTTCTGGACGATGATGCTGGTGGTGACGGTGAAATATGTCTCCGTCATCATGCGGGCCGACAATCGTGGCGAAGGCGGCTCGCTTGCCCTCATCGCGCTGATCTCCCGCCTGTCACCGGGCGACACGCGCTCGGCCCAGTTGGTGCTGCTGGGCGTGATGGCCACCGCCCTGTTCTTTGGCGATGCCATCATCACGCCAGCCATGTCGGTGCTGTCGGCGGTGGAGGGCATCACGGTGGTGGAAGCGCGCATGGCGCCGCTGGTGCTGCCCATCGCCATCGCCATCCTGCTCGCGCTGTTCCTGCTGCAAAGCCGCGGCACCGCCAGGGTGGGGGCCATCTTCGGCCCGATCGTGCTGGTCTATTTCGCCACGCTGGCCGTGCTGGGCATCACCAACATCATCGCCAATCCGGGCATCATCAATGCCCTCAACCCGCTGTTCGCCGCGAAATTCATCGCCGCCAAACCGCTGGCAGCCTTTCTGGCGCTGGGCAGCGTCGTGCTGTCGGTCACCGGAGCCGAGGCGCTTTATGCCGACATGGGGCATTTCGGTGCCCGGCCGATCCGGCTGGCCTGGTATGCGCTGGTGCTGCCGGCGCTGATGATCAACTATCTTGGCCAGGGCGCCCTGCTCACCGCCCACCCCGAAGCGGTGGCCAATCCCTTCTTCCTCATGGCGCCAGACTGGGCGCGGCTGCCGCTGGTGGTGCTGGCCACGCTGGCCACCATCATCGCCAGCCAGGCGGTGATCTCGGGCGCCTTCTCTGTCACCATGCAGGCCATCCAGCTCGGCTTCCTGCCGCGCATGAAGATCGTCCACACCTCGGCATCGGCATTCGGGCAAATCTATATCCCGGCGGTCAACTGGGCGCTGCTGGTGCTGGTGATGTTCCTGGTGCTGGGCTTCCAGACCTCGTCCAACCTCGCCGCCGCCTATGGCATCGCCGTCACCGGCACCATGCTGATCGACACGCTGCTGGTCAGCGTGCTGGTGCTCACCATCTGGCGCTGGCCGGCCTGGTGGGCGGCGCCGCTGCTGGCGATCTTCGCCCTGGTTGATTTCGCCTATTTTGCCTCCAACCTCACCAAGGTGCCCGATGGCGGCTGGTTCCCGCTGGTCATCGGACTCATCGGCTTCACCGGCCTCACCACCTGGTCGCGCGGCCGCGCCCTGATGCAGGATCGCCTGCGCGACAGTTCGATGCCGATGGACGTGTTCATCAAGTCCGCCGCCGCCGCTGCCACCCGCGTGCCCGGCACCGCGGTGTTCATGACGACAAGTCCGGTCGGTGTGCCGCAGGCGCTGCTGCACAATCTGAAGCACAACAAGATCCTGCACGAACGCATCATGATCCTGACCGTGGTGATCGACGAAGTGCCCTATGTCTCCGACGAGGATCGGATTGGCGTCAAGGATCTGGGCGGTGGCTTCTACCGCATCCTCATCCGCTATGGCTTCATGCAGGAAATCGACATTCCGGCCGTGCTGAAGAAGGTGGAAAACTGCGGACCACGGCTGAAGATGATGGAAACCAGCTTCTTCCTGTCGCGCCAGACGCTGCTGGCCAGTGACAAGCCCGGCATGGCGATCTGGCGCGAGCATCTGTTCAGCTGGATGATGCGCAACGCCGAAAGCGCGATGGACTTCTTCAAGCTGCCCACCAACCGCGTCGTCGAGCTTGGCAGCCAGGTTGAAATCTGAGGATATTTGGCCTTTGACGCCGGGCAGGCTATGGTGCCGCCATGGTTGAGCGCGTGGCCCGAGGCTTTTTTCACGACAAGAACCGCGCCTTCTGGCTGCTGCAGGGCGGTGGCTGGCTGGCCTATTTCCTGCTGCGGGCGCTGTCGGGCCTGGCCAACTCCATGGGCCTGGCCTTCGTGCTGCCGGCCATCATCGTGACCGCCACCGGGGCGTCCATCACCCTGCTGCTCGCCGCCGCCTATCGCCGGCTGATCACCATGAAGCCGCTGTTCACCTGGACGGCCACCGCGCTGCTGCTGGTCTCGGCCTCGGCCCTGTTCTCGGCGCTGGAGGTGTGGGCCCATGCCACCTTCTACCAGCCGGGCTGGCAGCCCAAGGGCGTGGAGTTCCTTGGCGCCATCCTGCTGGATTTCTCGGTGCTGGGCGCCTGGACCGGGCTCTATTACGGCATCAACTATTATCTGCTGCTGGCCGAACAGTCAGAACGCATGCTGACCATGGCAGCCCAGGCCAACAATGCCCAGCTCGCCATGCTGCGCTATCAGCTCAACCCGCATTTCCTGTTCAACACGCTGAACAGCATCTCCACCCTGGTGCTGCTGAAACAGACCGACCGCGCCAACGCCATGCTGTCGCGCCTCGCCAGCTTCCTGCGCTACAGTCTGGTGGGCGAGCGGGAGGGCCTGGCAACGGTGGCGCAAGAGGCCGAGGCGCTCAAACTCTATCTGGATATCGAGCGCACCCGCTTTGAAAGCCGGCTGCGCACCCGCTTCGATATCGCGCCCGATGTGATGGAGGCCCGGCTGCCCAGCCTGTTGCTGCAACCGCTGATCGAAAACGCCATCAAATATGCCGTCACCCCAGCGGAAGACGGCGCCGACATATTGGTGGACGCCCGCCGCATGGCCGACCGGCTGGTGATCACCATCGCCGATACCGGGCCCGGCCTGGGCGGTGTGGCGCCCGAAGCCGGCGGCACTGGCGTCGGCCTCACCAACATCCGCGAGCGCCTCGCCCAAAGCTATGGCCCCGATCACCGCTTCGAACTGGCCGACAATGAACCGCACGGCCTGATCGTCCTGATCGACGTGCCCTACCAGACCGACGCGCAGTCGCCGCAGGGCAGCCCGCCGCCGCTCGCCGCAAAGCCTCCACTCGTCGCAAATCCGGTTGCCGTGCCGGCCGCAGCACCACAGGTGTAAGCCATGCCGATCCGCACCATCCTGGTTGATGACGAACCGCTGGCCATCCAGGGCCTGGAACTGCGCCTGCAACCGTTCGAGGATATCGAGATCATCGAGCGTTGCGCCAACGGCCGCGAGGCCATCAAGGCCGTGCGCGCCCACAAGCCGGATCTGGTCTTCCTCGATATCCAGATGCCGGGCTTTGACGGCTTTCAGGTCGTCGCCGGCCTTGCCGATATCGAGCCGCCGCTGTTCGTCTTCGTCACCGCCTTCACCCAGCACGCGCTGAAAGCCTTCGAGGCCGAGGCGGTGGATTATCTGCTGAAGCCTGTCGACGAAGAGCGTCTGGCCGCCACCATCGAACGCGTCCGCCAGCGCCTCGCCGAAAAACAGGGCATGGCCGGGGCGGAACGGCTGAAGGAAATCCTGTCCGAAGTGGCGCCCGATGCGCTGCCCGACGATCTGGGCGACGCCGGCCAGACCAGCCGCTATGAGAAGATCATCAACATCAAGGATCGCGGCCAGATTTTCCGCGTCGATGTCGCCGATATCGAACGCATCGATGCCGCCGGCGATTATATGTGCATCTACACCGCCGATCAGACGCTGGTGCTGCGCGAAACGATGAAGGATCTGGAGCGCCGGCTCGATCCGAAGAAGTTCCAGCGCATCCACCGTTCAACAATCGTCAACCTTGATAACATCAAGAGTGTGAAGCCGCACACCAATGGTGAATGTTTCTTGATTCTTGGCAGCGGCACGCAAGTAAAAGTTTCCAGAAGTTACCGGGATGTTGTCGCAAGATTTCTGTAACCAATTGAAACGCAATATTTTCAGGCAGAGTTTACAGTCACGAATCTGTCACAAGGATAGCCACTTCGAAGATCGTCGGAATTTGGCTGGCACGCAATTTGCACAGCATCGCATGGGGCCTGTCCCCCTGTTGTTGTGGAGTAGCGTATCATGTTCAGATTTCTCGTCACGGGGCTGCTCGCCCTCGCCGCACAGCCCGCTGCCGCCGTCAGTTTTGTAAACGGCAGTTTCGAACTCGGTAACTTCAGCGGAGCCCCCTCCGATGACCTCACCGCGCCCAGCACCGATATCACCGGCTGGCAGGTCGGCCCGCTCGGTGTCGACTGGGTCGCCAGCCTGTGGAACGCCTCGCGCGGTCTGCGCTCGCTGGAACTGGCCTCCACCGATCGCGGCCAGATTTTCCAGCGCCTCACCGGCCTCACCGTCGGCCGCACCTATCGCGTTGGCTTCGATGTGGCCGGCAATCCCTTCGGCGGCCCGGCCACCTATGGCTTTGGCACCACCACCTCCGGCGCCCAGGTGACCAATTTCACCGTCGATGTGACCGCCGCCAACTCACCCACCAACATGGGCTGGGGCCGGCGCTTCGTCACCTTCGTCGCCGTTGCCAACAATCAGAACTTCTCGTTCATCGGGCGCACCGATGGGCCCTTTGGTGCGGTGATCGACAATGTGACGATCACCGCCGTTCCCGAACCGAAGGGCTGGGCGCTGCTGATCATGGGCTTCGGCCTGGTTGGCGTCGCCGCCCGCCGCCGTCTGCCGGTGGTTTCCGCCTGAAACGCTTGGGGGGTCCGGCCGCGATCCGGGCCCCCGCCTCAGGCCAGGCCGTGCTGGCCCAACCAGCCGGTCACGAACCCGGCGGCCTGCTTCAGATGTTCGGGCTGGAAGGCATAATAATGCGTCGCGCCCTTCACCGCGTGCAGCTCGCGCGATGCGGCATTGGGCACGCAATCGAACAGGCGCTGCGTGTGGCTGGGCGTGCAGGCATCATCGGCCGTGTTGCCCACCACCAGCACCGGCACAAGGATGCGATGCCCAACCTTCAACGAACAGGCGTTGGACTTGAGGCTCCACTGCGACAGCCAGGATCGCAGTGTGGTGAAGCGGCCAAGCCCGCCAGGCGAATCGTTGATCAGCCTGGGATCGCCCAGGTAACAGCGGCCGGGCGCCCGGTCATTGGCATCCACCGCCGGATCCAGCCAACAAGGCGCCGCCATGGTGCCATGCACGATGAAGGCGCGCTCGGCATGCGGGCCCTCCCGCGCGGTCAATTCGGCCAGCTGCGCTTCGGCCCAGGCGGTGATGCGGTTCGATCGCGCCACCTGCCGCGCCGCATATTCGGCCAGGAAATCGGCGCTGTAAGGAGGCTGCGGGCATTCCGGGCTGTAGAGATTCCATTTGGGATCGCGCGACCGTCCCGCCTCGTCGATCACCGAGGCATCCAGCCATTCGGTGAGCGTTTGCGCCCGGCTGACATGCGCCGCCAGCAGCATCACGCCATCCACCGGCGGCAGCTTGGCCTCGGCCAGCGGGAAGGGCTCGCCGGCTGGCGTGTGGGTCACCTGCGGGTCGCTCGCCTCGGCCTGATAGAACAGCGCCAGGCTGCCCCCGCCCGACCAGCCGGCCAGCACGACCCGCTTGTAACCCAGCACCTCGCGGCAATGCGCCACCCAGCGGCCCAGATCGACCGCAACCTTCTCCATGATCAGCGCCGAATCATTGTTCGGATATCGCGACACCGCGGTCAGCACATGCACGCCGGCCGCCGCCAGTGCCGGGGGCAGCGGCAGATAATGCATGATGCCCATCGGGTGCATGAAAATGACAATCGTGTCCGACGGCGCTTCGGGCTTCAGATGATGGGCCTGCAGCGCCACCACCCCATCAATGCCGCCATAGGTGTCGCGCAGGCCCACCGCCTCGCGGAAGGCAATCAACAGGGGCACGCGGGCAAAGCTCACGCCGCCCGCCCTTCGGCGCGGGCGGCGGCCTTGCGCTCGGTCCAGGCCTTGATGATGGCATGGGCGGTCTTGGCGTCTTCGGCCAGGATGGCATCATGGCTGGCAACGCGGGCGGTGATTTCCAGCGGCAGCCCGTTGGGATCAGCGAAATAGACCGATTTCACGAAACCATGATCGATCGGCCCGAAACAGGGCACGCCGGCGGCGTTCAGCTTGGCCTGCCATTCCAGCAGCCGCGCCTCATCCTCCGCCTCGAAGGCGACATGGCGGTCAAAGCCGTGGACGAGGGCAAAATCCCCCTCCTTCACCGTGTTCGGCGCGTCGAAGAAGGCGATGAACTTGCCGTCGCCCATGCGGAAGAACAGGTGCACGAACGGGTTGGGCAGGCGCGAACCGGGCTCGCGTTCCTCCTGCACCACGGCGGCCAGCGGCAGGCCCAGCACATCCTCGTAAAAGGCGCGCGTTTCCTCGGCATCGCGGCAGCGATAGGCGCTGTGGTGAATGCCCTTGAGCGGTGTCGTCATGGCCGTGTCCTCCCTTGCCGCCAAGGCTGGCACAAGCGCCGCGCTGCGCCAAGCCTGCCCGAACTGGCGGTCTGCGCCAGACCGCATGGGTAAGCATACGCAATCACGGATCATGCGACGGGTAGTTTCCGAGTCTGCCAGCGCAGCAATTTCTTATGCAGTCTTGGCACTCAGGAAAGGCCAACAGTCCTTCATGTGAAGATAGAAGATCATGTTTTCATGATAATCTATCTTGCGTGAATCATAATCACATGGCCGCTTGGAAAGGAAACTGCCATGCGCGGAATATTTCTTGCTGCCCAGTGTGCTGCAATCAGCTTGATTGCTTTTCCCGCTGCGGCAACCATCGCGATCTATACTTCACCGGGCGCCGTCCAGCCGGCAGAGAATGTGTTGTTCAGCGGCCCCGATCCCATCGGCAACACCGTGATAGGCTTCACCAACCAGACCCAGACCCGCGTGACCTTCAACGGAATCGAGCCGCTGGTCAGCCCGCCAGCCGGCCAGGCGCGGATCGAGGCGACGGACGGCGGGCTGACCGAGCTGTCGTTCGGGCTTGATCCCGGTCTGGGCTTCAAGGAGGTGGAGTTCGACTTGTTCGGCACCCATGCCGAGGCCACGCAGGTGGTTCTGAATTTCACTGACCAGTTCAGCACCATCTTCGCCGGCACCTATGCCATCCACCAGGGCGGGAATTTCTTCTCGGCCCGCGCCTTCGACAACCAGCTCATCACCAACGTCCGGTTCATGCTTGATGGCCCGATCATCGATGCCGGCCAGTTCCGCATCGGCGGCGTGGGCGAGGCAGGCGCGGTGCCGGAACCGGCGATGTGGGCGATGATGATGGCCGGGATGGGCCTGGTCGGCGTGGCGATGCGGCGGCGCAAGGCAGCACTTGCGGCGGCGTGACGGCCGCCGATCGGCGCGGGCCGTCGATCTGCTCGATCGAATTGCTGGGCGCGGTGGACTTGCCGTTGCCGAACGTCTCGGTGGCGACCAGATCATATGGCCCGCCAAGCCTGCCGAAGCTGCGCAATCTGCGCATTGCGCAATGGCATGGCATCTCATCCTGCAATTCCGGTTGCAGCCATCGCCGGCCTTATGCAGGCAAGGCATTGAAATCTGGAGGAATCGCAGATTGGCACCACTCTTGCGACGCAGGGCATCATTCCACGCCGTTTTGCAAGAAGGCTCACCATGCTGCCCCACCCCGATCTTGTTCTGTCGCATGCGATGGCCAGCCTGAACGGCCACTGGCCGTTGTTCGATGCCTTCGTGCTGGCGTTGTCGGCCAATGCCCTGTTGAAGGGCGGGGAGATGTGCGGCCTGTTGTGGTGGGCCTGGTGTGCCCATGGCGATGCCCCGGGTGAACGCAGCCAGCATGACCGGCGGCTGATCCTCGCCGTGCTGGCCAGTTGCGGGCTGGGTGAGGTGCTGGCCCGGCTGTTTGTTGTCCAAGACACTGCCGTTCCGCCCCCGCCCGCTGCTCGATCCCGACCTGCCGTTCCGCCTGCCCGGCGGGCTGACGGCCGAGGCGCTGGGCATCACCACCGAAAGCAGCTTCCCCAGCGATCATGGCGTGCTGTTCTTCGCGCTGGCCACCGGCATCTGGCTGGTCTCGCGCCGGGCCGGGCTGCTGGCCTTCACCTGGGCGCTGGTGATGATTGCCCTGCCCCGCCTCTATCTCGGCTTGCATTATGCCAGCGATCTTCTGGCCGGGGCCGCCATCGGGGTGGTGGTTTCGCTGGCCGGCGCCCGGCTGCTGCCACGGCTGGCGCCAGTCAAATGGGCTGCCGCCTGGGCCAGCCGCCAGCCGGCGCTGTTCTACCCGATGTTCTTTGTCGCCATGATGGAACTGGCCACCATGCTGGTCGATGTGCGGGCGCTGGTGGTGGTGCTGCGTCAGGCCTGAGGCGTGGCGGTGAGGAAATAATTCACGCTGACATCGCTCCCGATCACGAAGCCCGCACCCGGCCGCCAGCTCAGGCCGGCCGGCTCGCCCGGCACCAGGCCGGCATGGGTCAGCGCCTCGGCCAGTTCGGCCGGGGTGAAGAAACGGTTCCAGTCGTGCGCGCCGCGCGGGATGGAGCGGGTGATATATTCGGCGCCGGCAATCACCACCGCCCAGCTGGCCGGCGTGCGGTTGGGCGTGGAAAACACCGCCAGCCCGCCGGGCTTCAGCAATTGGGCAATGGCGGCGAAAAAGGCATCGCGGCCCGCCACATGCTCCACCACCTCCAGGCAGGTGATCAGATCAAAACGCGCGCCGGTCGCGGCCAGATCCTCCACCGCGATGCACTGATAATCGATGGCAAGCCCCTGGCCCTGCGCATGCACGCGGGCGGCCGCGATATTCTCTGGCGCGGCATCGATGGCGCTGGTCGCCGCCCCCATGCGGGCCAGCGGCTCGGCCATCAGCCCGGCGCCGCAGCCGACATCCAGGGCGCTCAGCCCCGCCAGCGGCCGGCGGCTGCGGCCATCCAGCCCGAAATGCGCCAGCGCTTCGCCACGGATATGCGCCACCCGCGTCGGCGTGATCCGGTGCAGCATGGCCGATGTGCCCTTGGGGTTCCACCAGTCAGCCGCCAGCTTGCCGAAGAATGCGGCTTCATCGGGGTTGATGCTGGCAGCTTGAGACATTTTCTTGTTCCCATCTGGGGCAGGGCTTTCTTGCCATTGCCCCTCCACGTTCCTATCAGGCAAGGGCAATAGTGAAGCAGCACGAAGGATGATGCCGGCCATGGCCCGGATCGTGATGAAATTTGGTGGCACTTCGATGGCGGGAACGGAGCGGATTCGCAACGTTGCCAACCGGGTGAAGCGCGAAGTGGATGCCGGCAACGAGGTGGCGGTGGTGGTCTCGGCCATGGCGGGCGAGACCGACCGGCTGGTCGGCTATTGCCGCGAAGCCTCGCCGCTGGCCGATCCGGCCGAATATGATGTGGTGGTGGCGGCCGGCGAGCAGATCACCTCCGGCCTGTTGGCCATCACGCTGCAGGCGCTGGGCGTGCACGCCCGCAGCTGGCTGGGCTGGCAATTGCCGATCCACACCAGCGCCGCGCACAGCGTCGCCCGCATCGAGGAGATCGGGACTGACGCGATCATCAGCAGCATGAAGGCCGGGGCCGTGGCCGTGGTGCCGGGCTTCCAGGGCATGACCCGCGATGGCCGGGTGACGACGCTGGGCCGCGGCGGGTCCGACACGTCGGCGGTGGCGCTGGCGGCGGCGGTGAAGGCGGATCGCTGCGACATCTACACCGATGTCGACGGCGTCTACACCACCGATCCCCGCATCGTGCCGCGCGCCCGCAAGCTGCAGAAGATCACCTATGAAGAAATGCTGGAACTGGCCAGCGTGGGCGCCAAGGTGTTGCAAACCCGGTCAGTCGAACTGGCCATGAAGGAAAAGGTGGTGGTGCAGGTGCTGTCGAGCTTCTCCGACGCGCCCGGCACGCTGGTGGTGGACGAGGATGACGAGATGGAACGTGAACTGATCGCCGGCGTGGTCGCGGATCGCAACGAAGCCAAGGTGACGCTGGTGGGCGTGGCCGACCGGCCGGGCGTGGTGGCCAGCATCTTCGGCCCGCTTGCCGATGCCAATGTCAATGTCGACATGATCGTGCAGAACATCGCCAAGGACGAAGGCCGCACCGATGTGACCTTCACCGTGCCACGCGCGCAGCTGCCGGCCAGCACCGACGTGCTGGAAAAGGCCAAGGACGCCATCGGTTTCCAGAGCCTGATCGCCGACGATGATGTCGCCAAGATCAGCGTGGTCGGCGTCGGCATGAAGAGCCATGCCGGGGTCGCCGCCACCATGTTCCGCGCACTGGCCAGCCGCGGCATCAACATCCAGGCCATCACCACGTCGGAAATCAAGGTGAGCGTGCTGATCCCCAAGGATTATGTCGAACTGGCCGTGCGCGTGCTGCACACCGCCTATGGCCTGGATGGGCCGGCGCCCGCCGATGGGGACGATGCATGACGGCCACGCCGCATCTTGATGCCGCCTCGGCGCGCGGTCGCGAATTCCTGGGCACGCGCCACGCCATCATGGCCGGCGCCATGACCTGGGTGAGCGAGCGCAACCTCGTCTCCGCCATCTCCAACGCCGGCGGCTTTGGCGTGCTCGCCTGCGGGGCGATGCCGCCGGCCATGCTGGAAGCCGAAATCGCCGCCACCCGCGCCCTCACCGACAAGCCGTTTGGCGTCAACCTCATCACCCTGCACCCGCAGTTGGACGAGTTGATCCAGGTCTGCGCGCGGCAACAGGTGAGCCATGTCGTGCTGGCCGGCGGCCTGCCGCCCGGCCCGGCCATTGCCGCGATCAAGGGCTTTGGTGCCAAGCTGATGTGCTTTGCCCCCACCGCCGCGCTGGCCAAGAAACTGGTGCGGTCGGGCGTGGATGCCATCGTGATCGAGGGGTCGGAAGCCGGCGGCCATATCGGCCCCGTCAGCCTCACCGTGCTGGCGCAGGAGATTTTGCCGGTGATCACCGATGTGCCGGTGTTCGTCGCCGGTGGCATCGGGCGCGGCAACGCCATTGCCGCCTATCTCGACATGGGCGCGTCGGGCGTGCAGCTGGGCACCCGCTTTGCCGCTGCTGCTGAAAGTGTGGCGCACGACCGGTTCAAGCAGGCCTTCGTGCGCGCCAGCGCCCGCGAAGCCATCGCATCAGTGCAGATCGATCCACGCCTGCCGGTGATCCCGGTGCGCGCCCTGAAGAACGCCGGCAGCGATGCCTTCAACGAACGCCAGCGCGAGGTGGCCGCCGCCGTTGACCGGGGCGAGATGGACCTGGCCGCCGGCCAATTGGCCATCGAACATTATTGGGCCGGGGCCCTGCGCCGCGCCGTTGTCGAAGGCGATGTCGAAACCGGCAGCCTGATGGCTGGGCAATCGGTGGGCATGGTCACCAAGGTGCAGCCGGTGGCCGAGATCATCGCCGAACTGGTCGCCGAGGCCGAAGCCGCGCTGGCCCGCGCCAACGCGCGGGAGGCCGCCGCCTGATGCCGCCTGCCAGCGCCGCCCGCATCATCCTGCGCCGTCTTCACGATGTGATGGCGGCCAAGACGGGCGCGCAGGCCAAGCTGAACCAGGTGGTGCGCATCGTCGCGGCCGAGCTGAACAGCGAGGTCGCCTCCATCTATCTGCTGCGCGATGGCGTGCTGGAACTGTTTGCCACGCAAGGCCTTGCCCAATCGGCCGTGCACGTGACGCGGCTGTCGATGGGCCAGGGCCTGGTGGGCAATATCGCCGCCCGGCGCGAGCCGCTCAGCCTCGCCGAAGCCAAGGCCCACCCCGATTTCGCCTATCGCCCGGAAACCGGCGAAGATGATTTCCACAGCTTCTGCGGCGTGCCCATCGTGCGCCGCGAGGCCGCCATCGGCGTGCTCGCCGTGCAGCACCGCGAGCCGCGCGATTATGCCGAGGTGGAGATCGAGGCGCTGCAAACCGTTGCCATGGTGCTGTCCGAACTCATCCACGGTGCCGGGCTGGTCGATGATGCCCAGGCCGCCCGCCTGCGCGCCGCCAACAGCGGGCCGACCCGGCTGAACGGCCTGAAGCTGGTCGATGGCCTGGCGCGCGGCGTGGCCGTGTTTCACCAGCCGCGCGTGGTGGTGGAACACACGGTCGCCGATGATGTCGACACCGAACGCGCCCGCCTGGTCGAAGCCTTCCGCCGCATGCGCGAGCAGATCGAACGGATGATGGGCCAGGCCGATTTCGTCGCCGGCACCGATCACCACGAGATCCTCGAAACCTACAAGATGTTCGCCTATGATGAAGGCTGGGCCCGCCGCATCAACGAGGCGATCGAAACCGGCCTCACCGCCGAAGCCGCGGTGGAACGCGTGCAGGCGCGCAACCGCACCCGCATGCGCAGCATCGATGATCCCTATCTGCGCGAACGGCTGACCGATCTCGATGATCTGTCCAACCGGCTGCTGCGCATCCTGTCGGGCCAGCTCGACACCGCCGCCAAGCAGGGGCTTACGGCCGACACCATTCTCATCGCCCGAAACCTCGGCCCGGCCGAGCTGCTGGAGTATGACAAGCGCCAGCTGAAGGGCGTGGTGCTGGAAGAAGGCAGCCTCACCGCCCATGTCATCATCGTCGCGCGCGCCATGGGCGTGCCGGTGCTGGGCCGGGTCGGCCAGTTGTTTGCCCAGGTCAATGATGGCGACGAACTGATTGTCGATGCCGGCAACAACGCGCTGCTGGTGCGGCCAACGGCGGCCACCATCAAATCCTATCAGGCGATGCGCGCGCTCAAGGCCCGCCAGGCCGAGGAATGGGCCAAGGTGCGCGATCTGGCCGCCATCTCCCGCGATGGCAAGCAGATCAGCCTCTACATGAACGCCGGCCTTGCCGATGATGCCGCCGGCATCGCGCTGGCCGGCGCCGATGGCATCGGCCTGTTCCGCACCGAATTCCAGTTCCTCGTTTCCGCCACGCTGCCGCGCCGGGAGCGCCAGCAGGCGCTGTACAAGACCGTGCTCGATGCCGCCGGCGACAAGCCGGTGGTGTTCCGCACCGTCGACATCGGCGGGGACAAGGCCGTGCCCTATCTGGGTGGCGGCGAGGAGGACGAGAACCCCGCCATGGGCTGGCGCGCCCTGCGCCTGGCGCTCGGCCGCGATGGCCTGATGAAGGTGCAGGCCCGCGCCCTGCTCGAGGCCGCCGCCGGCCGCACGCTGGCCGTGATGTTCCCCATGGTTTCCGAACCCTGGGAATTCGCCGAAGCCCGTGCCCTGGTCGAAGCCCAGAAGGACCGGCTGGCCAGCCTGGGCCGCCCGGTGCCCTCCGACATCCAATATGGCGCGATGATCGAGGTGCCGGCCCTCATCGAACAGCTCGACCTGCTGCTGCCGATGACCGATTTCGTCTCCATCGGCACCAATGATCTCACCCAGTTCCTGTTCGCGGCCGACCGCGCCAATCCGCGCCTCGCCGACCGGTATGACTGGCTGTCTCCCGCCATCCTGCGCGTCATCCGCCGCGTCGTCTGCGCCGCCGCCCTGCACGATGTGCCGGTCACCGTCTGCGGCGAGATGGGCGGCCGCCCGCTGGAGGCCCTGGCGCTGATGGCGCTGGGCGTGGAGCGCCTGTCGATCACGCCGGCCGGCATCGGCCCGATCAAGGCCATGGTGCGCGGCGCCACGCTGGAGCCGCTGTTCGACGCCATGCAGGAATGGCTGGCCAAACCCGGCGTCAACATCCGCGCCGAACTGTCAAGCGCCGCCAAGCGCCAGGGGTTGCTGATCTAGACCCGATTGCGTTTTGCTGGAATCCCAAACCCGCTCATGCCGAGCTTGTCGAGGCACCGACCGCGCTTTGAGCGTGCCTCGACAAGCTCGCCCTTCGGCGGGCTCAGGATGAGGGGTTCAATCAAACTGCAATCGAGCCCAGGGCGCTCCGGCTCCCCTCCCGCTTGCGGGAGGGGTTGGGGGTGGGAATGCTTCACCCATCCGCCGAATCCAGGTGCAGCAACACACGGCCGGCGGCAGAGCCGCCGAGTCCGTTTCAGGGTGCAAGGACAAGAAACCAGGAAGGGCGCGGCGGAGCCACGCCGTCGGACGACACCCGAAAAATCCGGCTGGAGAGCCGGGTTTTTTGGTCGCCGGCTGGCCTTGCGCGAGTCCGTGCCATCGCTGCGCGATCGCCACTGGCCGCGCTACGGCAACACCTTATGCCAGTTCGTCACCGACCGGCTCTCGAACAGGCCAGCCAGATGATAGGGATCGGCATTTGCAAAGGCGATGGCGGCATCGCGATCATCAAATTCCATGATCAGCAGGCTGCCCATCGCCCGGCCATCGGGGCGCAGCAGCGGCCCTGCGACCAGCACCTTGTCCTTGTGGGCGTTGATGTGCGCCAGGTGATCGGCACGCGTTTCGGCGCGCAGATCGGCCGAATCGGGCTTGTCGATGCAGTGGATGGCAAACCAGGGCATGGCGATGTTCTGCACCGGCAGCGCGGGCGCGTCCAGCCCCCACACCACGGCAAGCGGCGATTGCGGCCGTGCATGGTTGACGCCTGTGCCCTGCTGGGTTATGCGCCGCCCCCTGTTGCGAACCTGCCTGTTCCGGGCGGGTTTGCGTGCACAGATTCGATTCACGATTTCGACCAAGGACGTCTGCCATGTCGCGCGTTTGCGAACTGACCGCCAAGGGCCGCCAGATCGGCCACAACGTGTCCCACGCCAACAACAAGACCAAGCGCACCTTTCTGCCCAACCTGCAGAATGTGACGCTGATTTCGGATACGCTGGGCCGCGGCGTGCGCCTGCGCGTTTCCATGAACGGCCTGCGTTCGGTGGAACATGTCGGCGGCCTCGACAACTGGCTGATGAAGACCAGCGACAGCCTGCTGTCGGATCGCTGCGTCAAGCTGAAGAAGGAAATCGCCAAGAAGCAGGCCGCCGCTGCCTGAGGGCAGCGCGACGCTCGCTTCGGGCTGATGCAGGCGGCCGGGGCCCAGGCTCCGGCCGCTTTCGTGCGTTCCGGTGCCAGCGGCGCTATCCTGCCGCCATGCGCACCCCGCCCCCGATTCGCGCCGCCACCCCGGCAGACCGGCCGGCCATGGCCGCCGTGCTCGCCGATGCCTTTGGCGACGATCCGGCGCTGGCCTGGATTTTCCCCGATCCCGCCAGCCGGCCGGCGCGGCTGCGGCGCTTCTTCGATCTGATCCTCCACGCCGCGCCCCGGCTCGACCGGGCGCAGCTGGCGCTTGCCGCTGATGGCAGCATTGCCGGCGTGGCGCTGTGGCGGCCGCCGGGCGATTGGGCGCTGCCGCTGCCCACGCTGATCGCCAATCTGCCGCGCCTCGTCCATTGCTTCGGCCGCGCGCTGCCGCGCACACTGGGCCTGATGGGCGCCATGGATCATCAGCATGATCGCCGCCCGCACCATTATCTGCAGTTCATCGGGGTGGCATCCGCTGCGCAGGGGCAGGGCATCGGCGGCGCCCTGCTGCGCGCCGGGCGGGCGCAGGCGGACGGCGCGCCGGCCTATCTGGAAACCGCAACGCCCTCCAACGTCGGCCTGTACCAGGCCCATGGCTTTGCAGTGCGCAACCAGTGGCAGCACGGCGAAGCACCGCCCTTCTGGTCGATGTGGCATGAAGGAGAGACAGGATGAAATCCCCGTTGATGGCGCTGGCGATGCTGGCCGCCGGCCCCGCCGCCGCCCTGCCGGCCGGCAGCGTGCTGATGTCGGAAAACCCCGCCGAACGCGCCTTTCAGGAAAAATATGGCTATGCCGATGCGGTGATCGCGGGCGACACCGTCTATCTGTCGGGCGTTGTCGTCGGCCTCGCACCCGGCGAGGTGGACCCCAGCGCCGCCTATGAACGCGCCTTCAAGCGCATTGGCGCCATCCTGGCGCGCGCCGGTGTCGGCTGGGCCGATGTGGTGGAGATCACCAGCTTCCACACCGATGTGAAGGCGCAGCTTGATCCGATGGCGGCGGTGAAGAACCGCTATATCAAGCCGCCCTTCCCGGCGTGGACGGCGATCAGCGTGTCGCGCCTGCTGCCCGATACCGGCATCACCGAAATCAAGGTGATTGCGCGCCGTCCAGCGGGTTGACCAGCTCCAGCCGCAACAACAGCGTGCGCTGGGCCGGGTTGAAATTGTCGTCCGACACCAGGAACAACATCGTCCGGCCGCCGGCACGCACCAGCGTCAGCCCTTCCATATTGTCGATGGGCCACGGGGCGTCGCGGCCCCAGCGCACCAGCGGCCGCATGGTGGCGCTGTCGCCGCCGGCCAGCACCGGCGCCAGATCAACCAGGGTGATGGCGGCTTCCACCGACACGCCATCAAATTTGCGGTGCAGCAGCAGCAGGCGCTGGCCATCCAGCACGGTCACATCAGTGGGGGCAAAATGCTCGGGCACCGGAATGCCGATCTGGCGGGTGGTGCCATCGGCGGCGGTCAGCAACGCCATGGCGACACCGGGGGCCAGTCGCGCATCCTCCGAAATCCAGAGCGTCTCCCCTCCTGGCAGCAGCGCCAGCGATTCGCCGCCGCCATTGGGCGGCCAGCTCGCCGCCGCCGTGTGAAAGATCAGGCCTTCGGGCTGGAACGGCGGCGCCTGGCCCTTCAGCACCAGGATGCGATGGCGCTGCTCCATGCTGATCAGGGTGCGGCCATCCGGCGTCAGCACAATGGCTTCGGAATCAAGGTCGCTCTTCTCCGCGCCGCTGGCAACGCCGGCCATGCGCGCCGCGCCCACCCCCGCCAGCCGGCCGGCCACATCCTGCGGCGTCAGCGTCAGCCACTGGCCGGCATCGGTCACCGCCACCAGCCGGCCTTCGCCCGCGGCCGCCAGGCCCGACAGGCCACCAAAGCCGGCGTCTTCGCTGCGCAGCGCCAGCGCACCGGTGAGGCGGAACGGGCCGATCTGGCTGCCCACGCCGTCAAGCGCCGTGGCACTGATCGTCACGGCCCGGTCCGGCGCTGGCGGCGCGGCGCGGGCGATGGGGCCCAGCTCGCTCCACAGGATCCACAGCGCCAGCGGGATCAGCAGCGCGGGCAAGGCCCAGGGCGCGCGGGCTTTCAGGCGGTTGGCCATGGTCATGCGCGCCACCATAGCGGCAGTTGCGGCAACACGGAACCGCGGCGCTGTCCTACACGGGCAAAGCCCGTCATGATGTGCAGGACGGCTGACAATTGAAAAATATGACGCAAAATCAAATCTGAATCCCGGCGATTCCGTCAAAAGTGTCAAATCGGCCGCGCTGTCGCCGCGCACGCTGCCGCTCTTTCTCATTCGAACCGACCATGCCCTGCCGGTGTCCCGCGCAATCGGCACTGGCCGTCCCGCCAGCACCGGGCTATCGCACCGCCATGACCCCCCGGCAGTTGTTGAAACAGGTGTTTGGCCACGATGATTTTCGTGGGGACCAGGAAGCCATCATCGCCGATGTGCTGGCCGGGCGCGACGTGCTGACCATCATGCCCACCGGGGCCGGCAAATCCATCTGCTATCAGCTGCCGGCGCTGATCCGGCCGGGCACAGGCATCGTCATCTCGCCGCTGATCGCCCTGATGGAAGATCAGGTGCAGGCGCTCAAAGCCGTGGGGGTGCGCGCCGCCACGTTGAACAGCCAGTCGGCTGACAGCGGCCAGGTGTGGCGCGACATGGCCGATGGCCAGCTCGATCTCCTCTATGTTTCCCCCGAACGGGCGTTGATGGAGGGGTTTGGCGCCCTGCTCAGCCGCACCGAAATCGCCCTGATCGCCATCGATGAAGCCCATTGCGTCAGCCAGTGGGGCCATGATTTCCGCCCGGAATATCGCCGCCTGCGCTCCTTGTGCGATGCCCTGCCCGGCGTGCCGCGCATCGCGCTCACCGCCACCGCCGATCGCGAAACCCGCGCCGATATCGCCGTGCAGCTGGGGATCGCGCCCGACCGCATCACCCTGTCGGGCTTTGACCGGCCCAACATCCGCTATGAAGTGGCCGGGAAAGACAATCTCAGGCGCCAGCTGCTGGCCTTTCTGGCCGGGCAGGGCGGGCAGGCCGGCATCATCTATGCCCCCACCCGCGCCGCCACCGAAACCATCTGCGGCTGGCTCACCGAAGCGGGATTGCGCGCCCGCCCCTATCACGCCGGGCTGGATGCCATCACCCGCAGCCGCCACCAGGCCGATTTTGTCGCGGCCGAGGATATGGTGATGGTGGCGACCATCGCCTTTGGCATGGGCATCAACAAACCGGATGTGCGCTTTGTCGCCCACGCCGGCCTGCCCAAATCGATCGAGGCCTATTATCAGGAAACCGGCCGCGCCGGCCGCGATGGCGATCCGGCGGTGGCGCATCTGATCTGGGGCGGGGAGGATGTGGCGCGGTTGCGCGGCTTCATCGCAGCGGGCGAAGGCAGTGATGCCCATAAGGCCAGCGAAACCCGGCGGATGAACGCGCTGATCGGCTTTCTGGAAACCGCGGCCTGCCGGCGCCATGCGCTGCTGCGCTATTTCGGCGAAGCCCCGCCCGAACGCTGCGGCAATTGCGACAACTGCCTGAACCCGCCCAATCTGGTCGATGCGACGGGGGCGGCGCGCAAGCTGCTCTCGGCCGTCTATCGCACCGGCCAGCGCTTTGGCATCGCCCATCTGATCGACGTGCTGGCCGGCAAGACCAACGAGAAGGTGACGAAGTTCGGCCACGACCGCAGCAGCGTCTTCGGCATCGGCTGCGACTGGCCGGCCGATCAGTGGCGCAACCTCGGCCGCCAGCTGGAGGCGATCGACGCGCTGGAGCGCGACCCAGAAGGCGGCGGCCTGGTGCTGGGCCCCGCCGCCCGCGCCATCCTGAAGGGAGAGGTGCCGATCACCATGAAACAGGTGGCGCCGCGCCGCGCCGCTGCCCGGGCCAGCGCCAGCGCCGATCTGGCCGCCAGCGACCAGCCGCTGTTCGAACGGCTGCGCGCCCTGCGCCGGCAGCTGGCGGCCGAAGCCGGGGTGCCGCCCTATATCGTGTTTTCCGATGCAACGCTGCGGTCGATGGCCGCCAGCCGCCCACGCGACATGGCCGGCATGGCCCGCATCCCCGGTGTGGGCGCGGTGAAACTGGAAAGCTGGGGCGCGGTGTTCCTCGCGGCGATCAACGGCGACTGATCAGCGGCAGGGCCAGATCAGCGGCAGCGGTTGCTGCCCCGTTCAATGGCCGCACCCGTGAGACCGCCAACCAGGCCGCCAATCAGCGTGCCAACCCCGCGCTCGCGCCGGTTGGACAGGCCAAAGCCCAGCGCCGCGCCCGACAGCGCGCCGATGGTGGCACCCCGGCCCGACGAAGGCCGGCAATAGCCATCGGCCGGATCGCCATAGGCACCGCTGCGCCAGCCATTGGCGCCCACCGGCGCCGGGCCATCGCCATAGCCCATTGGCGCATAGCCATAGGGCGGCGGTGGCGGCGCATAGGCCGGCGCCTGGGCCCGCCCTTGCGCCGCGGCCCGTTCATAAATCTGGTAGAGCGCACCACCACCCACCGGCGGGCCACCACCATCGGCCATCATCGGCGCCGGCGCGGCATGGCCCGAGCCGAGCACCACCGGCTGGCCTGGCCGCATCAGGGCCGCCGGCTGGGCCAGCACGGGCGTGGCAGCAAGCGCGATCAGCGCGGCGGACAGGGAGGGAATGCGGTTCATCATGGCGACAGCCTGCCTGGGTGAAATTGAACCCAGTCTGAACCCGATTGTGCCCTCCGGCAAGCCGGGGCAGACTGTCGACCGGATCATCGAGGGAGAGAGACATGCGCCACCTGATCAGCCTGGCCGCCGCGTTGGCCATCGCCGGGCCTGCTGCGGCCCAGACCCGGCCTGCCCCCACCAGCCCGGTGCCGCAGATGTATGAAACCGGCGGCAAGACCTATGCCACGCTGGAAGAATGCCAGCGCGCCAAGAAGCGCGCCAAGACCCGCGCCACCATCGCCGGCGCCGTGATTGCCGGGGCCGGTGCCGCGGCCCTGGGCGGCAATCTGGGCGAAACCGCGCTGGTCGCCGGCGCTGGTGCCCTCGCCGGGCGGGAAATTGCCAAGGCCACGTCCAAGAACAAGCAGTGCTGAACCGCCGCTGCGGTTACCAGCGCACCAGTCGCGGCACGATCAGCCGGCCAGCAACCGTGGCGATGGCCACCGCACTGCCATACCAGAGGCCGATATAGGCCAGGCTGTTGAACGGGCAGTGCACATTATAGGCCAATGCCCCAAGGCTGCCGGCTGACAGGCCAACCAGCAGACCGGCACGTTCGGGTGCCACGGGCGCGCCGCGGCGCAAATGGCGGATGATCGGCAACGCGGCCAGGCTGGCGATGCCCAGACTGACCATCAGGCACTGCCAGCCGCTGGGCTGCGCGGCCATGGCAATGGCGTGATCGGGCTGCATCACCGCCTGTGCCAGCCCTGCCAATGGCAACAGGCCAGCCATCAGGATGGCGACCTTCCAGCCGTCGCTGCTGCGCCCAACGCCTGGATGGGCATGGTCAAGCGCTGCCAGCGTGCACACCAGCGCCAGCACGGCCAGGCTGCCACAGCGCAACAGGAACATCAGATCGGGCTGGCCGGCCACCAGATCCGTGCGCAGCCCCAGCGCCAAAGCCACCAGCACCGCAGCAGCGCCAACCAGGCCCGCCAACTGCCAGCGGGCCGGGCCGTCGTCCAATGGCCGGACCGGCGCCAGATCGGCAGCCAACTGGTCCAGCCAGGGCAGGTCAGCATCCTCTGCAGAACCGACAGCCATCTTCAACCCTCTTCCACAAGCGCAGCCAGACGCTTCAGGCCGCGATGCACATTCACCTTGATCAGCGCCTCGCTCTGGCCCAGCCGGTCGGCCGCTTCGGCCACACTCAGCCCATCGATGCGCACGGCGCGGATCGCCGCCGCTTGCCCAGACGGTATCAAGGCCAGCAGGCGATCACAGCCAAGCCGGGCGCCCAGCACCGATTCGCCCGATTCCACGGCAAAATCATCCACATATTCATCATGATCACGCACGCTGGCCCGCCGCAGCCCATCCACCCACCGGTATCGCGCAATGGCCGCCAGCCAGGGCAGGAACGGCCGTGCCGGATCCCAACTGGCCCGCCGCCGGTGCACCGCCATCACCGTATCCTGCACCAGATCATCCAGATCGGCCGGCGCCACCTTCTGCCGGAACCAGCGCCGCAGCAACGGCACCAGCGCGCCCAGCAACTGCCGATAGGCCAAGGCATCGCCCGCCTGGCTGGCCTGCATCATGCGGGCAAGCGTGGGTTCATCACTGGTCATGGTCGGGCGGGTTGATCGGCATGGTCGCCTGCCTGTCCGCACCAGCCCCCGCCAATGTTACAGGCTCATTCCCCGATTGCGACACGACCGAGCGGATGGCGGCCCAGCCGGTTGGCCTGAAATCCGCTCAACCGATCGGCCACCAGCGCCCAGCGCACCGGGCGCAGCAACGGCACAAAGGCCGGATCGACCTGTAGTTGGGCTTCGGCGGCGGCGGCGAGCGCGAGGCGCCGGGCCGGATCATTGCCGGCCGCCGCTGCCTGCGCCAGCAACCGGTCAGCCGCCGGATTGCAGGGGCGCACCTGCCCGCAACGCCAACGGGCCAGATGGGCCAGCACATCAGGCACCGGGGCGACATGCTCCACCAGCAGCAGATCGGCGCGGTCAGCGGGGGCGATGGCCAGGCTGATGCCGATTGGCGCCAGGCTGGTGGCCAACGCTTCGGCCAATATCGGCCAGTCCGCTCCCGGTGGCAGTGCCAGCCGCAGCTTCAGCGGCTGGTCAAGGCCGTGGCCGGCCTCGGCCAGCAGGGCTTGCGCCAGCGCCCGTCTGGCCGCCATCGGGCGGGCCCGATCATCATCCGCGGGCGGCAGTTGCGGCCACAACCGCCTTTGCGGCGCCAGCGCCGACAGGGCAACCCGGTTGGCCAGCGGCCCACCATCAGCCGCCAGCCAGATCGCCCGGCGCAGACGCGCATCAGCCAGCACGCCGCCCGGCCGCAACGCCAGCCCGATCACACCGTCCACAGGCTCGATGCGGATGGCCCGCCCCTGGCCACTGGCCCGCACCGCACCCAGGCCGGCCAGCCCGGCACCCAGCACCAGCTTCCTTCGCCCTTCGGCAAACTCGCGAACGGCCGTCGCCACCGGCAGGGGCGCTAGGCTGATGCGGGCCGCACGCGCCGCCGGTTGCTCGGCATCGCTGCGCCGCTCCAGCTGCCAGCCAGCGCCATTGCGGGTGGCGGCATAGGGGCCGGGAAACGGGCGACCGCGGCGATCCCGCACGGCCAGCGCCGGTTCAGCCAGCCAATCCAGCAGGTGCGGCGTTGCCGGTCGCGGCAACAATTCCACCACACGGGCAATCGGCGCCCGGGTGGTGCCACGCGCCGACAAGCCGGCGGCCGCCAGGGCCGGGCGATGCCGGCGCGGTGTGCGCGCCAGGCTGAGCACGACATCGCGGGCCGCCAGCTCACGACCCTGCCCGCTCTTGGCCGGCCACCGCACCGGGGCCAGCCGCAGGATGAGGTCACTGCCGGAATCAAGAAAACGCCAGCTGGTGGCGAGGCCTGGCGCCAGTTCGCCGCCCGCTCCCCGGGTGATCAGCGTGGCTTCGCTGGCCTCGGCCGCCAGATGATCGGCCATCGCGGCGGCGTCCGGTCCATCGCCGGCCACCGCGACGGCCAGCGTGCCGCCCGGCGGGCCGGACGAGCAGCCGGCCAGCAGCAGCAACAGCAGGGGAACGGCAACACGCAACATCGCCGACATAGTAACGGGGCTTGGGGCAGGTTCAACCAAGCTTGCTTGTGGGCGGCCATGGCGACGGGGTATGAAGCGGCATGGACACCGCCCGCGACATCATCAGCCTGATTGGCAACACCCCGCTCGTCACCCTGAAAGGCCCCAGTGCCGAAACCGGCTGCACCATCCTGGGCAAGGCCGAATTCCTCAACCCCGGTGGCAGCGTGAAGGATCGCGCCGCCCTTGGCATCATCGAAGATGCCGAAAGCCGCGGTCTGCTCAAGCCCGGCGGGATCATCGTTGAAGGGACCGCCGGCAACACCGGTATCGGCCTTGCCGTGGTAGGCGCAGCCCGCGGATACAAGACGATCATCGTGATGCCGGAAACCCAGAGCCGCGAAAAGCAGGACACGCTGCGCGCTCTGGGCGCCGAACTGGTGCTGGTGCCGGCCGCCCCCTATGCCAACCCCGGCCATTATGTGCACACCTCGCGGCGCATCGCCGAGGAAACGCCCGGCGCCATCTGGGCCAACCAGTTCGACAATGTCGCCAACCGGCTTGCCCATATCCGCACCACCGCGCCTGAGATCTGGCGGCAGACGGGTGGCCGCATCGATGGTTTCACCTGTGCGGTGGGCACCGGCGGCACGCTGGCCGGCGTGGCGCTGGGCCTGCGTGCCGAGCGGCCCGACATCACCATCGCGCTGACCGATCCCGAAGGCGCGGCGCTGTACAATTATTTCGCCTGTGGCGAACTGCGCGCCGAAGGATCCAGCGTGTCGGAGGGCATCGGCCAGTCCCGCATCACCGGCAATCTGGATGGGCTGAGCGTCGATGCCCAGTTCCGCGTGCCCGACGCCGAGGGCCTCAACTGGGTGCGCCGCCTGAACGCCGAAGAGGGCCTGTGCCTGGGCCTGTCATCCGGCATCAATGTGGCGGGCGCGGTGCGGCTGGCACGGCTGATGGGGCCGGGCCATATCATCGCAACCATCCTGTGCGACAGCGGTTTGCGTTATCTTTCAACCATTTACAATCCCGATTGGTTGGCAGCCAAGGGCCTTGCTCCGGCCTGACTCAGCGCCGTATGATGAAGGGATGGTTGATCCCTCGTCAGACCCGGCCGAACGCCGCACCGCGCCGCCGCGCGGCGAGCGCTTGCGCTGGGGGCTGACCGGCCTTGCCGCGGTGTTTCTGGTGGTGCTGATGACGGCCGCCGGCCTGCGCCCGGCCGGCAAGGATGAAGGCCCGGGTAACGGTGAATCCCTGGCCGTGCTCGGCGTGGCACCCGGCCCCGCCAGCCGCCCGGCCGAACCGTGAGCAGACGCCGCGACTCGAGGCCGGCGCGCCCACGCTTTCCCACGCTGACCCCCCGTTGGGCTGGCCTGGTGGGGCAAAATCCCAGGCCATCCCGGCAAATTCCTCCCACAGACTTATCCACAGGCGGTTTTTTCGCCAGAACAAGCCATGAACATCGGCCAAATCGGCCCGAATTGCCCATGGATATCCCCATATAAGGGCATCCTGTCCCACGAGTTCCCATTGAGACCCACGAATTCCCATGTTACACCAGTTTTCCACAGCGGAATTCGGGTAACAGGGGCATTTGCGGGCAAAGGTTGATCGGAACGACCCGGCGACCAGCCTGCGCAATGCCACTTCCACCGGCTTCCCTGAGCGGGGGGATGCGGTGTCGGAAGCCTTGTTCTTTGGTCATGGATTGAATGTCGTGGACTCCAAGTCCCGGCTGTCGATCCCGGCCAGCCTGCGTTCAACGCTCGCTGCACGCGGCAGTGCCCGTGAGGTGCTGATGGGTCCCGGCCACAACAACCGGCCGTGCCTGATCGCCTATGACAAGGGCGAAGCGCTGCGCATGCGGGACAGGTTCCAAGCCAAGCATGGCATGGATACCTCCAACGACGTCTACGACGAGAACGCTGAGCTCGCCGGATATATGGAGGAAATCTCGATCGATGAAGCGGGCCGCTTCGTGCTCAATCCGCTTCTGCGCAGCTATGGCGATCTGGGCAACCATGTCTGGTTCATTGCCGGCTTCAACTATTTCGAGCTTTGGGATCCTTGGACCTTTCTGGCCCAGCCCAACCTGAAACCGCAGCACCGCAAGGCAATCCTGCTCAATCTGGAAGCGCGCGGCCTGCCGCTGGAGCGCCCGGCATGAGCGCGGCGCCGCATGTGCCCGTCCTCCTCGATGAGGTGATGGCCGCGCTGAACCTGGCGGCCGGCGACATCTATGTCGATGCCACGCTGGGCGCCGGCGGCTATCTGCGGGCGGCACGGGCGGCTGGGTTGGCCCATGCCTATGGCTTTGACCGGGACCCGGATGCCCATGCGCTCAATGCCGATCTGGCCGGGCTGGATGATGTCACCCTGATCCGTCGGCCCTTTGCCGAGCTGGGAGCTGGCCTTGCCGATCATGGCGTGGCCGCCGTGGATGCCATCGCCTTTGACATCGGCGTGTCGTCGATGCAGATCGATCGGGCAGAACGCGGCTTTTCCTTCCAGGCCGATGGCCCGCTCGACATGCGGATGGCGCAGGAAGGCATGAGCGCGGCCGATTTCATCAACAGCGCCAGCGAAACTGAAATCGCCGATGTCCTCTATCATCTGGGTGATGAGCGCGCCTCGCGCCGCATTGCGCGTGCCATCGTTGCTGATCGGCCGTTCAGCCGCACCAGCGAACTGGCCGGCCTGATCCGCCGTGTGCTGGGGCGCGGCGAGCCGGGCAAGGATCCGGCCACCCGCAGTTTCCAGGCCCTGCGCATTCACGTGAACGACGAACTGGGCCAGCTGGATGCCGGGCTGGCCGCCGCCGAACGCCTGTTGAAGCCGGGCGGCCGGCTGGCCGTTGTGAGTTTCCATTCGGCCGAAGACCGGCGGGTGAAGGCCTTCCTGCGTGACCGGTCGGGCAGCGCGCCGGCCGCATCGCGCCACCAGCCCTATGCCGCGCGCGGCCCGGCCCCCAGCTTTGAAAAACCAGCCAAGGCCGTGCGGCCATCGGATGCCGAAATCGCCCGCAACCCGCGGGCGCGCAGCGCCACCTTGCGCAGCGCCGTGCGCACCGCCGCGCCGGCCTGGCCAACCACCGTGGAGGGACGGGCATGAGGCAATATCTGTCGGCCATGCTGTGGATCACCGCCACCACGGTGATCGTTGCGTCTGCCCAGGTGATCACCACCCGCGCCGCAGCCGAACGCCGCGCCGTCACCCGGCTGAACATCGAACTGGTGGACAACAAGGTGCGCATCCGCGAGCTGGAAGCCGAACTGCGCACGCGCGCCGGCATGCCCGAGATGCAGCGCTGGAACGACGCCGTGTTCCAGATGGCCGCCCCGCAAAGCAGCCAGATCCTGCGATCGCCTGTGCAGCTGGCGGCCTTTGCCGCACGCCCGGATGCCCTGCCCCGCGTGCAGATGGCAGTGGCGGTCGATGCGCCGCTGGCGGCCGAAGCACCGCCGCCGGCCAGCGAAACCGGCGCACGCGTGCTGAAGACGAGCTTTGGCACCCCGGCAGCGACGGCCAGCGCCGCCCTGCCGGCGGTGACCCAGCCCGAACCCCTGCCACAGGAAGAAGCGGCTGATCCGACCGAGCCGCACGAAGGGGCCAACTGATGGCAACCATCCCCGGCAATGATCCGTTGATCCGCGCCATTCCGGCCGCCGCCGGAGAGCGGGTGACGGCGCGCAGCCAGGCCCGGCAACGCCTGGCCTTCATCATCATGCTGTTTCCGGTGCTGGCGCTGGTCATCCTCGTGCGGCTCATTGATCTGGCCGTGGTGCAGGGCATTCCCAAAAGCAGCGGCCCGACGATCAGCGCGGCGCCGCCGCGTGGCGACATATTGGATCGCAACGGCGTCGAACTGGCCCGCACCTTTGAAGCCTATGCCATCACCGTGATGCCGCGCCGGCTGACGTCGGACCCCGAGGTGCTGGCAACCCGGTTGGCCACCATCCTGCCCGAGCGCACCCGCGAAGAGATCCTGGCTGATCTCACCTCGGGCAAGAGCTTCCGCTATCTGGCCCGCCGCGTGCTGCCCGGCCAGGCCCGCCGCATCAACGAACTGGGCGAACCCGCCATCGAACTGGCCCGCGAGGCCGAACGGCTCTACCCCAATTACGCGCTTGCCGCCCAGGCACTGGGCTACACCGACGACAAGGGCCATGGCCTCATTGGCGTGGAAAAGGCCTTTGATGCCGATCTTGCCGATCCGGTGAAACGCGCCACCCCGCTGATGCTCAGCCTCGACGTGCGGGTCCAGCAGGCGATGAGCCACGAGCTGGCTGCGCTGGTGGCCGATCAGAACGCCAAGGGTGCTGCCGGCGTGGTGATGGACGTGAACAGCGGCGAAGTGCTGGCCATGGTCAGCCTGCCGGATTTCAACCCCAATGTGCCGGGCAAGCGCGCCGATGGCACCGTGTACACCACCGCCAATGATGATGGCAGCCGCTTCAACCGGGTGACGCTGGGCGGCTATGAGCTGGGTTCCACCTTCAAGGCCTTCACCATTGCCACCGCGCTGGAAACCGGCGTGTTGACCAACCTGCAGAAGCAATATGACGCCACCCGCCCGCTGGAAGTGGCCGGTTTCCGCATCCGTGACGATCACGCCAAGAACCGCTGGCTCACCGTGCCGGAAATCTTCATCTATTCCAGCAACATCGGCACTGCCCGCATGGCGCTGGAGGTGGGCCGCGAGCGCCAGCGCGAATATCTCGACAAGCTGGGCTTCCTGAAACCGGCCGAGTTTGAGCTGAAGGAAAAGACCAAGCCGCAATTCCCCCCACTCTCAAACTGGGGCCAGTTGGCGACAATGACCATCAGCTATGGCCATGGCCTCACCGTGTCGCCGCTGCATCTCGCCAATGGCTATGCCACGCTGGTCAATGGCGGCTTTTACCGGCCGCCCACCATCCTGAAGCGCGACGCCGCTGCCGTGCCGGCCGGCACCCGCGTCTTTTCGGAAAAGACCAGCGCCGAAATGCGCCGCCTGCTGCGTCTGGTGGTGACCAATGGCACCGGCCGCAAGGCCGATGTTCCCGGCTATCGCGTCGGCGGCAAGACCGGCACCGCCGAAAAGATCGAAGGCGGCCGCTATGTCCGCGGCCAGAATGTGGTGAACTTCGCCGCCGTCTTCCCGGTGGACGCGCCGCGCTATGTCGTGGTGGCGATGATCGACGATCCGCGCGGCAGCAAGGCGACCTATGGCTTCCGCACCGCCGGCATGGTGGTGGCCCCGGCAATCCACCGCATCATCGAACGCATCGCCCCGCCGCTCGGCGTGCTGCCCGATTACAACCGCGACGTGAATCTGGCCGGGCTGCTGCCCGGCGGTGCCGACGTGAAGGAATAAGCCGTGCGGCTGGGGGCGCTCATTCCAGGTGGTGGCGATGCGGTGGTCACTGGCTTTGCGCTGGACAACCGCAAGGTTGCCCCCGGCACCGTGTTCGGGGCCTTCCAGGGCGCCCGGGTGAATGGCGAGGATTATATTCCGGCTGCCATCGCCGCCGGGGCCGTGGCCGTGGTTGCCCGCCCTGAAGCGGTGGTGGACGGCGCGCTGCACATTGCCGATGCCAATCCGCGCCGTGCCTTTGCCGCCCTGGCCGCCCGCTTCTTCGCGCCCTTCCCGGCGACAACGGTGGCCATCACCGGCACCAACGGCAAGACCAGCACCGCCGAACTGACTCGCCAGCTGTGGCAACTCGCCGGCCAGCGTTCGGCCAGCATCGGCACGCTGGGCGTGACCACCGGTTACGAGCGTGTTGCCCCGGCCGATGGCACTGGCGGCCTGACGACGCCCGATGTCGTCACCTTCCTCGCCACCATGGCCGGCCTGGCGCGCGAAGGCATCAGCCATGCCGCCTTCGAAGCCTCCAGCCACGGGCTTGACCAGTATCGCACCGAAGGCCTGGCCGTGCGGGCCGCGGCCTTCACCAACCTGTCGCGCGATCACCTCGATTACCATGGCACAATGGAGGCATATTTCACCGCGAAAACCCGGCTGATCACCGAGGTGTTGGACGCCAATGGCAGCGCGGTGATCTGGGCCGACGATGGTGACTGGTCGGCCCGGATGATCGCGCTGGCCCGCGCCCGTGGCCTCGCTCTGCTCACCGTTGGCACCGCCGGCGAGACGCTGAAGCTGATCAGCCGCACCCCAACCGCGCTGGGGCAGGACCTGGTGGTGGAAGCGGCCGGCAGCCGCCACAAGATCGCCCTGCCGCTGATCGGCGCCTATCAGGCGGCCAATGCCCTGGTGGCGGCCGGCCTGGTGATTGCCACCGGCGGCGCGGTTGCGGCCACGCTTGCCGCCCTTGCCCGCGTGTCGGGCGTGCGCGGCCGGCTGGAGCGCGCCGTCATCACCCGCAGCGGCGCCGCCGTCTATGTCGATTATGCCCACACGCCCGATGCCATCGTCGCGGCCTGCGCGGCGCTGCGCCCGCACGTGACGGGCAAGCTGATCATCGTCATCGGCGCCGGCGGCGACCGCGACGCCGGCAAGCGCCCGTTGATGGGAGAAGCCGCCACCGCCCACGCCGATCAGGTTTTCATCACCGATGACAATCCGCGCAGCGAGGATCCGGCCGCCATCCGCGCTGCCGTCGCCGCCGGTGCGCCGGGCGCCAGCATCGTGCCCGGCCGGCGCGAGGCGATTGCCGCCGCCATGGCCACGGCCGGGGCGGGCGATATCGTGCTCATCGCGGGCAAGGGCCATGAGCAAGGCCAGATCATCGCCGGCCGCACCCTGCCGTTCGATGATGTCGCCGTTGCGCGGGAGTGCGCGGCATGAGCCTGTGGACCAGCGCCGAGATCGCCGCCGCCTGCGCCGGCACCGCCATCGGTGAGTTCGCCGCCACCGGCGTCACCTTCGACAGCCGCGAGGTGGAGCCCGGCGACCTGTTCATCGCGCTGAAGGGCGAGGCGACCGACGGGCATCGCTATCTCGGCATGGCGCGCGAACGCGGCGCGGCCGGCCTGCTGGTCAGCGAAGCCGTTGACGGCCCTGCCGTGCGCGTGGCGGACACGATGGCCGCCTTGAACGCGCTGGGCGGCGCCGCGCGCGACCGCAGCAACGCGCTTCGCATTGGCGTGACCGGCAGTGTTGGCAAGACCGGCGTGAAGGAGGCGCTGAAGGCGGCGCTCACCCGTTTTGCGCCTGATGCCGTGCACGCCTCGGTCAAGAGCTACAACAACCACACCGGCGTGCCGCTGTCCCTCGCACGTATGCCGGCGGCCAGCCGCTTTGGCGTGTTCGAAATGGGCATGAACCACAGCGGCGAACTGGCCGCCCTCACCCAGCTGGTGCGCCCGCACATCGCCATCGTCACCTGGGTGGCATCGGCCCACCGCGAATTCTTCGCCACCGAGGCCGACATTGCCCGCGCCAAGGCCGAAATCTTTGCCGGCCTGCCGGCTGGCGGCACTGCCATCATCCCGCACGATAATCCCCATGCCGGCCTGCTGGCCGATGCGGCGGTGGCAGCGGGGGCCCGCGTGGTCCGCTTCGGGCAGACGGCCGGGGCCGACGTGATGGCCGAACAGGTGGCCCTCCACCCCGATTGCTCGTGCGTGACCGCCCGCATTGGGGATGACCGCCTGACCTTCAAGATCGGCATGGCTGGCCGCCATTGGGTGAACAACGCGCTGGCCGTGCTGGCCGGAGTGCAGGCAGCCGGCGGCGATCTCGCGCTGGCCGGGCTGGCGCTGGCCGAACTGAACGGCCTGCCGGGCCGGGGCCGGCGGCTGCGGGTGCCGGCCGGGAACGGCCAGGCCATCGTGATCGACGAAGCCTACAACGCCAATCCTGCCAGCATGGCTGCCAGCCTTGCCGTGTTGCGCGACGTGGTGCCGGCCCGCGCCGGCCGCCGCATCGCGTTGTTGGGCAGCATGAAGGAACTGGGCACGCTGTCGGCAGAATTCCACGCCGGCATCGCGCCGCACATCATCGATGCGCAGGTGGCGCTGGCCGTGCTGGTCGGCGCCGAAATGAAGCCATTGGCCGAGGCGCTGGGCCGCCAGACCGACGTGCGCCATGTCGCCACGGCCGATGCGGCGATGGCCGAGATCGGCCGCAGCCTTGCGGCCGACGACGTGCTGCTGGCCAAGGGATCCAATTCAATCGGGCTGGGCCGCGTGGTCGCCGCGCTGGCCGCCGGGGAGCATATGGCATGATCAAGCTGCTGGCTGATCTGGCGGGCTATGAAGGCCTGTTCAACCTGTTCCGCTATATCAGCTTCCGCGCCATCGCGGCACTGATGACCAGCCTGGCCATCGCACTGCTGATCGGCCCGCGCTTCATCGACATGCTGCGCATGAAGCAGGGCAAGGGCCAGCCGATCCGGGAAGACGGGCCGGAATGGCACCTGCTCACCAAGCGCGGCACCCCAACAATGGGCGGCCTGCTCATCCTGATCGGCTTCACGATTTCCACCCTGCTGTGGATGGACATCACCAACGGCTTCGTGTGGGCGGCCCTCGCCGTCACCCTTGGTTTCGGCGCCATCGGCTTCATGGACGATTATGACAAGGTGACGAAGCAGAGCCACAAGGGCGTTTCCGGCAAGGTCCGCCTTTGCCTCGAGTTCCTGATCGCCGGCCTTGCCTGCACCTATATCGCCACCCACACCGGCTTCAAACTCTACCTGCCGCTGGTCAAGGATTATGGACTTGATCTGGGCTGGTTCTACATCGGCTTTGCCGCCTTCATCGTGACCGGGTTTGGCAATGCGGTGAACCTGACCGACGGGCTGGATGGCCTTGCCACCATGCCGGTGATCATCGCCGCCGGGGCCTTTGCCATCATCGCCTATCTGGTAGGGAATATCCGCTTTTCCGATTATCTCGGCATCCATCATGTCGCCGGTTCGGGCGAACTGGCGGTGTTCTGCGCCGCGCTGATCGGTGCCTGTCTGGGCTTCCTGTGGTTCAACGCGCCGCCGGCCCAGGTGTTCATGGGCGACACCGGCAGCCTTGCGCTCGGCGGCGCGCTCGGCACCATCGCGGTCATCACCAATCACGAGCTGGTGCTGCTGGTGATCGGCGGCCTGTTCGTGCTGGAAACCCTGTCCGTCATCATCCAGGTCGTCAGCTTCAAGACCACCGGCCGCCGCGTGTTCCGCATGGCCCCGCTGCACCATCATTATGAAAAGAAAGGCTGGAAAGAATCCACCGTGGTGATCCGCTTCTGGATCATCGCCATCCTGCTCGCCCTTGCGGGCCTGGCCACGCTGAAACTGCGGTGATGGCCATGCTCGTACGCGGCGCTCCACCCCTCATCCTCCAAAACCCCACACCGCGCGCGCCGCGGCGTATCAGTGGCGTGCGGGGGGGTGGAGCGTCGCAGCCTTGATCACCGCACCCGCCTTTGCCGCAAAACGCTGGGGTGTGCTGGGCCTCGCCCGCACCGGCCGGGCGGTTGCGGCTGCCATCACGGCGTCGGGCGGGGATGTCTGGGCCTGGGATGACGGCGAGGCGGCCCGCACCGCCTTTGATGGCACGTTGGTCGATCTTGTGCATGCCGACCTGTCGGGCCTGGCTGGCATCATCGTCTCGCCCGGCGTGCCACACAGCGCCCCGATCTTCGCCGCTGCCGCCAGGGCCGGCGTGCCGGTGATGGGTGACACCGAATTGTTCGCGCGCGCCCTGCCGCACCTGCCGCCCACACGGGTGGTGGGCATCACCGGCACCAACGGCAAATCAACCACCACCGCACTGCTGCACCATCTGCTCGTCACCGCCGGCATCCCCGCTGCGATGGGCGGCAACATCGGCCTGCCGATCCTGGCGCAGGATCCGTTGCCAGCCGGCGGCGTCTGGGTGCTGGAACTGTCGAGCTATCAGCTGGACATCACCCACAGCCTCGCCTGCGATGTGGCCATCCTCACCAACATCACGCCCGATCATCTCGAACGGCACGGCACCATGGCCGGCTATGCCGCAGCCAAGGCGCGGCTCTTTGCCATGCAGACACCCGGCGCCACCGCCATCGTCGGCCGCGCGGCCCAGGCGCATTATCATGTTGCCACGGGCCCAGCCGGCCTGATCACGATCGAGGACGTCGCCCTGCCCGGCGCCCAGGCCGACTGGCCCTCGCTGCAGGGGCCGCACAATCTCGAAAACGCCCGCGCCGCCGTCGCCGCCGCGCGGCGGCTGGGGCTGGACGATGCCACCATCGCGCGCGGGCTCGCCAGCTATCAGGCCCTCGCCCATCGCATGGAACCGGTCGGCGAAAAGCGCGGCCTGTTGTGGGTGAACGACAGCAAGGCGACCAACCCCGATTCCACCGCCCCAGCGCTCGCGGCCTACCAACGCATCCACTGGATTGCCGGCGGCCGGCCCAAGCTCGACACCAATGGCCAGGCCGATCTGTCGGCGGTGCTGCCCAATCTGGGCCAGGTGGTAGATGCATGGCTGATCGGCGAGGCGGCGCCGCAATTCGCCGCGCAGTTGCGCCCGCACTTGCCGGTCACCGAAGCCGGCACGCTTGATGCCGCCATCACGGGCATCCTGGCCACGGCGCAGACCGGAGATGTCGTGCTGTTCAGCCCGGCTGCGGCCAGCTTTGATCAATATCGCGATTTCGAACAGCGCGGCGCGGCCTTCCGCGAGGCCGTGGCAGCCTTGTGAGGGGGATGGACTGATGGGCCTTGCAGCACGCCGCCTCGACAAGCGCAGCTATCCCGCCGGCGCTGGCGCCGCCTTCTCGCGCGGGGACCGCAGCCGCTTCGGCCGCTGGTTCTGGACGATCGACAAGACCCTGCTGCTGCTGATCCTGGCGCTGATCGCGGCCGGCATCACTGCGGTGGCCGCTGCTTCACCGGCGGCGGCCCGGCGGCTTTCGGGCGGCAATTTCCGGATGGACGATCTTTATTTCCTCTACCGCCAACTGATGTGGGTGGCGCTGGGGCTGCCGGTCATGCTCGGCACCTCGATGCTCAGCATCCGCAACCTGAAACGGCTGGCGGTGGTGGGCACATTGATCTGTCTGCTCTCCCTCATCCTGGTGCCGTTCATCGGCGGCGGCGCCAACGGCGCGGCACGCTGGATCCAGCTGCCGGGCTTCCAGTTCCAGCCATCGGAATTCTTCAAGCCCTGCTTCATCATCGCCACCGCCTGGCTGCTCAGCCTGAAGCTGGAGGACGGCAGCCTGCCCACGATGCAGATCAGCGCGGCGGTGTTGGCCATGGCGTTGATCTGCCTGATCGCCCAGCCCGATGTCGGCCAATCGGCACTGATCTCGGTGGTGTGGCTGTCCCAGGCCACGCTGGCCGGCCTGTCGCTCACCATCATCGGCGCACTGGCTGTCACCGGCGTGATCGGGTTGGTTGCCGCCTATTTCACCCTCGATCACTTCGCCGCCCGCATCGACAAGTTCATCACCGGTTCCGGCGACACGTTCCAGATCGACAAGGCGCTGGATTGTTTCCGCGCCGGTGGCCTGATGGGCACCGGGCCGGGCGAAGGCCGCATGAAGTTCCGCCTGCCCGAAGCCCAGACCGATTATATCTTCAGCGTGCTCGGCGAGGAGTTTGGCCTGATTGCCTGCGCCCTGCTTGCTGGGCTGTTCCTGGCGCTGGTGGTGCGTGCCCTGCTGCTGGCGATGGAGGAGGATGATCCCTTCATCTTCCTCGCCACATCGGGTCTGGCCATCCAGTTCGGCCTGCAGGCCACCATCAACATGATGGTCAATCTGGCGCTGCTGCCCTCCAAGGGCATGACCCTGCCCTTCATCAGCCATGGCGGTTCCAGCTTCCTCGCCATCTCGCTGGGCGCCGGCATGCTGCTCGCCCTCACCCGCTGCAATCCCTTCCTGAAGGGGCGGCCCTGGGCCAAGGGCGCTCTGGCCGCATGACCGACAACCCGCGCCCCCGCACCCCACAGCCCGGCGGCACCTATGTGCTGTGCGCCGGCGGCACCGGCGGCCACATGGTGCCGGCGCATTGCCTGGCGCTGGAACTGATGGCGCGTGGCCACGAGGTGCATCTGGTGACAGATGAGCGCGGCCTGCGCTTCCCCGGCCTGTTTCCCGGCGTCCCGGTGACCAAGGTCGATGCCGCCTCCACCGGGCGCAGCGGCTGGAAGGCGCTGCCGCAGGTGACCCTGAGCATCTGGCGCGGCCGCCAGACGGCACGCGCCCTGTTCAAGCAGATCCGCCCGCGCGCGGTGATCGGCTTTGGCGGCTATCCGGCCCTGCCCGGCCTGTTGGCGGCCCTGTCGCTTTATCTGCCCAGCCTGATCCACGAACAGAACGCCGTGCTCGGCCGCACCAACCGCTATCTGGCGGGCCGCGTGCGGGCCATTGCCACCAGCTTCCCCCGGGTGCGCCGGCTCGAAAAATCCTTTGAGCGCCGCGTGCATTTCATTGGCAACCCCGTCCGACCCGAAGTGCTGGCAGCCGCCGATCTGCCTTATGATGCCGAGGCCCCGCGCCTGAAGCTGCTGGTCACCGGCGGCAGCCAGGGCGCCGCCATCCTCAACAGCGTGGTGCCGGCCGCCATTGCCCTGCTGCCGGCAGAGGTGCGCGGGCTCCTGGACATCACCCACCAGGGCCGCGACGAAGACCGCGATGCCATGCTGGCCGCCTATCGCGCCGCCGGGATCGAGCCGGTGATCGCCGCCTATTTCCCCGATCTGCCCGCCGAAATGGCCTCCAGCCATATCGTCATCGCCCGGTCGGGCGCGTCGACCGTGGCCGAACTGGCGGTGATGGGCCGCCCCTCCATCCTGGTGCCGCTGCCGATTGCCACCGATGATCACCAGGCCGACAATGCCGCCGCACTGGTCGCCGCCGGCGGCGCCCAGATGATCCGCCAACCGGATTTCACGCCGGAACGATTGGCGCAGGCCTTGACGGCGTGGCTGGCCGACCGGCAGGGGCTCGGCACAGCCGCCAGCGCGGCGCGCGCCGCCGGCCATCCGGAGGCCGCCAAGCGCCTGGCCAATCTTGTCATCGCCACCGGATTGATCGCATGAGCCCACCCAACACTGCCCTTGGCGCCGCCCCCCTCGCCTTCCGCCCCGGTTTCCGCACCGATATCGGCGTCATCCATTTTGTCGGCATCGGCGGCATCGGCATGTCGGGCATTGCCGAGGTGATGGCCAATCTGGGCTTTGCCGTGCAGGGTTCGGATGCGGCGGAATCCTATGTGGTGGAAGGCCTGCGCAAGAAGGGCATCACCGTCTTCATCGGCCAAAAGCCGGAAAATGTCGCCAACGCCGCCGTGCTGGTGATTTCCACCGCGATCAAAGCCGACAATCCGGAAGTGATGGCCGCCCGGGCCAAGCGCATCCCGGTGGTCCGCCGCGCCGAAATGCTGGCCGAACTGATGCGCCTGAAAAGCTGCGTCGCGGTCGCCGGCACCCACGGCAAGACCACCACCACCTCGATGGTCGCCACGCTGCTCGATGCCGGCGGGCTTGATCCCACGGTGATCAACGGCGGCATCATCAACTCGATCGGCTCCAACGCCCGCCTCGGCGCGTCAGACTGGATGGTGGTGGAAGCCGACGAAAGCGATGGCAGCTTCTTGCGCCTCACCGGCACGTTCGGGATCGTCACCAACATCGATCCCGAGCATCTCGATCACTGGGGCGATTTCGAAAAGGTGCGCGAAGGCTTTCGCCAGTTCGTGCACGCCGTGCCCTTCTATGGCGCTGCCATCCTGTGCATCGATCACCCGGAGGTGCAGGCGCTGATCCCGCGCGTGTCGGATCGCCGCATCATCACCTATGGCTTTGCCGCCACCGCCGATGTGCGTGGGGCCGATGTGACACCAGTGCCGGGCGGCAACCGCTTTGCCGTGCTGGTGCGCACCCGGGATGGCCAACGCCGCATCGATGATCTGGTGCTGCCGATGCCCGGCCGCCACAATGTGCAGAACGCGCTCGCCGCCATTGCCGTCGCGCTGGAACTGGGCGTGGACGATGATGGCCTGCGCGCCGGCCTCGCCCGCTTCGGCGGGGTCAAGCGCCGCTTCACCAAGGTGGGTGAGGTGGCCGGTGCCACCATCATCGACGATTATGGTCACCACCCGGTCGAGATCAAGGCCGTGCTCGCTGCGGCGCGGGAAGGCGCCCAGGACCGCGTCATCGCCGTCGTCCAGCCACACCGTTTCACCCGCCTGCGCGATCTGATGGGCGAATTCTGCGCCGGCTTCAACGATGCCGACATGGTCTATGTCGCGCCGGTCTATGCCGCCGGCGAAGCCCCGATCCCGGGCGTTGACGCCGCCGCGCTGGCCGCCGGCCTGGTCGCCGCCGGCCACCCCAGCGCCGAGACGGTCACCGGCGCCGACAATCTGGCCGTGAAACTGGCCGGCGTGGTGCAGCCCGGCGACCAGGTGATCTGCCTGGGCGCAGGCGATATCACCAAATGGGCGGCCGGCCTGGCCGATGCGATTGCGCGGGTGAAGGCGGGATGAGCCTGCTGCCCACCCCGCGCGGCAAGCTGACGGCAGCAGCGCCGCTGGCCCCGCTGGTCTGGTTCAAGGCCGGCGGTGCGGCCGACTGGCTGTTCGAGCCGGCGGACGTGGAGGATCTGTGCGCCTTTCTGGCCGCGCTCGATCCGGCCGTGCCGGTGATGGCGCTGGGTCTGGGCAGCAATCTGATCGTGCGCGATGGGGGCGTGCCGGGCGTGGTGGTGCGGCTGGGCAAGGTGTTCGGCAAGGTCCGCGCCGAGGGTGAGACACTTGTCTGCGGCGGCGGCGCCAGCGGCATCGCCGTCAGCAGCGCGGCGCGCGATGCCGGCATTGCCGGGCTGGAATTCCTGCGCGGCATTCCCGGCACGGTGGGCGGCTTTGTGCGCATGAACGGCGGCGCCTATGGCCGCGAGGTGGCCGATGCGCTGGTGGACGTGACCATCGTCACCCGCGCTGGCTTCATCGAAACGCGCCCCGCTGCGGCGCTCGGCTACAGCTATCGCCATTCCAACCTGGCCGATGGCGAGATCGTCATCGCCGCGCGGCTGAAGGGCCAGCCCGGCGACAAGGCGGCCATCCAGGCCGAGATGGACCGCATCGCCGCCGCCCGCGAGGCCAGCCAGCCGCTGCGCACCCGCACCGGCGGCTCCACCTTCAAGAACCCGCCGGGCCTGAAGGCGTGGGAACTGGTCCACAACGCCGGCTGCCGGGGCCTTCGCGTCGGTGGCGCGGAAGTCAGCGAAAAGCATTCGAATTTCCTGATCAACAGCCACGGCGCCCGCGCCGCCGACATCGAGGCGCTGGGCGAACTGGTGCGCGCCCATGTGCTGCGTGAGCAGGGCGTGAGCCTCGAGTGGGAGATCCAGCGGGTGGGGCGGGTGAAGCCATGAAGGTCGCAGTCCTCATGGGCGGCTGGTCCGCCGAGCGCGAGGTGTCGCTCACCTCCGGGCGCGGTATTGCCGATGCCTGCCGCAGCCTTGGCCATGACGTGATCGAGATCGACATGGGCCGCAACCTTGCCCAGCAACTGCTCAGCGCCGCGCCCGACGTGGTGTTCAATGCCCTGCACGGCACCCCCGGCGAAGATGGCAGCGTGCAGGGCGTTATGGACCTGCTCGGCATCCCCTATACCCACAGCGGCCTCACCACCTCGGCCATCGCCATCGACAAGGAATTGACCAAGAAGATCCTGGTGCCGGCCGGCATCCCGATGCCGCAGGGCCGCATCGTCGCCAGCGAAACCCTCTTCGAAGCCGATCCCCTGCCCCGCCCCTATGTGCTCAAACCGGTCAACGAAGGCTCCAGCGTTGGCGTCGCCATTGTCACGAACAACAGCAACCATGGCCAGCCCATCCGCCGTGACGTGCCGGGCCCCTGGGCCGAATTCCCGACCCTGCTCGCCGAACCCTTCATCGCCGGTAAGGAACTCACTGTCGCAGTGCTGGGCGATGAGGCGCTGGCGGTGACGGAATTGAAACCGGTTTCGGGTTTCTATGACTATGATGCGAAATACACCGATGGGGTGACCGTGCACGAGTGCCCCGCCCAACTGCCCGCCGACGTGGAGGCCGCAGCCCTCGCCCATGCGCTGGCCGCGCACCGGGCGCTGGGTTGCCGCGGCACCAGCCGCAGCGATTTCCGCTGGGATCCGGATCAGGGCCTGGCCGGGCTGTTCCTGCTGGAGGTGAACACCCAGCCGGGGATGACGCCATTGAGCCTGGTGCCGGAACAGGCAAAATATCGCGGCATCAGCTATGAACAGCTGGTGCAGCGCCTGATCGACACGGCGATCGCCGATCATGGGAGGGCCGCATGACCGCAGCGGTGCTGAAGCGCGGCGCTCCGCCGCCCAAGCGTGCGCGCAGCAAGGCGACAAGCCCCGCCAATGCCCGCCCGCCCGTCACCCGCCGACAGCTGCTGCTCGGCCTGGGCGGCCTGTGTGCGGTGGCGCTCGCCGTCATGATCCTGATGGGCGTGCCCCAGCGCATCTGGGCCGGTTTCGTGGAATGGACCGCGGCGCGCGGCTGGGAAGTGCGTCACGTTGAATTGACCGGCGCGCGCGAGCAGAACCGCCTCGCCATCTACAATGCCGTTCTCAACGGCCCCAGCAACGCCATGCTCGACACCGATCTTGATGATGTGCGCACCAGGCTGCGCGCCCTGCCGTGGATTGCCGATGCCAGCGTGCAACGCCGCCTGCCCGACACGCTGGTGATCGAGGTGACCGAACGCAAGCCGGTGGCGCTCTGGCAGCTGCACGGCCAACTGGCAGCCATCGACATCAGCGGCCGGGTGCTGGCCCGCGACCGGCTGGAACGCTGGAATGATCTGCCCATCCTGGTCGGCCCCGGCGCCAATGCCCGCGTGCGCGACGCGCTGGAGCTGATTGCCGCCACCCCGCTGGGCCGCGACATGTTCGCCGCCACGCTGGTCGGTGGTCGCCGCTGGGATCTGCGCTTCAAGAGCGGCGAGGTGCTGGCCCTGCCCGATCAGCCGGGCCAGGCCCGCGCTGCGTTGGCCAGCTTTGCCCGGCTTGATGCCAAGGGGCCCGACCGGCTGCTCGGCGGCCGTTTCACCCGGTTCGACATGCGCCTGCCCGGCCGCATGATCGTGGCCGGCCCGGCTGTCGCGGAAAGCCTGGCCGCCGCCGAAAAGGCCCGCCGCGCCGCGGCCCAGGCCCAGGCCATCTGAGGGACACGCCGCCATGCCCCCCCGCATCCCACTCCCCACCGCGCTCG
This sequence comes from Sandarakinorhabdus cyanobacteriorum, assembly GCF_002251755.1. Taxonomy (GTDB): domain Bacteria; phylum Pseudomonadota; class Alphaproteobacteria; order Sphingomonadales; family Sphingomonadaceae; genus Sandarakinorhabdus; species Sandarakinorhabdus cyanobacteriorum. The sequence goes on from NZ_NOXT01000121.1 coordinate 84,508, forward strand.
GCCGCAGCCAGGCGGAACGCACGGTTGCCGTGCTCGACGTTGGCACGTCGAAGGTCGCGGCGCTGATTGCGCTGGTTGGCGGTGAAGGCGAGCCGCGCGTGATCGGCAGCGGGCAAAAGCCCTGCACCGGCCTCAGGCGCGCCACCGTCACCGATTTCGACAAGACCGAAATGGCTATCCGCGGCGCCATGGACCAGGCCGAACGCGCCGCTGGCATCCAGGTTGAAAGCGTCGTGGCCAGCTTTGCCGCGGGCAATCTGTCAAGCAGCATGGCCTCGACCGAGATCGACATCGCCGGCGCCAGCATCACCCCGACCGACATGGTGACCCTGCGCCAGGCCGGCCGCGCCGCCATTGATCCCAAGGGCCGCAGCATCATCCATGCGCTGCCGGCGCTCTATGTCCTCGATGGCCTGCCCGGCGTCGAAAGCCCGCTCGGCTTGCATGCCGATCGGCTGGGCATGGATATCCATGTCGTCGCCGCCGACACGCCGGCGATCCTCAACTTCGGCCGTGCCGTCGGCCAGGCGCATCTGGGCGTCTCGTCCCTGGTGGCAACCCCGCTCGCCGCCGGCCTGGCCGTGCTCGATGCCGAAGAACGCGACATCGGCGTCGCCCTGATCGACATTGGCGCCGGCATCACCAGCATCGCCGTCTATCGCTTCGGCATTCCGGTGGGTGTCGCCACCGTGCCAATGGGCAGTGCCGACATCACCGATGATATCGCCGCCGCCTTCGCCACCCGCCGCAGCCATGCGGAACGGCTGAAAACCTTCGACGGTGCCGCCGTCGCCACCACCCGCGACCAGACCGATCCGGTGATCATCCCGCCGATGGTGGACGATGGCAGCGTGGAGCCGATCAAGGTGCCGCGCGCCCAGCTGGTTGGCGTCATCCGCACCCGGCTCGACATGCTGTTCGGCGAAATCGCCGCCGCGCTGTCGGCGCTGGGCTTTGTCGGCCCGCAGGCGCGGCGGGTTGTCCTCACCGGCGGCGGTGCCGATCTGCGGTCCATCGGCGAATATGCCGGCACGTATTTGCGCTGCAATGTCCGCATCGGCCGGCCGCGCGGCCTGGCGGGCCTGCCGGTGGCCCAGGAAGGCCCGGCCTTTGCCGCGCTCGCTGGCCTGGTGCTGTTTGCCGGGGCCGACAATGGCGATGTCTGGCACCAGCCGCAGTCGAGCGAGAGCGCTGCGCCAAAGCGGGGCTTGACCGGCGTCATCGAAAAACTGTGGGGAAGTCTGTGAAGACTCTTTCCCCCGATTCGCGCATCATCTAGTATGCCCACAATCTCGGGAGACACGACATGCTGGAATTCGCCAAGCCGGAACTGACCGAACTCAAGCCGCGCATTGCCGTGGTGGGCGTGGGCGGCGCCGGCTGCAATGCCGTGGCCAACATGATCGAGGCGGAATTGATGGGCGTCGAGTTCATCGTCGCCAACACCGATGCCCAGCAGCTGGCGATGAGCAAGGCAGCCACCCGCATCCAGCTCGGCATGAAAATCACCCAAGGCCTGGGCGCCGGCGCCCGTCCGGAGATCGGCCGCGCCGCTGCCGAGGAAACGCTTGATCAGCTCGAAACCGCGCTGGATGGCGCCCACATGTGCTTCATCGCCGCCGGCATGGGCGGCGGCACCGGCACCGGCGCCGCCCCGGTCGTGGCCCGCGCCGCCCGCGAAAAGGGCATCCTGACCGTTGGTGTCGTCACCAAGCCGTTCAGCTTTGAAGGCAGCAAGCGCATGAAGGCGGCCGAGGAAGGCATTGCCGAGCTGCAGAAGCATGTCGACACGCTGATCATCATCCCGAACCAGAATCTCTTCCTGATCGCCAACGCCAACACCACCTTCAAGGATGCGTTCGCGATGGCCGATCAGGTGCTGCACCAGGGCGTGCGTGGCATCACCGATCTGATGATCATGCCCGGCCTGATCAACCTCGACTTTGCCGACATCCGCACCGTGATGAGCGAGATGGGCAAGGCCATGATGGGCACCGGCGAAGCCACCGGCGACGGCCGCGCCATCGAAGCGGCGCAAAAGGCCATCGCCAACCCGCTGCTCGACGAAGTCTCCATGCGCGGCGCCAAGGGCGTGATCATCAACATCACCGGCGGCGACGACCTGAAGCTGATGGAAGTCGACGAAGCCGCCTCCTACATCCGCGACATGGTCGATACCGATGCCAACATCATCGTTGGCAGCGCCTTCAACCGCGATCTGGATGGCGTGATGCGGGTGAGCGTGGTGGCCACCGGCATCGACGCCGCCGCCAAACCGATGCCGGTCACCGCGCCGGCCAAGAAGACCAACGGCGCCGCCTTCCTGGCCCAGCCCAGCATCTTCTCTGCCCCGCCGCCATCGGGTGGTGGTGAACCCGCACCGGTCGAAACCACGCCGGAACCCGCCGTGGCGGCCGCCCCGGTGGCACCGGTTGCCCTGGCGCTCGACCTGCCGGTGGCGGAATCGGCCATCGCCCGCGTGCTCGACACCGTGGAACAGACGCCTGAGCCCGTCGCCGAAGCCGAAGAGGATGACGCCATCGATCTGGCCGATGCGGAGCAGGTGGATGAGCCCGCTCCCGCCAATTTCACCTTCACCCCGGTCGTGCCGCCGGCCGCACCCGCGCCGGTGGCTGGCCCCGCCGCCGATCCGGTGCCGGAACCGGTCGCAGCCGCGCCGGAACGCCCGCTCACCCTGTTCGAACGCATGATGGGCATGAGCCGCAAGCCGCGCACGCCCGAGCCGCCGCAGAATCTGGCGCCGACGCCGGTCGCGCCTGCTGCCAGCGATGATGACGTGCCGGGCTTCATGCGCCGTCAGGTCAACCGCTAAGACGCCGTCCGGCGAAGATCACGGGCCCGGCTGGCAGCAGCCGGGCCCGTTTCGTTTGAGGCGCTGGACGGGGGAAATGCCCAGACTGGCACGTTGAGCCTGCATGAGCATCGCTGCCATCGCCCTCAACCGCTTCGGCCTCGGCGCCCGCCCCGATGCGACGGCGCCAGCTGATCCCCGGGCCTGGCTGATCGCCCAGTTCAGCGCCTTTGAACCGCGCCCGGCGATCATCGCCGCCCTGCCCGATGCCGCGGCGATGACGGCGCAATATCGGGACAATCTGCGCCAACTGCGCCAGGTTGGCATCGGCGGCATTCCGCGCCAGCCCGGCGATCCCGAACCCCCCAAAGGTGCCGAGGCCCAGGCGCTGGCCGAAGCCCAGCAGAAGGCCAGGCGCGAAGCCTTCCGTGCCGCCTATGCCGGCCAGGTGCGCGCCCGGCTGGCCCTGGCGCTGGCCAGTCACGCCCCCTTTGCCGAGCGGCTGGTGCATTTCTGGTCCAACCATTTCGCCATTTCGACCGACAAGCTGGCCACCGCCACCATGGGCGGCCCGCACGAATTCGAAGCCATCCGCCCCCACATCGCTGGCCGGTTCAGCGATCTGCTGCTGGCCGTCACCCGCCATCCGGCCATGATGTTCTATCTGGATCAGGCGCAATCGGTGGGCCCGGGCAGCCTGCTGGCCGAGGTGGCGCGCCGCCGCAACGCCCCCCGCCAGCCCGGGCTCAACGAAAATCTGGCGCGGGAAATCCTGGAACTGCACACGCTGGGCGCCGGCCATTATACGCAGGCCGATGTCGCCGGTCTGGCGCGCGCCCTCACCGGCTGGTCAATCGGCGGCTTCGTGCGGCGGCCCTTGGGGCTGGATGCGCCGCCCGGCCAATTCATCTTCCAGCCGGCCTGGCACGAACCGGGGCGGGTGACCGTGGCCGGCAAGACCTATGCCCAGGATGGCGAAGCCCAGGCCCGCGCCATCCTCGACGATCTCGCGCTTCACCCGCAGACCGCCCGTCACCTTGCCACCAAGCTGGCGCGCCACTTCATCAACGATGATCCCCCGCCGCACCTCGTGGGCCGGCTTGCTGCCACCTATCTGGCCAATGGCGGTGCGCTGCTGCCCGTCTATCAGGCGCTGATCACCGCGCCCGAAGCCTGGGCCACGCCGCTCGCCAAGTTCAAGAACCCGTGGGACTGGACGGTTTCGGCCATGCGGGCGCTCGGCCTCAATGATGCCCCCGGCAACGCCCGCATCGCGCCAATGCTCAACGAGTTGGGCCAGCCGATCTGGCGACCGGGATCACCGGCCGGCTGGCCCGATGCCGCCAGCCGCTGGGCCGCGCCCGATGCGCTGCTGCGCCGGGTGGAGGTGGCTGGCCGGTTGGCCAGTCTGGCCCCAGCGGCCGATCCGCGCGCCCTCGCCGCCCGCGTGCTGCCCGGCGTGCTGTCCGCCACCACCGCCACCGCCATCGCCCGCGCCGAAAGCCCGGCCGAAGGCATGGCGCTGTTGCTGGTCTCGCCGGAGTTTCTGCGCCGATGATCGATCGCCGTTCCCTCATCGCCCGCGCCGGCATGATCGGTGGCCTGGCGCTGCATCCCGGCCTGGCGCTGGCGGCAGCCACCACACAATCCCGGTTGGTGTTCATCATCCTGCGCGGCGCCATGGACGGGCTGGCCGCCATCAGCCCCGCCAACGAACCGCGCCTGTTGCAGCTGCGCGGCGCGCTGGCCCGCCCGCCCGAACAACTTGGCGCACCGCTGCCGCTCACCGCCGACTTCACCGCCCACCCGGCGCTGGCGGGATTCGCTGGCCTGTTCGCCGCGAAGGAAGCCGCTGTCGTCCATGCGGTCGCCAGCCCCTATCGCGAACGCAGCCATTTCGATGCCCAGAACATCCTCGAAACCGGTGGCAATGCTGCCTATGCCCTGAAGGATGGCTGGCTCAACCGGCTGCTGCCGCTGTTGCCGCCGGCGCCGCCGCCCGTGGCGATCTCGGCCGCGCTGCCGACCCTGCTGCAAGGCGCAGCCCCCACCACCAGCTTTGCCCCCAGCCGCCTGCCCGATGCCAGCGCCAGTCTGAAGATGCGGGTGGCAGCGCTGTATGAAGGTGACCCTCTCCTCCACCGCCTGTGGGGCGAAGCGATGGCGACCGAAATGATGGCCGGCAACCAGGATGGGCCGGGCGGACCGGTCGCACTGGCCGCCACCGCCGCGCGCCTGCTCGCCCAGCCAGCCGGCCCACGCATCGCCGTGCTCGATCACGGCGGGTGGGACACGCATGCCGGCCAGGCCGTGCGGCTGGCCGCACAACTGCGCCAGCTCGACACGATGATCGCCACGCTGAAATCCGGCCTGGGCCCGGCCTGGGCCGACACGCTGGTGATCTGCGCCACGGAATTCGGCCGCACCGTTGCTGTCAATGGCACCAATGGCACCGATCATGGCACCGCATCGGCGGTGCTGCTGGCCGGCGGGCGCGTGGCCGGCGGCCGCGTCCATGGCGACTGGCCCGGCCTCACCCGCCTGTTCGAGGATCGCGACCTGTTGCCCATCACCAGCCTCAACGCCGTGCTGGCCGGCAGCGTCGCCGGGCTGTTTGGCCTTGATCCCGATCGGGTGGTGCGCAGCGTGTTTGCCACCGCACCCGCAGCGGCGATGGCGGGTCTCGTCAGAGCGTAAGATATTTCAGCAGGAAATTGCTGGCATCGGCGAGCACCGGCGCCTTGCCGCGAAACGGCTTTGAAAGCCCGAGCAAGATGCCGACATGCCCGATGCCAGAATAGAGTTTCACCTCGGCCCGGCCGCCCAGATCATTGACCGCATTGGCCAATCGCGTGCTGTTGCGCGGCAGGACGGTCGTATCCTCAAGCCCATGCAGCAACAACAGCGGCGGGGCATCGCCGCGGGCAAAATGGATCGGCTGGGTGTCGTTCAGATCGGGCGCATTGCCCAGCGCGGCATCGGCCGCCCCACCGGCCACAAAGGGCAGGAAATCATAAGGCCCAGCCAGGCCCACCGCCGCCTTGATCCAATCAGCCACGCCCCAGCGCCGGTCAAGCGCCAGCAGCAGGGCGATATGGGCGCCGGCGGAATGGCCCATCACCGCCACGCGGGCCGGATCGCCGCCATGCGCCGCGATGTTGGCCGCCACCCATTTCAGCGCCGCCGCGCCATCTTCGACAAAACCCGGCCAACGCACCTGCGGCACCAGCCGATAATCCGGCACCACCACCAGGAATCCGCGGGCCGCCAGCGCCCGCGCGGCAAAGCCATAACCATCGCGCAGACCACTGTTCCAACTGCCACCATAGAAAAACACCAGCACCGGCAGCGGCCCCGTCGCACCCTTGGGGGCCCAGATTTCCAGCGTCTGGCGCGGATCGGGGCCAAAGGCGGCGCCATCAACGATCTGCTTCACACCGCCATCGCCGGGCGTCAGCCGGTTGAGGCCATTCAAGGCCCCCAGCGGCGAACAGGCCGCGGCCATGGCCGAGAGGGCAGAAAGCGAGAGCAGGGCGCGGCGCGACATCATCGGCCGGGCATAGGCCATGGCCGGCCCAGCGAGCAACATGTCAACCGGCGCTGCGGCGCGCTGACTTCATGGCATACATGGCGGCATCGGCCTCGCTCAACAGCGCCTGGATATCGGCGCCACTGCCGGCAGGATGATCAACATAACCGGCGCTGAAGCCGGAGCGGTACGGCAGCCCCAATGCCAGTTCCTGCCCTTGCAGCCAGTCGGTCAGCCGCGCTGTCGCCCCGCGGGCCTCCACCGCGTCGCTACCAGGCATCCAGGCCACAAACTCATCGCCGCCGATGCGGGCAAACACATCGGTTGACCGGAAACACTTGCTCATGCCGAACGCGATGCGTTCCAGCACGGCATCACCGGCCGCATGGCCATGGCGGTCGTTGATCTGCTTGAAGCCATCCAGGTCGAGGCACACCAGCGTGCCGCCCTGCCCCTGCGCTTCGCACAGCGCCAGGCTGTCCCGCGCCATCGTCAAAAACCCGCGACGGTTCCAGATGCGGGTCAGCGGATCGGTCATCGCCGCCTGATAGGCCGAAAGCTCGTCTTCCACCATGGCCGCCAGATCGCGCAGGGCCTGCGCATCCTCGCTGCCGAACCCGCGCGGCTGCTGGTCGATGATGCACAAGGTGCCAACCTTGGCGCCGCGCGACACGCGCAACGGACATCCGGCATAAAAGCGGATGTGGGGATCGCCGGTCACCAGCGGATTGTCGGCAAAGCGATTGTCCCCCGTTGCGTCCGGGATCACGAAAATCTCATCGCCTAGGATCGCATGGCCACAGAAGGAAACATCGCGCCCGGTTTCGTTGACGCCCAGGCCCTGACAGGATTTGAACCATTGCCGGTTGAGATCAAGCAGGCTGACGAGCGCGATCGGCACCGAAAACACCCGGCGCGCCATCCGGGTCAACCGGTCAAACCGCTCCTCCGGCCCGCTGTCGAGGATACATAGCGCATGCAGCACCTGCAGCCGCAGCAGTTCATCCTCAGGCAGGGGTGGTGCCAGCACGCCAAGCTCCCAACAACACGACGCAGCAACGGCCTGCGCGAAAAACGACATAGCATGGCCGCAAACCACTGTAACCAAATGTCGGCCTTGCCGCCTTCAGCTCAGGTTTGCTCCGCTCTTGCGGATATCGCCGGAATAGACATGGCTTCCAACATGGCCGAAGCGCGCCAGCGTCTGAGCAAACACCTGGCCGCCATGCCGCCGCCAAAGCGCGCAGAAATGATAATCTTCGGGCAGCAACACGCCCTGCTCATCGATGCTGGTGGCGAAAAATTCATGCACCAGCGGCGCATCGGGCTGGGGCGAGGCGCGATAGCGCGGCACATGCGGCGCCAGGGTTTCAAACACCCGGCGGCGGATGGCCATCACCCCGGTGCCGCCATGGCGCACCTCCACAAAGCCCTGCGCATCCGGCACCGCCGGCCCCGGTGCTACCGGGGTCAAGGCAAAACTGCCGGCATGATCGGCCAGGCCAAGTATTTCACCCGCTGCCGCCGCCCGGCCCACTGCCGGCCAGTTGATCTCCTTCCTGGGGACCACGCCGCACACAACATCATGCCCACCGGCCAGCAACGCCATGATCGCCTCGCCATCAAAGCCCTGATCGGCATCGATGAACAGCAGCAGCTCGGCATCGCTGGCCAGGAACAATCGCACCAGCTCGTTGCGGGCGCGGGTGATCAACGCCTCGTTGGTGATCTGGCTCCAACCCACGCCGATGCCCAGTTGCTGGCAACGCTGCAGCATGAGGAGCAGGCCCTGCACATAGAGGCCGGAACATTGCCCGCCATACATCGGCGTGGCGATCATGATGGAGGCTGGAAGGCCAGCGTTGGGAGGTTGGTCAATTCGTCCCTCCCGTCGCATTGCGGCGCCGGCTTGGCATGTTTATGCTGGGGCATCGCAGGAGGGGCAAGCCATGAAGCTGAACATCAACGGCAAAGCGGTCGAGGTGAATGCCGATCCCGACATGCCCCTGCTGTGGGCACTTCGCGATATTCTGGGCCTGACCGGCACCAAGTTCGGCTGTGGCGCCGGCTTCTGCGGCGCCTGCACGGTGCAGCTCGATGGCGAACCGGTGCGCGGCTGCCAGACCCCGGTTTCGGCCGTGGGCACGGCCAAGATCACCACCATCGAAGGCCTGTCGGCCAGCGCCTGGGGCCGCAAGCTGCAGGATGCCTGGGTGGCGCTGGATGTGCCCCAATGCGGCTATTGCCAGGCCGGGCAATTGCTCGCAGCCGAAGCCCTGCTGCGGTCCACGCCCAAGCCGACCGACGCCGACATTGATGCCGCGATGAGCGGCAATCTGTGCCGCTGCGCCACCTACACCCGCATCCGCGCCGCCATCAAACAGGCGGCCGCGGCATGAGCCTGTCGCGCCGCGCTGTGCTCAAGGCCGGCGTTGTCGCCGGCGGCGGGCTCTCGCTGGGCTGGCAGCTGGGCAGCGCCCGTGCCGCCCTTCCCGGCCAGTTGTCGGCCTTTGTGCAGATCGCCGCTGATGGCGCCATCCGCATCACCGCCCACCAGCCCGAAGTGGGCCAGGGCGTGCGCACCAGCTTCCCGATGATGATTGCCGAGGAACTGGATGTCGATTGGGCGCAGGTGACGGTGGTGCCGGCCCCCGGCGATCGCGCCGTCTATGGCATGCAGCTTGCCGGCGGATCGATGGCCACCCCCACCCAGTTTGAACGCATGCGCCGGCTGGGCGCGGCGGCGCGGGCCATGCTGGTTCAGGCTGCCGCCACCGCCTGGGGCGTGCCGGCTGCCGAGATCAGCACCGGCAGCGCCATGCTGCGCCACAAGCCCTCGGGGCGCAGCGCCCGCTATGCCGACATGGCCAGCGCCGCCGCCCAGCTGAAGGCCCCCGATCCCAAGACCGTCACGCTGAAAGACCCAGGCCAGTTCCGCATCCTCGGCCGCCGCGTGCCCGGCGTGGACAATGGCAAGCTGGTCAGCGGCCAGCCGCTGTTCGGCATCGATGCCCGGGTGCCCGGCATGGCCTATGCCGCCTTTGCCAAATCGCCGGTGTTCGGCGGCAAGCTCAAACGCGCCAACAAGGCCGCCGCGCTGGCCGTGCCCGGCGTGAAGGCGGTGATCGACATTGCCGAACGCCGCGACCTCAAGGCCGAGATTGACGTGCCGCTGCCGGGGATCGAGGTGCTGCCGCAAGGCATCGCCGTGATCGCCACCAGCACCTGGGCGGCACTGCGCGGCCGCGATGCGCTGGCCTGCGAATGGGAAGGCGGGGATGCCGCCTTCCAGTCCACCCTTGCCTGGGAAGCGGCGGCGGCCAAGGCGCTCAAGGATGGCCCGCAAAAGCCCGGCTTCATCAACCATGGCGATGCCCCGGCCAAATTGGCTGGCGCGGCCCGCCAGGTGACCGCCGATTATGCCTATCCCTTCATCGCCCATGCCGCGCTGGAGCCGATGAACTGCACCGCGCAGGTGACGGACGGCAAATGCACCCTGTGGCTTTCCACCCAGACGCCTGAGGACGCCCGCCGCATGGTGGCGGTGGCGCTGGGCATCAAGCCGGCCGATGTCACGCTGCACCTGATGCGCTCCGGCGGTGGTTTTGGCCGGCGCCTGATGAACGATGTGGCGGTGGAAGCGGCGGTGATTGCCAAGGCCGCCGGCGTGCCGGTGAAGCTGACCTGGGATCGTGCCCAGGATTTCGCCCATGATTGGCTGCGCCCCGGCGGCTGGCACCGGCTGGCGGCCGGGCTGGACGCCAAGGGCGACATCATCGCCTGGCATGATCATTTCATCAGCTTTGGCCGCGGCGGCAATTTCGATCCGCCGGCCAGCATCGACCAGTCGCTGTTCCCGGCCGGCGTCATCAAGGATTATCGCGCCGATGTCTCGGTGCTGCCCATCGCCTCCACGCTGGGCTGGCTGCGCGCGCCGATCAACAACGCCTTTGCCTTTGTGACGCAGGGCTTCATCGATGAGTGCGCCCATGCCGCCGGGCGCGACACGCTGGAATATCGCCGTGCCCTCTTGGGGCCGCCGCGCGCCATCCCGATGGCTGCCGAAGGCGGGGCGGAAGGCGCCGAAAACAGCGGCACCCCCTATCACACCGGGCGCATGCGCCGGGTGGTGGACGAAGCCGCCGTGATGGCACGCTGGGGCCGCAAGCTGGGCCCGCGCACCGGCCTCGGCATCGCCTTCCACTTCAGCCACCTCGGCTATTTCGCCAATGTGGTGGAAGCCAGCGTGAACGACGCCGGCGATGTGAAGGTGCACAAGATCTGGGTGGCGGCCGATGTCGGCCAGCAGATCATCAACCTGTCGGGTGCGGAGAACCAGGTGCAGGGCAGCGTAATTGATGCGCTTGGTGCAGCGCTGGGCCAGCGCATCAGCTTTGCCGATGGCGCGGTGGAACAGGTGAATTTCGGCGATTACAGCCTGGCGCGCATGAACGATGCCCCGGCCGTGGAGGTGAAATTCATTTCGACCGATTTCCCCACCACCGGCCTTGGCGAGCCGGCCTATCCCAGCCTCGCTCCGGCGCTGGCCGGCGCCATCTTCCAGGCCACTGGCAAGCGCCTGCGCCAATTGCCATTCGACACCAGCCAATTGAAGGCATGAGGCCGCGATGACCATCGAGCTTTCCCGCCGCAGCTTCCTGTTTGCCAGCGCGGCCATCGGCGGCGGCCTCTATCTCGGCCTGTCGCCACAGCCTGTCGGTGCGGCCGAAGCCGGCCAGCTCAACGCCTGGGTGGTGATCCCGCCCACGGGCCGCATCCGCATCATGGCCAGCAATCCCGAAGTGGGCCAGGGCATCCGCACCAGCCTGCCGATGGTGATCGCCGAGGAGCTGGACGCCGACTGGGCCGCCGTGGAGATCGTGCCCACCATGGCCGACGCCAAGCTCTATGGCCGGCAGGTGGCCGGTGGCAGCCAGGCCATGCCGACCCATTATGAGAATATGCGCCGGGTGGGGGCGGCGGCGCGGGCGATGATCCTGCAGGCGGCCGCCACCGCCTGGGGCGTGCCACTGGCCGAGTTGCAGACCGACAAGGGCCAGGTGATCCACGGCCAGCGCCGCGCCCCCTATGGCCAGTTCGCCGCTGCCGCCAGCGCCCTGCCCGCCCCCGATGCGGCCAAGGTGGCGGTGAAGGATCCGAAGAATTTCCGCCTGATCGGCAGCTTCCAGCCCGGCGTGAACAACCGCGCCATTGTCAGCGGCAAACAGGATTATGGCATTGATGCCGTGCTGCCCGGCATGCTGCACGCCGCCTTCCACAAATCCGGCGTGCAACGCGCCGCGGTGAAATCCGCCAATATCGATGCCATCAAGGCAATGCCGGGCGTGCGCGACGCCTTCATCGTGCCGGCCAGCCCCGAATATGAAGGGCTATTGGGCGGTGTCGCCATCCTGGCGGACACGACCTGGCATGCGAGCCGCGCCCGCAGCGCCCTGAAGGTGGAGTGGGAGGAAAGCCCCGCCGCCTTCCAGTCCAGCGCCGCCTGGGCAAAAATGGCCGCCGAAGCCAAGGCCAAGCCGCCGGCCCTGCCCATCCACAGCACGGGTGATGTTACCACCGCCATGGCCGGCGCCGCCAAGCGGATCAGCGCCACCTATGAATATCCCTTCATCCCGCACCTGCCGCTGGAGCCGATCAACTGCACGGCGCGGGTGACCGGCGACAGGGTGGAGATCTGGGCCCCCACCCAGAACCCGGAGCCCGGCCGCCAGGCGGTGGCCAAGACATTGGGTGTGCCGCTGGAGAATATCAGTATCCACATGATGCGGGTGGGCGGCGGCTTTGGCCGGCGGCTGCAGAATGATTATATGGTCGAAGCCGCCATGATCGCCCGGATGGCCGGCCGCCCGGTCAAGCTGACCTGGACGCGGGAGGACGACGTCACCCAGGATTTCCTGCGCCCCGGCGGCTGGCACCATCTCGAAGCCGGACTGGACACCGCCGGCCGCGTGGTCGCTTGGGACAATCATTTCATCAGCTATGGCCGCGACGGCAAGTTCGCCCGCGCCGCCGGCATCGCGCCCAATGATTTTCCGGCCGGTATGGTCGATCATTTCCGGCTGGGGGCCACCATCCTGCCGCTGATCCACACGACCGGCTTCCTGCGCGCGCCCGGCAACAACGCCTTCGGCTTTGTGACCCAGGGCTTCATCGATGAACTGGCCCACGCCGCCGGTGCCGATCCGCTGCAGTTCCGCCGCGATTTTCTCGGCCCGGCCCGCATCATCGGCGATCCCAATAGCCGCGCCAGCTACAACACCGGCCGCATGCGCGCCGTGCTCGACAAGGCCGCTGCCATGGCCGGCTGGGGCCGCAAACTGCCGGCGCGCTCTGGCCTCGGCATCGGCTTCCACTTCAGCCATCTTGGCTATTTCGCCAATGTCATCGAAGCCAGCGTGTCGAAGGATGGTGCGGTGACGGTGAAGAAAATCTGGGTGGCCGGCGATGTTGGCCGCCAGATCGTCAACCCAGTCGGCGCCATCAACCAGGTGCAGGGCAGCGTGCTCGATGCGCTGAACGCCTGCCGCAACCATGCCGTCACCTTCGCCGACGGCGCCATCGAACAGCGCAATTTCGGCGATCTGCCGCTGCTGCGCATGGACGAGGCACCGCCGATCGAGGTCAGCTTCCTCACGCCGGATTATCCGGTGACAGGGCTGGGCGAGCCGGCCTATCCGGCCGTCGCTCCGGCATTGGCCAACGCCATCTTCCAGGCGACCGGCAAGCGCCTGCGCACATTGCCGTTCGATTTTTCCGTGCTCAAGGCCTGATCGGTGCGCCTGATTGCGGCCTGCCTGGCAGTGCCCTTGCTGGCGCTGCCGGCAGCGGCACAGGATGTGCAAAGCTGGAACGTCGTGCAGGCGCAGGGGCTGGTGCACGGCCGCATGCTGCTGTCGGTCGAAGCCTCGACCCGCTTTGCCGATGATCTGTCGCGTACCAGCGTGGTCTTTGGCCGGGTTGGCATCGGTCTGCGCACCCGAAGCGATGCCGATCTCTATGTTGGCTACCAATATCAGCTGAACCTGCCGGCGCCCGGCATCGAACGCGGCGAACATCGCCTCTGGCAACAGGTGCAGGCACCGCTCCTGCGCCGGGCCAATGGCGTCACGCTCATCAACCGCTGGCGCCTGGAACAGCGCTGGTTCGATGATGGCCGCGACACCGGCCTGCGCCTGCGCGCGCAATTGCGGCTGCAACTGCCGCTCAATGGCAAGGGCAGCGCCGGGCCGCTGCTGATGGCGGAAAACTTCGTCAACCTGAACACCACCGACTGGGGCCAACGCGCCGGGCTTGACCAGCACCGCAGCTTTGTCGGCTGGCTGCAGCCCCTCTCCTCCCATCTCTCGCTGGAAGCCGGCTACATGCACGTCTATCTCAACCGCCCCGGCCGCAACCCCGGCAACCACGTGCTCAGCCTCACGCTCAACCGCCGCCTGGGATGAAGCGGCACCGTCACAATCATGTCATATCGCACCGGCATGGCGCGGGCATGACGCGTCTCGCCTCGCTTGCCATCACCCTGCTCGCCATGCCCGCCGCAGCGCAGGATGTGCAAAGCTGGAACACCCTGCTGCTCCAGGGGCCGGTGGACGGCAAATTGCTGCTGTGGGCCGAACTCCAGCCGCGATTCACCAGCGATGCGAGCCGGCTCGGCCAGTTCGTGGCGCGCGGCGCCGTCGGCGTGCGGCTGAAGCACGACATTGATCTGCACGCCGGCTATCATTTCCAGCACAACAATCCGGCACCCGGCATCAGCAGTGACGAACATCGGCTGTGGCAGCAGATCATGGCGCCGGTGGTCCGCAACAGCAACGGCCACGCCCTCATCACCCGCTGGCGGCTGGAAGAGCGCATGGTTGAAAATGCCCAGGATCTGGGCTGGCGCCTGCGGATGATGTGGCGGCTGCAACTGCCACTCAACGGCAAGGGCACGGCAGGGCCCTTGCTGATCAGCGAAAGCTTCCTTGCCTTCAACAGCACCGATTGGGGCGCGCGGCGCGGGTTCGATCAGCAGCGCAGTTTCGTCGGTTGGCTGCAACCGCTCAGCCCGCACCTCAATCTGGAGGCCGGCTACATGCACCAATATGCCAACCGGCCGGGCCGCAACCCCGGCAACCATGTGATCAGCATCACGCTGAACCGCCGGCTGGGCTGATCGGCCCAGCCGGCGGCCCGGCTCACTTCAGCGTTTTCAGATAGGCGATCATGTCGGCCCGGCGCTTGGCGTCGCCAATGCCGGCAAAGGCCATGCGGGTGCCCGGCGTTCAGGCCGACGGCCGGGTGAGCCAGGCGTTCATGTTGGCATCGGTCCAGGTGCCGGTGCGCTTTTTCAGCGCCGCCGAATAGTTGAACCCCGGCACGCTGGCTATACGCCGGCCGGCCACACCCGCCAGCGACGGGCCGATGCGGTTCTGGCCGGCCACCACACTGTGGCAGGCCTTGCACTGCACAAAGGCCTTCTCGCCGGCTTTGGCATCCTGCGCGGCGGCTGGCGCGGCTGCAGCCAGGGCAGCCAGGGTGGCAAGCATCCTCATCGTCATCATCGTGGTTCTCCTCTTGTGGTCATCAATGCTGGTGGACGCTGGCGGCGGTCTCGGCCTTGAACATCACGTCCACCGAGCCGGCACGCGCAAAGGTCAGCCGGGCCTTGATCATCCGGCCGGCCGGCACCGGCGCCTTCAGGCCGATGAACATCACGTGCAGGCCACCGGGCGCAAAGGCCACGCTGCCGCCCGGCGGCAGTGCCACCCCGCCCGCCGCGCTGCGCATCTGCATCACCTGGCCCTGCGCCACGGTGCCATGCAGATCAGAACGGTTGGCGGCATCGGTCACCACGGCCACCAACCGATCGGCCACGCCGCCGCGGTTGCGAATGACCATATAGCCGGCACCGGTTTTCGATGCCGGGCTGGCCACGCGGATCACCGGATGATCGATGTGGATGGGGCCAACGCCATAATCATGGGCGGCGGCCATGGCTGGCAGGCCCAACAGGGCCGCAAATGCCAGGGTCTTCATGAAATCATGCTCCTGATTGCAACATGGGACCGGCCTGGGCCGGCAGCGGCAATCAGCGGGCGGGCGGCCCCTGGCCTGGCGGGCGCGGGCGGTGCCGATGGGCCTGCATGCGCTGGCGCAGCACAACTCGCACCGGCATCGCGGGCAGGGCCAGCAAAGGCAGCAACAGCGCCGCCGTCAGCAACAGGGGCTCCAGGGCCAAGGCGAAACCACAAGGCTGGTCGGGGCTGCCAGCCGGCGATGCCGGATCAGCCGCCGCCGTGCCACTGCACAGGCTGATCACCATGCCGTCGCCGCTGGCCACCGGCATCCAGCCGGCCGGCAGGATCAGGCGCAGGGCCAGCGCCGCCACACAGGCAGCGACGAAGAACAGGCCAGGCCGTCGCGCCGTCATGCCCCTGTCCTGCCACCACGGCATGGCGCCCGCAAGCCCGGTTCAGCCGCCGACAAGGCCCAGGGCCTTCAGATCGGCCGTGGCAGCAGCCAGATCGGCATGGGCGACAATCTGCCGGAAGGCGGCATCCAGCCGGCGCACCTGGGCATCGGCGGCCGCCTCCTCGCGAATATTGACGAGGAAGAAATCCGATGCCCCTTCCTGGAAACGGCGGCGCTCGGCACTGGCCATGGCGAGCGCGCGGTCCTGCTCATCGATGGCGATGCCCAACAGCCGCCGCGCCTGCCGCGCTGCCACCGAAAGACTGCCGATCTCGACACGGATCTGATCCTCGATGAAGCGGCGGCGCTGCTGGAAGCCTTCGATATCGGCCTGGGTCTGGTTCAGGCGGCCGCGCGCCGCGCGCTGCTGGATCGGCACGGTCAGGTTCAGGCCCAGTTTCGATTCGGTGCCGGTATAGGCCCGGCCTGCCAGCCCGGCTTCGCCCAGATACTGGTTCACCTCGGCCTTCAGATCCAGCCTGGGCAGGAAATTGTTGCGATCCAGCGCCAGCCGCTGCCGAGCCAGGCCAATGCGCACGTCCACCACCTTCAGGTCCGGCCGGTTTTCCAGCGCCGCCATCACATCCTCGGCCACCGGCAACGGCTGCGGCAGCGCGCGCGGCAGCCGATCGGCCGTCGGCACCACCGGATTGCCGTCCGCATCGCGCCAGAACAGCGACAGGTTGACCGCCGCCTGCTGCAACGCCTGTTCGGCCTGCACCACCAGGGTCTGGCGGCGCAGGATATTCTGCTCATTCTCGGTCAACAGGATGGCGGGACGCAGCCCTTCGGCCACCTGGCGCTTGAAGCCGGCCTGGCGATCCAGCGCCAGTTGCAACAGGCCCTTGAACACCGCCACGCGTTGTCCGGCGATCACCCAGTTGTTCCATGCCGCCACGGCGCGCGCCTGCACGCCGATTGCCACCAGCAACCGGTCATTGTCGGCCAATTCCACCTCGCCGGCCGCCAGCGTGCGGTTGAAGCGGCGCTCATCAATGTCGCGGTCGCGCAGCAGCGAAAACAACGTGCCCACCGTCACCCGGCCATACAACGCGGTGTTGTTGCTGGTTTGCGAGCTGGGAAAGCGCCCGCGGGCAATGTCATAGCCGGCATAGATATTGCCGCCATTGGCGGCGAGCGGCTGCATCAGCCGCACGCCGGCATCGGCCCCGTCGAAAAAGCCGGTCGGCCGGGCATCGATCTCGGCGCTGAACAACGTGTCGAACGCGCCTTCGGTGGTCAGCAGCCGGCCCTCGGCACCGCGCACCCGGGCCAGCGCCTCCAGCAGCTGCGGCGCGTGAAAACGGCTGTTGGCCAGCAACTCGGGCAGGGCCAGCGGCGCTGTCGCCTCTGGCAGCGGCCGCGCCGCATCGCGTGCATCCGCCTCCAGCGCCGGGCTGGATCCCGGCTTGCCGCGCGGGGCCTGCCCGGCGGCCGGCACCACCAGCACCAGGGCAAGCATCGGCGCCAGCAGCAGGGCGGACTTACTTGGCCTTGGCATCGTCTGCCTTGGCGTCGGCCTTCAACTGGCCGGTTTCGGCCGGGCTGGCACCGGGGCGCGTGAACTGCAGCGGGAAATCATTCAGCAGGCGCCACAGTTCGAACCAGATCGGCACCGTGTTCATCTGCACCCAGCCGCGCACCTTGGCCCCCAGCCGCACCGAACGTTCATCGGGCCAGGGATCGCGATCCGGGCTTTCCGTCACCAGCAGGCGAAACAGGCCGTTGGGCGATGCATTCAGATCCACCGCCGCCACCTGGCCATCGAAATAGCCCTTGGCCACCGACGGCCAGCCGGAAAACTGGATCGCCGGCCAGCCTTCGAACTCCAGGCGCACACGCCGGCCCACATGGATCAACGGCACATCGCGGCCATCAACATACAGCTCCACCACCCGGCGCGACTGTTCGGGCACGAAGGTGGCCAGCAGATCACCCTGCTTGACGATGGTGGCGACATCGATGCTGGCCACGCGCATGATGCGGCCATCGCGCGGCGCGCGGATCATCTGTTCGGATTGGCGGCGCAGGTTCACGTCGATCTTGTTGATCTCCGCCCGGGAGGAGGCGATCTTGGCGCGGAATTCCGCCACCTTGATTTGCGCCAGCTCCATGTCGCGGCGGGCGGCCAGCCCTTCGCCATACAGGGTCGCCATGCGCTTCACATCGCGCATCGCGGTGGCCATGGCCGCTTCGGTGGCGGCGATTTCCGCCAGCTTCTGCGCGCGTTCGGCCTGCAGGCGCTGCAGATAATCGGGATCGATGTCGATCACCCGGGCAATCGGCTCGCCAGCCTTCACGCGGGCGCCATCGGTGACAAACCAGCGGTCCAGCCGGCCGGGCACCAGCGCGGTGATGTTCTGCTGCCGGTCGCGCGGGTCGAAGGCGATCACGCTGCCGTTGCCCTGTGCCGTCTGCACCCAGGGCACCAGCGTGATGAACAGCAGGAACAGGGCGATGCCGATCATCACCATCCAGCCCACCACCCGCATGATGCGCGGCGGGCGCAACCGCGCCAGGGTCTGGAATGCGGCGGCGGTGGCCTGCGGCTCAATCGCCATCGGTCATCTCCCGGCCGGCCGCATCGCGCAGCGCATCAAACTCCGCCCGCACGTCGGTGATCCGCTGCTGCGTCAGGCCCAGCCACATCCAGCCATCCAGCGTCACCGCTTCCGGTCGGTTGGTGAAATAGAGCATGGTGGTGCGGCTGCTGCGCAAGCGGGCAAACACGGCGTTCAGGCGCGCCAGCGGCACCGTGTCGAACAGCGGCGACATCACCAGGATGCGCGGTTCCGACAGGATGGATGCGGCCAGCTTCAGCTGCATCATCTTGGCCACGGTGAATGGCGCGCCCGTGGACGACAGGCGGGTCTGCATCCCGTCGGGCAGCATGGCCACCCGGTCTTCCAGCCCCACCAGCCGCAGCGCCTCCAGATGATCGGCGGCATTGCGATTGGGGTTGGCCAGCGTCAGATAATCGCTGATCGTTGATTCGACGATGGCCGCACGGTCCAGCACCATCACCTGGCTGCGCAGCGCCAGCGGGTCCATCATCGCCAGATCGACGCCGCTAATCGTCACCATGCCGGCGCTGGGGCGGTTCAGCCGCTTCATCAGGTCGGCAAAGGCCCGCTCCATGCCGGGCACGCCCTGGCAGATCAGCCGGCTCGCCTCGGGGATTTCCAGGTTGATCTCCGCCTCGCCCGACAGCACCGATGTCTTGACATGGGTGAAGGTCAGCGCGCCCGAACGCGGCGGCGCCACGCCGGCCGGCACCGGCGGTTCCTGCTGCAGCCCATAAAGCAGCGACAATTCCTCCACCGAGGCGACGGCATCATAAAGATCGTCGAGATAGGAATAGAGGCTGTTCATGCCGGCAAACACGCCCGACAGGATCAGCTCGGCGGCCACCAGCTGGCCGATCGACAGTTCTTCCTGGATCACCAGCCAGCCGCCCAGCGCCAGCAGCCCGGCACTCGCGGCGGCATAGAGGAAATAGAGCGCGATGGTCTGCGGGAACTGGTAGCGGAAGTGGGCCGCGTGGGCGTTCACATAATTGGCCGTCACCGCCTCCGCCCCCTTCAGGGCATAATCGATGTGCCGGGCCGATTTGTAGAAGCCGTTGGAGGCGCCAATCGTCTCCAGAAAATGCGCCGCGTTGTACTTTTCGTGGCTGAGGTTGATGGAGGTCTTCATCGCCCCCTTCGACCACAGTGCCCACACGGCGGCGAGCAGCGCGATCAGCACCAGATTGAAGGCCAGAAAGAAGGGGTGATAGAAACTGGTCACCACAAAGCCGACAATCATGCCCAAGATGATGGTGAACCCGCCGATCAGCAGCGACGGGATCGCCTTCTGCATGTTCACCAGCTCGAAATAGCGGTTGAACAGGTCAAAGCGGCGCGTGTCGTGGAAAAACGGATCGGCGGCATTGATCACCCGCATGGTCAGATCGGCCACCAGCCGCGCCATGAAGCGGCGGCGATACAATTCCATCAGATGGATGCGCAGCACCGACAACAGGCCCGACACGATCAGCAGCCCGAACAGCAGCGCCGACAGGGTGAACAGCGGCACCGGCAACGCCGTGCTGGCGATGCTGTTGATCAACAGCTGCACCGAAACCGGCACCGCCAGGCCCAACAGGGCAATGCCCAGGCCATAGATGATGGCCAGCCAGAAATAATTGCGTTCCGGCCAGACAATATCACCCAACCAGCGCCACACGAGCCGGTTGAGATCCATCTGGGTAAGGTCCTTGGCGGCCATGAAACTCCTGTCGCACCCGCGCGGCACAGCCGGCATTTAGGGGGCGAGCCCCTGTTTGCCAAGGCTTGTCGGCGAAAAAGATTACATCGCCGTAATGCAAGGCCTGCCTGAACCGGCGCTGTACCGGCCGGGTCAGGCCAACTGCCGCAAGCCCTGCGCCAGCCGGTCAACCATCTCGCCAATCTGGTCCGTGCTGATGATCAGCGGCGGTGACAGCGCGATGATGTCGCCCGTCACCCGGATCAGCAGACCGGCATCGAACATGCTGCGGAAAATATCCTGCCCGCGCGCGCCCGGCGCATCGGGGCGAGGGCTGAGCTCGATCCCGGCCACCAGGCCGAAATTGCGAATATCGATCACGTGCGGCAGGCCCTTCAGCCCGTGCAGCGCATCCGCCCACACATCCTCCAGCCCGCGCGCCCGGGCAAACAGGCCTTCGCTGGCATAAAGATCGAGCGTGGCAATGCCGGCCGCACAGGCCAGCGCATGGGCGGAATAGGTATAACCGTGGAACAGTTCGATCCCCGGCGCATCACCGGGCGCATCGACAATGGCATCATGCACGTGGCGGCTCACGGCCACCGCACCCATCGGCACGGCGGCGTTGGTCAGCCCCTTGGCCAGGCAGATGAGATCGGGCGTCACCCCGAACCGCTCCGCCGCGGTGGCGGCGCCCAGCCGGCCACAGCCGGAAATCACCTCGTCAAAGATCAGCAATATGCCGTGGTGCGCCGTGATCGCCCGCAGCCGCTCCAGATAGCCAACCGGCGGCACCAGCACGCCCGTCGATCCGGCCAGCGGCTCGACGATCACCGCCGCGATCGTGTCGGCGCCGTGCAGGGCAATGATCGCCTCCAGCCGATCCGCCAGATCGGCGCCATGGGCAGGCTGGCCGCGGCTGAAGGCGTTGCGCGCCGGGTCATGCGTGTGCGGCAGATGGTCAACGCCGGTCAGGCCGGGCCCAAAGGCGCGGCGGTTGGTGACGATGCCGCCCACCGAAATGCCGCCAAAGCCCACCCCGTGATAACCGCGCTCCCGCCCGATCAGCCGTGTGCGCTGGCCCTGCCCCCGCGCCCGCCAATAGGCCAGCGCGATCTTCAATGCGGTATCAACGCTTTCCGATCCGGAGTTGGTGAAGAACACCCGATCGAGCCCATCCGGCATGATCCCGGCCACCCGCGCCGCCAGCTGGAAGGCCAGGGGATGGCCGAGCTGGAAGGTCGGCGCGAAATCCAGCGTCGCGGCCTGCTCCTGGATCGCCCGCACGATCGGCTCGCGGCCATGGCCGGCATTCACGCACCACAGGCCGGCAGTGCCATCCAGCACGCGGCGGCCATCGGCGGTGGTGTAATGCATGTCCTTCGCCGCTGCGAGCAGGCGCGGGTTGGCCTTGAAATAGCGGTTGTCGCTGAACGGCATCCACCAGTTCGAAAGATCATTGGGCGCGGTGGCGGCCATGATGTCAGGCTTTCGCCAGCAGCTTCTCGATCTGGTTGCCCAGCGCCTCGGGCTTGGTGGCCGGCGCAAAGCGCTCCTGCACCTGGCCGTGCGCGTCCACCAGGAACTTGGTGAAGTTCCACTTGATCGCCTCGCTGCCCAACAGGCCCGGCGCCGCCTTCTTCAGCATCTGGAACAGCGGGTGCGCCTTGTCGCCGTTCACATCCACCTTGGCAAACAGCGGGAAATCCACGTCATAGGTCAGCTTGCAGAAATTGGCGATTTCCTCCGCATTGCCCGGCTCCTGCGCGCCGAACTGGTTGCAGGGGAACCCCAGCACGGCAAAGCCCTTGGGGCCGTATTTCTTGTGGAGCGCCTCCAACCCCTCATATTGCGGGGTGAAGCCGCATTTCGACGCGGTGTTGACGATCAGCAGCACCTTGCCCTCGAAATCCTTCATCGAAACCTCACGGCCATCGATGGTCTTCGCGCTGAATTCATAGACGCTGGTCATGGCTTCGCCCCCTTCACGGCTGATACTGCCCACCCAGCGCGGCGGTGAAATGCCGGCGGCACAGGGCGACATAACGATCATTGCCACCAATTTCGGTCTGCTGGCCAGAGGTGACGGCACGGCCCTGGCCGTCAATGCGCAAATTCATCGTCGCCTTGCGGCCACAACTGCACACCGCCTTCATCTCGCTGAGCACATCGGCAATGGCCAGCAGGCTGGCGCTGCCTTCAAACAAATGGCCCAGGAAATCGGTGCGCAGGCCATAACACAGCACCGGAATGCCCAGTTCGTCCGCCACCCGCGCCAGCTGCCATACCTGGGTCTGCGTCAGGAACTGCGCCTCGTCGACCAACACGCAATGCACCGTCTCTGTGGCATGGGCCGCAGCGATGGCGGCAAACAGGTCCAGCCCCGGCTCGAACAGCTGCGCCGGCGCGCTCAAGCCGATGCGCGAGGCAATGGTGCCCACCCCGGCCCGGTCATCCAGCGCGGCGGTGAACAGCAGCGTGTTCATGCCCCGCTCGCGATAGTTGAAGCTGGATTGCAGCAACACCGTCGATTTGCCGGCGTTCATCGACGCATAATAGAAATAGAGCTTGGCCATCGCGCCTTCCATGCGCCGGGGCCGGCGGCGGCGTCAACGCCGGCGCTCAATCCGGATCGGGAGTGGCCAGGGCCAGCGCATGATCGGCGACATCCGCCGGCCAGCCAGCCAGGCGCGCCGCCATGGTCGCCGTGTCGCCGGCAAACAGGGCGCGGATCACCTCCTCATAGCCCGGCAGATCGCCGGCCACGGCGGTGAGGAAGCGATAGCAACGTTCCTGCGCGGCGCGGCGGGCGGCGCGGCCCGCATCCTGCCGGCGCGCCTCGTCCACCAGCCGGCGCAGCGCCGCCGACGCGCCGCCACGCTGGCGCGCCAGCCAGTCCCACTGGCGCGGCAGCAATGTCACCTCCCGCGCCGTCACCCCCAGCTTCGGCCGGCCGCGGCCACGAGAAGGCGGCAGATCGGCGGGCGGCGGTTGGCGCGGGTCAACATCCAGCTGCTCACCGCTGGCATCGTCAAACAACAGCGGCGCCGCCTGATCCGCCGGCCATGCCGCCAGCACCGGCAACACATCGGCCAGCACCCCCTGCGCCACACTGCGGCCATCGGCAAAGGCGGAACAACGGGTTGACAGGGTGAGCGCCATGCCGTTATTTTTATCCGGGTAAATTAAACGGGTCAAGGCCCAGCCAAAGAGCAACGTGGAGCAGCGCAATGACCCAGGATCGCAAGGCCGCGATCGCGGCGTACAAGGAACGAAAGGCCACGCCCGGCATCTACCTGATCCGCTGCACCGCCAGTGGCGAGGCCTGGGTGGGCAGCGCGCCCGATCTGGCCACCATCCAGAATCGCCACTGGTTCTCCCTGCGCCAGGGCGGCCACACCCAGCCCAGCCTGCAAAAGGCCTGGGCCCGGCATGGCGAAGCCACCTTCCGGTTCGAGATTGTCGAGACCTTTGCCGAGCCTGACAGCGCCCCTGCCAGCCACAGCGCCTTGCGCGACCGGGTGCGCCACTGGGCCGATCAGCACGGCGCCAAGCCGATCTGATTTCCGCTGTTGACAATCATTCTCAATAGCAACATTACGGCTCCGCAAGCTTTGAAGGAGTCGCCATGTCCCGCCCCGTCCGCCTGCTGGCCGGTCTGCTGTTGTACACCGCCGCCCCGGCGCTGGCTGAAACCGCGGCGCCCGATGGCGATGCCGGTGCGGCGGCCACCATCATCGTCACCGCAAGGCGCGATGCGGATCGCCTGCCCGATCTGGCCGGCACGCTGATCTTTGCCGGCAAGCTGGGCGATGTCGCCGTGCTGGGCGATCTGCCGCCGGTGGCCAGCCGCAACCTGCGCGTCGCGCTGGCCGATATCCCCGGCATCCTGGTCTCTGAAGTGTCGAACGGCTCCTGGGCCTCGCTGTCCTATCGCGGCCTGGGTGAGCCGCACGAAAGCTGGAACATCCTCACCCTGCAGGATGCCGT
The DNA here is from genome assembly GCF_002251755.1 of Sandarakinorhabdus cyanobacteriorum. Classification (GTDB taxonomy): domain Bacteria; phylum Pseudomonadota; class Alphaproteobacteria; order Sphingomonadales; family Sphingomonadaceae; genus Sandarakinorhabdus; species Sandarakinorhabdus cyanobacteriorum. The sequence goes on from NZ_NOXT01000121.1 coordinate 108,561, forward strand.
GCCGGCCGTGCCCGACATGTACAGCTACCCGGCCGCCTATTTCATCCCACCGCTCGAAGCGGTGGAGCGGGTGGAATTCATCCGGGGTGCCGCCGGCCTGCTCTATGGCCCGCAGCCGGGCGGCGCGATCAACTATGTGATGAAGGGCCCGCGCCGCACCGCCGGGGTGGAAGGCAGCGCCCGCCTCACCCTGGGCAGTTGGGAGGGGCGGCAAGGCGCCGCCAGCCTGAACATCTCCAACGGCCGCCTCGCCGCCGATGCGCTGGTCTATTATGCCGCCGGTGACGGCCCGCGCCGGGTCAACAGCGATCATGAGCAGCTGACCGGCCGCCTGCGCGGGCATGTGCTGGGCGATGATCTCACCCTCACCCTGTCGCTGGATTATTATCAGGGCGATTTCGGCGAACCCGGCGGCCTCTCCCGCGCCCGCATGGACGCTGACCGGCGCGACGGCTCCACCCCGTTCGATCGCATCCGCCTGCAGCGCATCGCGCCATCGCTGGGCCTCGATTGGCAGCTGGATGACACGACGCAGCTGACGGCCCGCGCCTTCTACAGCCGGTTCGAGCGCGAAAGCTGGCGTCAGGCCGGTGGCGGCTTCGGCGCTGTCACCCCCACCGCCAACGTGCTGATCCGCCAGCTGCAAGCCTTTGACACCGCTGGCATCGATGTGCGCCTGCGCCATGATTTCGGCGGCCAGGCCCAGCACAGCCTGACCATCGGCGCACTGGGCCACACGTCCAGCGCGCCGGTGTTTGTCGACAAGGGCGCCAGCAACGCCGATTTTGCCGGCACCGCCGGCGCGCTGGCCCGCGCCACCCGCACCGGCGATGCCGCCGCCCTGTTTGGCGAATTGAAACTGGGCCTGGGCGCTGTGCAGATCGTACCCGGTTTCCGGCTGGAACGGCTGCGCCAGCGCGTGGTCGAATCCCTCGATCTGGGCGTCGGCAGCGCCACGGGCGGCGGGCCCGGCACCGCCAACGGCACGCTGGGCAATCTGCGCAACATCAGCACGATTGCGCTGTGGGGCATCGGCGCCACCTGGGATGCCAGCCCCGATCTGCGCCTTGTCGCCAATGCCAGCCGCGGCTTCAAACCGCTGCTCTACAATGATGGCGTCACCTTCCAGGCCGGCATCGATGCCGCCGGTACCTTCGAGGCCAGCTACAGCTTCACCATGGAAGCCGGCGTGCAGGCCCAGGTGGCCAAGCCGCTGCGCATCGATGCCAGCCTGTTCCGCGTCACCTTCGAGGATCAGGTCGGCTTCCTGGCCGGGCCGCTGCCGGCCATCGGCCGCTTTGGCGCGGTGGGTGCGGGCGGCGCGCGGCGGCAGAATGTGGGCGCCATGCGCAACCAGGGCGTTGATCTGGCGGTGCGGCTGGATCTGATCGGGCCGGATGGCCTGGCCCAGGGGCGCGACACGCTCAGGCTGTCGGCCAATCTGCAACTTCTGGATGCCAGTTTCACGCGCGGGGCGGCATCGGGCTTCACCCCGCAATATGCGCCGGGCCATCTGCTGCGCGCCACCCTGGCCCATATCGGCAAGGGCGGCCGCCGCGCCGCCCTCACCTTCACATCGGTCGGCGATCAGCAGGGGGCGGACAACAATGTCGCCGATTTCGCCCTGCCCGCCTATCGGGTGGTCGATGCCAGCGTCGATTGGCCGATCGGCGGCGGCTTTGCCGTCGGCGCCGGCATCAACAATCTGCTGGATGAACGCTATGCCGCCCGCGTGCGGCCGGGGGCCGGCGGCGGCTTTGATCCCGGCCTGCCCCGCAACATCTTCGTCTCGATCGGCTGGAAGGGCTGATCAGGCCTGAACAGGGGCGGCGCGCGCCGCCCCCGCCCGGCATCAGCGGTTGTTGCCGATGAAATCGCCCAGTTCGCCCAGGATACTGCCTTCGCCCCGGCTCTGGCCGCGGCCCATGGCCGCCTGCATCATGCGGCCGGCGAGCCGGCTGAACGGCAGCGACTGGATCCACACCTTGCCCGGCCCAGTCAATCGCGCGAAAAACGCGCCTTCGCCGCCGAACAACATGGATTTTACCCCGCCGGCACCGACCAGATCGAAATCGACACTGGGGGTATAGGCCGCCAGGCAGCCGGTATCGACGTGCAGCTGCTCACCCGGCGCAAGGGTGCGCTCCACCACGGTGCCGCCCATCTGCACGAACACCCAGCCATCGCCATCCAGCCGCTGCATGATGAAGCCTTCGCCGCCGAACAGCCCGGTCATGATGCGGCGTTGGAATTCGACGCCGATGCTCACCCCGCGCGCGGCAGCCAGAAACGCATCCTTCTGGCAGATCAGCGTGCCGCCCACGCTGTCCAGCTTGATCGGCAGGATCGCGCCCGGCGTCGGGCTGGCAAAGGCCACGCGCGCCTTGCCGCCGCCATTGTGGGTGAACACGGTGGTGAACAGGCTTTCCCCCGTCACCAGCCGCTTGCCGGCGCCCAGCAGCTTGCCCATGAAGCCGCCGCCCTGATCGCCCGAACCATCGCCGAACACCGTGGTCATCCCCACGGCGGCATCCTTCCACACCATGGCACCGGCCTCGGCCACGGCGCTTTCGCCCGGATCCAGCTCGATCTCCACGAACTGCAGTTCCTGGCCCTTGATCTCGAAATCAATATCGTCGGCGATGCTGCCCGACCGGCTGTGCTGCCACGGATTGGCCATTCCCATTCTCCTTCGCGTGCGTGCTGCTGCCATTATGGGTGCGCTGTATTGTAATGCCAAGACGGGGATCGGCCGAAAGTATAATCGCGCTGCCGCACGCGCCCGAATATCCTTTCCCCAACAATGGGATATGTGGGGATGGAATCATGCGCCACCGGCGATTTCGCTGGCTGATCGGCTGCGCCGCGCTGCTGGCTGCCCCGGCCCTGGCCGATGGCGCCGGCCCGGCCGATCCCGAACTGGTGGTGGTGGCCACCCCGCTCCATGATGTCGGCGAAGCCGTGCTGGCCGCGCCCGCCGTGGGCGCCACGGATGAGGATATCGCCGCCGCCCGCGCCATCGATGCCAGCGACTGGCTGCGCCGGCGCGGCGCTGGCGTGTATCTGAACGACATCACCGGCAACCCGCTGCAGGCCGATGTGAACTTCCGCGGCTTCACCGCCTCGCCGCTGCTCGGCACGCCGCAGGGGCTGGTGGTGTGGGTGGATGGGGTGCGCGTGAACCAGCCGTTCGGCGATGTCGTCAGCTGGGATCTCATCCCCAAGGCCGCCATCCGCGCGCTGAACCTGGTGCCCGGCTCCAACCCGCTGTTTGGCCGCAACGCGCTGGGCGGCGCGCTGGTCATCCGCACCAAGGATGGCCGCAGCGATCCGGGTTTCCGGGCCGAGGCCGGCTATGGCCGCTTTGAACGCCGCACGCTGGAGGCCGAGGCCGGCGGCCACAGCGGCGCCATCGACTGGTATGTGGCCGGCAATCATTTCGCCGAAACCGGCTGGCGCGATCATTCCCCCAGCCGGGCGTGGAGCGGCCTCGCCAAGGCGGGCTGGCAACAGGGAAACAGCCGCATCAGCCTGTCGGCGCTGGCGGCCGACACGCGCCTGAATGGCAATGGCCTGCAGGAAGAACGGCTGCTCAACGCCCGCCGCGCCAGCGTCTACACCCACCCCGACACGGTCTGGAACCGCACCCTGCTGCTCAATGCGGCGGCCGAACATCGCCTGGCTGACCGGCTCAGCCTCAAGGCCAATGCCTTCTGGCGGCGGCTGACGAGCCGCACGCTGAACGGCGATGCAAATGACGAGGTGCTGGGCAGCGACGACGTGTATGAACCCGGCGAAACCCCGGCGAACACACCCTTTCCTTCGGCCGCCTGCATCGCGGAGGCAGCGGACAACGAGGAGCCGCAGGAGGCCTGCAACGGCCTCTTGAACCGCAGCGCCAGCCGCCAGTTCGAATGGGGTGGAACGCTGGAGTTGGCGCTGGAACTGAAGGCCGCGCGCCTCACTGCCGGCCTAGCCTTCACCACCAGCCGCGCCAGCTTTGGCCAATCCAGCGAGTTTGGCCATCTCACGCCAGCGCGCGGCGTCATCGGCACCGGCGTGTTCGCCGATGGCACCCAGGATTTCGACCCGGGCGAGGATACGGACGCGCGGGTTGACCTGTCCGCCCGCACCCGGAGCCAATCGGCCTATCTGCTGGCCGAACTCACTGCCACACCCAGCCTCACCGTCAACGCCTCGGCCCGGCTCGACGCCACCCAGATCCGCAATCTGGATCGCATCAACCCCGGCCCGGCCACCGGCAGCCTGACCGGCAATCATGACTATCACCGATTGAACCCGGCGCTGTCGCTGCGCTGGCAGGCCGCCCGCGCCATCAGCATCGATGCAGCCGTGGCGCAAACCAGCCGGGCGCCTTCGGCCATCGAACTGGGCTGCGCCGATCCGGAAAGCCCCTGCCGCCTGCCCAATGCGCTGGCCGGCGATCCGCCGCTGCACCAGGTGATCGCCCGCACCATTGAAGCCGGCGTGCGCCTGGAGCCGGCCACATCGATCTTCCTGCGCGCCGGGCTGTTCCGCACCACCGCGCTGGACGACATCTTGTTCGTCGCCTCCCCGCGCACCGGCTTCGGCTATTTCCGCAACTTCGGCCGCACCCGGCGGCAGGGGCTGGAACTGGTCGCCGGCGCCGCGCTGAAGCGCCTCAACCTCTCGGCCAGCTATACTTTGCTCGATGCCACCTATCGCAGCGCCGAAACCGTGGGCGGTGCCGGCAACAGCACGAACGACGAAGGCCCGGGCGGCGAAGGCAATATCCGCATCGTGCCGGGCAACCGCATCCCGCTGCTGCCGCGCCACCTGTTCAAGGCCAGCGCCGATTGGCAGGCGCGGCCGTGGCTGCTGCTCAGCGCCGATGTCCAGGCGGCCAGCGGCGTGTTTGCGCGCGGCAACGAAAACAACGCCCACCAGCCCGATGGCGGCCTCTATCCCGGCGCCGGCAAGACGAAGGGCTGGGCCGTGCTCAACCTGGGGGCGGAGGTGAAGCCGCTCTCATGGCTCAGCCTGATCGTGCAGGTGGACAATGTGCTGGATGCCCGCTTTGCCACCGCCGCCCAACTGGGGGCCACCGTCTTCGATCCAGCCGGCCGCTTCAACCCGCTGCAGGCCGGCCCCGATGCGGCGCAGGGCGGCAGCTTCCTCGGCCCCGGTGCGCCCCGGCAATGGCGACTGGCCACGCGCGTGCGGTTCTAACGAAAACATCCTCCCCCGCTCGGGACAGAAAATCCTTCCCGGGATAGAAAATCCTCCCCCTCTGGGGGAGGTGCCCGCAGGGCGGAGGGGGCGCACACGCGCACATCCTTGCCGCCCCAGGGGGCAGGATGATCATCCCCCAACCCGCGGCAGCCGCGCCGCCTCCAGCGCCGGCCAGAAATGCGACACGCTGCGCTGCAACTCCAGCCGCGCCACCGCCAGCCCGGCAAAGCGCGGCGGGATCGGCAGGTCGCCAGCCTCCACCATGGTCAACCCGGCATCCATCGCGGCTTTCAACGCCGGCTCCAGCCAGTCGATCCAGGCGCGGGTCTGGGCGATGGCGGTGCCGGGCGTCGGGTCCACCGGGCCATGGCCGGGCACCAGCCGCTGCTGGCCCAGCCCGGCCAGCTGGTCGAGCGCGCGGCGCCAGGCCGGCAGATCGGCATGCGGGGTCGCCGGCGCACGGTTGTGGAACACCAGATCGCCGGCGATCAAGGTGCCGGTCGCCTCATCCAGCACGGCGAGATCGGAGGCGCTGTGGCCCGACAGGGTGAGCAGCCGCAGCCGCCGCCCGCCGATCAGCACCGGGCCGGCTTCGGCCACCAGGGCCGGGGCCGGCAACTCGGTGCCGCGCATCCAGTCGCCCAGCAGGCGATAAAGGCCCGTGGAAAAGCCCGCCGCATCGCCCGTCACCTGCGCCGCCACCGCCGGGGTCGCCGCCACCAGGCCGGCCGGAAAGGCCGAGGCGCCGAAACTGTGATCGGGATGGAGATGGGTGAGATAGACCCGCGCCACCGGCTTGCCGGTCAGCCGCCGGGCCAGCGCCGCCAGCGCAAGCCCGTGGCGGTGCGAGGCCCCGGCATCGATCAGCACGGCGCCGGCATCGGTGGCAATGATGCTGATGTTGGCAATCGCGCCGCCATTGGCCATGGCAATCGGCGCATCGGCGCCGCGCACCACCCAGATGCCCGCCGCCACCGGTTGAGCCGCCAGCCGATAATGGGGCGCGGCGGCGATCAGCGGCATCCCGGCCAACGCGCCCAGCAGGTGCCGGCGGGCGATCATGGCGCGCCGGCCGGAATGGCGCTTTGGCCGGCAACGCGCCCGGCCAGTTCAACGCCGCCGCTGTCCCGCCCGCGCACCGTCACGCTTTCGCCTTCCATCAGGTGCGGCATCAGCATGATGGCCGGGTCTTCCGCCACCGACGCGTTGAGCGCCAGATCGGCCAGCAGCCGGCCATCAGCGCGCAGTTGCAGTGATTCCAGCCAGTAACTGGGCACATTGTCGACAAAGCCGGTGTCCATCGGGTGGCGCACCGCCAGCGCCAGCCGCGCCACGCGCTGCCCCGGCGTGCTCCACAGCCGCCCGCGCAGCTGCATCAGGCTCTGCGCCCAATCGCCCTTCACCCGGCTCACCGGCGGCGCCGAACAGCCGCCACCGGCCGCATCGATCCAGCCGCCGGCCACCAGCCAGCTGCCATCGGCCACCTCCACGGCGGCGCGCACCGGCGTGCGCTGGTCCAGCTTGATCCGGATCGCGATGAAGGCTTCGGCATCATGGGGCGTGAACTCCACCGCCTTCTGGATGGGGTTCAGATCGGCAAAGATGATGATGCGCTTCACCCCCGGCACGGCGCGCGCATCCACCTGCACCGGAAATTGGCGCTGGTTTTCGGCGATGGCCGGGAATTGCACCTTCACCCGATCATCAAAGCGCACGCGCGCGCCTTCCGGCAGCACCAGCTGCAGCACGGTGGGCAGAAACGGCGATTGCAGCGGATCATCGGGCCGCGCCCCTTCGGGCGCTGCCACCACCGGTGCCGCCAGCAGGATCATCCCCAGCAAGGCTGTTTGCCGCCTCATACCAAGGGACAAGTTACGCGTGGCCGCAACTTGCTACCATCAGACCAAGGAACAAGATGGGGGGAGGGTGGCTGCCATGGCAAATGGCCATGCCATGATCGCACTGGCGGCACCGCTGCTGCTGGCACCAGGGCCAGTGACAGGCGGGCCAGCCGATTGGCGCGCCTCACCCTTGCATGATCCCATCACGCTCTATCGCATCGACCGGCCGCGCAGTCCGGTGCCCGGCCCGCCCGAAGGCGTGGCCGCCCTCGATGCCGCCGCTGTCGCCCGGCTGGCGCCCCACGCCCTGCTCATCGATGTCTCCCCGGTAGAGGCTGGCCGCCGCGATCCTGCCACCGGCCGCTGGACCCTGCTGGCCCCGGCCCACTCCATCCCGCACGCGCTGTGGTTTCCCGAAGCCGGCCGCGCGCCGGGCAACCCGGTCATCATCGCCCATTTCCTCGGCCTGGTGCCGGCGCTGGCGGCTGGCCGGCCAGTGATCGTCTTCTGCCTCGCCGATTGCTGGATGAGCTGGAACGCCGCCTTGCGCCTGCACCGCGCCGGCCTCAACGTCGCCTGGTATGGCGCCGGCCGCGATGGCTGGGCTGCTTCGGGCCGGCCGCTTGCGCCGGTCATCCCGTTTGTTAACAAGGAAAAATGATGCGTAGCCTTGCCCTGTTTGCCGCCCTGCTTGCCACGGCCGCCCCCGCCATCGCGGCCGAAACCGAAGACGCGATGATCATCGTCACCGGCAAGGGGCTGAAGGATCTGCCCGGCGACGCGGCGCTCAGCCTGGTGGTGATCGGGCGTGACCGCATCCTCTCCACCGGCTCCAACCGGCTGGAATCCGTGCTGGCCGATATCGCCGGCCAGCAGCAGTTCCGCCGGTCCGACAGCCGGTCCGCCAACGCCACCAGCCAGGGCATCACCCTGCGCGGCCTTGGCGGCAATGCCTCGTCGCGGGCGCTCCTGATGCTCGATGGCGTGCCGCAGGCCGATCCGTTCGGCGGCTGGGTGGCCTTCCCGGCCTATGCCACCGGCCGGCTGGACCGCATCCGCGTCACCCGTGGCGGCGGCTCCGGCTATTGGGGCCCCGGCGCGCTCGCCGGCACCATCGAACTGGAAAGCGCCGGCCCGGCCACCCTCACGCCCTTCGTCGGCAACATCGCCTATGGCAGCCGGGAAAGTCTCGATGCCCAAGCCTCGCTGGCCTTGAAGCGGGATGGCGGCTTTGCCGTCCTCTCGGGCGCCTATGGCCGCGGCGATGGCTTCATCCCGATCGTGGCGCGCAGCCGCGGGCCCGCCGATCGCGCCGCCCCCTATGAACAGGCCAGCGCCAATATCCGCGCCGTGGTGCAGATCGCGCCCGACACCGAAGCGCAGGTGACGGCCACCGCCTTCACCGACAGCCGTGAACGCGGCACCGCCTTTTCGCGCAACACCTCCGAAGGGGTGGATGCCGCCCTGCGTCTCGTCGGCCGGGGCAAATGGGGCTGGCAGGCGCTGGCCTATGTGCAAAATCGCAACTTCACCTCCGATTTTGCCAGCGTGAACGCCACCCGCACCGCCGCCACCCAAACGCTGGCCCAGTTCAACACCCCGGCCACCGGCTGGGGCGGCCGGCTGGAGCTGGCACCACCAGTGGGCGATGGCATCACGCTGCGGGTGGGCGCCGACACGCGCCAGTTGAAGGGCGCCACCAACGAGCTGTTCACCTATGTCAATGCCGCCCCCACCCGCCAGCGCGAGGCCGGCGGCGAAACCGGCAACAGCGGCCTGTTCGCCGATGCCAGCATCGAAGCGGGGCTGGTCACTGCCAGCCTGTCGGCCCGAATCGACTGGTGGCAGATCCGCGATGGCCGCCTTCTGGAAACCACCATCGCCACCGCCGCCCCCTTCACCACGCTGCGCTTTGCCGACCGGTCGGGCCGCGAATTCACCGGCCGCGCCGGCGTTGCCATCAAGGCAGCCGATTGGATCACCCTGCGCAGCGCCGCCTATCGTGGCTGGCGCCTGCCCACCCTCAACGAGCTGTATCGCCCGTTCCGCGTCGGCCCCGATGCCACCGCCGCCAATGCCCTGCTGAAGCCCGAACGCGTCACCGGCGTTGATGCCGGCCTCACCCTCAAGCCGGCAGCCGGTATCGAGATTGGCATCACCGGCTTCTGGAACCGCATGGACGACAGCATCGCCAACGTCACCCTGGGCAGCGGGCCGGGCAATTTCCCCGGCGTCGGCTTTGTCGCGGCCGGGGGCTTCTATCGCCAGCGCCAGAATCTCGACGCGCTGGAGGTGTGGGGCTGGGAAATCGACGGCCGCGCCAGGCTTGGCCAGTTCGGCCTCTCCGCCAGCTGGAGCCATGTCGATCCCAGCATCCGCAGCAGCGGCGCGGCCGCCGCACTCAACGACCTCGCGCCAGCACAAACCCCGCGCGACCAGTTTTCCGGCACCATCGATTATGCCGGCAAGCGGTTCACCGCCTCGGCCACGCTGCGCCACATCGCCAGCCAGTTCGAGGATGATCAGAACAGCCGTAGCCTTGGCGCCGCCACCATGGTCGATGCGCTGCTGCTGGTGCCGGTCATCAAGGGCCTCAGCATCGAAGGCCGGGTGGAAAATCTGTTCGATGCCGAAGTGCAGGCCGCCCTGTCAGGCACCGGCGTCATCGAACGCGCCCTGCCGCGCACCGTCTGGCTGGGCGCACGGGTCAGCTTCTGATCGCGGCGTGCGCAAGCAGAAAGGGCGGCCCGCCCGGGCCGCCCTCCTGCCTGTCGTCCAGCCGCCCGCCTGATCTCAGGCCATCGCGGTCGCCGTCGGCTGCACGCTGGTGAAATTGGCGATATCGGCAAACACCTCGCCCACGCCGGGCACCGCCATCGCCGCCCCGATCGCCGCCGGATCGGTGAAGCTCAGAATACCCAGGCACAGGAAGGGCGAATCATCGGCCAGCGGAAACAGCGCCTCGCCGCCGGTCATGCCGGCCGGGCCGAAATGCTGCTGGCACAGGGGCAGATGCACCTTCACATAATAATCCCGGTCAAAGGTCGCACCCGGGTCCGCCGGATAGGTCACCACCAGTTTGGCCATTGCCATCCCCCTCACTTCACCTGCGCCAGATAGGCATCCATGCGCTTCTTGGCCAAGGGCGGCAGCTTCACCCCTTGCGCCGCGGCCAGATTGGCTGATGGCCCCTTGCCCACCTGCACCACCGCCACCATGCCCATCGAATAATGCGGCAGGCACTTGATGCCATAGAGGCCGGGGCTCTTCACCGTCAGCACGAACTCCTTGCCCATGGCGCCCTTCTGCTCGGCCTCGCCATCGGGCAGCATGCCGGGAATGGTCTGGGCATTGTGGCCGGGGTTGGTGGCCAGGAATTTCACCGTGTCACCCGGCATCGCCTTCACGACCGCCGGTTCGAACACCATCGCCCCGTCCTTGCCCTGGTTCAGCATCTTCACCTGATGCTCCTTGGCCAGCGCGGGTGCCGCCATCAGGGCGGCCGCCAGCAGGATCGCATGTTTCATTCGGTCTCTCCCCACAATATTTGTGCGCAGCATAACAGCGCCGCCCCCTTCGGAAAGACCATTGCACCTTGGTAGAATGGCGAGGGTTCGGCGCCTGCGCGACACTTTCGTCCATGCCCGGAGTCGGAATCAACCGCAGCTGCCGGGCCTTGGGAGGCGATCATGCTGCAACAGGCGCTTGAACAGCTGCGGGGCCAGGTGGCCATCCGCACACGCTATGACAATTTCATCGGCGGCCAGTGGGTCGCCCCGGTCGAAGGCCGCTATTTCGACAATCTGTCGCCAGTCACCGGCCAGAAGGTCTGCGAGATCGCCCGCAGCCAGGCCGCCGACATCGAACTGGCGCTGGACGCCGCCCACAAGGCCAAGGACGCCTGGGGCCGCACCAGCCCCACCGAACGCTCCAACATGCTGCTGAAGATTGCCGATCGCATGGAAGAGAAGCTGGCCCTGCTGGCGCTGGTGGAAACCATCGACAATGGCAAGCCGATCCGCGAAACCACGGCGGCCGATCTGCCGCTCGCCATCGATCATTTCCGCTATTTCGCCGGCTGCCTGCGCGCCCAGGAAGGATCGATCGCCGAGATTGATCACGACACCATCGCCTATCATTTCCACGAGCCGCTGGGCGTCGTCGGCCAGATCATCCCGTGGAACTTCCCGCTGCTGATGGCCGCCTGGAAGGTCGCCCCGGCGCTCGCCGCCGGCAACTGCATCGTGCTGAAGCCGGCGGAACAGACGCCGATGTCGATCATGGTGCTGATGGATGTGATCGGCGATCTGCTGCCGCCGGGCGTGCTCAACGTCGTCAACGGCTTCGGCCTCGAAGCCGGCAAGTCGCTTGCCACATCGAAGCGCATCGCCAAGATCGCCTTCACCGGCGAAACCGGCACCGGCCGCCTCATCATGTCCTATGCCACCGAAAACCTCATCCCGGTCACGCTGGAACTGGGCGGCAAGAGCCCCAACATCTTCTTCGCCGATGTGCTGACCGAAGATGATGACTTCCTCGACAAGGCGCTGGAAGGCTTCTCGATGTTCGCCTTGAACCAGGGCGAGGTCTGCACCTGCCCCAGCCGCGTGCTGGTGCAGGAATCGATGTACGACCGCTTCATGGAAAAGGCTGTCGCCCGCGTTGGCCGCATGAAGCTGGGCAGCCCGCTCGACATGGAAACCATGGTCGGCGCCCAGGCCAGTGACGAACAGCTGAAGAAGATCCTCTCCTATATCGAGATCGGCAAGCAGGAAGGCGCCCGCGTGCTGGCCGGCGGTGGCCGCGCCAATGTCGGCGCCGATCTGTCCGACGGCTATTATCTCCAGCCCACCATCCTTGCCGGCACCAACGACATGCGGGTGTTCCAGGAAGAAATCTTCGGCCCGGTCGTTTCCGTCACCACCTTCAAGGATGCCGAGGATGCCCTGCGCATCGCCAACGACACCAATTTCGGCCTGGGCGCCGGGGTGTGGACGCGCAACGGCACGCTCGCCTATCGCATGGGCCGCGGCATCCAGGCCGGCCGGGTGTGGACCAACTGCTACCACCTCTATCCCGCCCACGCGGCCTTCGGCGGCTACAAGCAATCGGGCATCGGCCGCGAAACCCACAAGATGATGCTGGATCATTATCAGCAGACCAAGAATCTGCTGGTCAGCTACTCGGCCAAGGCGCTCGGTTTCTTCTGAGCGGCCCGGGCCGGGGCCTGCCCGCCCCACTCCCATCCCCAGCAGCGTCAAGCCTGGGGCGGGCAGGCACATCGGCGGGTGCAGTCACCACGGCTGCACCCGCCGCTTCCGTTCCGGGACTACGCAAACTCCCCTAGTAGCCAAGCCTGAAGGGTGTGACATCATGCCCCACATGCCAGACATGAGCCCCAATGCGGTGCGGGTCGCCCACAGCACCCACGACGATCCGGAAATGGCGGTCCGCGACGTCATGTCGGCCATGGATCTGCCCGATCTGGCGGGTGTCATCCTGTTCTGCTCGGCCCGCTATCCCACCGATGCCCTCGGCCAGGCGCTCAGCCGCCGCGCCGATGGCCATGTCGTCATCGGCTGCACCTCCTCGGGCGAGCTCACGCCGGCCGGCATGGCCGAAGGCAGCCTGACCGCCATCGGCTTCCCGACCGCCGATTTCCAGCTGGATGCCCTGTGCCTCGATGGCATCACCGGCATCAATTCCGCCCAGGTCCACAACCAGGTGCGCCGGATGACGGCGGATGCCGAAGCCCGCGCCCGCCAGCGCTGGGGGGTTGGCCACCATGCCGGCATCTTCCTGATCGATGGCCTGTCGGCGCAGGAAGAACTGCTCACCCTCACCATCCAGAACGCGCTGGGCGCGGTGCCGCTGGTGGGCGGCTCGTCCGGCGACGACATGGATTTCCGCGAAACCTCGGTGTTCCACCAAAGCCATTTTCGCGCCGATGCGGCGGTGGTGGCGCTCCTGTCCTCGCGCCGGCCGCTGCACGTGTTCCGCGCCCAGCATTTCCTGCCCGGCCCGGCCCGCATGGTCATCACCCGCGCCGATCCGGCCAACCGCATCGTGCATGAAATCAATGCCGAGCCGGCGGCGGCGGAATATGCCCGGCTGATCGGCGCCCGCGCTGCCGATCTCACGCCGGCGCTGTTTGCCAGCCATCCGCCGGTGGTGAAGATCGGCGGCGAACATTATGCCCGCTCCATCCGCTCGGCCAATCCCGACGGCAGCCTCACCTTCTATGGTGCAATCGATGAAGGCGTGGTGCTCACGCTCGGCGAAACCGGCGACATTGTCGCCAACCTTGAAAGCCTGTTTGACGAGCTGGAGCTGAAGGTCGGCCAGATTGACCGGGTGCTCGGCTTTGATTGCGTGCTCAACAGCCTGGAAATCCGCCAGCGTCAGATCGCCGACCGGGTGTCGCGCCTCTATGCCGCGCGCGGTGTCGTCGGCTTCAACACCTATGGCGAACAATTGCGCACCCTGCACATGAACCAGACCTTTTCCGGCCTTGCCATCGGTTGCGCGTAACCTCCCATGACCCCCCCAACCTGGACCGGCACCACCCCGCAGGCCGAACGCATCGCCGAGCTGGAAAGCCAGATCGAAAAGCTCACCCGCATCAACGCCGCCCTGATCAACCGGGTGGAGCGGGCGACCGATCTGCACGGCAACGCCTTCTCGCTGTTTGAAACCGCCATCGCGCTGGAAGGCCGGGTGCGCGACCGCACCGCCGAGCTGGAAAGCGCGCTGGCCGATCTGGCCGCCAGCCACGCCGCCCTGGCGCTGGCGCGGGACGAGGCCGACACCGCGCGCCAGCGCCTGTCGGATGCGATCGAAAGCATCAACGAAGGCTTTGCCATCTTCGACGCCGAAGACCGGCTGGTGCTCGCCAACCAGACCTATGTCAGCCTGTGGCCGGAGGCGGCGGACATCATCAAGCCCGGCGTGCCCTTTGCCAACATCGCCGAAACCCTGGCGGCGCGCCGGGTGCCGCTTGGCGCGCTGGCCGCGCCCGATGCCTGGGCGCGGGACCGCATCGCCCGCCACCATGTTGCCGATGGCGGCCAGGCCATCGCGCTGGCCGATGGCCGCTGGATCCAGGTCAACGAACATCGCACCGATGATGGCGGCATTGTCGGCGTCTATACCGACATCACCGATCTGAAGACCGCCGAAGCCCGTGACCGCGCCCGCGAACAGGCCACCCGCGCCGCCGTGCTGCAGGCAACCCTGGATGCCATGCCGCACGGCGTCTGCCTGTTTGATGCCCAGCGCAAGCTGATGGCCTGGAACGGTCCGCTGCTCGCCATGCTGCAACTGGGCAACGGCCGGCTGGCGGCGCCCGATCGCATCGGCAGCCATGCCGCCATGCTGGCCTGGTGCCGCACCGCCCTGCCCGCGGTGGCCGAACAGGGCTGTCTCGACTGGCTGGACGGCGACAGCAGCGACACCAAGAGCGCCACGCTGGCCGATGGCCGCTGCATCGAGGTGCACCGCCAGCCGATGCCATCGGGCGGGCTGGTGCTGCGGCTGGAGGATGTGACCCAGGCGCGTGCCGCGGTGGCCGCCATGGCCCAGCGCAAATCCGATCTGGAAGCGCTGGTGGCGCAGCGCACCGCCGAGCTGGAACGCGCCCGCAACCAGGCAATCGCCGCCAACAGTTCGAAAACCCGCTTCCTGGCCGCCGCCAGCCATGATCTGCTGCAGCCGCTGAACGCCGCCCGCCTGTTCGTGTCGGCTCTGGCCGGCCGGCGCATGGCCGATGGCAACCGCCTGCTTGTCGGCCAGGCCGCCTCCGCGCTCGATTCGATCGAAAGCCTGCTGGAAGCGCTGCTGGAAATCTCCCGCCTCGATGCCGGCGCCATCCAGCCGGATCCGCGGCCGATGCCGCTGGCCGATCTGTTCGGCGCCCTCACCGCCGAATTCGCCGCCGTGGCGCAGCGGCGCGGGCTTGATCTGACCGTCGAGCCCAGCGGCCTGTGGGTGCACAGCGATCCGCGCCTGTTGCGCCGCATCCTGCAGAATTTCCTGTCCAACGCCGTGCGCTACACAGCGGCCGGCCGCGTTACGATGGCCGCCCGCTCCACCCCGGCCGGGATCGTCATCAGCGTGACCGACACCGGCCCCGGCATCGCGCCCGACGATCAGGCGCTGATCTTTGAAGAATTCCGCCGGCTGGGCCAGCGCGGCGAGAATGACAGCGTCGAACGCGGCATGGGCCTGGGCCTTGCCATCGTCCAGCGCGCGGCGCGCATGCTCGATCTGCCCATCGGCCTTGTCTCCGCCCCCGGCGAAGGCGCCAGCTTCTCGGTCACCGTGCCGGCGGCCGCACCCGCCAGCGCCACGGCCAACGGCCAGCAGGCCCGCACCGGTGCCGGCGTCGGCCGCGCCACGGTGCTGGTGATCGACAATGAACCGGCGATCCTGGCCGGCATGCAGGCGGTGCTGGAAGGCTGGGGCTGCCAGGTGCTGACCGCGCCCGACAGCGCCAAGGCGCTCGCCGCTGCCAGCCGCCGCCCGGTCGATCTGCTGCTGGCCGATTATCACCTGGCCGATGGCGACACCGGCGATGCCGTGGTGGAACGCGTGCGCCACGCCTGCGGCCGCGCCATCCCGGCCGCCATCCTCACCGCCGATCGCACCCCCGAACTGAAAGACAGCCTGTCGGCCGCCGGCCTCACCATCCTCAACAAGCCGGTGAAACCCGCCCAGCTGCGCGCCCTGATGGGGCGGATGCTGGCCTGAACCCACCGGGCCGCACATCCTCCCCCGCTGGGGGAGGTGGCGCCGAAGGCGACGGAGGGGGCGGGTCCGGGCCAGGTTGCCATGATGACGGCACCGTTGCCGAGCCGCCGCCGCCATGCTGGCGCCTCCCCGGAAGGGGAGGACAGGTCTCAGGCCGGCCCCCGTTCCGGCGGGGTGAAATGCACCTTGCCCGCCATGATCACCGCCTGGGTGCGGCTGTAACAATTCATCTTGGCCAGAATGGCCGACACATGCGCCTTCACGGTCGTCATCGACACATCCAGTTCCCAGGCGATCTGCTTGTTCAGCTTGCCGGCCACCACCAGGCCCAGCACCACGCGCTGCTGCGGGGTCAGGCTGTCGATGCGGCGGCGGATCTCCTCGCACTCGGCATCGTCGGGGGCGGCAAATTCGTCGGGCACATAAAGATTGCCATCGAGCACCTGCTGCACCGCCGCCACGATGGCGCTGCGTTTCAGGCTCTTGGGGATGAAGCCGGCCGCTCCATTGGCAATGGCGCCCTGCACCAGGCCGGCCTCCACCGCGCCGGAAACAATCACGATGGGCAAGGCCGGGTAACGCTCCCGCAAGGCCGCCAGCCCGCCAAAGCCTTGCGCATCGGGCATGTTCAGATCCAGCATCACCAGATCGAAATCGCCCTCGCGATCGATGATCGCCATCGCCTCGCCGATGCTGGCCGCCTCGAACAGCTCGGTCTGGTCAAAGGCCACCGCGATCACCGTGCGCAGGCCATCGCGCACCAGCGGGTGATCATCCACAATCAGCACACGTTCCACAGGCGTCGCCTCCCCCACATGGAAGACTAACCCCGAAGCCGCCCGCCCGGCCATAGGGACATGCCCATAGGGCGCAGGCGGATGCTCCACCTGCGCCCCCGGTTCGAATGGCCCGTCGGGCGTCATTTCGGCAGCTTGAACACCCAGAGCGCACCGCCCTGGTTGATGTTCTGCACCGATTTGGCCACTTCGCCGCCCCACAGCGGCACCGCGCCGCCCCAGCCCGACATCACGGCGACATATTGCTCGCCATCCTGTTCCCAGGTGACGGGCGTGCCCACCACGCCGGAACCGGTGTTGAACTTCCACAGCTCCGCGCCCGTCTTGGCATCAAAGGCCTTCAGGAAGCCTTCCGGCGTGCCGGTGAACACCAGGTTGCCACCGGTCGACAGCACCCCGCCCCACAGCGGCGCCTTGTTCTTGTATTCCCAGGCGATCTTGCCGGTGGTCGGATCAATGGCGCGCAGCACGCCGATATGATCGGGATAAAGCGGCTTGATGGTGAAGCCGGCACCCAGATAGGCCGCGCCCTTCTTGTAGGCGATGGGCTCGTTCCAGATGTCCATGCCCCATTCGTTCGACGGCACATAGAACATCTGGGTCTGCTGGCTGTAACTCATCGGCATCCAGTTCTTGCCACCCAGGAAACTCGGCGCGGCAAACACGCTGGTGCCCTTGCTGCCATCGGTGTTGGGCGCACCGGGCCGGTTTTCCGGCACATAGATCGGCCGGCCCTTCTTGTCGTAACCGGTCGCCCAGGTCACCTTCGACACGAAGGGCGTTGCCGAGACGAACTTGCCATTGGTGCGGTCGAGCACGAAGAAGAAGCCGTTGCGATCGGCCTTGGCGCCCAGCTTCATCGGCTTGCCGCCGATACTGGCGTCAAAGCTGATGAACTCGTTCACCCCGTCGAAATCCCAGCCGTCGTGCGGGGTCGTCTGGTAATGCCACTTGATCACGCCCGTGTCGGGATCGATGGCCAGCGTGGACGAGGTGTAGAGATTGTCGCCGGGGCGCAGGTGGCTGTTCCAGGGGCTGGGGTTGCCGGTGCCCATGAAGATCAGGTTGGTATCGGGATCATAGGTGCCGCCCAGCCAGGTGGCACCGCCGCCGTTCTTCCACTGATCGCCCTGCCAGCTGGCGTTGGTCTTGCCGGTGACGCCGTTGTCGGCCCCCTTCAGGCTGCCCATGTGGCCTTCGATCGTGGGCCGGCTCCACAGCAGTTCGCCGGTTTCGACGTCGCGCGCCTCCACCTTGCCGACAATGCCGAACTCGCCGCCGGAATTGCCATAAATCACCTTGCCGTTCACGATCATCGGCGCGGCGGTGAAGCTGTAACCGGCGGCATAATCGGCCAGCGTCTTGTTCCAGATCACCTTGCCGGTCTTGCGGTTCAGCGCCACCAGATGCGCATCCAGCGTGCCAAAGATGATCTTGTCACCATGGATGGCGGCGCCGCGGTTGACCACGTCGCAGCACGGCATGATGCCATCGGGCAGACGGGCATCATATTGCCACAGCTCCGCCCCGGTGCGGGCATCAAAGGCAAACAGCCGGCTGTAGCTCCCCGTCACATAGATGACGCCGTCATACACGATCGGTTGGCTTTCCTGGCCGCGCTGCTTCTCGCCGCCCAGGCTGGCGGCAAAGGCCGGCACCAGGCCCTTCACATTGCCGGCATTGATCTTGTCGAGCGCGGAGAAGCGCTGGCCGCGATGGCCCATGCCATAGGTGAGCACGTCACCCGGGCTGGCCTCGTCGTTCATGATCTGGGCATCCGTTGGCCCGGCCTGTGCAAAGGCCGGCGCGGCGGCGGCGATGGCCAGGGCGGCACTGGCCGCCAACATGTGACTGATCTTCATTGCTGCTTCTCCCCTGTCGCTGCCGGCCGGGCGTTGCGGCCGATGCCTGGATGCTAGGCCGCTGCGAAATCCCGGCCATTGCACCTTGGGCCAAGGCGCGGGCCGTCGGCCCTCATACCCTCAGCCATTGCCCAGCGGCGGCATCCGGCTGACGCCATAGGGCGCAAATATCCGGTCAAGCGTGCCATCGCCGGCAAAGCGCTCGATGATCGCCTCCAGCGCGTCGGCCAGGTCGCGGCTGTCATCCTTCACCGCCAGCCCCACGTCCCAGCCGGGGCTGGGCAGCGCCGGGATCGGCCCCACCCGCCGCTTGACGTGCGGCGCGGCATTGTTGGCCAGCGCATGCTCCACCTGGGCTTTGCTGGCCATCGCCACATCGGCCTGGCCGTCGATCAGGGCGGCCATGGCGGCCGCGCCCGACATGTGATGGCTCACCTGCCCGCTCAGCACGCCGCCAAAACTGCCCGAAAGCCAGATGTCGGGAATGGAATCGAGCTCGGCCGCCAGCCGCTTGCCAGCCCATTGCGGCGGCGGCACCTCGCAATCGGCGCCGGGGCCACAGGCGATGGCAAAGCGTTCGCGGGCATAGGCCGCGCCGATCACGCAGCGATCGACCTGCAACTGGAAGCGCCGGTCGGTGGGCACATGCATCATCACATCCGCCGCGCTGCCGCCGATCAACGGCCCGCGCCACACCATGTTCCTGAGGTCATCCTCCACGCTTTCATCGGCCAGGAAATCGGTGAACTGCGCCTTCAACCCCAGCGCTGTGGCCAGCGCCGTGCCCAGATCGACATCAATGCCCTTCAGCGTGCCAGTGGCATCGCGCCAGCTCCAGGGTTCGAAATCGCGATAGACCGCGATCGACAGCGTGCCAGCCGCCGCCAGTCTGTCCACTGGCCGGGCCCGCGCCGCTGGCGCCAGCACCACCCCCGCCAGCCCGGCAAGCAGCGCCCGCCGGGAGCAGCCATCACCCGTCATATTTGGTGTCAAGCCAGGAGCGGATGGCCCAGCCGGCCTTCTGGCCCAGCGCCTCGCCCATCGGCGGCATATAAACCTTGCCGTCACGGGCCGAGCCATGCTGGAACCGCTGGATGAACCATTCATCGCCGGCATCATCCTTGTCGAGATAGCGCAGATCGGGCGCGATCCCGCCCGAAATGGCATCCAGCCCATGGCAGCGGGCGCAGTTCTGGCCATAGGCGGATTGGCCGATCTTGATGGCATCGGCATTGCCGCGATAGGGATTGGCCTTCAGCCAGGCCGCGCCAATGTCGGGCAGCTTGCTGGTGTCCACCGGCTGCGGCGTCACATCGCCATGGGCCGACAACGGCGCCAGCACCGCAGGGCCACCCACCCCCAGGGCAAAGGCCGCCCCGGCCATGGCCAGCAATCGGGCAGTTGATCGGTTCATCATGCGTCCTCCCGCGGGTTGCCCCGCCTTCACAGGTGCGATTCTGCTGGCGATGATGATGCCGCCGATGCCGGGTGCCCGCCCATTGCACCTTGGTCCTACATGCCGGGCCGGGCCGGCCTGATAGGCTCCGCATCAAACTTGGGGATTGATGCGCATGAAACCTCTGGCCCTGATCGCGGCGCTGCTGGCCGGTGCGGCACCGGCAACGGCTCTCGCAGAAACCGTCTATGTCTCCAACGAACGCGCCAATCTGATCAGCGTCATCGATGGCGCCACGCTGGCGGTGAAGGCGAGCTGGCCGGTGGGCAAGCGGCCGCGCGGCATCATCCTGTCGCGCGATGGCCGGCATCTCTACATCTGCGCCAGCGATGAAAATGCCGTGCAGGTGGTGGATGTCGCCACCGGCCAGGTCATCGCCGATCTGTCATCGGGCGAGGATCCGGAAATGTTTGCCCTGTCGGTCGATGGCAAGACGCTGTTTGCCAGCAACGAACGCGATGCGCAGGTCACCGCCATCGATATCGCCGGCCGCCGTGTCGCCTTCCAGACCGTGGTGGGCGTCGAACCGGAAGGCATGGCCACCTCGCCCGACGGCAAATGGGTGGTCGCCACTTCCGAAACCGACAACAAGCTGCACTGGATCGATATCGCCAGCGCCAGCCTGAAAGATGAAACCGAGGTCGGCATCCGCCCGCGCCACGCCGAGTTCACCGCTGATGGCCGGCAATTGTGGGCCACCGCCGAAATCGGCGGCACGCTCCACATCATCGATGTCGCCACCCGCAGGCAAACCGCGCAGATCAGCTTCAGCGTGCCCGGCGTGCCGGCCGAAAAAATCCTGCCGGTCGGCGTGCGCTTCACGCCCGATGGCAAACAGGCGCTGGTGGCGCTGGGCCGCGCCAATCATGTCGCCATCATCGATGTGGCAACACAAAAGGTCACTGCCCTGGTCCCGGTCGGCCAACGCGTCTGGCACCTCGCCATTTCGGCTGATGGCACCCGCGCCTATGCCGCCAACGGCCTTTCAGACACGCTGTCGGTGATCGACATCGCGGCGGCCAGGGTGGTCGCCACCATCCCCCTCGCCCGCGCGCCCTGGGGGGTGGCCGTGGGGAAATAGGCCACCGGCATTATACCCTGCCGCCGATTTGCCCCCCCATAGTTCAATACAGGCCACCGCCGGCTTCCCCCACCCTGATGCTCCAGCCGCCCAGCATGGGGCGGTGCCCAAAGGGGGGAGAGACACCATGAAGACCGCATTGGCGCTTGGCGCCGCTGGCGCGCTGGCCCTGCTGGCCGCCGCACCCGCCGCTGCCCAGGCTGCATCACCGCTCGACGCCACCGATCAGCTGCTGCTGCGCCTCAAGGAAAAGGGCATCCTGTCCGACGAGGAATATGCCGCGCTGGCCAAGCTGAAACAGGCGCAGCCGGCACCCGCCGCCGCCCTGCCCGCCGCCGCGCCCGCGCCGCAAACCGCCGCGGCCGAAGCGTTGTCGGGAAAGCGCGTCGTCACCATGTCCAAATCCGGTGTCGGCCTGGAACTGGGCGATGTCACCCTCACCTTCTCCGGCTCGATCAACGGCTTCTACAGCCACGACAGCGGCAACCGCACCGGCCCCGCCAGCACGGTGGTCGGCGGCCTCGCCACTGTGGGCGGCAGCACCTCGGCGGTGCGCAATGGCCTGCTGCCGGGCTTCCTCAAGGTCGATGTCACCACCACCCAGGGCGGCTGGGATGTCGGCGCCCACTTCGGCCTCTATCCCGGCATCAACAGCGTTTCCCATGTCGGCGGCGCCAACAGCGGCGGCACCCCGCAGGCGCTGGCCACCAGCGGCATCGATGCCCGCGAAACCTATCTCACCTTCGGCAAGGCCAATTTCGGCGAGGTGAAGATCGGCCGTGCCATCGGCCTGTTCGGCCAGGATGCCATATTGAACGACATCACCCTGCTGTCGGTCGGCACGGCCGCCGGCAATGCCGCCCCGTCCAACACCTCGCTGGGCCGCATCGGGGTTGGCTATATCTACACCGATTTCCAGCCGCAGATCACCTACACCACACCGAAATTCGGCGGCTTCCAGCTGGCGGCCGGCGCCTTCATGCCGCTGGTCACCGTCGGCCTCAACGAAGTCAACGACACGCCGGGCTTCCAGGCCCGCCTGTCCTGGGATGGAACGCTTGGCGGGGTCGGCGTCCACGCCTGGCTGTCGGGCATCACCCAGGATCACAACCCGGTCGGCGGGCTGGGCTACACCGGGCGCGGTCTTGATTTCGGCACCAAGCTCACCGCCGGCGGCGCCTCGCTGCTCGGCTATTATTACACCGGCAAGGGCCTCGGCACGACCGGCCTGTTCATCCTGTCCACCGATGCCGCCGGCAAGGCGCGCGGCTCCGATGGCTTCTACCTGCAGGACACCTACACGGTGGGCAAGGTCACGCTGGGCGCCTCCTATGGCGAAAGCCGGCTCGATCTCACCCGCGGGGAGGTCAACCCCACCCTGCTCAAGCGCAACAGCAGCTAGGTTGGCCAGCTGCGCTATGGCCTGACCAGCTGGGTCACGCTGGTCGGCGAATATACCCACACGCGCAGCACCGCCCACGGCGGCAACCGCGCCAGTTCCGACACGGTGGCCGCCGGCGCCATCCTGTTCTTCTGAACCCTTGGGCCCGGCCGCCGAGGCCGGGCCCACCAACGGAGCATCGCCATGGCCGAAACCATTGTCCCCGTGCCCGCCCAGTGGGCCGCCACCGCCCATGTCGATGCCGCCGCCTATGCCCGGCTGCACGCGCAAAGCCTGGCCGATCCGCAAGCCTTCTGGGCGCGGGAGGCCGGCATCATCGACTGGATCCGCCCGCCCAGCGTGGCGGATGCCAGCAATTTCAATGCCGATGGCTTTGGCATCAGCTGGTTCGCCGATGGCCAGCTCAACGTGGCGGCCAATTGCCTCGATCGCCATCTGGCCACCCGCGCCAACCAGCCGGCGATCATCTGGGAAGGCGATGACCCTGGCGACAGCCGGGTGCTCAGCTATGCCGATCTCCACGCCCTCACCTGCCGCATCGCCAATGTGCTGAAGGCGCAAGGCGTGCGCCCCGGTGACCGGGTCATCCTCTATCTGCCGATGATCCCCGAAGCCGCTGCCGCCATGCTGGCCTGCGCGCGCATCGGCGCCATCCATGCCGTGGTGTTCGGCGGCTTCTCGCCCGAAGCGCTGGCCGGCCGCATCCAGGATTGCGGCGCGAAGATCGTCATCACCGCCGATGAAGGCCTGCGCGCCGGCAAGCATGTGCCCTTGAAAGCCAATGTCGATCAGGCGCTCGAGCATTGTCCCGATGTTGCCCATGTGCTGGTGGTGCGCCGCACCGGCGGCGCGGTTGCCATGCAGGCCGGGCGCGATCTCTATCTGGATGAACTGCTGCCGCGTGTCGCCGCCACCTGCCCGCCAGAGGTGATGGAGGCCGAAAGCCCGCTGTTCATCCTCTACACCAGCGGCTCCACCGGCAAGCCCAAGGGCGTGCTGCACACATCCGGCGGCTATCTGGTGTGGGCGGCGATGACCCATCATTATGTCTTCGATCACCGCCCCGGCGAGGTCTATTGGTGCACCGCCGATATCGGCTGGGTCACCGGCCACAGCTATGGCGTCTATGGCCCGCTTGCCAACGGCGCCACCAGCCTGATGTTCGAAGGCGTGCCCAGCCACCCCGATCATGGCCGCTTCTGGCAGATTGTCGAAAAATGGCGCGTCGCCACCCTCTACTCCGCCCCCACCGCCATCCGCGCCCTGATGCGCGAGGGCGAGGATTGGGTGAAGGCCCATGATCTGTCCTCGCTGCGCCTGCTCGGCAGCGTCGGCGAACCGATCAACCCCGAAGCCTGGGACTGGTATCACCGTTTTGTCGGCGGCCGGCGCTGCCCCATCGTTGACACCTGGTGGCAAACCGAAAACGGCGGTGCGCTGATCACGCCGCTGCCGGGTGCCACCGCGCTGAAACCCGGATCGGCCAGCCTGCCCATGTTCGGCGTCGAACCGGTGCTGGTCGATGGCGAAGGGCGCATCCTCGATGGTGCCGCGCAAGGCAATCTCTGCCTCGCCCGCTCCTGGCCCGGCCAGATGCGCGGCATCTGGGGCGAGCCCGCCCGCTTCTTCGATGCCTATTTCTCCACCTTCCCCGGCCTCTATTTCACCGGTGATGGCTGCCGGCGCGATGAGGATGGCTATCACTGGATCACGGGCCGGGTCGATGATGTGATCAATGTCTCCGGCCACCGCATGGGCTCGGCCGAGGTGGAATCCGCCCTTGTCGCCCATCCGCTGGTCGCCGAAGCCGCGGTGGTGGGCGTCGCCCATGATCTGAAGGGCCAGGGCATTTATGCCTATGTCATCCTCAACGCCGGCGAGGAGGCCAGCGAAGCCCTGCGCCGCGAGCTCATCGCCTGGGTGCGGCGCGAGATCGGCCCCATCGCCACCCCCGATGCCATCCACTTCGCGCCCGGCCTGCCAAAAACCCGCAGCGGCAAGATCATGCGCCGTATCCTGAGGAAAATCGCCGAAAACGACACCGCCAGCCTGGGGGACACCAGCACGCTGGCCGATCCCACGGTGGTGGAAGCGCTTATCGACACGCGGCCGGTTCCCGCCTAACGTCCGCCCGGGTCAAGAGGGGGAGACGTTGTGAGCCGTTACAGCAAGGGTGCCATCATCCTGCACTGGTTGATGGCCGTGATGATCATCGGCAATCTGGCCGGCGGCTTCCTGCATGATTTCGTGCCCACCGAAGGCGGCCAGCGCGCGCTGGTGATGGGCCTGCACAAAAGCTTCGGCCTCACCATCATCGCCCTCACCCTCCTGCGCATCGGCTGGCGCGTGGCCAACCCGCCGCCCGCCTTCCCGCATTATTTCACCGGCGGCGAACGGCTGCTGGCCAAGGCGGCCCATGGAGCCTTCTATCTCCTCATGCTGGCCATTCCCGTCTCCGGCTGGGTGATGGCCGATCGCAACACAAGGCCGCTCAGCTTCTTCGGCGCGCTCGACGTGCCCAAGTTCGGGGTGGACAAGTCCATCGCCGATGCCGCCCACGAACTGCACGAAACCCTGGGCTGGGTGATGCTGGCGCTGCTCGCCCTGCACATCATCGGCCTGTTGAAACATCTGGTGCTGGATCGCGACAATCTGCTGGTCCGCATGGGCCTGGGCAGCAGCCGCGCCTGAACCATGGCCGAAATCAAGTTGCACGACAGCTGGCGCACACCCCTGGCCGGCGAGTTCGCCGCTCCCTACATGGCCGCCCTGAAGGCGTTTCTGCTGGCCGAAAAACAGGCCGGCAAACAGATTTTCCCCAAGGGCAGCTCATGGTTCCGCGCGCTGGATCTCACCCCGCTGGATGATGTGCGCGTCGTCATCCTGGGCCAGGATCCCTATCACGGCCCCGGCCAGGCCCATGGCCTCGCCTTCTCCGTCCTTCCCGGCGTGCGCGTGCCGCCCAGCCTCGTCAACATCTACAAGGAACTGCAGGCCGATCTCGGCATCGTGCCTGCTGCCCATGGCTTTCTGGAACATTGGGCCCGCCAAGGCGTGCTGCTGCTCAATTCCAGCCTGACCGTGGAGCAGGGCCTCGCAGCCAGCCACCAGGGCCGCGGCTGGGAACGCTTCACCGATGCCGTCATCCGCCTGGTCGCCGCCCGCGAGCAGCCTTGCGCCTTCCTGCTGTGGGGCAGCCATGCCCAGAAAAAGGCCGGCTTCGTCGATGCCGGCCACCACCTGGTCCTGAAGGCGCCGCACCCCTCGCCCTTGTCGGCTCATAATGGCTTCTTCGGCTGCCGCCACTTCAGCCGCACCAACCAATGGCTCGAACAACAGGGCCAGCCACCGATCAATTGGGCGCTGCCGCCTGTCTAGGGTCAGGCCGGGAACGGCTTTGTCACCAGCCGGTTGTCACGCCACACCTCGGCCGTGGCGTTGCCAGCCATTTCCCGCGCCAGCCGCGCCGCCTCGGCATCGCTTCGGCACAGCAATTGGTGGCCGCTGTTGATGCGGCCGAACTGATCCAGAATGAAAATGCGATAACGCTGCACCCTGGCCGAAATGCACATCGCGTGCCAACCGGGCGCAGCTGAAACTTCAATGGCTTGATCGGTCGGCCCGATCCGGCTGTAAGAAAATCCGCGCCAACCCGGCCCCAGAACGGCCGCGCATACCGACTTTCGTCGGTGTCCAAACATAACAAAAACGTAATGATTTCATCGGCATCACGGCCACTGGCCCATATGTCCAGCAGGGCATATCCTGAACCCAGCCATGCTGAAGAAGATCCTCACCCACAATCGGGCCGATCGCGTCAGTGCGCTGGCCCGGGTGGCGCTGGCGCTGCCCACGCTGGGTGCGGTGCTCTATGATCCGCCCCAGCCCCAGGCCTATGCCCCCTGGGTGTTCGGCCTGCTGCTGGCCTATGCCGCCATGGCGGCGCTGGTGGCGCTGGTGGTCTGGCGCCGGCCCCTGTCGGCGCCCCCGATCGGCCAATATGTCCATGTCATCGATGTGGCGATGTTCGGCGCGCTGGTCTTCCTCACCCGCGGCGTCATCAGTCCGCTCTTCCCGCTCTATCTCTTCTCGGTGCTGTCGGCCACGCTGCGCTGGGATTGGCGCGGCGCGCTGGGCACCAGCATCGCCATCATCCTGCTGTTCCTTGCCGCCGCGGCGCTGCCGGGCACCCAGCTCGATGTCGGCGAGGATGATCTGCTGCGCTTCGTCGTCCGCCTGGGCCAGATCATCGTCATCGGCGCCCTGCTTGCCTATATCGGCGTCCAGCGCGAACGCTATTGGCGCGAGCTGATGCGCCTGGCCCGGCCGGTGGAGGCGCAGGCCGCCACCATTCCCGATGCGATCCGCCTCTGCCTCGCCCATGTCCGCAGCTTTTTCGGCGTGACCAGCGCCATCTTCATCTGGGAATCGCGCGACGAACCGGGCTGGCGGATCATGCGCGATGGCGATGGCCCACCGCTGCCGCCGCTGCCGGGTCAGGGCTGGGCCGGGCCCGTGGCGGGCGGCGTCGCCGGCTCCACCTTCGAATATCGGGCCGATGGCCGCGATTGCCGCCGCTATGATGGCGATGGCACCCTGCACACCGTCACCGGCCAGCTGCTCGATCCCCAACTGGCCGCCGCCTGGGGCATGGCCGAAGGCATCGCCACCGCGATCAGCTGCGATGCGCTGGATGGCTGGCTGCTGATCCCGAAAGCGGCGACGGTCGATGATCTCTACCTTGCACGCGCCCTGTCGGTGCAACTGGGCGCCGCGCTGGGCAATGCCGCCGCGGCCGATGCCTGGCGCGATGCCGCCGCGCGAGAGGAGCGGGTGCGCGTTGCCCATGATCTGCACGATGGCATCCTGCAGTTCCTCACCGGTCTTTCGCTGCAGCTGCGCCTGATGGATCGGCAGATCACCACCGATCCCGAGGCGGTGGCGGGCCGCATCGCCACCCTGTCCGCCGCGCTGCGCCAGGAACAGCAGGATCTGCGCCGCGTGCTGGAAGGCATCCGCCCGCGCGCGTCGGGCCCGGCCGAACCCGGCGGCCCGATGGCGGATTGGCTGCCAGGCCTGGCCCGGCAGTGGGACATCAGCATCGCGGCCGACATCGCGGCCGAACCGCCACCGGCCGTCGCCGACGATATCCGCCTGATCACCCGCGAAGCTGTCGCCAATGCCGTGCGCCACGGCGGCGCCCGCCATGTCAGCGTGCACAGCGCCGCCACAGCCGATGCCTGGCACCTTGCCATTGTCGACAATGGCCATGGCTTTGCCGTGCCCGGCCAGTTCACCGCCGAAAGCCTGCGCCAGCGCAACATGGGCCCACGCTCGATCATGCACCGGCTTGCGCAACTGGGCGGGCAACTGCGGCTGGAAACCGGGCCGCAGGGCACCAGGCTCGACATGTGTTTTTCCACCCCGGCAAAGGCCCACCCATGACCCGCTTGCTGCTCGCCGATGATCACCCGATCGTGCTCGAAGGGCTCGCCGCCCTGCTGCAGGCCGAAGGGTTCGACATTGTCGCCCGCTGCCCCAATGGCGATGCCGCCACCGCCGCCATTGCCACGCACGATCCCGATATCGCCGTGCTGGATATCCAGGTGCCCGGCGCCAGCGGCCTTGCCATCCTGCGCGGCATCCGCAGCCGCGGCGCCGCCCGGCCCAAGGTGATCATCCTCACCGCCAGCCTGGATCAGAACCAGATTGTCGAGGCGGTGGAACTGGAGGCCGATGGCCTGGTGCTGAAGGAACAGGTGGCCGACCGCATTGTCGAATGCATCGAGAATGTCGCCAGCGGCGTGCAGTG
Source organism: Sandarakinorhabdus cyanobacteriorum (assembly GCF_002251755.1). Classification (GTDB taxonomy): domain Bacteria; phylum Pseudomonadota; class Alphaproteobacteria; order Sphingomonadales; family Sphingomonadaceae; genus Sandarakinorhabdus; species Sandarakinorhabdus cyanobacteriorum. The sequence continues at coordinate 136,774 of NZ_NOXT01000121.1, forward strand.
GATCGACAATGATGTGCTGAAGCGCGTGATCGGCGATCTGGCCCGCCGCGAAGCCCGCGCCGTTGCCACCAAGCCGCTGTCCGCCCGCGAAACCGAAGTGGCGCGGCTGGCGGCGCGCGGCCTGCGCAACCGCGACATCGGCCAGGCCCTGGGCCTCACCGAAAGCACGGTGAAGATGCACATGGGCAACGCCTTCGACAAGCTGGGCGTCTCCAGCCGCGCCGAACTGGCCGCCATGGCCCGCGATCTGGGACTGGCCTGAACCAGCCCCCACCCGTCCGCCCAGGCCAGCCCGCCCAGGCCAGCCGGCTCAGGCCAGCCGGCGCTGCCGCCGCGCGGCCAGGCCCACCACGCCAAACCCGGCGATCATCAGCGCCCAGCTGTCGGGCTCCGGCACGGCGGCGATCGCAAAGGTGCCAGCCTTCAGCCCGCTGCCGGGGTTGAACAGATCACCCTTCTTGGCGGTGAACACCGGGGCAGACGCCGGTCCAGCAAACAGCACCGCGCCGTTCAGCGTGTAGTTCAGGCCCGACGGCCCGTTCACCGCGATGCCCCCACTGTGCAGGAAGGTCAGCTTGCCAAACTCCGCCGGCGTGCCATTCACATCACCGCCGACGTTCAGATACTGCGGGCCCAGCCCGGTCACCGCATCGGGGGTATGGGCCAGCTCCGGCACGATCACCCTGCTCTTGTTGGCCCAGTCATAATGGCGATAGCGAAAATGCGTCGCCGCAGCCGGTGCCGCCGTCGCGGCGATCAGCGCAACAACGGCCATCGCCCGGAGCCCGCGCCCCAGCGTGAACATGCCCATCGTCAATTGCCCCCAGTTCCGCCCGGCCAACATGGCCGGTGCGCCTGGCCAGATGCGGGAACGATGGTCAGCAAATCAAGCATTTGTTTGTTCATCTTAACAATTTCACAAGGATTTCACACCCCTTGCCAGCCCGCCTGACCGGGGCCACACTGGAAGCACAACCGGGGGACTGTCTGATGCACCTATTTGTTCTGGCCCTGCTGCTCGCCACGGCGGGCCCTACCACCGCCAACCCGCTGTTCACCGATCCGCCGGCAACCGCCGCCCCGCGCGCCCGCATGGAGGTGCTGCATATCCCTTCCGGCGGCGTGGTGATCAACGGCGTCGCCTATCTCGCTGCCGGGCCGGGGCCGCATCCCACCATCGTCATCTGCCACGGCTGGCCGGGCAACGAGAAGAATCTCGATCTCGCCCAGGCGCTGCGCCGCGCCGGCTGGAATGCCATCACCTTCAATTATCGTGGCAGTTGGGGCAGCCCCGGCGATTTCCGCTTTGCCCAGAATCCGGAGGACGCCCGCGCCGTGCTCGCCTATCTGCGGCAAGCTGATGTGGCGAAGGCCTTGGGCATCGACACTGGCCGTATCGTGCTGGCCGGCCATAGCATGGGCGGCTGGGTAACGGCGATGGTGGCCGAAGAGGATCCGGCGCTGGCCGGCACCATCCTGATTTCTGCCGCCAACATGGCGATGCTGGGGGCCGTGCCCAGCGACAAGCTGGAAACCCGGGCCGCCAGCAACAGCGAAGCCCTGGCCGGCACGTCGCCCGCCATTCAGGCGGCCGAACTGAAGGCAAAGGCCAGCAGCCTGGACGCGCGCCCACGCGCGGCCGGCCTTGCCCGCCAGCCGCTGCTCGTCCTCACCTCTGATGACGGCCTGAAGCCCGCCACTGATCCACTGGTGGCCGCCGCCCGCGCCGCCGGCGGCCAGGTGACGGAAGCGCACGAGGCCACCGATCACAGCTGGTCCGACAGGCGGCTGGCGCTGGCGCAACGCATTTACGACTGGCTGCAGGCGCTGCCGGCCAAGCGTTGAACTGGCGCTAGCGCGAAACGCTGCGCGACCGCATCAGCCGCCGCAGGATTTGCGCCAGCTTGGCAAAGCCGGCCAGCAACAGGATCAGGGCCACGACGCGCGCCGGACCGCTCAAGCCTGATCGGGCAGGTGTCGGGCGCTGCTCACGCGCCGTGCTGCAGCCTGCCGGCTTGTCGCGCGTCGCACACCTGCCATCGGCCGGATGATGTCTTGCGCCGGCTGCCCCTGCGCCATGGCCGGCCGGCCCGGCCTTGTGCGGCCGCTCTTCGGCAGCAGCAATCACCGGCACAGCCAGCGCCAGAAAACATGCAACAAGCAAGGCAGATGATGGCACCACGCGCGCACCCGAACCGTTTCGACAAGCCCCAGCCGAATGGTTCAGCAACAACCGTGCCAACCGGCCGGCTCTTGACTTGTCCTGATCCTGCCCAAACGCACCAGCGGTGTTTTTGACTTGACCTGTAAAGCCAGCCCGTCACGCCAAATGCCCGGATACAGACCTTTGTCCAGATCCGGTCTGCAAGAAGGCTCAGTGGCCGCCGGCGCGGGGCCGGCACGGCAGGGGGGGTTGACGCCGATCAAATTCAGGCAGATATTTCTGTCATGACAGAAATAACCAAGTCTGCTGACGCCGATTCGACCGGCCTGCCGCCCGCGGTCGAAGCCTTTGTGCTGCGCTGGGGTGATCTGGGCGGGCAATGGGGTGTCAACCGCTCGGTGGCGCAGATCCAGGCGCTGCTGCTGCTGTCAGACCGGCCGCAGACTGCCGAGGATATCGCCGAAACCCTGGGCATGGCGCGCTCCAACGTGTCGAACAGTTTGAAGGAACTGCTCAATTGGAAACTCGTCATGCGGGTGCCGGTGCTGGGTGATCGGCGTGACCATTTCGTTGCCGAAACCGATCTGTGGCAGATGGCCAGCAAGGTCGCCCAGGGCCGCAAGGAGCGGGAGATTGATCCGATGGTTGCCGCCATCCGCGCCGCCATGGCCGGCGCCGATGATCCCGCGATCAGCCCGGCGGTGCGCCAGCGTCTCAATGCCATGCATGATTTCATCACCACGGTCGATGGCTGGTACCAGCAGATGATCACCGTGCCGCCGCAACAGATCATGCGGCTGATCCGGCTGGGCGCCAGGGTCGTCGGCCTGCTGCGCTATCTGCCCGGCGGCGGCAACAGCAAGACCGGGGACAAGCCGGCCGATGATGGCTGAGCCCGGATGGGCCGTGCCGCCCCCTTTTTTTTCCACTCAATTTCTCTGTCTACAGAAATGACTATAACGACGGGAGGATCAGTGATGAACGCCATGACGGCCCGCCTGACCATGGCCCCCACACCAGCGGCAGCCCCGCCGGCCACCGCCCCGCCTGCGGCACCGCTTGCCGATCCACGCTTCCGCCGCCTGCTTGGGGCCGGCTGGGCGGCGCTGCCGGCCGCCGTGCGCCAGCGCTTCGGCAAGCGGCTCGGCCCCGGCCAGTCGGCCAACTATGCCGGCGAGGTGGTGCTGTGCCGGATGAACCTGGCCGGCTGGCTGCTGGCCCAGGCCGCCCGCCTGATCGGCGCGCCGCTGCCGCTGGATCGCGGCGGCGGGGTCGCGGCCGTGGTGTCCGTCACCGAAGATGGCGCCAGCGGCGGCCAGGTGTGGACCCGCGTCTATGCGCGGGCCCGGGGCTTCCCCCAGGTCATCCACAGCGCCAAGCGCTTTGCCGGCCCCACCGGGCTGGAAGAATATCTGGGCGGCGGTGTCGCCATCGCCCTTGGCGTCAGCCCGATTGCCGGCGGCATCCGCTTTGCCAGCGATCATTATGTCCTCCTGCTCGGCGGCCGCCGGCTACGCCTGCCCGCCCTGCTGTCGCCCGGCCGCCTCACCATCGACCATGTCGACTGCGGTGACGGCAGCTTCCTGTTCAGCCTTGCCCTCCACCACCCGCTGCTGGGCGAACTGATCCACCTGATCAGCCGCTTTCACGACATGAAGGAAACCAGCCATGACTGACACGCTGTGGACCCTGCTCTTCGTCCAGATGGCCATGGGCGGCTTTGACACGCTCTGGCATCATGAAGGCACCGAACGTCTGGCCTGGCGCCCCGGCCAGCGCATCGAGTTGTGGCTGCACGGGGTGCGCAACCTGGCCTATGCCCTGCTCTTCCTGGCGCTGGGCCTCACGGTGCCCCACGGCCTGTGGGCCGTCGCCCTGCTGGCCCTGCTGGCCGGCGAACTCCTCATCACCCTCTGGGATTTCGTGGAGGAAGACCGCAGCCGCACATTGCCGGCCAGCGAGCGGATCACCCACACGCTGCTCACCCTGAACTATGGCGCGCTGCTGGCGCTGCTGCTGCCCTGGCTGTGGCGCAACACTGGCCAGCCGAGCGCCCTGCTGCCTGCCGATCATGGCGTCGCCGGCTGGCTGTGCGCGCTGGCGGCGGCCGGCGTGGTGGTTTCGGGCCTGCGCGACATCGCGGCGGCGCGGCGCTGCCGCCGCCTGGTCGATGCCCCGGCCGCCGGCCTTGCGGCAGCCCTGCCCGGCCGGCAGCATCTGCTGGTCACCGGCGGCACCGGCTTCATCGGCCGCCGGTTGGTGGCCGCGCTGGTGGCCGCCGGCCATGATGTCACCATCCTCAGCCGCGCGGGCACCGTGGCGCCGGTTGCGGGCACCGGGCGCGTGCGCACGGTCACCGATCTGGCCGGAATTGGCCGCGATTGCCGCATCGATGCCATCGTCAACCTGGCCGGCGAGCCGATTTCCGACCAGCCCTGGACACGGTCCAAGCGCATCCGCATCATCCGTTCGCGCCTCGCTGTCACCCGCGCCGTCACCGCCCTCATTGCCCGGCTGGATCACCAGCCCGCTGTGCTGGTCTCGGGCTCGGCCATCGGCATCTATGGCCTGCAAGGCGATGAATATCTTGATGAAAATGCGCCCGGCCGGCCCTGCTTCTCGGCGCGTGTCTGCCGCAACTGGGAAGCCGCCGCCGCCCGTTCCGGCATCCGCACCGTGGCCCTGCGCACCGGCCTGGTGCTGGATCGCAGCGGCGGCCTGCTGGCGCGCCTGCTCGCCCCGTTCGAATATGGCCTCGGCGGCCGGCTCGGCCACGGCCGCCAGTGGATGAGCTGGATCCACCGCGATGATCTCGTCCGCCTCATCATCCATGCCATTGCCAACAAACAAGTTTCCGGCCCGATGAACGCGGTGGCGCCCCACCCTGTCACCAACATCGAATTCACCCGCACCCTGGCGCAGCTGCTCCGGCGGCCCGCCATCCTGCCGGTGCCTGCCGGCCCCGTCACCGCCCTGCTCGGCGATTTCGCCCACGAACTCCTCTTCAACGGCCAGCGGGTGCATCCGGCCAAGGCGCTGGCCAGCGGCTTCCGCTTCCGCCACCCAAGCCTGGCCGGCGCCCTTGCCGTCATCACCGGCCAGCCCGATCCACAGCGCGCCGCGCTCTCCGCCGCTGCGCAAAGTCTTGCAACGATTTGAGGATGTCGTGGTGGACAGCAGCCGACTGGCTGCCTAACGGTGATACCCATGCGGCTGCGCACTCAGGTCATATGGTCATTCGCCCTCAAGGGCCTGGGCGCCGCGCTGGCCCTGGCGGTAAGCTGGGTGGTGGCGCGCCTCTATGGCCCGCTCGGCTCCGGTCTCTACGCCATCGGCCAGACCACGGTGCAGGTGATTGGTTTCATTGCCCTGATTGGCCTTGATTCAATCACCCTTCGCACCATGGCCGGCGAGATGAAGGCCGATGGCCGCGCAGCGGCGCGCGGCGCCGTCAAGGTGGCGGCCAAGGTGGTGGTGCCTGCCGCCGCGCTCGCTGCCGGCCTGCTCGCCCTGCTGCATCCGCTGGCCGGCCGTTGGTTGGCCACGCCCGGCGCCGGCGAGGTGCTGGCCATCGTCTCGCCTGCCGTCATTGGCATTGTCATCATGCGCTTCACCAGCTTTGCCCTGCGCGGCGCCGGTGTGCCGGTGCTGTCGCAATCGATGGAAGGCCCAATCACCTCCGGCCTTGCCATCCTGATGCTGGCCGGGCTGGCCGCCATGCCCGAACGGCCGCCGGTGTGGAGCGTGGCCATCATCTACACCGCCGCCATGCTCGCCACCGCGCTGTTTGGCACCATCAGCTATTGGCGCACCGTGCGCCACTGGCCGCCCCCGGCGCCGCCGCCGCTGCGCCCGATGCTGGTGGCCGGCGTGCCGGTCATGATCGCCGTGGTGTCCGGCTTTGCCATCGATTGGCTGTCGATGCTGCTCACCAGCTATTTCGCCTCGCCCGAAGCCGCCGGCACCCTGCGCGTCGCCGCCCAGACCCTGCTGGTCACCTCGCTGGTGATATCGTCCTTCGATGCCATCATCGGGCCGCAAATCGCCGCCAGCTGGAAAGCCGGCGACAAGGCCCGCATCGCCAGCCTGCTGCGCAAGACCATCCTGGGCAGCCTGGCGGCCACCGCCCCCATCTTTGCCGTCGTGCTGATCTGGCCCGAATTCATCATGGGCCTGTTCGGCCCGCAATTCGTGGTGGGCGCCACCGCGCTGCAGATCGTGGCGGTCGGCAATCTGATTGCGCTGTCCGGCGGCCCGGTCGGCTCCCTGCTGATCATGTCAGGCCATGAACGCTGGTCGGTGCTGTTCGCGCTGGCCGCCATCGTGCTGCTGGTGGCGCTCTCGGCCTGGCTGGTACCGCTTTATGGTGTCACCGGCGGTGCCATCGCGCTCACCGGCACGATGATCCTGCGCCGCCTCGCCGGCAGCCTGGTGGTGCGCCATGTCGTGGGCATCAACCTGTTCGCCCGCCCCAGCCAGGCTCAGCCCAAACCCTGATAGCGTTCGAACGGCAGGCCCGGCTGCACCATGGCGGCCAGCGCCCGGTTGCTGTCCACAAACGCCCCGGCATAACGCTTGCGCACATAATCCGTCACCGGCTTGCGATTGCCAAAGCCACTGCGCACCAGGTCAAGCCGCAGCAACTTTCCGGCCGCGCGATACAGAAGATCGCCGGCACTTCCCAGGTTGGGCATCGCCGAGGGCCCGGCCGGCCCCGGACGGACATTGTTGATGAAGCGCAACAGCCCGGCGCCATATTCAGGATAGCTCACGCCGGTGCGCTCGGGATTGAGCGCGGCCTGATTCACCGGACCAGGCTGGCCGGCAAAATCGGCAATGCGCTGGGCAAAGCCGACATGATCGCGCATCAGCAGCTCCTGGTTGCACACCAGCACCTGATCGGGGCCAAACAGATCGGCATACATGGCGACAAACCGGTCATAGCGGAAATGCGCATGGTTGAAGACCGGCCAGCCCACCTCCGGCGCCTCGGCAAAAAAGGCCTGCGCAGAGAATTCACCGCCGCGCTGCAGATATTGCATATAGGTCGAAGCAATGGCCGCCACCTGTTCCCGGATGGTCACCAATATGCGGGCGCCCGGCGCGGCATCGTGCAGCCGCCGGGCAATCCCCAGCGCCTCGCGTGAGCCATAGGTGGGGTTGCCGCACAGGATTTCCGAGGAAATCACCGGCGTCAGCCCGACCGGCACCTCGGCCAGCGCCTTCGCCACGGCCGCCCTGGCGGCAGCAGCATCATATTCAAACATGTGCGGCCGCACGAAGTGCGCAAACACCGTCTCATGCTCCATGATCGGGTGATAGCCCAGCGGCGGCGTGAACAGCCGGCGCTGCATCCACGTCGTCGCGGTCTTGTGATAGCCAACATGGATCAGCAGCGGCGGCGTGGTCATCGTCCTGTTCCTGCCGGTCAGGCCGTGCGGCCCAGCCGCGGGCTGATCCGTGCCAGGATGGCATCGGCAGCCTCCTCGGCCGACAGCGCGGCGGTGTCGACCACGATCTCGGCCGCATCGGGCGCCTCATAGGGCGAATCGATGCCGGTGAAGTTCTTGATCTTGCCGGCGCGCGCCTTGGCATAAAGCCCCTTCACGTCGCGCGCTTCGGCCACATCGAGCGGCGTGTCGACATGCACCTCAACAAATTCGCCATCGGGCAGCAGCTCACGCACCATCGCCCGGTCGGCCCGGAACGGCGAGATGAACGAACAGATCACGATCAGGCCGGCATCCACCATCAGCTTGGCCACTTCGCCCACCCGGCGGATATTCTCCACCCGGTCGGCCTCGCTGAAGCTCAGATCCTTGTTCAGCCCCATGCGCACATTGTCGCCATCGAGGATGAAGCTGTGCGCGCCCAGCATCGTCAACTTGCGCTGCAGGATGTTGGCGATGGTCGATTTGCCCGAGCCCGACAGCCCGGTCAGCCAGATCACGCACGGCTCCTGCCCCTTGATCGCCGCCAGCTGCTGGCGGGTCACATCGGCCGGCTGGGCATGGATGTTGGTGCCGCGCCTGAGGCCATATTCCACCATGCCGGCGCCCACCGTCTGGTTGGAAAACCGGTCGATGATGATGAAGCTGCCCAGCGCCTGGTTGTCGGCATAGGGTTCGAACACCGTCGGCCGCGCCAGATGGATGTTGCAGAAGCCGATCTCGTTCATCTGCAGATTCTTGGCCTGGGCATGCTCGCCGGTGTTCACGTCCACCCGGTGGCCGATGCCGGTGATCGTCGCCAGCTCGGTCGCCGTGCCCAGCTTGATCAGATAGGGGCGCCCCACCATCAGGGCATCCTTGGCCATCCAGAACAGATGCGCGGCAAACTGGTTCGACACTTCGGGCCGGTCATTGGCCGGGGCCAGCACATCGCCGCGCGAAATGTCGATCTCGTCGGATATGGTCAGGGTGATGGCATCGCCGGCGCTGGCACGGTCGAGCGGGCCGGTGGGGCCGATCAAGCCGGTCACCCGGCTGGTCAGGCCCGAACGCGGCACCGCGATCAGATCGCCCACCGCCACGCTGCCCGAAACGATGGTGCCGCTATAGCCGCGGAAATCCAGATTGGGCCGGTTGATCCACTGCACCGGCATGCGGAACGCCTGGCTGCCGCCCCCGGCCGGCGGCTGCACCACCTCCAGATGGTCGATCAGCGTCGGCCCCTCGTACCAGGCCGACCGTTCGGACCGGGTGGTGACATTGTCGCCAAAGCGGGCGGACATCGGAATGGCCACGAACTGTTCAAAGGCGTGGCGGGCCGTCTTGGCGCGATAATCGGCCACGATCTCGTCAAACCGGGTGCGATCGAAATCCACCAGGTCCATCTTGTTCACCGCCAGCACCACCGATTTGATGCCCAGCAGATGGGCGATCAGGCTGTGGCGCAGCGTCTGGGTCAACACGCCCTTGCGCGCATCAATCAGGATGATGGCCAGGTCGCAGTTCGATGCGCCAGTGGCCATGTTGCGCGAATATTGCTCGTGCCCCGGCGTGTCGGCCACGATGAAGCTGCGGCGCGGCGTGGTGAAGAAGCGATAGGCGACATCGATGGTGATGCCCTGCTCGCGCTCGGCCTCCAGGCCATCAACCAGCAGCGCGAAATCAATATCCTCGCCCGTGGTGCCATGCTTGCGGCTGTCGCTTTCCAGCGCATAGAGATGATCATCCATGATCAGCTTGCTGTCATACAGCAGCCGGCCGATCAGGGTGGATTTGCCGTCGTCCACCGAACCGCAGGTGAGAAAGCGCAGCTGGCTGGCGCGTTCCATCGTCGTGACCGCGCTGCTCATCAGAAATAACCCTCGCGCTTCTTCTTTTCCATCGACGCGGCTTCGTCCTTGTCGACCATGCGGCCCTGCCGCTCCGACACGCGCGAGGTCATCATTTCCTCGATGATCGCTTCCAGCGTGGCGGCCGGCGAATCCATGCAGCCCGACAGCGGCCAGTCGCCCAGCGTGCGGAACCGCACCAGCCGGTCGGCGGCCACCTCGCCGTCGCGATAGACCATGCGGTCATCGTCCACCACCAGCAGCAGCCCGTCGCGGTCCACCACGGGGCGCGGCTTGGCGAAATAGAGCGGCACCACCGGAATGTTGCACAGGCGGATATATTCCCAGATGTCGAGCTCGGTCCAGTTGGACAGCGGGAACACCCGCATGCTCTCGCCCTTGGCCAGCCGGCCGTTGAACAGCGACCATAGTTCGGGGCGCTGGCTGCGCGGGTCCCACACCTGGCCGGGGCCGCGCACCGAAAAGATGCGCTCCTTGGCGCGGCTCTTCTCCTCGTCGCGGCGGCCACCGCCCAGCGCCGCGTCAAAGCCATGCTTGTCCATGCCGGCCTTCAGCGTGTCGATCAGCATCAAGCGCGCCCATTCGCGCGAATCGGTGTTGAACGGGGTCAGGCCGCGCGCCGTCGCCTCGTCATTCGATTCGACAAACAGGGTCAGGCCCAGCGCCGTGCACAGCTCGTCGCGGTGCACGATCATGTCGTTGAAATCCCAGCCGGTGGCGATGTGCATCAGCTTGAACGGCGGCTTTGACGGCCAGAAGGCCATCATCGCCAGGTGCAGCATCACCGATGAATCCTTGCCGATCGAATAGAGCAGCGCCGGATTGCTGAATTCGGATGCCACCTCGCGCATGATGTGAATCGATTCGGCCTGCAGTTCCTGCAGATGCTTGGGCAGGCTCACCTCGCCCAGCGGGAACCCGGCCTCGATGCGGCGGGCATAATCCCAGATATCGGGCCGCTGCACGGCCGCAGTGCCGGAAGGCGGCGATTGCGCGTCGCCCGGGCCTGCTGGGTTGGTCACCATTTCGATCCTCTATCCGAACAATCTGCCCTCGGCCGATGCCGCCAGCCGTGCCGCGTTGCACCATCGCCACAGCCGCCCCATGCCATCAAAAAGGCGCGGCTGGCAAAGGCTTTGACGCAGATTGCCGCATGCTTGACCATGATTCTGCGTTGTTCTGCCCATATGAGGCGCGGCGCAGCCGCAGCCCCGCTGCCCACGCTCCGGCTGGCGCAGGCCGGCCACCATTGGCCGCAGCCGGCCACACGCCTGTTCGCGCCTGCAAAAAAGCCGCCAAGATACAGGTGCATGGGCGGCGCAGCTTTGCTAGGAGCATCCCAGCAGCCGCATCTGCAACGAAGGGGGACGTTCAGCGTGAAGCTCAGGGTGAACTCGCGCCGGGCCGATTGCCAGCCGCTGGCCGCGCGCTGGCATGCGCCGATGCCGCTGGGTCACGCCTGATGCCGGCCTGGCTCGCCGATATCATCAGCAACCCCGACATCCTGTCGGCCTTTGTTGTCGGCTTCTTTGCCCAGATGCTCGATGGCTCGCTGGGCATGGGCTTTGGCGTCCTGTCCTACACGCTGCTGAACGGCATCGGCCTTGATCCCAAAAGCGTCAGCGCCACCGTCAACGCCTCCAAGATCTTCACCGGTACCGCCGCCTCCATCGCCCATGTGCGCGAAGGCAATGTCAACAAGTCGATGCTGCTGCGGCTCGGCGCCGGCGGCGTGGCCGGCGCGCTCATCGGCAGCCTGATCCTCGTCTCCATCCACAGCGACCAGCTGAAAATCGGGGTCAACATCTATCTGCTGGCGATCGGCGGGCTCATCCTCTATCGCGCCCGCCGCCCGCGCGCCGAACTGGCCAAGCGCCAGCACCGCACCATCATCGCGCTGTTCGGCGGCATCCTGGAGGCGCTGGCCGGCATCTGGGGCCCGTTCGTCACCTCCAGCCTCGTCGAACGCGGCGGCACCCCGCGCTATGTCGTCGGCACCAGCACCATCGCCGAAACCATCGTCGCCGTCACCGTCACCACCGTGCTGGTCGGCAATCTCGGCTTTGCCGCCGTGTCCCAGCTGGCCCTTGGCCTGATCGCCGGCGCCCTCATCGCCTCCCCCATCGCCGCCAAGCTGACCAAGAAGCTGCCCACCAGCATCGCCATCATCTGCATCGGCCTGCTGGTCATCGTCACCAGCCTCACCCGCCTCGCCCAGCAATTGCTATGACGCAGCACAGCGACATTCAATACAATAACCATCGCATCCCCACGGCTGACGATCGCTCGGCCAATTGACAATCCGGATGTTGGGGCTGGCCGCTGCTTGAAGAGCCACCTTGGCGTGGCAAACCTTGGCATGGCCGTCGATGGCTTCGGCCAACAGGCCGATGCCGCAATCCTGCAGCACATAGCCAGTGTTGCCGCTTTCTTGATTATGCCTGTTTGCCTGTTCGGTCATGGCCAGGCTGTTGGTGACGATGAGGCGCACCCCTTGCCGTGCGGCCCGCAACGCCCGCCGCACCGACCAGCGGCTCTCGATGCACCTGCCATTGGCCGCATCCAGCGCCCAGCAGGTTGAATGATCCATGATCGGGGCGTGCACCCAGTCCACTCCAGCCGCCTGGATCAGATAATCGGCCGGCAGGTCATCATTGATGTCAGCACAGATATAGCTCATCAACCGGCCGAGCAGTGGTGTATCAACCAGATGGATGGTCGCGCCAAAGCCGATATCCTCCAGGATCAACCCATCGCCCCAACCGGCCAGCCCCAGCCTCATCCGATCATTTTCGTTCAGATCCCATGGCGACAGCTTGTCCTGCACCATCAGGACTTGGCCATCCCGCGACAGGTGATAGACGCGGTTGCTGCCAGGGCCGACCTTACTTGTGCCCAGTACGCCGGCCGAAACCAGCTCGGGTGAAGGCTGACTTTGCGAAAATCGCGACTTCAATTCACGGCTGAGCACAGCCAATCCGGCTTCAGACAGCGCCATTTCCGGGAACAGCAGGATATCGGCCTGTGCAGCCGCGTCCAGTACATCGGCAACGCGCTTTCCTGGATCATAATCATGCCGAACGCTGTAACTCTGCCGGTCCGGAACCGGAACAAACTTGCCTTCGGCCCAGCTTTCCATGATCGGCGCGATGGCAATTTTCAGCTGGCCGGCGCGCGGTTTCGCCGGGTCAGTCAGCGCCCTTCGATATTGCAATGCCACCCGCTGTGGCACCTCACCACGCCAGGGCGGCTGCCGATCGTTGGCTGCCACCATCGGGCTGCGGGTGACATGTGACGGCACCGGAATGACGTGCCGCAACTTGGCTGCGACCAGACCCAGCGCCACTGTGGCAACATTCACGCCAGCCGTTGCGAGAGCCTTTGGATCAAAGCTTGCGCCGAGCCGCCCGGCCGGAATCAGCAGCGCCGGGGCGTCGACACCGAGAGGCGGGAACAGCCTGCCTGCCATCCGCAGCCGCTCTTCCAGCGATTCGAACAAGTCCGAATCAAACTGCGGCGGCCGGGGCGGCAATTCCTCCATGCCGGGATTGAGCGGCGAAAACCAGTCATCCAGCAACACAAGCACGGAGGCCAGCGCATCGTCGCTGACGCCATCAAGCGGGCCGAAGTTGGAGATGCCTAATCCTTCATAAGCAAGCTCAGATACTTGCGTAAGCGAAAACCAGACCCAGCGTTCGTCCGGGTTCGGTCGACGATCAAGCGCATCAGGCAGCTTGCCTGCTGCCTGCACCCGCTTTGCAAGTTCTTCGGCCAGGCGCAGCAGCAGACCAGCCAGATCGTCAGCGCTCATAAATCTTCCATACACCTCCTTGTGCTATTGACCAACTCCTCATTCACGCCTAACTCATGTGGCAGGGGCAACATCGGCAACCGACAGGCTGCCGGCGCAAGGATAGTGTCAGAATGTCGACTGAAGCGCCAATGGCTGAACAGTCCTTTCCTCAACTTGACGAAATCCTGACCAGCCTGGATCAGCGTTTGGCTCAGTTGCAACAGCACCCCCCACCCGTGGCAATCGGCATTGATGGACCTTGGGCCGATGCAGCCCGCCATGCCGAATCCGCAACAATGTGGATCATGCAGAGCTTTGCCGCTGGCCATCGCGATTCCCTGCGCAGAGCCGTTCCGAAATTGGAACGCGTGCTCGCCCGCGCGGCGCTTCTGCACGGCAAGCCCCATGACCATTCCCCTGAAACCCTGTATGGCAACATCCAGGTCGCCCGCTTTCTGGCGGCCGAAGGCCAACGCCGGCCACGCGCCGAGATGCTCCGTCCCACAGAAGCTGCCGATATTTTCCAGCGCTGGCAGGTATTGGGCGATATTGTGAGGGAATTGGTCAAGCAGCCAAATCAAACGCCGAGCGAACTGGCGGCCAAACTTGGGAAAAGCGTCTCAGCCATCTCCAACCAATTGGCCATCGGCCGCGATCCTGATTTGCCGGGCGGTGCATGTCTAACGCGAGATGCGCAGCGGCGCTATCAGGTGATGAGTTCACACCCAGCCGTTGTCGGACTGCGCCCATCTGAACCCGGCACTCGGAACAACGATACAATCGTGTTCGGCAGAATAGAAGACATAAGGCGTACGGCTGAACTCATAAACCAAAAACCGCAAGATGAAATTGAAAGCGATGTTCGTTTCCCAAAGATATCACAGCCAGATAAATTACTGGATGCGGAAAATATTGTGAGTTCTTCCAATGTAACAGAATTCAAGAAAACTGCATTGGCCTGGTAATATGTCTGAACGCGAAATATCAGAGCAAATCGCACATCTCATGCGGGAGGTCGGTTATAGGGCCGAATTGGCACAAGATGATCTCATCAAGAGCGGAGCAGGCGGACTGTCGTTTCAGATCACGGTGTTTGCTGGCCACTCCATCCAATGCTGGCTTGGCATCGGCCCAACCGAACCTGATGATTTTTCCGATACAGACGTGTTCGCCTTCAACAAAAAATATCGTTTCGCCAAATCCTATGTGCGCATCGGTGACACCGGGATCCGTTCAATCATGCTGGAGCAGGATTTCCTGTTCGATGTCACATTACCCGATGCTGCTGTAAAGATTCGTGAAATACTCGATATCTGGGAACGCTCGTCAGCCTATCTCAAGACTGCGATGCGCAACCCAGCGCTCTTGCAGGATGAAACACCAAAGGCCGAGTGACCGCCAACCCTCAGCAATCGATCATCACGATCCGCCGCCGGGGGGTGTCACCGCCGTCAACCAGCAGGGCGCCATATTCCGGCACCTCCACCCAGGTCGACACATCGCGGGTCAGCGGCTCCGATGCGACCAGCGTGCCGGCCCCACCTTCGCCGGCCATCTTCCACTCGCCATCGCGAAAGCCATAACGCTCGCCGATGGTGAACCACTGGCTCAGAAACTCGATCCCGCCCTGGAACGGCGGCTTCTCGAACCGGCCGAAATCAAAGGTGAAGCGGGTGGCCACCAGCGCCCGCCCATCCGACACGACCAGATTGACCGAGGATGATCGGGTGATGCCATGATCGGCACGCACGCGGCGGATGGTCCTGAACGCCGCGTTGACCGCGCGGAAGATCGCATCGGTGGTGAAGGGCCCGGCCGGATCCTCCACATTCGACAGCACCAGCGCATGCAGGAAGGCGCTGTCGGTCAGCGCCGTCATCGCCTTGGCCACATCCGGCTTGATGTGCGGCCACAGGGCGGCGCGCATGCGGCCGAATTCGGCCAGATCGCCATTGTGGGCCAACACCAGCGGGCTGCCGGCCAGGTGGAACGGGTGCAGGCTCTGCTGGTTGATGGTGGCGCTGCCGTCCAGCGGCACGCCGCGCAGATGCGCCACCAGGCTCCGCACCTTCAGGCGCGCCGCCAGCGCGCGCAAATTGGCATCGAACACCGCGACATTGGTGGAATGGAAGGTCAGCGGCAGGTGCGGATCATTGAGATCGTCGTTCCACGCCGCCAGGCCAAAGCCGGCCAGATTGAGCATGGCGAGCAATTGCGCATCGGTGGTCTGGTTGAGCAACGCATTGTCGGGCCGCACCACCAGATGCTCCAGCAGCACCGGCGCGCCCACATAGCCCAGCATCCGGCACATCAGGCTGCCTCCATCGCCGCCAGCCGCGCCCGCACCCGGGTCAGGCGGCGCTGATCCCGCACCAGCGCGGCGCCCAGCAGCCGCGCCAGCTTCTGCCCGGTGCCGCCGTCGGGCAACGCCGGCAGGCAGAACAGCTCGGCCTCCTCCCGCACCAGCAGCCGCGCCGGCCACGCCCGGCCCGCCACAAAGGCGGCACCGCCGGCCAGGGCGCCGGGCCCGTGCACCAGATATTGCAGGCCATCGCCCGATTGCCACATCAGCGCCCCGCGCAGCACGATCCACAGCGGCGGCGGCCCGCCATCCAGCCGCGCGCCGGGGCTGTGGCGATGGCCGGTACCGGCCGCCACCAGCGCCTGCCAGTCAGCCGGCGTGAACTGATCAAAGCCGGGAAATGTGTGCAGGCGGGCGCCAACGAAATCGGTCACGAAATCGGCGTTTGCGGTCACCGGCGCGCACGCTGCGGTCACCGGCGGCCCCAGCGCGGCCACCAGATCATGGCTGCGCGCCGCAACCTGCGCCCGCAGCGCCGCCGCCAGCGCCAGCGCGGCGGCATCGCCAGCCTCGGCCATGCCGGCAAAGCGCGTCAGATCCAGCCGCCAGCCGGCCACATCCGTCGCCGCCAGCGCATCGGCCGATCGCCGGCCACCATCCAGCAGGCAAAACTCCCCCAGCATGGCCCCCGCGCCCAGCCGCGCCAGTTCAACATGGCCGTCGCCCGGGGTGCGGCCGGTCACCACCGCCGTGCCACGCTCGATCAGATACAGGCCATCCGATTGATCATGCTGGCGAAAAATCGCATCGCCAGCCGGCACCGCAAATGGCACCGCCAGCCGCGCCAGGGCGGCCGCCGCATCGGCCGGCAACCAACCCAGCTGCGCCAAAGCCTCTTGGGCGCTCCATGCCATGGCCCACACTCCCCCCGAAGTGCCCCCATGATAGGCCCAAGCCGGCCGCCTTGGCCAGCCCCGGTAATGTCTTGATTGTCAGTGGGTTACAGCGCGCCGTGGCAGTGCTTGAACTTCTTGCCGCTGCCGCACGGGCATTCGGCATTGCGGCTCACCGTCTGGCGCCACTCCTCCACATCGGCCGGATCAATATCGATCATTGCCGTTGCATCCTGCGCCGCCGCCAGCATGCCCGCCGGCAAGGTCGAACCAAAGGCGTCGAAATTCAAGCTGTTGACCACCGGATCGGCCGTGGTCACAAACGACGACAGCTCGGCCGGCGGCTCATCCGCAGCCAAGCTGAACTGGGCATTGGCCAGCATGCGCGTCACATCCTCGCGCACGCTGGCAAGCATGCGTTCGAACAGGGCAAAGGCCTCGCGCTTGTACTCGTTGATCGGCGTCTTCTGGGCATAGGCGCGCAGATGGATGACCGATCGCAGCGAATCCAGCGTCGCCAGATGCTCCTTCCAGTGATGGTCAAGCGCCTGCAGCAAAAAGCTTTTTTCGATGCTGATCCAGGTCTCGGCCGGCAACTCCGCCGCCTTGGCCGCCACCAGCGCATCAGCCTGCTCGATCAGCCGGTCGACGATGATTTCGGGGTCAATCCCCTCTTCCTTCGCCCAGGCCGCCACATCCACCGACAGGCCGAGCGTGCCGGTCACATCCTCCTGCAGGCCGGCCACATCCCATTGTTCGGGATAGCTGCCCAGCGGGCACCGCGTGGCCACGATGGCGTTCACCGTCTCGTGGCGCATGTCCACCACGACGTCGCCCACCGTGTCCGAATCCATGATGTCGGCGCGCTGTTCATAGACGACCTTGCGCTGGTCGTTCATCACGTCATCATATTGCAGCAGCTGCTTGCGGATGTCGTAATTGCGCGCTTCCACCTTCTTCTGGGCGGTCTCGATCGCCTTGGAAATCCACGGGTGGATGATGGCCTCACCCTCTTCCAGGCCGGAATTCATCAGGCGGGACAGCATGTTCTGCTGGCCAAAGATGCGCAGCAGATCATCATCGAGGCTGAGGTAGAAACGCGACAGGCCGGGATCGCCCTGGCGGCCCGACCGGCCGCGCAACTGGTTGTCGATGCGGCGGCTCTCATGGCGTTCGGTGCCCAGCACGAACAGGCCGCCATTGGCCTTCACCTGGGCGCATTCGGCCGCCACTTCAGCCTTGATGCGGGCTTCGGCAGCCTCACGCTCCGGTCCTTCCGGCATGCCGGCCAGCTCGCGCGCGATGCGGGCCTCGTCGTTGCCGCCCAGCTTGATGTCGGTGCCGCGGCCGGCCATGTTGGTGGCGATGGTCACGGCGCCGATGCGGCCGGCCTGCTCCACGATGGCGGCTTCCTGCTCGTGATAACGGGCGTTCAGCACGACATGCTCGACGCCTTCCTGCTTCAGGAAGTCCGACAGCATTTCGCTCTTCTCGATCGAAACCGTGCCAACCAGCACCGGTTGCCCGCGCTCCTGCGCGCCCCGGATCGCCTTCACGATGGCTTTGAACTTGTCCTGGCTGTTCTTGTAGAACTCGTCGTCCACATCCTTGCGCTGCACCGGCAGGTTGGTGGGGATTTCCACGACGTTCAGCTTGTAGATGTCATAGAATTCCGCCGCTTCGGTGCTGGCCGTGCCGGTCATCCCGCCAAGCTTGGGATACATGCGGAAATAATTCTGGAAGGTGATGCTGGCCAGAGTCTGGTTCTCCGGCATGATCTGCACGCCTTCCTTGGCCTCCACGGCCTGGTGCAGGCCTTCGGACCAGCGGCGCCCGTCCATCATGCGGCCGGTGAATTCATCGATGATGATCACCTTGCCGTCGCGCACGATATAATCGGTGTCGCGGCGGAAGATCACAATGGCGCGCAAGGCCTGGTTCAGGTGGTGCACCACCTGGGTATTCTCGAAATCATAGAGATTCTCGCCCTGCAGCAGCCCGGCCGCCGCCAGCATCCGCTCCACCTTCTCGGTGCCGGCCTCGGTGAGGATCACCGACTTCTGCTTCTCGTCAACCTCGACATCCTCGCGCTCAAGCTCCTTCACCACGGCGTTGACCTGGGTGTAGAGCGCAGACTTGTCATCGGTCGGGCCGGAGATGATCAGCGGGGTGCGCGCCTCGTCAATCAGGACGCTGTCCACCTCGTCCACCACCGCCATGTAGAACGGCCGCTGCACCATCTGCTCGCGGCTGTACTTCATGTTGTCGCGCAGATAGTCGAAGCCAAACTCGTTGTTGGTGCCATAGGTGATGTCGCAATTATAGGCATCGCGCCGCGACTGATCATCCAGATTGGGCACGATCACGCCCACGCTCAGCCCCAGGAAGCGATAGACCTTGCCCATCCACTGGCTGTCGCGGGTGGCGAGATAGTCATTCACCGTCACCACATGCACGCCGCGGCCGGTGAGCGCATTCAGATACACCGCCAGCGTCGCCACCAGCGTCTTGCCTTCGCCGGTGCGCATTTCGGCGATCTCGCCCCGGTGCAGCACGATGCCGCCGATCAGCTGCACATCATAATGGCGCTGGCCCAGCGTGCGCTTGGCCGCCTCGCGTACCGTCGCAAAGGCTTCGGGCAGGATATCGTCGGTGGTCTTGCCCTCGGCCAGCAGCGCCTTCAGCTTGGGCGTCTGCGCCTGCAGCTCGGCATCGCTCAGCGCGCTGATCTGCGGCTCCAGATCATTGATGCGCTTGATGATCGGCCGCAACGATTTCAGGTAGCGATCGTTGCTGGAACCGAAAAGGGTTTTGGCAATCTTGCCCAGACCGAGCATGGAATTCCTGACTTCACAAAACGCAGCGCTGGCGCGGCCGCGCCTTACGCCTGGGGCATCGGCGGGGATGTAGGGTCAGGATGTGCCGTCGTCAATGTGCGGGGCTCAGGCCGCCCGCACCCGTGCCGCCTGCTGCTGGCGCCGTGCCATCTGGCCAACCAGCATGAAGCCGCCAATCAGCATGGTCCATGCCGCCGGTTCTGGCACCGGATCAACCGGCACGGTCAGGCCGCCATCAGTCATGGTTGAGTTGGACACGAACTGGATATGCCCGGCCGTGTTGATCAGCTTGCCGGTCAACTGAATGGCGGAGAACTGGAAATTGCCGCCCTTGGTCGCCAGGAACGTGCCAATCAGATTATTCCCACCGGATGTCTGAAAAATATTGCCGCTCGTGCCATTCATCACCCACAGGATGCGGTCTGCCGTCACTCCGCCGGTCAGCGCAATCGTGCGATTGGTCGAAAAATTGCCCGAAGTACGCAGCACGAAGAAATCATTGGCACCGCCACTGATGGTCAACGTTGAGTTGCTCAGGCTGGTGAAATCGATCACGCTCAGGCTGGTGGCCGGACCATTCGGGTTGGTGATGGTCACAGCCCCCGTGTTGGTGAGCGTGCGTGTCCCCGTTATGGCACCCGCACTGGTCTGCGTGGCCGCCAGCGCATTGGCAAAATCCGCAAGGGCCAGCGCCTGATTATAGGCTGCAAGCGTGTCCGACGCGGTGACAAGATTCAGAGTCGGATCGGTCTGCAGCCCACGAAGATTGTTCAGCTGGGTCTGGTTGTCGCCATAGGCACCGCCGGTGATACTGCCGTTGCCGCCGCCGGATGAACTGACCGTCGATCCCTGGCCCACGAGCAGCTTGCCGGTGATCGGACCGCTGTTCTGGTTGAAGGATGCTGTGCTGCCAACCGAAACCACGGCATAGGGCGTCAAAGCTGACGTGTTCGGAAAACGTATCAACGCATTTGCCGGTGCCGCTACCAGAAGGAGGCCAAGAAGCAGTTTGCGCATCGCCCATCCCACCCGAGTCGATGCACAAATGTTAACTCAACTGCAATATATGTCAATTTTTGATTAATAACATTGTTCACAGCAGCTTGGCAGACGAACTGCCCGCCAACAGGAATTGCCGTCAATCTGCCGGGTGGAGCAGCCGCTGGCGCCGCCGCCGGCCACGCATCAGCCCGATATCCACCGCCTGCCGCACCCGCGGATGGCGCCGGCTGTAGAGGATGTAGCGCCGCCGCGCCCAGCGCGAATTGCGGAAGATCAGCGCCGCGCCCGCGCCGGCCACGACAATCCCGATCGGCGCCGGCGACACCAGCCCGATGATGCCGGCCACAGGAAACAGCAAGGCGCCCAGAATGATCTGGAACACCCTGACTGGTTCCGAACGGACCAGCGAACCAAGGAAACCGGGGCGACTCACAATGCCAGTCCCGTTACGACCGGGCTGTGGCAAGTGTAAGGCGACAATTGCGCCCGCCTCCGCTTTTTCCTAAGCGTGGCAACAGGGTCACAAACTGGCGTGCCGTTCAGGAGAGCGCAGCAATGGTGGCCCATGTCGGCACGGTGGCATTTCTGGGGCTGGAAGCCCGCAGCGTTGATGTCCAGGTGCAGATTTCCGCCGGCCCGGCCGGCTTCATCACCGTCGGCCTGCCCGACAAGGCGGTGAAGGAAAGCCGCGAACGCGTCGCTGCCGCCCTGCACGCCATCGGCCTGTCGCTGCCGCCGCGCCGCATCATCGTCAATCTGTCCCCGGCCGATCTGCCCAAGGAAGGCAGCCATTATGATCTGCCGATCGCGCTGGGGCTGCTCGCCGCCATGGGCGTGTTGCCGGCCGATGCGCTGGCCGAATTCGTCGCCGTGGGCGAACTCGGCCTTGATGGCGCCATCCTGCCCGTGCCCGGCGTGCTGCTGGCCGCGCTCCATGCCGGCGCGCAGGAACAGGGGCTGATCTGCCCCGCCGCCCAGGGGCCCGAAGCCGCCTGGGCCGGCGAGGTGCAGCTCATCGCCGCCCCCGATCTGCTCAGCCTGATCAATCACCTCAAAGGTTCGTTGATCCTGCCGCAACCGTTGCAGGCCGAAGCCGAAATCCGCCGCCCCGGCCCCGATCTGGCCGACATCAAGGGCCAGGAAACCCCCAAGCGCTGCATCGAGATTGCTGCGGCCGGCGGCCACAATCTGTTGATGAGCGGGCCGCCCGGCTCCGGCAAGTCGCTGCTCGCCGCCGCGCTGGCCGGCATCCTGCCCGATCTCACGCCGGCCGAAGCGCTGGAAGTCTCGATGGTCGCCTCGATCGCCGGGGAGCTTGACGGCGGCAAGCTGAAACGCAGCCGGCCGTTTCGCGCCCCCCATCACAGCGCGTCGATGGCGGCGCTGGTCGGCGGCGGCACCAAGGCGCGGCCCGGCGAGGTTTCCCTCGCCCACTTGGGCGTGCTGTTCCTCGACGAACTGCCCGAATATCAACGCACGGTGCTCGACAGTTTGCGCCAGCCGCTGGAAACCGGCCAGGTGCAGGTGGCGCGCGCCGCCGCCCATGTCACCTATCCGGCCCGCGTCCAGCTCATCGCTGCGATGAACCCCTGCCGCTGCGGGCATCTCGCTGATCCCGGCCTCGCCTGCGCCCGCGCCCCGCGCTGCGCCGCCGATTACCAAAGCAAGCTGTCAGGCCCCCTGCTCGACCGCATCGATCTCCACATCGAGGTGCCGGCGCTCTCTGCCGCCGATGTCAAACACAGAAGCTAGTGCGAATGATAGAAGCTAGTGAGACTCTCTGGGACTGAACCGCGCCGGGTTTGCCGGAGGCTCCAACTCCTGAG